>NZ_JBVKDQ010000014.1:0-282012 GCF_055633755.1 Amycolatopsis sp. NPDC114484 | reverse complement strand
GGCGGCGCGCTGCCGGCCGGCGAGCCAGGCTTCTTCGATCCGCGTGCGGTGCACGTGAACGCAGTTCAGGGTCGAGGCGAGCCAGGCGTGCCCGAGAAGCTCCCGGATGGAGATCAAGCCCAAACCGGACGGAGAGAGACCGCCGGCGCAGAAGTGCCTTGTGTCCGCAGAAGCTGTGTGCGGCTGGGTTCGTGCCGCGTTTGACCGGGACGATCCCCGAGCGCCGCGTTCGCGACGCAGATCGCTGCGTGTGCGGCGACAAGGCCGAGCCCTTGTGATCGACGTCACCGTGGAGTGCGGTGTCAGCATGGTCCGATGACCTTGCGTCGGGTGGCCGGGAGGTGGGCGACGTTCGCGTTCCCTGCTGTGGCAGCGCGTAGCCGGTGGATTTCCTCGCGCCGGGCGACCAGCCGTGCCAGGGCTTGGGTCCGGAAGCCGGCTAGCTGTTCGATCGTCGAGTTCGCCTGGGCCAGGCGGTCGTTGAGCTTGTTGATCTCTGTCTTGAGGCGTTCGATCTGGCAGCCTTGGGATCCGGGATGTGTCCGGCGTCTTGCAGCTGCTGAAGCCGCTGTTCGAACTCGACGCGCAGGTGCGCGTAGGGCCGGGAGCCGTAGAAGGCGCTGCGATCGACGCCCGCCTGCGCGGCGAGGGTTTTGACGTCGCAGCCCCCACAGGAATCTCCCCGCGGAGCAGTCGGTCCAGGGCGGCGCGGACGCGGTTCTCGTTCTGCGTGCGCTGGGCGGCACTGATCCTCACGGCAGGTCCTTGCTGGCGGCGGCATCGATCTCGGCGATGACGCGCTGGGCCCGGGTGTGGTCGCTGGTGAGGCGCTCGCGTTCAGCGGTGCGGGTTTTGCCGAGCTGGCCGAGGAATGTCTTGGTGCGTTCGCTGTGCTCGGCCCAGACGCCTCGGTGAACTTGGTGGTGGGTTGCCTGCGGGCAGCGCGCGGAATCACACATGCCGATCAGCGGTTTCCTCGCGGTCGGGGTGCCCGCCAGCTTGAGGCAGAGGGCCCGGGAGGGGTCGGTGAACCAGCAGTAGTTCGCTGGGCCCAGGTGCGGCACGTTGGCGCGTTGGGACAGTAGGTTGAGAATGTCACGGTCGTTGCGCTGGATTCGTGGTGCCGCAACAGGTTCCGTGTGCAGGTCGCCGTCGATGCTGGCGAAGAACTCGGTGAGGCTGCGCGCGCCGGGCCCGGCGCGCAGGATGCCTTGCTGGTAGCTGCGGAACTCCGCGAGGACGAGTTCGGGGTTGCGGTCGGCCTCGTGTTTGTTGACCTCGGCAAGCAGTTCGGCTTGGGTGCCGCCGGGGCGTGATGCGTAGTCTTCGGTGGTCGCGACGACGCAGTGCTTCAGGTGGATCTTGGCGGCGAGAACTCCGCCCGGCCGGTAGGCCATTTCCAAAGAGAGCGTCCTTCCGAGCATCCGCAACGTGACCGGCTCTTCTGGAATCGGCGCCAGTCCGAGACGGGCGCCAGCAGGCGAGTCGACCCAGTTGCGGAACCAGATGTAGCGGAAGTAGAAGGCGAAGCGGCCGAACAGCAGTGCGCCCTCACGGCGATCTTCGTGCAGCTGTTCGGGGAGTTCGACGGCCCGGTAAGCGGGCTCGATGACGATCCATTCGCCATCGGTGCCGCCCAGGGGCCGACCTTGATGATCTTGCTTGCGACGCGGAACCGCTTCAAACCAGGAACAGGCTCGTCGACGCGGCGACCTCCGACACGCAGCTCCATCAGCTCGCTCGCCCGCATGCCGGAGGACGCGGCCAGCGCGATGATCGCCGCGGTGCGGATGATGCCAACCAAGCCGACGGCCTGGGACCTGCCCTCCGATGCTCGTCGTGACCGACGGATGTCAAGCCGGGGTCGAGCAAGCCGTGCGCGTCGCGAGCGCGGTTCTTGGCTGTGATCGGCGTACTGCCTCCTGGCCGGGAAACGGCAGCGAGGCACTTTCTGCGGAATCTCTGCCCGATAATCTCTTGCTCGCCCCGCAGCTGTTGCACGGTCGGCGGTTTTCGCATTAGCGTTCGAGGCCGATGCCCTGTCGAATCATTGATCAGGAAAGAGGCTGGCGCTTTTCCGTGATCCGTTGATTTAGAGCGTGTCTCACTTGGGTTTTGATTGAGGTGCGGGCATGATCATGACTTGTGACGGACGAGTTGTCGCGGCGTCCGGTGCCGGAGGAGTTGTGGGCGCTCGCGGAGCCGTTGATCCCGCCAGGAAAGACGCGCCCGCGGGGCGGCGGCATATCGCGAGCGGGCGACCGGATGGTGTTCGGGGCGATCGTGTTCGTGCTGACCGGCCGCTGCGCCTGGCGGCATCTGCCGCCCAGCTTCGGGGTGACCGTACCGACGGCGCATCGGCGGTTCACCGAATGGACCCAGGCTGGACTGTGGCGCGCTGTGCATCGTGCGGTGCTGGACGAACTGGGCGGCCAAGGCATGATCGGCTGGTCCCGCGCGGTCCTGGACGGAGCATCCGTCAGGGCCCGAAAAGGGGCGGACTGACCAGCCCGAGCCCGGTCGGCCGCGGCAAATCCGGCTCCAAGATCCACGTCCTGTCCGACCGGGGCCTGCCCCTGATCGCCGGATCTCCGCAGCGAACACCCACGACAGCCACGCGCTCAAACCGCGGGTCAATGCGATTCCGGCGATTCGCTCCCGCTGCGGACCACGGCGACGCGAAGCTGTCAGGCTCCATGCCGGCAAGGCCTGCGACATTCCCGCCCTGTGCGACTGGCGGCGCCGACGCGGGATCATCCCGCGCATCGCCCGCAAAGGCGTCGAGTCCGCCGGGAACCTCGGCCGGCGCCGGCGGGTCGTCGAGCGATCGATCGCGTGGCTCCCCGGCTGTCGACGTCTGACCATCCGCTGCGAACGCAAACCCAGCCACTACCTCGCCTTCCTCACGCTCGGCGCCGCCATCGCCGGCTGCAAGAAACGTGCCAAATGAGACATGCTCTTATGGATCGCGGCTTCCGCTGCGAGATCGAGATCATCGAAGAAATTTTTGATAAATCCCGTCGTTTCTGATCGCTGACAGGGAAGGTGGAAGGCGGCCAATGGCCAGGATTCTCGCTCGGCAGAAGTCGCTTCCCCTCAACGTGATTCGTGCCGCCGTGGGGCCCGCGGTGCATCGGGGCGGCACGAACGCCTGGCAGGTCGAAAGCCTTGACTGGGCAAGACTCGACGCTGATCGGCTCACCGCGCTGGACCGATCGGCGGTCCGGTTCATCACTTTCATCGAAGATCACCTGCCGGGATACCTGGACTGGCTGCTCACCACTTTTCCGGTGACCGGCGCCGATCGCGACGTGGCGGTGTTCTGCGCCAATCGCGAGTACTTCCGGTTCTTCGTGACCTGGGCGCACGAGGAGGAGCGGCACGCTTCGGCGCTGACCCGCTATCAGCTGGCCGCGGGTATTGCCGACAACGAGGACGATCTGCTGGTCGAACTGGCGCAGGAGGGCACGAAGCCGTTCAGCCTGCCCTACGAGCATCCGCTGCAGGCATTCGCCTACACCCTCATTCAAGAGAAGGCCACTCAATTATTCTATCAGCGGTTTCTGTCTGGCGTGACGGAGCCGGTCCTGCGTGAACTGCTGAAGCTGATGGCTCGTGACGAAGCCCGTCACTTCGCGCTCTACTCGAAGCTGGTGGCCGGTTACCTCGAAATGGACGGTCCCGCGGCGGCACCGTATCTGAAGGACGTGGTCGCGACCTTTCGGATGCCCCTGGCGTCGACGCTCGACGGCTACCGGCGTTGGTCGTTCCAGCTCGCGGACGCGCTCGGCTACGACCACACGGAAGCGTACGGTGCGCTGGCTCGGCTGGTTTCCGATTTCGTCGACACCCCTGGCCGGGCCGACAGCGACGATGTGCTCCAGCTGATCGACTCGCTGGGGCGCCTGCCGTGACCCTCGCGTCTGACACCCGCGTCGGACCGGTCCCGTCCTCCGGGAAGATCGAGTCTGCCGTACTGGCCGATTGGACCGGGATTGACCTTGATTCGACCAAGCCGAGCGAGTGGGACCGGCATACCGCGGAGCGGTACCCGCCGTGGCGTCGCAGGGAGTGGCTGATCGGTCGACTCACTGCGCGAGCAGCCCTCAGTTTGCACTGTGGCGCACGTGCCGCGGAGGCGGAACTGGTACCCGATCGGCTGTCCGGTGCACCTGTGGTGCGCGGTTTGCGCGGGATCGCGCTCTCGCTCTCCCACACCGGCGATCGAGTCGCCTGCGCTGTCGGGTCGTCCGATTGTCAGGTCGGCATCGATGTGGAGGGTCAAGGGCAGTGTGATGCAGTGCTGGCGAGGCGCATCATCGGACCTGGCGAGACGCTTCCTGCCAACCTCGATCCGACAGTGCTGTGGACGCTGAAGGAAGCCGCCTACAAGGCAGCCCTCGGCAGATGGCCGAGTCTGCGTGCATACCGGGTGCATTGGTCGCCGGACGGCCCGGCTGTCAGTATGCCGGCCGGACCGCGGCTGCCTGGTCGGACGTTCTGCTGGGAGGGCACGGTCGTGTCCCTCGTCGGCCACGGAGCGGACAGTGCCGAATTTGCTTTGCTCGACCTCGGGACGGCTGGCCCGGCCCCGACCGAACCGAACGGACCGTGCACATGAGCCTATCCCGAGATGCCGTCTTGCGGGATGTCCGCGATCACCTGGCCCAGGAGCTGGGGACGGGAACCGGCGAGATCGTCGAGACGGATCATCTCGACGAACTGCCCCGTGCCGATTCGGTGCGCCTGCTGCGCGTGGTTTCCCGCCTCGAACGCGAGTACGAACTGGAATTCGACGACGAGCAAATCCGGGATGCCGAGACAGTGGCGGACCTGGTCGAGCTCGTTGTCGCCGCGCACCAGGCGGCAACTCGATGACAGAAGCGGTCACCAATCGGCATTACGACCAGTCGCCGCAGCTGTTCGAGATGTTCCTCGACCGGCGGATGAAGTACACCAGCGGCCTCTACGCCACCGGTGCGGAGTCCCTGGACGAGGCGCAGGAGGCGAAATTGCGCTTCGTGGCGGACCTGCTCGGGCTGCGCGGCGGCGAGCGAGTGCTGGACATCGGCTCAGGCTGGGGCAGCATGGTCTTGTTCCTGGCCCGGGAACTGGACTGCGACGTGGTGGGGGTGACTCCGTCGCCGCGGCAAGCAGCGTTCATCGCGGCGCGGGCGGAAGCCGCCGGGGTGGCTGGTCGGGTTCAGCTGGAAGTGGCGCAGTTTCAGCGAGTGTCGTTGCCCGAGCGCAGCTTTGACGCCGTCAGTGCGATCGGCGTGCTGGAACACTTCCCCGACCACGTCGAAACGCTGAAGACCATCCGGCGGCTGCTGAAACTGCGGGGTCGGCTGTATGTGTCCTCCTCTTGTTACCGCAGCGCCGCGGACAAGGCGGAATACGAGCCGCGGCCGGCGAGTGAGCACGCGGTCGAGGTGTTCGGCTACACCGTCATGCCGACGCTCTCCGGCCTGGTGAGGTCTTTTGAGGACGCTGGTCTCGGCATCTCGTCGATCACCGACCTCACCGCGGACTACCGGCGCACTATCGAAGCCTGGCAGGAGCGGATCGCGGCGCGGCGAACGGAACTGGAGTTGGTCCAGCCCGGATTCGCGGAGGAGACCAGCCGATACTTCGAGACCGCGAACGCCAGCTGGGGCTACACCGCCAAACACTACGCGATGAGCGCGGTAAACAGCCGGACGGGCGAATTGCGGCTCCCCGGGAAGGCGCACTGATGCCTGCCCGGATCAAGGCCGCGAAGCATCGCGGCGCCACTGCCATTCTCGGTGTCGGCGCCCATCGGGGCAGCCGAGTCGTGCACAACGTCGAGATCGCGGCGACCCTTGACCTGCCGGAGAAATGGATCGTCGCCCGCACCGGCATCCACAGCCGGCGCTGGGCCACCGAGACCGAAACCCTGACCGTGATGAGCGCCTGCGCCGCGAAAAGCGCTCTTGCGCACGCCGGGATCGAACCGGAGGAGGTGGGGTGCGTCATCGTCGCCACGATCACGCACCTGCAGCAGACCCCTGCCGTCGCACCGGTCGTGGCAGCCGAGATCGGCGCCGTCAACGCCGGGGCGTTCGACCTCTCCGCCGCCTGCGCCGGTTTCTGCTACGGGCTCGCGCTGGCCAGCGACATCGTCCGGGCAGGGAACAGCAGGTACGTCGTCGTCATCGGAGCCGAACGGATCAGCGACATGCTGGATCTGGAAGACCCGTCGACAGCGTTCCTGTTCGCGGACGGCGCCGGCGCGGTCGTGGTCGGCCCCGCGGACGAGACGGCGATCGGCCCGGTCGTCTGGGGCGCGGACGGCAGCCGGAAAGACGTCATCCGCCAGGCTGCGCCCTGGGACCGGCTGCGCGAGGACCCGGCCGGTCCCTGGCCCGGGCGGCTCGAGATGTCGGGGACGGCCGTGTACCGGTGGGCGATCCGCGAGATGGCACCGGTAGCCCGCCAGGCGCTGAAGCTGGCCGGGGTGGACGTGGCCGACCTCAGCGTGTTCATCCCGCACCAGGCCAACGGGCGGATCGTCGCCGCGGTCGCGACAGCCCTGGACCTTCCCGAGCAGGTCCAGGTGTCCTTCGACGTCGCTGAGCAGGGCAACACATCGGCGGCTTCCATTCCGCTGGCGATGAGCAGAGTGCTTGCCGAAGGCGGTACCGCACCGCACGGGCTCGCCCTGCTGCTCGGCTTCGGAGCCGGCCTGGCCCACGCTGCCCAGGTGGTCCGCCTCCCCGGCGGTGCGGCGTGATGTCCCCCTCTGCCGGCAACCGGCAGGCGGCAGTGCTGCTCGCCAGGATGCGCCGAGCGACCGGGCACGGCGCGCGGTATCCGATTCTCTCTCAGCTCCGGGCCTTCGGCCCGGTGTTCCGGATCTGGCGCGGAGTGGCGGTCCTGGGATACCCGGAGGTCGCCGAGGTATTGCACGCCACTGACCGCTTCGGGCCGCCGACCCCCGCGCGGCGCGACGTCGTGCAGCCGGGTTGGCGGAGCCATCCGGCTGCACTGCTGAGCGCGGACTTGGTGACGCTCAAGGGCGCCGGCCACCGGGCGGCTCGTTCCGCCATGCACCGGGCTCTCGCCCATGCGCTGGGCGGGGATTTCGAAGCCCGGGTAGAAAACTGTATCGAACAGGCCATGGACCGGCTGGCGGTCAGATTCTCCCGGACGGGTTCCGTCGAGGTGATGGAAACGGTCGTCGAGCCGCTCGTCGCGGGCGTCTTCGCCGCCCTCCTCGGCGTTTCGGCGGCCGACACGCAGGCCGTCCTGCCCGCCGCGTGGGCCTTCGCGAAGGTGATCGACGAGGCTCCGCAACTGCTCGACGATCAAGCCGCGGGCACGCTCCTCGACTTCGCGGCCAGAGCAGCCGGGCGCGGATCCGCGATGGAGGGTCTTTCCCCCGCCGAGGCGGTCGGAATCATCGGCCCTGGGCTCGTCAACCTCACCGGTGCTGTCGGCAACCTGATCCAGACCTTGAACCGGTTCCCGGAAGAACGGGAACGCATCCTTTCCGGCCCGCTGGCGCCTGATGCGAGTGTCGAGGAATTGCTGCGCTACGACGCCCCGGCCCACGGTACGGTGCGAGTCGCCTGGAAGAACGTCGAACTGGGCGGTGTCTCGATCCGCGCCGGCGAGGCGGTCATGGTCTTCACCGCTGCGGCGAACCGGGACCCGGCGCATTGGGCCGACCCAGACGTTTTCCGCCCATCCCGCCCCGGTCTGGACCGGGCGCTGACCTTCGGGCACGGCGCGCACAGCTGCCTAGGCCAGTCGCTGGTGCGGATGGTGCTCTGTCGGCTGCCGGCCAGCATTTACCGTCGTTTCCCCGCGCTGCGGGTGACTGAGCCCCCGGTCGTCCGCCCGGCGCTGCTGAGAAACCACCTTTCCCGGCTGGTTCTGGAGGCGAAGTGAGCACGACCCGCCCCACCGTCGCGGTGATCGGCTCCGGCGTCGCGGGCCTGACGGCCGCCCACGTCCTCAGCCGGGCACGGTACGTCACGCTGTTCGAGGCGGACGCGAGGCTGGGCGGGCACGCGCACACCCACCAGGTGGGGGCGGCGCCACTGGCGGCGGACTCCGGGTTCATCGTGCACAACGCGGGGAACTACCCGTTGCTGACCAGGCTGCTGACCGAAATCGGGGTCAACACTCGAGGTTCCGAAATGTCGATGTCGGTCAGCTGCGAGGGGTGCGGTCTGCGGTATCTGAGCGGAAGCACGCTGCGGTCCGTGCCGAACCGGCCGCCGTCTGCCGACCGCGTCATCTGGGGAAAAGCCCTTGCTGAGCTCGGTCGTTTCACCGGCCGGACCGCTGAAGTGCTGGCCAGCCCCGAGACCTCGCTCACCCTCGGCGAGTTCCTCGCCGAAGGCGGCTATTCCGAGTATTTCGGACGGCATCTGGTGTTGCCGCTGGTCTGTGCGGTGTGGTCCTGCGGTCCCAGCGGCGCGCTGCGGTACCCGGCCTGGTATCTCTTCCAGTTCCTGTCCAATCACGGTCTGCTGCACGGCAGCACGGCGACCCGATGGCGGACGATCGTCGGCGGCTCGGCGGAGTACGTGCGCCGCGTCGTCGCCGGGCTTCCGGACGTCCGCCCTGCCACGCGGGTGATCGGGGTAACCCGAGCAGCCGGGGGAGTCGAGGTGACCGATGAGCAGGGTCGCACTGAGTTCTTCGATGCCGCGGTGATCGGCACCCACCCGGCAGACGCCCTGGCCATGTGCACCGATCCCACCCCCGAGGAGCAGGAGGTGCTGGCGGCGTTCAGCTACGTGTCCAGCGACGTTGTTCTGCACACCGATTCCCGGCTGTTGCCAGCGGCCGCAGGCGTCCGGGCATCGTGGAACTACCGGCAAGACCGCTGTGCTGCCAGCGACACCGACGTCAGCGTCAGCTACCACCTCAACCAGTTGCAGGGCCTGCCCGCCGAAACTGATTACGTGGTGACCCTCAACGCGACCGACCGCGTCGACCCGGGCCAGGTGCTGGCCGCCATGCGTTACGAGCACCCCCTCTACACCGGCGAGAGCCTGCGTGCCCAGCGCAGGCTGGCCGGCCTCAATTCCGCTGCCTTGGCTTACGCCGGCGCGTATCACGGCTGGGGCTTCCACGAGGACGGTTGCCGCTCCGGGGTGGAGGCCGCGCGGGCATTGGGCGTCCAATGGTGAGGTACCGGTGCGTGGTCACGCACCACCGAGCGGAGGGCACCCGTTTCTCGTTCCGCTATCGCATGCGGTTGTGGCTGACGGACCTCGACGTGCCGGATCGGCGCGGCCGCGTCGCCCGGCTGCTGCGCAGTGTCAATTCGGCAGACCATCTGGGCGATCCCGGCCGGCCCCTGCGCGCCAACGTGGACTTCTTGCTCGGCCTCAACGGGATTGATCTGGCGGGTGGCCGGGTGCTGATGCTTTCCCAGTCCCGCGGGCTCGGCTACGTGTTCGATCCGATCACGGTGTACTGGTGCCATGACCGGGCAGGTCGGCTCGTCTGCCTGGTCTTCGAGGTTCGCAACACCTTCGGCGACCGGCACTGCTACGTAGTGAGGCCGGATCCGCTCGGCCGCGCGAGTTTCGACAAGGCGCTTTACGTTTCCCCGTTCTTCCCGTTGACCGGCCTGTACAAGAGTCACGCCCACCTCTCCGGGAACGAACTGCGGGTGACGTTCACGCTGAGCCGGGATGCGGGGAAGCCCGCCCTGGTCGCCACCCTGATCGGGGTTCGCGAGCCCGAGAGCGCCTGGCGAGACGCATTGGCGACAGTTGGCAACCCCGTGGCGGCGCGCTGGACCATGGTGCGTATCCGCTACCAGAGCTGGCGTCTGCGCCGCCTCGGGCTGGCTCTTCGCCGACGCCGGACCCACCCGCCCCAACCTGGCGTCCAGCCCTGAGACAAGGACGTGAGCACAGGATGATCGCGAAACAGATCTTGCCCGGGAAAACGCTCGGCGCCGCGCTGCACCTCGTCGCACAGGCGTATCCCGCGGCTGCCTCGGTGTACCCCGGGACCGGGGAGGTGCTGACCAGCGCCGAACTGGATTCGCTGGCGAACGGCTACGCCGCCCGCTTGCAGCGCGACGGGATCGGCCCGGGCGAGTTGGTGGGGCTCATCCACGGCACCGGGCCGGAGTTCCTGGCATGCCTGTTCGGCGTCCTGCGCGCCGGCGCGGCGGTCAGCGTGCTCCCGGTGCCGGGGAGGTCCGCCGATACGGCGAGGGTCGTCGAGCGGATCGACCGGATCGTCCGGACCGCGGGCATCCGGCACTTGATCGCGGATACCGGCTGGCGGCAGATCGCGGTCGCGCTGAGTGCCGAGAACCCTGATCTCGTCGTGTTGCGTCCCACCCCGGAGACCGCACTGCCCGGGCAGCTGCCGACGCCGGAGCCGGACGATCTGGCCATTGTGCAGTTCACCTCGGGCACCACTGGGCGCCCCCGGGGCGTGATGCTCACTCACCGGACAGTTCTGGCCGGGCTGCGGGCGATTCTGATCTCGGCCGAGTTCACCCGGGAAGACGTGCTCGTGCAGTGGGTTCCCACTTACCACGACATGGGTTTGTTCGGCCTGCTCAGCCAGGTGCTGCACGGCGCGTCCGTGCACGTCTTCGATTCACTGGCGTTTCTCCGCGATCCGGTCGGTCTGCTGCGGCACCTCACCCAGCACGGCGGGACGGTCATCTCCGGCCCTAGCTTCAGCTACACCCTGCTCGCCGAGGCCGTCCGCCGGCAGGGCGACCATGGTCTGGACCTCGACAGCCTGCGACTCGCCTTCAACGGAGCGGAACCCGTGCAGCCCGCCGGTGTGGAACTGTTCGACAGGGTCCTGAGCAAGGTCGGGTACCGGCCCGAAAAAATGTTCCCCGTCTACGGGCTGGCCGAAGCCACTCTCGCCGCGACATTCCCCGCGCCGGGCCAGCCACCGCGCATCGTCCGCGCCGATCGGGACCGGCTCGCGGAGGGAGCGGCCGTCCGGCTGGTCCCGGAAAACGACCCGCAGCGGAAGGCGCTGGTCAGCGTCGGCCGGGCGGTCCACGGGCTGGAGTTGCGGATCGTCGGCCTGGACGGCGAGAAGCTCGGCGAGGGCACGATAGGCGAAATCCAGATCCGCGGCGCAGCAGTCACCACCGGCTACTACCGCGACCCTGCCGCGACCGAAGTTCTCTTCGACGGTTCCTGGCTGCGCACCGGCGATCTCGGCTTCGTCCTCGACGGCGATCTCTTCGTCACCGGACGACGCAGCGAGATGGTCGTCGTCCACGGCCGCAACTTCTTCCCGGAAGACGCCGAAACCGCGGCCGGCCGGACACCGGGAGTGCATCGCGGCCGTTGCGTGGCGTTCCGCGTGGACCAGGCGGACGGCGAGGCGATGGGAGTGGCTGTGGAAACCGAGTTGCCGTCCGCCGAACGAGCGGAACTGCGAGAGGTTGTCCGCCGCCGGGTGAGCGAGGCGCTGGGACTGGGGGAGGTGGTCGTCCGCACTGTGCCGCCCGGCTGGATAAGCCGGACCACCAGTGGCAAGCCCCAGCGCCTGCTCGCGGCCCGTCGTCTGAGAGCGGGCACAAGTCCCGCCACTTGCCCGCAACCACCGGAACGGTGAGGCACGACTATGACGCGCAATGCCACGAACGTTCACTACGATCAGGATCCGGAAATCTTCGAGACATTTCTCGGTGCGCGGATGAAGTACACCTGCGGCGTTTATCAGGACGGTGGCGAGACGCTGGACGAAGCCCAGGAGACGAAGCTTCGGATGGTTGCGGACCTGCTCGGAATTCGGGGCGGGGAGCGGGTGCTGGACATCGGCTCGGGGTGGGGAAGCATGGTCTGCTTCCTCGCTGAGCGCGGCTGCCAGGTGACCGGCGTGACGCCCGCACCCAATCAGGCCGGGTATATCCGCTCGAGGGCCATGGCACAGGGCATCGGCGAGCAGGTCTCGCTCGTGCAATCCTCCTTCGAGGATGCCGATCTGGGCGATGCGATCTACGACGCGGTGACGCTCGTCGGCGTGGCCGAGGCAATCCCCGATCTCGCTGCGGCGCTGAGCAAAATCGCCTGCCACCTGCGGCCAGGCGGCCGGGTTTACCTTTCCGCGTCGTGTTTCAGAAGCTCAGCGGCTTCCGCCGAATACGCGGATCGCCCGGCTAGCCGGCACGTTGTCGAGGACATTTTCGGAGGGGGAGTGCTCCGTCCGTTGTCGCAGCTGGTAGAGGGATTCGAGGAGGCACGGCTCAGCGTAATCGGCTGCTACGACCTGACCGAGCACTACCGGCGCACCATCCAGCAGTGGATCGAGCGAGTGGCGGCCGGCCGCGCCGCCATCGAGCAGCTGCGTCCGGGCTATGCCGCCGAGCTGACCCGCTACTTCGAGACCGCGAACGCCGGCTGGAGCCACACCACGCGGCACTATGCCTTGGTGGGCATGCGTTCTCGGCACGGCGCCGCGGTGCCGGTACGGTGACTGGTACTGCGCCGCCGTGCCGAGAACGCAGGAATGACACGGGCGGCGCCCAGCGGTCGGCATTCTCCTCAGACTGGGCACCCGGGTATCCCTGCACCGAGCCATCGCAAATGCGGTTGCCAGCGGACAAGTTGCGCGATGCCGGTGCGCGCATCCAGATTTCGTCGGGCCCGGCTACGGCCGCGGGGCAGTGATCGAGGTCGACGGACCGCAACGCGGTCTGCTGGGCCGCGTTCGCGGGACTCGATGCAGGACGACCTGGCCGAGGAGGCGGATCCTCGCCCGCGCATCATCGGCGAGGGCAAGGACCAGGCCCGTCCGGAGCCAAGGTTTCCGCAAGCCCGGGCTTTCGGCGCGCGCCCGGTTCCATCGTGCGGAACGGACAGGTGCGGTCGCCGGCGGATCGGGCAATCCTTCGGTGCAAGAAACGCCGCACCTGGGCAGCCGAACCGCGGGCGGCCGCTGGCTGCCCCGCCGAGGACAGCGATCCCTGCACGACGAGGAGGATTCAGCTGACCGCAACCGCGCAGCTCCGTTCGGGCCTGCCCTTCGGGACCGCGGTTGCTTCGATCGGCAGCTGTGCGACGTCGTCCCGATCCATCGCTGGACGAACGCGCACCAGCTGCGGCTTGCCCGGTCGTTGGCTCGCTCCGCTTGAATTGAGGGTGGTTCCGCATGAATCAGCGTGCGCATCGCGTCGGCGAACCTATTGCCATCGTGGGCATGGCGTTCCGGTTTCCGTCCGCGATCGATTCCGCCGACGAGCTGTGGCAGTTGATGGCGGCCGGAGGCCGGACGGTAGGCCCTGTTCCGGCCGAGCGGTGGGAAAGTCAGGCCTCGGCCAGCCCGGAAATCGCCGGTCTGCTGCGGAAGGCAGTGCGGTACGGCTCGTTCCTCGACGACATCGAGGGTTTCGACGCCGCGTTCTTCGGCGTCCCGCCCCGCGAGGCCGCCGCGATGGATCCTCAGCAGCGGATCGCCTTGGAAGTGGCCTGGCGGGCACTCGAACACGCCGGCATTCCTCCCCGGAGCATCGCCGGCAGCGACGCGGGCGTCTTCATGGGAGTGGCCGACAGCGACTACGGCCGGCAGCTGCTTTCCGAACTGTCCAAAGTCGACGCGATGCGGATCTCCGGCGGGATGCACTACGGTGTCGCCAACCGGATCTCGCACAGTTACGACCTCCACGGACCGAGCATGGCAGTGGACACGGCGTGCTCGTCCAGCATGACCACGATCCACCTCGCGGTGCAGAGCTTGCAGCTGGGCCAGACGCCCTTGGCGCTGGCGGGCGGTGCGCACCTCATGATCGGGCCCGCTCCGCACCTCGGGCTGACCGACGCCGGTACCACTTCCGCGGACGGCAAGAGCAAGCCGTTCGATGCCGCTGCCGACGGCTACGGACGTGGCGAGGGAGTCGGAATCCTGGTGCTCAAGAGGCTGTCGGACGCACGGCGGGACGGTGATCGCGTACTCGCGACGATCATCGGCAGCTGCAGCAGCCAGGACGGCTGGACGGTCGGGGTGATGGCACCCAACGCCTCCGCGCAGGCGCGGATGTTGCGCGGGCTGTACGAGCGGGCCGGGATCGATCCATCCACAGTGGACTACGTCGAGGCGCACGGAACCGGCACGTCGGTCGGCGATCCGGTGGAAGCGAATGCGCTCGCGGAGTTCTTCGGTGCCGACCGCCAGGAAGACGATCCGTGCCTGATCGGATCAGTGAAGACCGCCATCGGGCACCTTGAATCCGCGTCCGGCGTAGCCGGCGTGATCAAAACGGTCTTGTCCATGCGGGCCGGCGTCATCCCGGCGACGCCCAGTTTTTCCGGCCGGCTCAATCCAGCCGTGGACTGGCCGATTTCCGGTTTGCGCGTTGTCGGGGAATCCGTCGAGTGGCCGCGCCGCGGCCGGACCCGCCGGGCAGGGGTGTCGAGTTTCGGAGCAGGCGGCAGCATCGGGCACGTCGTCCTCGAATACGAACCCGAGCCGGCCGAGCCGGCCGAGGAGCCCGGTGCCGGCCCCCGGCTTTTCGTCAGCTCGGCGATGTCGGAAGCCGGCTTGCGGGAGAATGTCGCCCGCCTGCGGGAAACGCTGGACCGGCGAACCGATCTTTCGCCGACAGCGGTCATGCACACGTTGCTGGCGCGTCGATCCCACCTTGCCTGGCGCGGTGCGGTGGTCGCCGAAGGAAGGGAAGAGCTGGCCGAGGGACTGCGGACGCTGGCCGGGAACGGGCGGTCCGCGACTGCGGTCAGCGGGCGCACGCTGGCCGACGACGCGAACCCGGTGTGGGTTTTTTCCGGGCAAGGCGCGCAGTGGGCGTCGATGGGGGAGCGGCTGCTCGCGACCGAGCCGGCGTTCCGGCAGGTGGTCGAGGAGGTCGCCCCGATCTACGCCGAGGAACTGGGCATCGACGCGAGGCGAGCGCTCATCGAGGACGAACTGACCGACATCGCCCACGTCCAGTCGTTGACCTACCTGATGCAGGCGGCACTCGCGGCGGTATGGCGGTCGCACGGGGTGCGGCCGGCCGCGGTCGTCGGGCATTCGCTCGGGGAGATCGCCGCCGCGGTCGCCGCCGGGGTGCTGTCCGTCGGCGACGGCGCCCGGCTGGCCTGCCGGCGAGCCCGGCTGATGCGGGTCGCGGCCGGGCGCGGGGCGATGGTCTTGGTGGGCCTGCCCGCTGCGGTGGTCGAGGAGATGCTCGTCGACGACGGCTCCGTGACAGTGGCGGTCCACGCCTCTCCGGCGGCCACGGTCGTCAGCGGCGACGCGGCCGCCGTCGCCTCGTGGGCTCGCCGGTGGAACGCGGAGAACCTGTTCGTCCGCGAAGTGAAGACCGACATCGCCTCGCACAGCAATCACATGGACCCGGTGCTGGACGACCTCGCCGCCGCTGCGGCCGACCTGACCGTCAGCGAACCGCTCATTCCCCTCTACACCACCGCGCTCGGAGATCCGCGCGCCGAAAACGTGCGCGACGGCGCCTACTGGAAGGCGAACCTGCGCAACGCGGTGCGGTTCGCCCAGGCGATCACCGCCGCGGCCGACGACGGTCACCGCATCTTCCTGGAGATTTCCAGCCATCCCATCGTCACCCACTCCATCACCGAAACGCTGGCGCAGAGCTGGGACGTGGACGAATTCGCGGTGGCGCACTCGGTGCGGCGGGACGCCGGCGGTCCGGAGTCGATCGTGGCCAACCTTGCGGCCCTGTACTGTGCTGGGATCCGGATCGACGCCACTGTCCGCCGTTACCGGGGTCCGCTGGCAGATCTGCCCGGAATGGCGTGGCAACACCGCGATTTCTGGACCACGCCTTCGCTGCGTCCCGGCGGGCACGACCCCGATCGCCACTCGCTGCTCGGCGCGGCCACCCCGATCGCGGCAGCGACTTCCCAGCGGTTGTGGCAGACCGTCCTTGATTCGGGCAACCGGCCCTTCCCGTCCGAGCACCGGGTGGCCGGAGTCGACATCGTGCCGGCTTCCGTCCTGCTCAACAGCTTCCTGGGCGCTGCCCGGCAAACCGGCCATCCGGTGGCCGTCACCGACATCGACTTCCGCGCGCCGCTCACGGTCGAGCCCGCCCGTGCGGTCCAGGTGGTGCTCCGCGACGACTCGGTTGCGCTCTGTTCGCGCAAAGCCGGCTCGGATTCCGGCGAGGCGGACTGGCTCGTGCACACGACCGCGATGCTGGGCCGGGAAGCCGGCGAGCTTTCCGGAATGCCTGAGCCGAGGTCCGGCGGCCAGGACGCCCGTAGCGAGCCGATCGGCCACGACGGCCTGATGGCCCGGCTCGCCGCTGTCGGAGTCCACGATGTCGCTTTCGACTGGCGGATCGAGGAGCTGTGGCAAACGCCTGCCGCGCTCGGGGGAAGGCTGCGCCTGCCTGCCCCAGCGGGCGCGGAGACGGACTGGGCGGCAGCGCTGGACGCGGCGATGACAGTCGCCGCCGTGTTGGTGTTCGACCAAGGCACCGCGCGAATGGTCACCCGGATCGACCGGGTGGCGGCCGACGGGCGGCCGCCGGCCGAGGTCGCAGTCAGCGCGCGTTTGCGCGACGACGGGGACACGGTCGACATCTGGGTCGCCGACCTCGACGGTACTCCGGTGGCGGAGATCCGCGGTCTCGTCTTCGGCCCGCTTGACCCGACCACTCTCGAGGTCGCCGAGGACCCGAGTCGCATCACCCATCTTCTTGGCTGGCGTCCTTGGGCAGGACACCCGCTCGCGCAGCGGCCTCGGCAGGTCGTCCTCGTCACCGCCGACGGTACCGTGCCCGCCTGGCTGGGGACTGCCTTCGGCGCGGAGCAGATCCTCCACACAGCGGTCTCCGGTGCCGGGGATCCGCCAGTCGTCGACGCGGAGACCGCCGTCGTCGTCGTGCCTCCGCTCGCAGAGCCCGGCATCGGCGCCACCGAGCTGGCCGAAGCCGCCGAAGCGAACACCTGGCTCCTGCTTCGAACCGTCCAGGCCTTCGCTGACCTTCCGCCGCACCGGCAGCCGCGCTTGTGGTGCCTCACCCAAAGCGCCTCGGCCGGGGAAACCAGCGCCGCCCTCGCCCACGCGCCCCTGCTCGGAGCGCAGCGAGCGATCGCCGGCGAACACCCAGAGCTCTGGGGCGGCCACATCGACGTCCTCGACACCGCCAGTCTGGACGGCGCCACCCTGCTCGCGGTGCTGTCCGACACCTCGGTCGAAGACACTTACCGGATCGACGGCACCGAAGTCCAGGTTGCCCGCTTGGTCCCGTCGGCGCCTGTCGCGCGCGGCGAAGGCCGGACCTGTCGTGCCGACAGCACTTATCTGGTCACTGGCGGTTTGGGCGGTCTGGGGGCGCAGACGGCGCGGTGGCTCGCGAGCCGCGGAGCCCGGCGGCTCGTCCTGCTCAACCGCACCGCGCTGCCGCCGCGTGCGGAGTGGAACGACCACCTCGACCCGGCTGTTCGCGATCGCGTCGCCGTCGTCCGCGACTTGGAAGCCCAGGGAGTCACGGTTCGCGCGCTAGCCGCCGACATCTCCGATTCCGAGGCGGTGCGCCGTGTTCTGGCGTCGACCGCCTGCGACCTGCCGCCGATCCGCGGTGTCGTCCACGCCGCGGGAATCAGCAGGAACGAGCTGATCGCGAACGTGAGCCCGGAGACCCTGCACGAGGTGATGAGCGCCAAGGTCCGGGGGACGCTGGTGCTCGGCGAATTGTTCCCGCCCGGCAGTGTCGACTTCTTCGTGTCGTTTTCCTCCACCGGCCAGCTCATCCGCAACTCCGGGCAGGCCACCTATGTGGCCGCCAACGCCTTCCTGGACGCCTTCGCCCGGCACCGCCGCATGAACGGGCACCCGGACGCGTTGACGATGGCGTGGCCGGGCTGGCGCGGTCTCGGCCTCTACTCGACCGCGACCGGCATTTTCCAGCATGAGATGGCGGCTACCGGCACCGGCGACGTGTCCGCCGACCTGGCCTTCCAGTGCTGGGACCACGCCGAACGGCTCGGGACGCCGTACGCGGCGGTGTTGCCGCTCACCGTCCTGCCCGCCGGGCGGGCCCCGTTGCCGCTGCTCAGCGAACTGGAGTGGCCGCTGTCTTCGGGCGAAACCGACGGCTCGGTTCCGGAAACCGAAGCCGACTGGAAGACCATGCCCGCCGAAGAGCAGCGCGGTTATCTCCACGGCCAGGTGGCGGACCAGATTTCGCGGGAACTCGAAATCCCGGCCGGCGAGCTCGACCCGCGCCGCCCGCTGCTCGAGATCGGGCTCGACTCCCGCACGATGTCCTCGCTCCGGATCCGGATCGAACAGCGGCTCGGCGTCAAGCTGCCGGCCACGATCTTGTGGAACCACCCGACGCTCGTGGATCTCGTCGGGTATCTGCAAGCGCTGCACGGGCCGGCGGGGAAGTTCGGAACCGGCGAGGTCCCGGTCGCGGCCGGCGCCGAAAATCCGTCCGGCGACCGGGATCCGGTCATTTCCGCATAACCTGCCGGACGTCGGCCTCGATGGCCGCGGCGGCGCGGCGCAGCAGCGATTCCGCCGCGGCGGAATTCGGGACGCTGTCATAACTCAGGGAAATCACCACTGGCGGGAGGTCGTCGTTCCCGGCGACGATCTTGGCGGCGGTCGGGCGGATGCCGAGCGCGGGCTGCCCGGGCAGGCAGTCGAAGCCGTCGCGCCGGATCCTCTCGAAGCTTCGCAGCAGCAGGGCGGTCGCCTCAGGCGGGAACTCGCTGAACCCCGGGCAGGCGCGGTTTTGCCGGTCCGTGTTCGCGAGCAGCACCCGCCCGGCCGCGGTGCGCGGCGCCGGGCTGCTGTCGATGTGCCAGAACGACGCCATCTCCTCTCGCCGCGGCCGGCGGACCTCGGCGAGGTGGACCACCTCGCAGCAGTCGAGAGAGGACAGCGACGCTGCCGCGCGGGTCGCCCGGTGCAGGTCGACCAGGCGCGGCGTGGCTATCCGGATCAGCAGGTCGTATCTGTGGTCGCCGGGGAAATCGGAAGCGCCGGTGATCGCGGGTCCGGCGCGGTAACGATGGTAGTGCTGCGAAACCATCCGATGCCGGACCAGCGTGGACAGCAACCGGTGCACGGTGGACTTGGGCAGCCCGGTGCGCTGCGCGATGTCCGCCAGCCGCGACGGCTGCCGTCCGTTGACGACTGCCGACAGCACGACCATCGCCTTGTCGACTGCGTTCAATGCGGTGATGGCGGAAGGAACGGCTTCGGCATCCGGTCCGGCGGTGATCGCGTGAGGAAGAGACATGAGACATCCTGAGTCGTGCGGTGGCGGCGATTCGGCCGAAGTGCTTGCTCGGCGGCTGCCGCGGGTGGCCGGGTTCGCGCACCCTGGCAGCGCGGGAATTCGTCTGCGGCTCGGGGGACCGCGGAGCGTTGCGGTCATCCTCACCTCCGCTGGAACCTCGGCCAAGACAGCCACGCGTGTCGAGACCTGCCGTGCACGCCTCCAAAGCGGCACGTTCCGGCAAAGAGCGGCATCTTCGAGCGTTCGGCGGCCACATCGTGTCACCCCCGTCGCGCAGGCAGAGAGCGCCCGGCTGGGCCGAGGTGCGAACGTTCAGCGGAAGGAGAAGATGGGGCAGCCGGACCGGCGGCGCTCAGGTCGCGGCTGCGCTCCGCACCCGGGAGCAGTGCCGGGTCGCCCGCTCGGGTCCGCTCCCGGATTCCGGCGGTGTCGCAGGCCAGCCCGCCGGCCGAAGCTCGGCTTGAGCTTGCCGCACCTCTTGTTGGACAGACAGCACTCGTGGAGTGCGGGTAGTCGCTCGCCTCGACAGCGTGACAGCCCGCACACCGGCCATCGCGAGAAGCGCGACGTGAACTCCGGGCAGGACCAGCAAGCCCAGCGGCGGCTCCGCCGAGGACTGCCCGGGACATCGGCGAGCCGCTGGGCGCCGCTCGCGGGTCCTGCTGCGACGGCTTTCCGGTTTCCGGCACGGCTCGCCGGAAAGCGCACTATGCTGTCGCCCTGGCCCAACGACCGGTCAGGCCAGGGCGACTCCAGGTCAGCGCCCGTCTCCGGCAAGCGCAGCTGTTCCCCGGATCGTCCTCGATCGCCCGCGACGCCGCTGGGATCAGGCCTGTTGTCCGTCCGAGGCTTCCTTGATCTTGCGCCGTAGGTACTCGTCCATCGTCTTGCTGCCGATTTTCCACGAGGTCTCCTCGATGCCGCTGGCTGGGAAAACCCGATTGCTCGCGAACGAGTTCACCCCGCCACGCACCGCTCCGGTCGCGCCGCCCAGCAGCGCGTCCTTCCAGATGTCGCCGCGTTGGCCGTTGCCTCTGGAAGCCGCGACCGACGACTTGGCGGCGCCGTTCGCCGCGCCCTTGACGGCTTCCCTGGCAACGTCGTAGAAGACGATCTCCCGCCACACTTTGGGCTTTCCGAATGAGGTATTCCAGTCGTTGTACCTTTGGAGGAAGCGGAACTTCTCGCCGAAGGAAGCCTGCGCCCGAGCGATGTCGCGCGCCGTGTCGCGCCTGATCCCGGCGTTCGTTCGCTCCTTCGCGAGTCTGTGCGCGGCCCTCGCCGAGCTGACTTCTTCATTCGCGCTGTCGAGGTTCCTGCGCGCGCCCGCCAGCCGCTCCTGTGCCTCGCGCAGGGTGTGCTCGGCGGTGCGCAGATCGTCTCCAGCCGCGGCGAGCCGTGATCGCGCGTTCGCCAGCTTGCGTTCGCCGTCTGCCACCCAGCCCGGGTTTCCGGATGCTTGGCAGCAGACCAGCGTGGTACCGGCAGACCGGACTCGGAGGTCGGCCTGGTCTGCCGCGTTCCGGCAGGTCCGGGCAGTTTGCTCGTGCGCCTGCACCTCGTCGCTGAGCCGGCGAACGGATTCGGCCGCTGCCGCTTGCCGGACAAGCGAATCGTCGTAGTTCATCCGGCTCGTCGACACGTCCTCAGCGAGCCGGGGGTTCTCGTCGGCAGTGTTCCTGAGACCGAGGCTTCGCGCGGCATCGAACGATTCCTTGGCCAAGGCCAGCGCGTCTGCCCCGGGGGAAGACGGCGGAACACTCGATGCGGGCGTGGGCCGGGGGCTGCTCTTCTTCACGAGCTCCCGCGCTTGCTCGCTGAATGAGACGAATTCGGGTCGCCGGTCCGCGCCGTGCTTCGCCTCGCCCGCTTCGTCCAGGAGTTTTTTGACGCCGCTCTTCTCCAGCAGGCCGACGAGCCCGCCGATGCCGCCGCTGATCCCGGCGCTGATGAACAACTGCGCCGGATCGATCTTCTTGCGCAGGACGCCGGCCGCCACGAGGCTTGCCGAAAGGTCGACCGCGGTGTCTCGGACGCCTTCGGTCACCATCCGGCCGTAACCGATGCCGAACTTCGAGGTGTTCCAAGTAAGGTCCGCGAACGCGGTGATCCGCGCACTGGCCTCGACCAGGAAGCGCACCAACGCGTTCAGCGCTTGAGCAAGGAATCGCAGCACCTTGGTTCCAGCGGCGACGAGGTAGGTCAGCCATGCGTGTGCCCACGCGAGGAGCGCGGGGAACAGGGCCGCCCCGGCGTAGAACGCAAGCAGGGCCCCGATCTGGACGGTCAATTCGACGATGATCTGCAGCACTGTCCGGTGCGTCTGGGCGTGCTGCTGTTGCCGTTCGGCTACCGCGGCGGCGGACTGCGCGGCAGCGGCGACGTCCTGGGCCAAGGATCGCGCCCGCAAGGCGAACGCGTCCGCGGACTTGCCCTTCCAGCTTTGCCCGCCAGCCTCGGCGAGATCGGCGATACGGATGCTATGCCCGGCCAGGAAGGCCGAGATCTCCGCCCAGCACTGAGCGTCGTGGTGCAAGGCGGACGGATCTCCTCCCGGATTCGCGAGGCCGGCCTGCTCCAGCGCGTCCGGCGGCATCAATACGCCCGGCGAGACGCTAGGGCGGCCGTTTCCGCGGCCTGCGTGCCGATGTCCTCGGCGACGATCGCCAGGCTCGTGAGTCCTTCGGACATGTCGAGGAGTTCTTGATGCATTCTACCGAGGTGATCCAGTGTCTGTTGAACTGTTTGCCGGTGCGCGCGCTCAGCTTCGGCGGCTTCCGGTGTCTCCCCGTACGCGCCGCTGGTGCATTCAGCTTGTGCCCGGAAGTTCTGGACGCGTGTCCTCAGTTCGTCTGCGGACATCTGGAACTCCCCGGCCAGGAACCGGAGACGCCCCGCGTCCATCGAGAATCGGCTGGGCACCTTGTCCTCCTCGCACTGGTCCGCAACGCATCGGACCCTACCGGCGGCCAGTCGTGCCACGAGGCTGTTTCATCCAGCGGATCGGAATCGTCCGGGCAAAGTTCATGAGTGCGTCACGGAGTATTGTGTCCGCGAATACCCGGACGTGGCGGTGCTCACAATCAAGAGCGGTATGCTGATCACCTGCACCGTTCGCCGGGGAGATCGTTCCGCTCTCGGAACAAGGGGAACGGCGTCGAAGGTCGAGTCGGTTCGCTGTGCAATGGGCGAGTCTCGTCCCAGCGGAAGGCCGACGCCGGTCGACGGTGAGTGGCAGTCCGCCTCGTGGTCCGGACTGGTTGTGCCGCACGGGCGGCGCACGGGGTCCACAAATTCGGTGACTGCGGGCGGGAGGTGGTGCCTGCCGCCGAAGGGCCGATCACAATGAGCCCTGGCTGACCGACGCCAGACGACGGCGTGGCGCGGCTCGCGACGAAGGATCCATGAAGAAGTCGGGCCGACTATTGGACGTGTCAGAAAACAGTGGCACCACAGTGCACTAAACCGGGGTCCCAGGGCGACTACTGCACGCACGAGGAGTTGGCTGACGAACTCTGTGACCGCAGCGTGCGAACAGGGGCGGCACGATAGCTCCTACCTCGGATAAGTCCGGGACGCGTGCCCCGTCGCCGGAAGCACGGGGTCGACATCATTGCTTCCCGGGCCGGTCAGGATGCGACTCGGCCGGAGACACCCGAGCCGCAGCCCGCGAATGCATGCTGGACACCTGAAAGCTGGTCTTCGACGTGCGGCCGGTATTGTTTGAGGGTATCCAGAATCTTCATCCAGGCAAGTTTCCGCACCACCTTGGCCTTGGCCGCTTCGGCCTCCGCCCGGCCCCTGCTGCCGTCGCCACCCAGCGTGGCGTTCACCGACCAAACCATCCGTGCGGCTGCTTGTTCGCTGCCCAGTTCCGAGCAGAACATGAGATCTGCCAGTTCCCCCAGCTCCACGACAAGCGGGCGGGTCTCCCCGTGGGAGTCCTGCACGATCGAAGCGAATTGCGCGTAGATCTCGTCGAGGCGGGTCTGGTAGCGAACCTGTTCTAGGTAGCGGAAACCGAGATCGCCGTGTCCTCGCCTGGCCAGCCCGAGCAACGCGGTACCCGCCAGTACCTGGTCGTCGCTGATGCCGAGTTCCTTCAGCACAGGCAGCAAGGAGGCGGGGTCTGCCAGCAGCGCTTCCGGGTGCCTGCTCAGAATCTTCCGCGCGGCGGTGAAGCGCGGCCTTTCCCGGTGCCGGGCGCGCAATGCGGAGAACGGATTATCCGGGAGCGACAAGAAGAACTTCACCGCAGCAGCATTGGCGATCGCCGGCTCGCCAATCTTGTTTAGCTTTTTCGCGGCCTACGCCGCAATAGCTGTGCGGATCGCGGGATCGTGCGTTATTTCTGCTGCGCTGGTGTCGAAATTGATTCGACCTGGCGGTCGCTTCGCTGAAAAATGATCCGGGATATGTCGAGGATGTGCCGGGTTTCTGGGAGTTGGTCGCTTCCGGGACCGACGCGATCGGCGACGTCCCGGTCTGCCGGTGGCGGATCGATGACCATTACGACGCGGACCCGGCCGCGCCGGGCCGGATGTTCGTCCGGCAGGGTGGTTTCCTGCGGAATCCGGTCGACGAGTTCGACGCGGGTTTCTTCGGGATGTCGCCGCGCGAGGCGGCTGCGCTGGATCCCCAACAGCGGCTGCTGCTGGAGATCGCCTGGGAATCGCTGGAGAACGCCGGGATCCCGCCGAAGTCGACGGCTGCGCGCGGGGACCAGGCGAAGTTGGCACACGTCGTGCTGGAACCACGACGTCGACCGGGCGGACAAGCACGTGACGCTCGTCGGAGCCGGCACCTCCGGGATACAGATCGCGCTTGAAAACCCGGTGCGGGCAGTTCAAGTGGCCTGGTTTCTTGTCGCTATCGGGTGATAGGGCGTCGCTGGTCAATCGGCCGGCCTTGTCTCCGCCACGAGGGCCAGCCAGCGCGGCGCGCGATGGGGGTCGAAACGCCCGGCCGGGAGACGTGCCATGGCGGTGCCCGGGGTCAGATCACGTGCCGATTGATCGCCTCCGCTGCCCCCAGGGGAGCGGGTTGCGTGACGATACCGATCGTCGATCCGGTGTGTGCGCCCACGACGAAGCCTCCACTGAACTGTTGGATGTCCGCCGACTTGCGCGGTAACCATGGTGCACAGCCACTTTGCGGCGGATTCGGCGACCGCGCTCGTCGCCGGGGACGGCCCGCTTCCGGGCTGGCCAGATACGGTCCGGTGAGGCGAAGTCACCAGTCCGGCCGAAACGCGGAGCGGATTCCTGACAAAAGTCGAGGTGCCGGGCTCCAGTTGCCGCGCTCCGGCGAGCAGAAGTCCGCTGACCGTCTTGGCCAATCGTTGAGCGCGTGGAGGTGCTGAGCAGGCCGTGGGATAGGCCACCAGAAGGGGGACGAGATTAGTCTGGGAAGGCAGTGATGAAGATTTCCCCGAAGGCATTTTCCGGCAGTTCATCGATAGACAGGGAGCACCGTGGGTCAAGGAAGAGTTCGAAGCTTCGGCCGTCGTCAGGTCGTGGGGGATCGGCGAGCGCCAGGAGCTTCTCCGGCAGTGAGCGGCTGGCGGCTTGACGAGATGCCAGGCGAGTCAGGGGCGTTTTGACGGCTGGCGGCGTATTGCCCGCGCGACCACCTGTCGGACTGTTGTTCTGCGATCGCCTTGCGATAGTCGAGCGTCTCCGTCCTCGCGGTCTCCGGATTGGCCCGCTGAGGATCAAACTATCCGCACCCCTGGTCTGGAACGTGCCGGTGTTGCCCGTGCGAGCATTCCTCGGTCGCCGCATATTCGTGGTCAATGGATAGATTGACGCCGGCCGACCGGGAAGCCCAAGCGTCAAACCTGATTCCGGAGGAGTATACTGATCGCAGGTAAATTGGCCTGCCGGCAGTCTCGCCCAGACGCTGACGCAATCTTGTGATGCATCCGTTGGCTGCCTTGATGGAATTCTTTGATCGACTGCCTGTTCCCCAAAGTTTTTCAAGGATTGCCTGTCGAGGCAAAACCCTTCCTTGATTCCTTGCCAATAAGACGAGTAAGTTGAATTCTGATGGAGAGAAAGTTATCAAACGGTCTCGCACGTATGCGGACCTCCGGGCTATATCGATGGAAAAATCGCCAACGGTGATCACTTCGTCACCGCTGGGCTGGATCGCATCGTTGTTCTGGTGTGCCCTGCTCCATCGGAGCAGGGCTTCAGCGCGTGCGCGCACCTCTGTTAGGGTGGCGGTGGGCGAGATGCAGTCAACTGCGCCCGCTTCCAATACTGCGGACGGGTCGATGTCCGAGCTCTGGGAAGGAAGGACTATGAGCGGCATTGGGTGCATCGAAACGATGTTGTTGACGGTGTTGACAACCTCTTCGGGTGAAGCTTCTTTCATGTAAAGAAGAATGGCCGAGAAATTACTGGACTTAAGTTGTTTGTTAACTGTCGGCGAGGGGGGCCGGGTTAGCAGTATGAATTCTTTGGGGAGAATTGATGACAGCTTTGCGATCATGGTGTGCAAAAGTTTTCTCCCTTGCTGTTCCTTGCGGCGTCCAGGGAATTCATGATGCCGCGTATTTCTCAGTTAATTGACGTCGACGGTGTCCTGGGTGCTTTCACTTGGCTGGTTTGTCCAGTGAATGTCAGCGCCAAGGCTTGTGTGTCCATGAGCGTTTCGAGCATTATCCAGGTTGGAGGGACTGTAGCACCTCGCGTCAATGAAGGAGCGTAGTTGATTAAATCTTAGGCTTGGTTATTAATTGTCGAGTTGTCGGTGCTGCGGTGATAAACTTGCGAGCAGGCGTCGTGGCGCAGGAAAGGGCGGCCGCGTCTCAGGGGCGTGGGTGAACCGGTCTGTCTGTCCAGGCATCGGCCAGTTGGTGTAGTTCTCGTCGGCGTGCACCGCAACTAGACGGATGACCCCGGCTTTGGCGCGTGGGCTGGCTCGGCCAGTACTGGACAGGCGGGAGGTCTGCCGACGGGGCACGGAAGGTATGGTGCCACCTTCCCAGCAGGGCTGGCCCCGTGCCTTCCGTGCCCCGTACCGGCCACGGTCCGGCTCGCGCCACTCCTGCGGAGTCTCCTTTGTCGGCTATTCGTCCCGGACCGCGCGGGCCGACGGCGTCGACTCCCGTTTCTTCGCCGCCGGATACGTCGACGGCGGCACCTCGGGCACGGCACGGACCGGCTCGACGCCGGACTGGTCCCGTCGGGTATCGATGAACTCGACTGGCGCGGCGGTGTCGGGTCGAGTTCCCGGGCGGAAAACGCCGACGGTGCCTGCGGGATCTCGTTCGCTCGGCGCAGCTCGCGATTCTCCCGCTCCGGCTCAGCGATCCGCGGAATATCACGTGTGGACGTGCCGGTTCGTTTCCCGCCATCGACCTCGGCCTGCCGCTCCCGGGTCCGCAACGCCTCCCGGTGCACGCCGAGCCGGTCTGCCGCCCGAGCGTTCACACCCGTCCGCTCGCCCTGCCCGCGTAGCTCAAAGACCATCCGGACCGCACGTTCGCGCAGCTCAGGCGAGTACCTCCGCGGTGGTGCCACAACTCCTCGCCCTTCCGGGCATCAGAGCCTCCAGCCAACCCGGGGCGATCCACCTCGGTCTGGGCGGGTAGCTCGCAGGCCAGCGCTTTGACCTCGGCCACGGTCGTCGCGGTGAACACCCGGGGCCGCCCACTGCGCGGTCGATCCTTCAACCCCGGCATGCCGTCGTCGCAGAACCTCCTGCGCCATTTGCGCACCGTGTCCTCAACCACTCCCAGGTCGCGGGCGATGCCGGCATTGGATTGCTGGTCGGCCGCGGCCAGCACGATCCGCGCCTGCACGACCTGACGACGCTCGGCGGATCCCGAACGCGCTACGGCCTCCAGGATCCGCCGGTCTGCCGCGGTCAACGCGACCACAGAGGGGCTCACCATGCCACCGACCCACCCGCTTCAAGATCGACTGTAATGGTGGGACGGTATCGGGCAGGATGTCGCCATGGCCTCCCCGCCCGAGTCGACCAAGACCTCGCTGCGTCAACGCCTGCAAGCACGAGCCCGGGACCGCTGGCCCGTCCTGGCCAGTGTCACCACCCGCCACCACGGGGCGTTCGCACACGTCAGTGGCCATCTCGCCGACGGCGCAGTGCTGCCCTTGTTTCGACTGCGCTACAACGGATCCGCCACAACCTGGGGATTCGCTGTCTATCTGGCCAGCCGAGACGGCTACGAAAACTCCATGCTGCCCAGCGGCTCCCCCTCCGGGACCCCAGAAGAAGCTCTGGACTGCGCCTGCGGGCTCTACCTCAACGACGCCACCGCCTGGCTAAAACCCCCGACGAACTAACGGGCGTGACCACTAGCGACGTCCCTCAAGGACGCCGTTGTCGATGGCGGCTTGGACGCCCAAGCTCGAGCTGCATTGCCATCGTTGAATGCCAGAGTCGCGGTGTGACTGCGGGAAGGTCACGATCTGCCCTTCTCGCAGTTCAAACCGTAGGCATCCGACGGGCTGCAGTGTAAGCCGAGTCAAATCGTGAATGTTGACGGATGCGGACTCGTATTTTCTCGCTTTTAGGAATAGTACGTTTGAGGTTTTCTCGCTATGCGGGTTCCATAGTGGTAAGCGGCAAGTTTGAGCTTGTTGGCGCTGCGCGACTGCTGGCCGTAGCCACGTTGCTCATAGGCGATGTGTGTCCAAGTGCGGTGCTCCCCGCTAGCTGGGAGCACTGCGGTCGACGGCGTGCGCAGGGTCCTCGCGATATGTTGCGGCGCACTCCGTGTCCGGCGGTGCGGGCGCTCTGAGGAGTACGGTGGACGTTGGCTGCGATCCCCGATTTGGGGGATCTTGCCAAACCCAAGGGATTTTGGCCCCAACGCTCGCCGATGGCCTGCGTTTTCGCAGGTCAGCACACCGCTCGGGCCAGGAGGGCTCATAATCCCTTGGCCGTCGGTTCGAGCCCGACCCGGCCCACTATCTTGCCCTCGATATGGCTTCTGACCAGCGGAAACACGCCGATAGATGATCTTGAAAACGGTCGCGGCGGCAGCGCTGGAACCGAGCACAGCGCTTGGAACCCAAGGGATCTTTCGAGTACGGCTGACTTCATGACCGCCGTTGAGGCGCCCGTGGAGGTGCTCGAGCCTGATGACATCAGGGAGCTTGTTTCGGACTGGAGAACGCACCTGAGGGCCAAGAACCGGGCCGATTCCACGATCGACGCCTACCTCGACAGCGTGGCCATGATGGTCGACTATCTCGAGGACGAGAATTACTCGATGCTGGCCACCGAGGTCGGACGGCGGGAACTTGAGCGGTACTTCGAATATCTCCGGCAACGGCCGAATTTCCGCACCGGTGAGTCGCTCTCGCACAACTACATCGCCAAGCGGTATCGGCATTTGCAGCAGTTCTATCGATGGCTCGACGACGTAGAAGAGATCATCAATATATCCCCGTTCTATAAAATGGAAGTCCCGCAAGTTCCGGACAACCCGCCGACGGTGCTGCGTGAAGCTGAACTTAAAGCATTGTTGGCGACTACGAAAGGGAAGGAGTTTGTCGCGCTTCGTGACCGGGCGATCATGTTGGTGTTGACCGATTGCGGAGTCCGGATCGGTGAGCTGTCGCCGTTGCGCGTCGCAAGCCCGGTGGAGCGTGAGAGTGGCAGCTTCGACTTCGACATCGACGTCATTCGCGTTCTGGGGAAGGGGCGTCGTGCACGCGACGTGCCTTTCAACCCGGCAACCGGCGAGGCGCTCAGACGCTACTTCCGTGCCCGCGCGCGGCATCCGCATGGCAGGCGCACCACTGCGGCCTGGCTCGGCCGCTACGGCTCGCTGAACGAGTGGGGCATCAGGTCAATGCTTGACCGTCGGGCGGAGGAAGCTGGCATCGGTCCGGTGTTTCCGCATCTCTTCCGGCATACGTGGGCACACCGGTGCAAGCTGGCGGGCATGAGCGACGAGGCGATGATGCGGATCGCGGGCTGGCGCAGCCGACAGATGCTCGACCGTTATGGGGCCTCCGCTGCGGACGAACGTGCGCAGGCTGCGCACCGGAAGCTGAACCTCATCGAGTCTCTGCTCTAGTCGGCAGTCCCCGCGGTGCCTTGCCGGGATTGATGGCTTCGCTGCCGAGTCCGAGAACTGCGGTAGGCCAACTGTTGGAAGTACGCGCGCTTGGCCGCGAGAGCCCGTTTCTGCCGTGTCTCGTCGTCCAGGATGCCTTCCGGATCGACCTGCCTCTCGAAGCGGTCCAAGGCTGCTCTCCGTGCTGGCTCGGTCCGAGCTGCGCGGTCGGTTGTATGCGACCAGGAGACATGTGCAGCCACGCGGGCGCGCATCGATCGTTGCACGGGGGTAAGGCTTTGACCCGCTGCTTTATGGCTTTTCATCCGGTCCTCCAGTCAGGACAGACGTGGCTGGGGGAGGGGATTTGTCGATATGACCATGTCGTCGTTCGAGCGGTGCACGGTTCCGCTGAGGTGGCGGGCTAAGGGATCAGGCAGACGTGAGGCAGACCTCGCGGCTGGGTAGCCCTCATCCGCGAGGCGCTGGACTTCGGCCGGATGGCAGTTCGGGCACCGCCGGACGTTGCCGTTGTCGTCCGTGGTGGACCGAGTGGAGACCGGATCTCGAGGACGCGCGTCGCAGCGGCCGCAAGGCGGCGGGACGTAGGCGGCCCCGTCACGTCCGGCGAGCCTCCTGCGCGGACGGTTCAAGGATGGTTCATGGACGGTTCGGGGGCACTGGCCGCCCCTCGCTGCGGCGTTGTTTGCCGCCCGCGCGGTCGCCCTTTGCCCCTCGCTCTGGCTAGCCGTCGGCAGTGCTTGCCCCTGGTCGCCTGCGACCGGGACGACCGCGTTGGCCGGTTGAGCGGTCATGGACAGGTCGTAGCCGTTAGGTCGGCGGTCGGCGCGTTGGACGTGCGCGGCGACGATGCGTGGGTCGGCCGATCTGATGAGTTCGAGTCGTTCGAGGTGGCGAAGGGCGTATCTGACCGAGCGTTCGGACAGGCGGGTGTATTCAGCCAGCGTGGCCAATGATGGGAAGGCGTTCCGGCCTTCGGGGTCAGCATGGTTGGCCAGTCCGATGAGGACCACGGCGAGGCTGGACGAGTCGCGTCGGTCCGTGGGTATCTGGGCGTGTTTGAGCGCCCAGTTGATTGCTTCGATGCTCATGGCGTGCCTGCTAGCTGTCGCGTTCGGACGTGGGTCGAGGCCGCGCGAGGGGTCAGATGGGCTGGAAGGTTCTGCCGCGCCAGGGAAAGCACAGCGGCGGAGCTTGTGCTCGGAGCGAGCCGGGGACTTGGTTGACTTGGATGATCGCGGCGGTCCAGGTCATGCCGATGCCAATGCCAATAAGCGCAAGGCGGTCGCCGGGTTGGACAGCATTGCGGGCCAGCAGGTGGGTGAGACCGACGATCTGATCATTGGGGCCGAGGTGTCCCCACTGATCGCCCGCGTGCTGCAGCGTGCGTTCGGCAGTGACACCGAGAGGGCGCAGGCAGTGGGCGTCGAGCAGCTTTTTCCCATAGTGGGGCAGGAGAATCCAGGAAAGATTGTCTGCGGCGAGTTCGGCGTCGGCGAGGGCGTGTTTCATGACCGTACTGATCCCGTGTGTGTTGCGGGCGTTGATCGAGTCTGTGCCGACGGCGGCGACGTATTGGCGTTTTCGTTCGCGGACGCGTTCCGGGCCGGGTTCGGTTGTCCCGGCGGGTTGGAACCGGTGTTGCCCGCGGTGGAGCTGCTCGAGGCTGGGGTCGGTGTAGGACGCGGTGGCGATGATTTGGGCGAGCCCTGGGAGGCGGCCGAGGATGAGTGCTGATCCGCCGTCTCCGTAGGCGATGCCATGGTCGGCGTTGAGGTGGTCGAAAGCTGGCGGTCCGAATACTTCGCCGCCGGTGAGCATGATGTGGTCGACGTCGGAGCTGCCGGAGAGGATGCGCGCGGCGAGGTCAGTGCCGCCGACGAGCGAGTTGGACATGGCGTTGAGTTCGGCTGCGATGCCCGGCCCGGCTGGCAGCCCGAGTTTGGCGCGGACGTAGTTGGCCCGGGACCAGAAGTCGATGCCGCGACTGCCTCGCCAAATGGCGCTGTGCAGATGCAGTTCCGGTACCGGCAGCGGTCCGTCGCTGACCTGAGCGAGGGTGGACAGCGCGGCGTTGCCGGCTCGGACAGCGAGGTCCATTCCGGTCGTGCCGTGCGCGATCGAGATGGACCGCTGGCCGGTGGGATGAACCTGATCGACTGGCACGAGTTCGCCTAGGGCTGCACCGATCCCGCGCACATGGAGCGATGCCCACTTCATAAGCGGTCCTCGGCGCGCAGATCTGCTTCGATCGCTGTGATCGAGGTGTAGTACGCGCGGAGCTGACTGCGGGTGATGCCTGCTTGGGCGGCTACCTCGTCGAGGGTCACAGGAGGCAGGTGCGGCGGGGATTCGGCGGTGAGCAGTTCGCGGGCAGCGCGCAGGATTTGGGTGCGCACAGGTTCCTCCCTGGCTTGCTTTGCGTAGGCACGTCGTCGGCGCGTGTGGCCGGGGAGGGCGGGGCAGTGTGTTCCGGTCGTGACCGCAGCCGCTGCGATCGGTGCGTGCAGTCAGCGGTGCCGGCGTCCGTTGCTTGCTCGGCGCTGGCTGATCCGCTCGAGGTGTTCTGCGCGCAGGGCAATGGCGCGGTCGGCGACGGTTCCCGAATGCTCGGCGGCGGGCGCAGCCCCGACGTCGAAGTTCGGGTCTGTGGTGATGACCAGCAGCAGTACCGCGGCATTGAGGCTGAGGTTGACCACGGCGTAGGGGACGTCGGTCGGCACGTAGATGAGGTCGCCCGGAGCGGGCAGGGCCGCGGCCATGGTCGGACCGGAGAGGACGGCGGCGTATCCGCTGAGCACGACGACCGCGCTTTCTGCGGTGCGGTGTCGTTGGGGAGGCAGGACGCGGCCGCCGGGGAGCAGCGCACGGATCGCGGAGATCCTGTCGACGGGGACCGTTGGTGCGTAGAGAAGATTGGTGGCCAGCGCACCCTCGGGCAATGGCCGGGTCTCGGCACCGCGGGGTCGGCAATGCACGGCGAACTTGGGTGTGGTCATACGGTCCTCCCCGCCTTGTGATGGTGCGCGAATCTGCGGTGGGGTGCGTTGGCGAGACCGCGGGCGAGCGCCGCGTTGGCATCGGCGTCATCCGGTGTTCGGCGGCCGTGTCCGCACGCGGCGGCCACAGCGGCGATTGGGCGTCCGAGCGCGTTCTCGGCCAGTTCGAGTGCACGGGCTGACGCGGACTGATTGTGTTCATCGACCAGCCCGGCGATGATCTCGACTTCGTCGGGCACCTTGCTGAGGGCCCGGTAGTAGGCAGCGTGCGCGGGCGGTGCGGTGGTCCCGGTGCACATGGGAATGTGCACGCGCGGCATGGGCAGCCCTAGCTGGGCCAGCTGCCGGTGGAGGGTCCGGACGATGCGGACGGCGGGCGCGAGGTTGGACGGGGTGACCAGCGGCTCGTGGTTGAGATCGCCGTGGCAGAGATGGAGGATCCAGGTCGCGTCGGTCGGGGCGTCGCGGATGATCCTGGTGATTTGTTCGGCCAGGAGCCCGGCCGCGGCGGATTGCAGCGATCGGGGCACTCGGTCGAGGAGAGTGAGGGTGGCTGGGGTTTCGAGTTGGAAGACGACTTCGTCTCCCCAGCGGTGGTGGATGTCGTTGATGTCGTGCAGCAGGGCCTCGCGCAGGACGCCAAGGTTCGCAAGGGTGCGGAACGGGGCCCCGAAGCAGATGTAGGCGAGGTCGAGCGGGCTGGGGAACGAGATCTGCGCTGGTGGCAGTTCGTGTGGGCTGTAGAGGGTTTGACGGGCGGCGATGACGGTGGCGGTGTGGCTCGTGCGACGGAGGGATACGTCTTCGGGTGCGAGCCGTTGGCCGGGGGCGATGCGGTATCGGGGGTAGTCGTTGTAGCTGGTGGCGTCGCCGGTGCGGATGGGTTCGAGCGTGTCGACGTGGCCGAGGGAGTAGAGCCAGTCGACGATCCATCGCGGATCGGCGTCGCAGGAGAGGGTCGCGAGCGTGTGGTCGCGAGCCTGGTCGAGCATCCACTGCGTGCCAGCCTGCGGCCTCGGTGCGAGTTGTGGTGGCAGGGAGCCGACGAAGTGAATGGCGCGTGGGGGTTTCGTGGCGTCGGTGGGCTCAGTTTCGGGTTGTGTGGCGCGCATGGATCCTCCCGCGGGTCTCGGATTGCTGCGGTGACGGGGAGGGTCGTCACGTCGGGGTGGGCTGCTGTGGTCCGCCAGTTGTTGGCGGACCACAGCAGCGCGTTAGCCAGTGACCGGCAGGTGGCCGGGGTGGGGTGTCGGGGCGGGCGCGGGGCGGTGGCCGGGCTGGTTGTGGTCCAAGCCGGGGTCGGTTGGCTGGCCGCCGGGGCCGGGTCGTTCGGTCGGTGCCGGGCGATGACCAGGCCGGGTGGGTTTGCCGGTCGGCGCGGGTGCTTCGGTTGGGCTGGGTTTACCTGGGCGGGTGCTGGGCGGCGGTTCGGTGGGCGGGGTGCCAGTACCGCAGGAGACAGCGGCGACCGTCACGGTGACCGCTGGTGCGCCGGGGGTCTTCACGGTGATGGTTCCCGCGGTTGCTTGTGGGCCTCCGGATTTGCCCAGGGTGACAGTGAGGTTGCCGGTGGAACGCGTTGGAGCCTTGACCGTGGTGACGCCGTTGCGGCAGGTGGCCGAGAACGGGCCGACGCTGGTGGTACCGACTCGGACGCTGGAAACCGTTGCCTCGGCGAGCCCGGCTCCAGCGCGCAGGCTGATACCGGTGGCGACGACGGCACCGCTGGGGGAGGAGGCAGATCCTCCACCGCTTTTGACGGCACCGCTGCTGGAGATGGACGGCGCAGGTCCGAAGTGTTCACCGTTGCTCACGGTGATGCCGGACGCGCTGGACCCCGAGCTGGCGGCGAGGGCGGCAGGTTTCGCCGTCAGCGAGGTGATTCCGACAGCTACGCCGAGGGCGAGCGCGCTGACACCTGCTCCGGCCAGTGCGAGCCGGATAGCGCGCAGTTGTGCGGGTGCGGACATTGCTGCTCCTTTGTAGGTCGATTCAACGGATGAGGACCGGAGTGCCCAGGGGCACCTCTGCGGCCAGTCGGTGCAGTGCGTCAGGGGGGACGCGGACGCAGCCGTCGCTGGAGCGGGTGCCGAAGACTCCGGGGTCGGGCCAGGTGTGGATGCCAGTCGTTCCAGGGCCGCCGCCGAAGGTTTCGTGGCTGGTCGAATGGATCCCCAGCGGGAGGATCACGGGACTGTAGGCTTGTTTCTCGTCGGTGAGGGACGCCATCACGAAGGTCCGGCCCGCCGGCGTCGGCGTGGATTCCTTGCCTATGCCGATCGTCCAGGCGGCCACCGCAGTGCCGTCGCGTATCAGCGTGAGGCGGAATGCCGCCCGGTCCACCTCGACCCGGTAAGAGGTTCGGGTGACTGCCAATGCGGAGTCCTGTGTGGACAGCCATCCGACGGACCCGTTCGGGCGGGACGGCAAGAGCACCTGCACCCAGTCGTTTTCCTGCGCTACAACGGGCACCCAGGTATCGGAGTTGATCTCATGCACCGGCAGCATCGCGAATGGCACCGAACCCGGCGCACGGTAGACCGGGACCGATCGCAGCGGATGCACGACTGTTCCGTCTGGTGCATCGCGGTCGTTCACGTCTTGCGGTGCAGCAGCGATCGTGGCATAGGTCGTGGCCTGAGGGAGCAACTCGGGGTGCGATACCGGCTGAGGCGCGATCGGTGCTGCGGTCTGTTGTGCCGGTGCGGAAATGCCCTCGCCGGTCGCCGGGGTGCGTGGTCCACGAAGTTGTTCACGGAGATCGCCAGCAGCTGGCCGCATGCGAAACCTCCTGCGATGAAAAGGAATCGGCGTGTCCAGGTGTGCAGAAGCGACGGGCGCGGAGAGAAGGGCACGGGCATCGGGCCTCCGGTGTCGAGATCGGGACGGGGGTGGTGCGGGCCAGCCCCTGGCCAGGCCCGCACCACCGGTTCACTTCGCGGCCAGCGCCGCGACGAAACCGCGGTCGGGAGTGCCGACCCCGGCGACGTTGTCCCAGCGCGGTCCGCTCTGCAGTGTCTGCGGGCGGGTGTCGAAATCGATCAGGTACTGGCCTTGCTGGCTTGGCACGCCAGTCCCCGGGAGGGTGTGCATCGCCGGGGTGAACACGCCGGCCTTGACCGGTGTGACGTCCTTGATCCCGGCACGCAAGGCGTACAACGCTGGCGTCAGCAGCCCGCCGCGCTCACCGCGGACCTGCTGGGCATCGGCCGCTAGGCCGGCGACGACAGGAGCCGCGAGCGAGGTGCCGCCGAAGGAGTACAGACCGAACTGGCCCTGCCTTGTCTGCCCGACCAGGAAACCGGTGTAGGAGTCGGCCAGCGCTGAGATGTCGGGCACGGCACGATGTCCGTGGCTCGCCGAGGCGGGCACGACGCCGTTTTGCCAGTCCGGAACGGGGTACAGCGCGGAGGCACCGCCGCCCGCTCCGCCGGCGAACGACCCGTCGATGTTGCGCTGCGGGACCCATTTCCCGCCGGACAGAGTGTTCCCGGCGTTCTCCCAGCCGGTGACTACGACCGGCTTGTTCTGCTGGTCGAGTCCCACTGTGGTGCCGCCGACCGCAGTGACCCACGGGCTGGAGGACGGGAAGCTCGTGGTCGCTGATCCGGTGATGCCGGCGTTCGTGCCGGCGTCTCCGGTTGAGACCACGATGGACTGGCCTTGGATCGCGGCCTGCAGGGCGATCGAGTTGAATTGGTCGCGAACTGCCGGGGCCATCTGCCGTTCGCCGTCTGCATTGCCCCAGGAGAAGGACAGCACATCCGCGGCATTTTCGTTGACAGCCTTGACGACTGCGTCGTACAGCCCGCCGAGACAGGTCTTCGCGGCGTAATAGCGGAGCTTGGCGTTCGGTGCGATCGCGTGGGACGATTGGACGTCGAGAGCTTGCTCGCCGGCCCACCCGTCGGCGTCGCACTTCTGCTGATCGGTGAATCCGCCGTCGGGCAGGACAGCGGTGTACTGGCCAGGCCTCAACGGAGGAACTCCGGATTGGCTCGCGGCCTCGCTGGCGTCTCGTTCGATGGTACTTCCGTTGTAGGCACCGACGATTCCGATGGTGGTGCCGGACCCCTGGTTGCCGGAGCCGAGACCGTACATGGCGCGTAGCGAGGTGCCGGTGTAGCCGCACAGAGAGTTCGATTGGGCTCCCGACGGGTACTTCTGCGGGACGTCGGTGTTGTTCTGCTCGCCCCACCAGCGGGCGCAGTGCTGTTCGGCGCTGGGTGCGTGCGGTGTGGTGTGCTGCGGCCGGATCGTCTTGCCGCTGTCGTCCAAGCCGATGACGGTACTGACCACGCCGCGGAGTGCGCGGGGGATCGTGATGGGGTTTTCGGGTGCGGTAAGCGTCTGTGCGAGCCCGCTGATCTTGGTGCGGTAGGAGGCGAGATGTGTGCCGAAGGCGCGTTCCAGATCGCCGGTGGTGCCTTCGACATCGACGAACATCCTGTTCGAGGTCGTGGCTTTCACAGTCAGACCGGCGTGGGTCAGCCAGTTCCGCACCTGGCGGACTGCGTCGTCGGTCGGCCCGAATCGGTCGGTGAACTGTGCGGCAGAAAGGAAATGGCCGCGCTGGCGGTTCCCTGGCGTGGACACGTCGGCGGCAAGACGTGCTGCGCCGCCGGGATCGCGCAGTGACAGCGCGACCTGCACGTGGCGAACATCCGACGTGTCGGCACTGCCGACCTTCGCCGAAGGCGTTGCCCACGCGGGCATGCTGCCGGACAGGGCGCTACGGTCGTTGCTTGCATCCTGGGTTCCGTTGGCGATCGCAGGCGCTGCGACAGCAGAGGAGAGCGCCAGCGCCGCGGCCAATGCCGCGGTGGGCGGAGAAAAACGCATGAGTGTCCTTAGGTTGGTTTTTGTGGCATGACGAGATCGCGCCGATTGCGGCGCTGATGATGAGCTGTAAATAACTGAGGTTGTTCCGGAACATCGCCGGATGGGCGAGTCTGGTTATCCGCTGAGGACAGGGGATTGTTTACCTTGATGCACAAGGGTTTAATGCAAGTTTAGGTTGGCGGCGGGCCGCGTCCGAGCGTCTGTCGAAGGGGCAGTTTCAGGCAGTGATTCTGTATTTCGGCGGCGCGATCAGAGCGCAGAGAGAGGGCTGTGAACCCGGGGTCCCTTTGTGCGCGAAAATGCGTCGCCGACACGATGAAAGTCGGCACGACAACTCCCGTGTCGGCGGCCGTCCGGCCGGTGCGCCGCACCCTCCCTGATGCGGCGGCCGTGGCGGCCAACTCGGGGTAAACCTACCTGCTGACCGAGTTTTGTCAACAGGTGAATTCAAGTTAAGTGAGTGTGCGCTGCCGGAAACGTCAGTCGTTGCGCAGCGTCTTCTGGTCCTGGGAGATGGCGGACAGAATGTCGATCAGGGCCTGCTTGTTGGCGGGGGACGAGCTGTCGAGGGCGGAGCTGATTTCTCGCGCCTGCACGCTCTGCAGCCCGATTTCGTTCATCAGCTCAAGGATGTGCCAGTCGGGAGCGGCGAGTTTGGTTTCCGTGTCCGGGAAGCCGGTAACCTGCTCGGCCGGCGTGGCGGGATCGAGAGCGCGCGCGTCGATGCGCCAGTAGTCGGCGAAGGCGTTCACCTCCGACGCGCGCGGCATCGGGCGACGGCCGGCCCGCAGGTTGTTGATTTGCTGACGGCTGATCGAGATCCCGCGGTACTCCAGGAGCCAGTCGGCGATCACCTGTGCGGACGCTCGCTTCTTCCGTAGTTCGGGCTCGTGCGCCGCGATGAACTCCGGGTCGGTGACCGGGGTGCGGTCTGCGTCGTAGTGGACGAACGACTCGTGGTCCAGGAGGTGCGTGAAGCGTCCGGAGAAGTTGTCGAACCCGAGCAGCGTCCGGTACAGCGCGGCCTGCCGCTCGGCGGTGCGACGAGGGATCGGCGAATCGCCTGATCCGCTCGTGCCGCCGTCCTGCTGTGCGCGCTGGTCGTCCATCGGGTCCCCTCGGTGCCGCTTGACAAGCACTGCTGTGCCGATACGCTGGCTCTTGTCGTGACAACAGAGCGAGTCAAATCTCTCACGACCTGCCCTCCTTGACAACAGCTGAAGTCGTCGTGCCTCCAAACTGGGACGCGGCGCAGGTCAGCGACGTCCGGAGGCGCGAGATGAGCACATCGTCCGGCAGCGCGGCCGCCGATTCGCACCAGCCGGCAAGCGCGGACTCGCTCCGTGCCCGGTTCGGGTTGGCGGTCCCGGTCCTGGGCGCGTCCGGCGGTGTCGGGGTGAGCGTGGTCGCTGCCGCGCTCTCGGACGCGCTGCAGCTGGCCGGATACTCGGTGCTGCTTGCCGACACCGCAGGGCCAGTCCGTTCCGGACTCGGGCGGGCGGCCAGAGCGGACGGCCCGGTCCTCCGCGTTCCGGACCCGGTGGCCCGCGTGCGGTTCTCCTGGCGAGCGCAAGCGCTCGTGGGCCGCGTCGAGGACCCCGGAAGAACCCGGTCGGTCGCGCCGTCACTCTGGTGGCTTCCCGGAGATCGCCGCGTGCAGGCGACGGTCGTCGACGTGGCAGGCGACGCCTGGGAACTCGCGTCGGACGTGCGGCTGGGTGCCGGTCGCTGGCTGGGTCTCGCGGCATGTCCGCTGCTGGTTCTGCGGCCTACCGTGCCTGGTCTGGTTCAAGCGGAGCAGGTTCTCGCTCGCCTCGAACCGTGGGTGCTGCGGCGACTGATCCCGCCGATCGGATGTCTGGTGGTTGTCGGAGCTCGGCGGTGGCCCGCACGGGTCGCAGCGACGGCGGGTACCCGGGTCAGCGCGATGCTGGAGATCGCGGTTTTCCTGCCGCACGAACGAGAGATCGCAGCCGCCGGGATCACTGCCGACGTCACGCCGGACAAGATCCGCACCGCTCTTTCTCCGCTGCTGCGCCAATGGCGTGCGTCAGGATGGCTGCCGCCTCCGTCAGCCCATCGAAGACCTTCGTGATTGCCCGTGTTTTCGCCCTCGTCGTTTGAAGCCCTCCCGCTTCCGCGCACCCGTCTCGTCCGGGTGCCGAGCAGGGAGTCGCGATGCTCAGCCATGTGGTGTGGACCTGGATCGTGCATGTCGCGGATCTTCCGAATCCGGAACCGTCTAAACCGCCGGGGGCCGACCAGATCCTCGGGCTCGTCGGCAATGTGAAGTGGGCTGCCGGGATCGCGTTGCTGGTGGGCTTTTTCATGGGGTTGGTGGTGTGGGCGGGCGGCCGCTGGGTCGATCACCACCGGGCTGGCAAGGTCGGCTTGGTCATGATGCTCTGCGCGGTCGGCGGTGCGCTGTTGTACGGCATCGGCTGGACCGTCATCAACGGCTTCGCGGGTACGGCGAAATGACCGGCCGCCTAGACTCGCACGCACGTGCACGAATCCGTTTGCTTGCAATGATATTCGTCGGGCTCGGTGCCATCGCGGGGTTCGTGGTCATGGCACACGCCCGGACCGCACCTGCCACGCTTTCGAACCCGCCCGGCGTCGTGCTCCCGGGACAGCTGCCCGGCGATCAGGAGACAGCGCTCGCCACTCGCCCGATGCCCTGGCTGCCCGCTCAGGCGGCACAGCCCCACCCGCAGAGCACGCGGACGGCAGGGCTGTCGATCGTGCTGCCGTCACCGTCGCAGCGTGTTGGACGCTGGATTCCCGACGGCTTCCCGCCGACTCCGGAAGGCGCGCTGGCGCAGCTGGTGGCCCTCAACCAGGCCGGGTTGTCCGGCGGAGACCCCGAAACCTACGACCGCGCGTACGCACAGCTGGCTCTGCCGGGAGCCCCGCCGGTTGCCGAGGCGGGATTGCACGTGCTGCTGCGGGAGTTCCGCAAAGCCGCCGGGATCGCTGCGGGCGAGGTGACCGATGGGTTGACGGTGCGCTACGAGGCGACCCACGGGCTGATCAAAGGGACTTCCGACCATGGACGCTACGCGGTGGCCTGCACGCTGGGGCAGTTCTCGGTCGACTATCAGGGACAGGGCACGAGCGTCGGTGTCGGGGACTGCCAAGCACTGCGGTGGACTGGAAGCACTTGGCGCATCAGCCCCGGGGCCCGAGCGGCGTACGCGTCGTCGGCTTGGCCGGGCACCAGCGAATCCGTCGACGCTGGATACCGAGCGCTGGGCGGTGCGCGGTGAACCCGATCGACTGGCTGAGCCAGCTGGGGAATTTGGGCAACCTTGCCGGTGACCTCGTCAGCAAGGGACTGTCGGTCGCCGCCGGGAACGTGTTCGACTCGATCATGAAAGGCCTGTGGGGATCCGGGCTGACCGTGCTGCAGGTCGTTCTGGAAGGCATCGACTACTACTCCCGGTTCACCGTGTCCAAAACGGACGGTCCGATCGGCGTGGTGTGGCCGGTGATGCTGTGGATCAGCGGTGTCCTCGCGTTGGGGCTGTTCTTCTGGCAGATCATGTCGGCAGTGCTGCGCGGAGGGCGCGGGTTCACCCGCCTGCTGCTCGGACCGATGCAGTACTGCGTGGCCTTGGCAGCGTCGGTCGGGATCGTCGCCGCGCTGCTGGCCGCGGCGGACGGGCTCACCACATTCCTGCTGGAGTACGGCCTCAACAGCGATCGGTTCGCCGACGCGATGCACGCGCTGAACTTCCCCAATGGCGTGTCCCAAGCCTTTACCGCGGTGATCCTGGGCGTGGCCGCGGTGGTCGGGACCTTCCCCGCCGGGTTCGGCATGGCCTTCGAGATGATCCTGCGGCAGGCCGGGATCGACGTGATCGTCGCGACGATCCCGATTCTGGCCGCCGGGTTGCTCGCCAACACGACCTCGCGCTGGTTCTGGAAGGGCGTCCGCGGCCTGCTGGCGCTGATCTTCCTCAAGCCCGCGATCGCGCTGGTCATCGTCATCGGTGTCGCGACGGTGGCCGGGTGGCATGGTCTGTTCGGGCTGCTTGCCGGGATCGTGACCTTGTTGCTCGCGCTGTTCATGCCGATCGTGTTGTTCAAGCTGTTCTCCTTCATTGACCCGAACGCGGGCGGCGACCTCCGCGGCGAGATGTCGGACCTGGGCGCCGACACTTACGGGCCGGACAGCCTGCCCGCGGATCGACTCGGAAACAGGTTCGACAAGCTCAAGAAAGCTTGGCAGGACTGGAGATCAGGCGACGACGACGGCGACGAGGACGACGCGCAGGAAACCGCGAACGACGAGCGCTTCGACGCCGCCGACGCCGAACCTGCCTTCGAATCCGAGGACGACGAACCCGGCGAAGAGGAAAACGACCGGGACGACGAGAGCGAAGACGAGCAGGACCCGGACGACGAATCCGCCGAGGACGCCACGTCGCCAGCCGACGACGTTCTCCCGTCTGTAGTGGACGCGATCGAGGACCCGGAGGAAGCAGCAGCGCCGGACGACGATTCGTCGGACGACGACGATGACGATGCTGACGACGACCACGGCCCGGCCGAAGAGCCGGTGGTCGAATGAGCATTCGGCTCTGCACCGGACTCGGCCGCCGGGAACACGACGGCTGGCTGCTGGGCCTCCGCCCAGCACAGGCCGTCGCCTGCATACTGCTCGCCCTGCCCATGGTCCTCCCGCTGGCCGGGGGAGACCTCGCCGGAGCGCTGGCGACCGCCGTGGTGTCCGTCCCTGCGATCGCCCTGATCGTGGTTCCCGTCCGTGGCCGGTCGGCTGCTCGGTGGCTCGCCGATTGGATGTTGTTCCAGGTCGGGATCGCGTTCGGCTGGTCACGCTGGCAGTCCCGAGCCGCCGCCGGTGCGACGGTCGACCCGGCCGCGCCGGATCTGCCCGGGACCCTTGCCCGGCTGCGGTTCCCCGACGGTCCGCCGATGCGCGACCTCGGCCGGATCTGCCTGATCCACGACACCGGCGAGGCCCGCTGGGGCGCGACGGCGAAGCTGACGCACCGCGGAGTCGGCATGCTGTCGGACGCGCAATGCCAGCGGCTCGCCAACCGTCTGGGAAACCTGCTGGCGACGCTTGCGCACCGCGAAGTCGTCGACCGGATGTCGCTGTTGGTCCGGACGGTGCCCGACACCGGTGCCGAGTACGAGGCCTGGCGCTCGGCACACGAACGCGCGGACGCGCGGACGCGCCTGCCGTGGCACGTCGGGCGGCACGCGAGCTGGACCGCACCGTCGGCGCGGTGTCGGTCCGGCACGAGGTGTTCGTGACCTTCACCGGCCCGGAACACGCGCTGCGCCGCCCCGCCGCAGCTGCCGGCGGCGGAACTGACGGGCGCGCCGTCGTCCTGTACCGCACCCTAGACGGCCTCACCGAGCCGTTGCGCGCGCTCGGCGCGCAACGGGTGACCTGGCTGTCCGGTGCCGGCTTGGCCGAAGCAATCCGGACCGGCTTCAACCCAGGCTCCGCCGCCTCGCTGAACGCGCGGCGCTCCGGCGTCGCATGGGCCGCTGCCGGTCCTGGTCAGACGCCGACGCCCAGCGCGCGGATCTACCGGCACGACGGCTTCGCCACCGTGTCCTACGCCGTCCTGATGCCCGAATCCGGCACCACCTTCGGTTCTCTGAGCGGTCTGCTGGCGGTGCGCGCCGCCGGGGAACGGCGAGCCCTGGCCATCCACTACGAAGCACTTCCTCCTCGCCGTGCTCGCCGCGCGGTCCGAGCAGGCCGGTTCCGCGCAGGAGCGGTGCGGGACTGGAAGCGTTCGAAGGGTTTCAGCGCCGCGGCGTCCGAGTCCCGCGCGGCTGCGGGCGCGCGAGCGCAGGAGCAGGCTGTCGCCGCCGGGCACGGACTGGTGCGTTTCGCTGCCGCGACCGCTATCACGGTGCCAGGGGAGTGGAGCGTGGAGGACCACGCCGCGAATGGAGAACGACATCGCGGGGCGCTTCGAGCTGCTGCGGCTGGACCTGGCGCAGGACGCGGGGTTCGTCACCGCGGTGCTCCCGGTCGGCGTCGGCCTGCCCCGCCTGCGCGGAGGTCTCCTCTGATGCCCGCGCGACCACCGGAACGAACCGCTGCCGATCTCCTGACCACCTTCGGCGCCGCGTCCCACCACAAGCCCAGGCAACCTCCGGCGGCGGCGAAACGCGGCAGAGTGAACCGCTCGACGGCACCGCTGCGCGGGCACGCCCGGCCAGGACACGGGTGGTCGCCGGTGCTCGCGCCGTTGCCGGTGTACCAGGCCAGCACCCGTGAGATCGGCGGGCTGTTTCCGCTGCTGGTGGCCAGCCCGATGCCGGCAGTCGGCGCACGCATCGGTTACGACGTCCAGTCCGGGGGCGCGTTCTACTGCCACCCCGTCGAGTGGGTGCTGCGCAACGGTCTGGCGACCAACCCCAACATCGCGATGTTCGGCGAACCCGGCCGCGGCAAGTCGTCGACAGTCGTGGCTTTCGCGCTGAGGATGCTCAATTTCGGCGTCCGCACATTGATCAGCGGGGACGTCAAAGGCGAGTACACCCCGGTCGTGCGCGCACTCGGAGCGACGCCTATCGAGCTGGGCGCGGGCAACTGCGCCCGGGTCAATGCCCTCGACCTCGGACCGTTGACCGCCCGCTGGGATACCTGGACTGTAAGGCGGCAACGCGACGTACTGTCCAGCGTGCTCGGCCGCTGGGTGCAGTTGCTGGCCGCGCTGGCCGAGTCCCAACGGCATCCGCCGAGCGTGTCCGACGAGGCCGCGCTGGCCGCGGTCTTGCACCGCCTCGTGGGAGCCAGCGACGGCTACACCCGGCTCCGGCCGATCACGATTCCCGATGTCCACCGGGAACTCGCTTCCCCGGATCCCCAGCTGTGGCGCGATCTGCGCTACGAGGGCCGGCACGACTTCCTCCATCAGCTGCGCCCGATGACCGACGCGCTCGCGAACCTCATCTCCGGTGCGCTCGCCGGGATGTTCGACGCACCGACCACCGTGGCCATCGACTGGGACGCACCGGTGCAGAGCATGGACCTGTCGCGGCTGCGCTCCCGTGGCGACACGGCCGTCGCGGTCGCGCTGACGTGTCTCGGAGCCTGGTCGTCCCTGGCCACTGATCTGCGCGGCGACGGCGACATCCGCATCGTCGTGCGCGACGAATGCTGGCGGCAGCTGCGGCTCGGCCCTCGCGCGGTCGCCGCGATCGATGCGGAGCTGCGGCTGTCCCGACTCGAGAAGGTCATCCAGATCCTGGTCCTGCACAAGCTGTCCGATCTGCACTCGGTCGGCGCAACGGGATCGCAGGCTGTTTCGATCGCCAAGGACCTCATCGCGCTCTGTTCCACGCGCGTCCTTTTCGGACAGTCCACGCGCGTCGCGGACGATCTCGCCGACGCGCTCGCGTTGACCGGACCGGAGCATCAACGGCTGACCGGGCCAGTGAACGAACGACGCGGCCGCGCGCTGTGGAAGACGGAGAACCATCCGGCGCATCTGGTGCAGACCGTGCTGTCCAGCTTCGAAAAGCGCCTTTTCGACACGAACGCGCAACTGCGGCCAACCGCAGGCCGCAGCGGGGTAGAGGGGAGAAGCCGTGGCTAACAGCCGCATCCGCCTGCAACCACTCTCCACCTTCGTGAACCCGAACCGGGAGGTCTACGTCGGCTGGGACGAGGGCCTGCAAACCTACTACGCCCAGGTCTTCGACGGTCAAGACGCGCAGGGGGAGGACCGTTTGACCGTCGACGTCGGCAATGGCCTCGGCGACGTCACCTATCCCGGCGGGGTGATCGCGGCCCTCCGGCCCTATGCCGAAATCACCGACGACCTCGGCGAACTGCTGAACGTCAGTCGCGTCTCGACGACGCCTACCTATACCGACTTGCGGCCGGATTCCCGGCGCTACCAACAGGAGCAGCATGTCCAGTCCGAGCTGAACCGGCTCTACCGCCCGGACGGCTTCGTCACCACGCTCACCCGCGACGACGTCGCACCCGTGCTCAGCGAGCACGGCTGGACGTCTAGCGGCATCAAAGCCACCAAGACCGGCCACACCGAGACCTACAGCCGCGGCGAGCAGGAGTTGACTCTCGCCTGGACCTGGCCCGACCACGACTACGACACCGAACGTATGCTGAGCCCGATCCACCTCGACGGCCAGCGCCACGGCGTGGACAACCGCGAAGAACTCTCGAGCCTGCTGGCCGAAGGCAGCCCGGATCCGCGGATTCTCACGCCAGGCAGCGAAGAGCGGGTCGACGAACTGCTTACCGGGATTCTCGCCGACGATGAAGCACAGCACCAGGACCGTCGGCTCGACACCGGGCCGGACGAATCGTGGTTCGATGACCCGCCTTCCGACGGCGAGGGATTCCACTCAGGACTCGGCACCTAGCGCCGCAACGGGAGCCCGCCGAACGACCCGAAGGAGGTTCTGTCATGGACGAAGAGACCGCGGCACGGATTAAGCAGGCTGCAACCGAGGCCGCTGATCGCGTGTGGAACAGCTCTGTCATACCGAAAAACGTGAACTCGGGTGGGCTGCAATCGGCTATGTCCGCAGTCGAAAACCAAGCTGACGCGGCGTACCAGAAGACCGTCAGGGAGATGTCCGCTGTTCTTGGCTTTGAGGAACGTGATTACTACCTTGCCGATCCGCTCGCGGCGGTGATTCACGAACCGGACTGTATGGCCGAACGAACCGAGTACTTGCTCGACGATCTTGCGGATGAGCTGAATAGCGAAGCCGACGAAGACCGTCTGCTAAACGACCACTTCCGGGACAACGACGACCTCGGCCAAGGCTTCGGGTACTGAGCATGTCTTGGCGCTGCCGATGAACCGGGCGACCAAAGCCGTCACAGGCTTCGTCACTGCCACCGTGACGGTGCTCTGCGGCCTCCTGCTCGGCGTCGCGATCGTCGCTGTCGCGCAACCGCCCACGGCGATCGCTGCGGCGGGTTGCGGGAACTCCTCGTCCGGGACCGGGCGGATCGTCCGCGACGAACGGGACGCGGAAGCGAGCAACATCGCCCGGACCATCGTCGGCATCGTCCAGCAGCGACGGCTTCCGCGCCGGGCAGCCGTCATCGCGATCGCGACCGGCCTGGTCGAATCACACCTGCACAACCTCGACCACGGCGACCGCGACTCCCTTGGCGTGTTTCAACAACGGCCGTCCCAAGGCTGGGGGACCCGTGCCGAGGTCCTGAACCCCGCACATGCCACGAACACCTTCCTCGACCGCCTTCTCGCCCTGCCCGGATGGGACACGCTTCCGCCCGGCAAAGCGGAACAAGCCGTGCAGAACAGCGGCTTTCCCGGCCGTTACGCGCCTCGCGAGCCGGAAGCGGCCCAGATTGTCGCCTCGATTTGGACCGGCCCCGACAACCCCGTCCCGCACACGACCGCCGAGACTTCGACGACCACATGCGGAGACGACGGCAGATCCGACGTTCCGCTGCCGCCAGGCAGCGACCAGAAGACGCGGATGCCGGCCGGATTCACGCTGCCTGCGGATCCGCGGCAGAAAGCAGCGGTCGGATACGCCGTGGCGCAACTGGGAAAGCGGTACGTCTGGGGCGGCAAAGGCCCGGACGTCTTCGACTGCTCCGGCCTCATGCTCGCCGCGTGGGCCACTGCGGGCATCGGTATCCCCGCGTCCACCGTCGGCCAGGTCAAAGCCGGTCACGCCGTCCCCGACCAGTCCCAACTGCAGCCGGGCGACCTTCTGTTCATCCCCGGAGCCCTCGGCACCCCCGCCCAGCCTCGCCACGTCGGCATGTACGTCGGCGCAGGCCTGATCGTTGATGCCTACGACGAGAAGCACGGCGTGATCGTCGAGCGCCTCGCAGACTGGTCCGCCCGCATCGTTGCCATCCGCCGGATCGCCGATCTGGATTCGCCCTCCCCTCCGCCAGGAGGGAGCCAGCCTCGATGAACGACTGCTGGTGCCCTCCCCACACGGGAGGGACGCCACTGTGCCCCGTCACCGCTCCGAACCAACCGATACGGACCGCGACGTCGTGTTGGTCGCGCTGCTCATCGCCGCAGTGCTCGTCGTCTGCGCAGCCGCCTTCGCGCTGACCGTGTCCGCGGTGCTGACCACTGGTTTCGCCACCGACATCTGGGCCTGGCCGACGCCGCCCCGAACGCTCAAGCTCGCCTTGCAGGTCGTCACGGACCCTGCCCGCCCGGCAGCAGCTCTGATCCATCCCTGGGACAACGGCGTATCCGGCCGCGAACTGGCTTTCTACGCCTACGCCATCGCGGTGATCATGGTGCTCGCGAGCCTGATCGTCGGCGTCTCGATCCCTGTCTGGCGCCGATGCGGCCCCTCCCGCCCAGGCCATGCCAGCCGGCTGCAGGTCCACCGAACCCTCACGCCCGCCGCCGCCCGGCGCACTGCTGCCTGGACTCGCCCGGACCTCACCCCGGAGCGGCGCCGCCGTGCCCCGATCGCCCAGATCTCCGCGCCGCTGCCCCGCGGGCCCTACCGCGAACGCCTGGTCGTCTCGCTGGAAACACCGACCGGCACGATCGCACCGACCCGGTCCGGCAAGTCCCGCACCGACCTCGTCCACAAAGCACTCGACGCACCGGGCGCGTTGTTCGCGTCCACGACGAAGAACGACCTCGCCGAATGGTGCCTGCTCGCCCGATCGCGCCGAGACCGCGGCGGGACGGCCTGGCTGCTGGACATGACCGGTACCACCGACTGGCCCCGCCATGTTCGCTGGAACCCGGTCGCCGGCTGTGCTGAACCCGCAGTCGCATTGCGCCGTGCTGAAACGCTGATCGCGACCTCAGCGCTCGGGATCGAAGATGTCGGCGGGAACGACGCTGTATTTCGCGGCCGTGCCAGGATCGTGCTGCAGGCGTACTTGCTCGCTGCTGCCCGCCATCAACGCGGGATCGACGACCTGATCACCTGGTCGCTGACCAAACCGGCCGACCAGGAACCTGCCGAGCTGCTGCAACGCGAATTCCCGCACCTGGCCCACAATCTGCGCTCGGAAACCGGCATGGTCGCCGAGACGGCCGACGCGGTCTGGATGAGCGTGCGTCGCGCGCTCGAGCCCTTCATGAACCCTGATGTCCGTGCGCTGTGCACTCCGGGCAGCGATCCGTTCGACATCGATACCCTCCTCGACACCGGCGGGAGCGTGTTCGTCATCGCCGGTCAGCACCAGGCTGCGCACGCTCGACCCGTGCTGAGCGCGTTCGCCGAGGAGTTCCTCACCCGAGTCCAGGAACGCGCACTGCACCAGGCACACCGGCGCAACTCGCCACCAGCGACCACAATCCTCGACGAAATCTACGAAGGCACTCCCGTGCCACGACTGCCCGGAATCATCTCCGACATCGCCGGCCGCGGCGGGCCCGTCCACTGGTCTGCCCAATCCCGCGGCCAGCTCGACGAGCTCTACGGCGAACACGGCCGCAAAACCCTGATCGACAACACGCTGACCTTGTCGGTTTTCCCCGGCATCAAAGACGACCAGACCCTCGAATGGCTCTCCACCATCAGCGGGCAGCACCGGCGCCGCACCTACCAGCACCACTCCGACGGCCTGCTCAGCAGCGGCCGCGGCTCGGTCGGCAGCGAAGACACCCCGACCTACCGTCCCGGCGACATCCGCACCCTCGACCGCGACCGGGTCCTCATCCTGCACGGCAACCTCAAGCCGATCCTCGGCCGCACCGTGGACATCACCGAGCGACCGGACTGGCCCCAGATCGAAGCCGATGTCGCGGCCATCCGGGCGGGCAACGCACAGCACGAACTTGACCGAATCCAAGGTCGAGCATGAACACAGACGACGATATCCCCATCCCCGAGAGCGAAGAGGAGGATCCGCGGCGGAGCGCTGCCGAGATCGCCGCGATGGTCGAGCGGCTGTGGTCCGCAGCTCAGTCTCATGAAGCTCGCCTCGGGCATCTCCACGACCGCATCAGCAGGCTCGAAGCCGACGAAGAGGCGAACCCGCAACACGTCGCCCGTTGGCTCACGTTTCCGGCACCTCCGGCTGCGGAAGACCCCGAGCACCTAGGCGAGACCCCGTTGTTCACGATCGCGTGCTTCGTGCAGTACTACAACGAGGTTTATGTCGGACGGCCCGGCAGCCGTGCCGTCTCGATACCCGACTGCTGGCTTAACCACCCCGGGCTGCTCGCCGAAATCGCGACCCTGACCTACACCTGGCGCGCCGCTCATCTCGGCCGGCACGCGAACGTCCGCGACGCCCAATACTGGCACGACCGGTGGCGACCCGCGTTCGCCGAACGCCTCGCGACCGAATGGACCCACCCGCACTGTCTCACCGCGACGCACAAGCAGGTCGGCTCGGAAGATTTGAAGGACCGGTACACAGTCGAAGCACCGGCCTCGCCCCAACCGCCAGCCAACAGCCGGAAACGTACCGGCTAGACCGTCGGTGTTTACGAGGGGCCGGTGCCCGTTGGGGCAAACGGTGCACCGGCCCGTTCCGCCTGACGCGGTAGGCGGAACATTCAGTGCTGTATGGAGAAATGGCACGGAAGAGGAGTAAGAATTACGCCGATCTGCGCAGGCTGGTTCGATGCTTTGCCGCGTACTCGTCCATGAGAACCCTTGAGCTCATTTTGGACAGAGCGACGCTGTCCAGTTCTTCGAGCACGTCGCTGTAGTTTCCGTCGTCAGCCATGAAAACGGCGGCACCATGGCTCGGGAGGTGGACGACGGGACCGCTGTTCGTGCGGTACAGCGTGAACGCGGCCATAAGCCCGGGATGCCGCCAGGTTCCCCTCGGAACAACGCGGATGCTGACCGTCGAGCTCGGTGCGCCCAGGCTGGCGAGGAAGCCGAACTGCCGGGAGACAGTTTCGAACGATCCGGTCATGTAGTCGAATGCGGCTTCGCCGATGTATGCCGTGAGCGGCTTGGACTGGATAAGTTCTCGGTGTTCTGTGCCGAGTTCTCCGACGAAGTGGACTTCAGCTTCCGACCTGCCCGCAGCGGTCAAGGCTTCGCGTGCGTAGTCATTGTGCTGTACGAGATCGGGAATGAACAGCGGGTGCCAGTCGGCTACGGACGTGGCGGTCGTCCCGCAGTCGGCGAGCATCGCGTAGCGGTCGTAGTCATGGTGCTGGCCCATGATGACGACTTCGGACGCGGTCATTCTTGCCAGGGCGAGAATGCGGCGCTTGTCGTCGCCGTCGACACCGAGCGTGCCGAGAATGTAGGCGACGTCAATGACCGGCGCGGCCCGCAGGCCTAATTCCCAGCTGGACAGTCTCGCAGGCCGGACCCCGATCCTGCGGGCAAGCTCGTTGAGGCCCCATGACGCGCGCTCCCGTGCGGCGCGCAACGCCGATCCGAGCAGCGTGGCACGCGTGCTCACCGCCATCGGCCCTTTGCTGGGTTTCATTGCAATTCAGCCTTTGCAGCTGTGATCGTCGGTCCGGCCATTCATCGCTGCCGCTTCCGCTTCGACTTCGCGGGTCGGCCAGCGGACCGGTTCGGGGTGCCCCAGCCCAGTTGTTCGCGGTATACCGCGGCGCAGGGTAGGCACTGCGTCGGTATGCAACGCGCCCGGCGTTGGTCGTGTGGCGCGAACGCAGCTGCTGCTCGCAGTCCGCAGAGCATGGTGATGTGTTCCCCCGGCGAGGGGACGCGCGTAAGGCGCGCGCGGTGCCACACGCCGTCGACGACCGGGCGTAGATGTTCGAGGTAGATTAAGATCAAAGCTGCCATTGGCGACCGCTCCTCTCGTGTTCCGGCGACCGAGCGACAGGCGTCAGATTTCGTGATACGAAGCTATGATCACGAAGCAGCGCGCAGAACGGGCCGGAAGTACGCTTGCGGCCCAACGGAAACAGCCGGACCTGGAGCATCCATGAGCAGATCACCAGGAACACCGCTACCTCCACCCTACGACCTGCGGCGGGTTTGCTGTGCTGGTCACAGAAAACTCCACTGTGGAGGACGCCGACACCGCACTTGCGGAACTCTTGAGAACGGCTTGGCGGGCTGAAACGTCCCTCACGACGTTTCCAAACGTGCTAGCCCAGGGGAGGGAATCTATGGCGAACGATCGGCTTCGCACCGCCATGCTGGCGGCGAACCTGACTATCGAACAGTTGGCTGAGCGGGTCGACGCGCACCCGAAGACCGCGGAACGGTGGATCCGGGACGAGGTCGTGCCGCATCGAACGACCAGGCACAGGATTCTCGCCGTGCTGGGGGTCGGGGAAACCGAGATCTGGCCCTCCCTCAACAACGGCGCTCGGCCAGTGCCGTCCGAAACCGAGTTCATCCATCTCTACCCCTCCCGGTCGGCCATCACCGGGGCCGGCTGGCAAGAACTCCTCACGGGTGTCGAGGAGCAGATGGACGTGCTCGTGTTCTCCGGGGTATTTCTTGTGGAACAGTACGACCTGGTACCGATGATTCTGAAGAAGGCCCAATCTGGTGTTCGTTTCCGGCTGCTCGTCGGAGACGAGAAGTCGGAAGCTGTCTTGCAACGTGCGAACGACGAAGGCACACCCGGAGGCTTGGAGGGGCGCATCCAGCTGATGCGCCGGTATCTGGCCGAGGTCGCCGACCTTGACGGTGTCGAAGTTCGTACGCACGGCACAACTCTGTACAACTCGCTGTATCGCTTCGATGACCAGCTTTTGGTCAATCCGCACGTGTACGGAGCGCTCGCAGGGCAGAGCCCCGTCCTGCATTTCAAGCGTCACCCGCAGGGAACTGTGTGGGATCATTACCTGAAGTCGTTCGAGCAGGTGTGGCGATCCGCAAAACCGGAGCAGAGGGAGGGGTAAGCCATGGCCAGGATCGATTACGTCGACGACCCTGCAGCACCAGCGGCGAACAGCGTGGTCCCGTCGGTCACCGTGGTGATATGCAACGATCGAGATGAAATCCTGCTGATCCACAAGATCGACAACGATCTGTGGGCGCTGCCAGGTGGCGGGCACGACATAGGGGAGACCATCACGCAAACCGCCGTGCGCGAGGTGAAGGAGGAGACCGGGCTGGACATCGAAGTCATCCGGCTCACCGGAACGTACACGAATCCGCGGCACGTCATGGCCTACGACGACGGTGAGGTCCGCCAGCAGTTCTCGCTTTGCTTCGAAGGGCGGGTGGTCGGCGGCGAGCCCCGCGAAGACGGAGTAGAGACCAAGGCGGTCCGCTGGGTCGACCCGTCACGATTGGAAGGGCTGAACATGCACCCTTCGATGAGGATGCGGATCGCGCACGCCTTGGACCCCGACAGGCGACAGCCTTACTTGGGCTGAGCCGCGTCCAGACGGCTTTGCGTGCGTTCGACGGCGGCGCGCATGACAGGCGCGGCGACGAGCCAAGCTCGGTGGACCGGATCCGAAGCGGGATACCGGGAGAGGATTTCCGAAATTCTCTCGTCGTAGGAGACCCGCTCGCCGCTGGGGCCGACTGTCAGGTCGGCGGTGACCAACGCGTCCAGGAGCGCCGTGTCCCGGAACGGGAATTCGGCGAGCTGGTCGGCCATGCCCCGCTGCTCTGCCTCGAACCTCGCTCCGGAGTGGTGCGCGACCAGGTTGACCACCGCGTCGGGCCAGCCATTGGCCTTGAGGTACCTCGCGCCGTCCAGCGGGTGGAACCGGGTGTGCCCGATTTCCGGTGAGTAGCCGATGTCGTGAAGCCAGGCCGCGGCGACGAGCGTCGGTTGTTCGGGCTCGGCGACCGCGTCGCCAAGCTCCTGCGCACGGCTCGCGACGGCTTGGACATGGTCCCACCGCCGCCCGAGCGGCTTGACGAACCTCTCGCTGACCTGCCGCGCTTCCGTCACGGATTCCATCGCCTTCAATGCTACCGGTCGGCTAGGCTCGTTCGCTGGGCGCATCCGAGTCGGACCTACCAGCTCCGTTCCGACATTGCCGAAGCTAGGCGGTTCTCGCAAGCGTCGGGCTGCACGACGCGGACTGCGGATACTTCTCCGTATCTATTGCCCGTCGCTGCTGGACGAGTCCGTCATCCTGACCGGGTAAGGCCACGGTCTGGGACCCGTCTCAAACTGGTCATTGCGGCCCCTTCCCCGGCTGTGTGAGCTTGGGAGGCGATCACTGCCGGGTGCGTCCCGTTGAGTGAATATCGGTGGCTGGCCCGAGTGGAGGCCAGGAAGCCTGTGGGCCGTCGAGCTGTGGCACCACGAGAGGGCCGGAATTCGTCAGCTCCGCCACTCTCGGACTGCCTGAATCTCGATGTCGCCGCGCTCAACCCGCAGGAACTCGTGTGTTCGGTCCTGCCCGTCCAAGACAGTACTGCGGCCCAGCTGGTCATCGTGCTGTTCGAACAGATCGTTGCCACCGACCGCGGGCCCACCGTGCAGGAGCTGATCCCCTAAGCGACACCGATCCTCGACCGCACTCAGATTCACGGGCTGCCCGCCACCGGCGATCCCTACCTCGACGAAGGCTTTGACGCCATCGTGAACAACGGCGCGGTTACGGTCCAGGTCGTCACCCTTATCCACTTACCGGCATCGACGTTGTCAAACGCAAACTTTCAGCCTGGACACGTTGAAAGCCACCGACCTGGAACTACCTGACGTCGCGAGCCGACTAGCCGGTCGCGTTCGTCTTGGTCTTCAGGCCGCGGCGGGATGCTGTTCGACGGCGGCGACGCGCCAGCGGTGCGCTCGACGGCATGCCGGCAGGTCAGATCGCCGTCGCTGTCGTGCGGATAGTCCGGTAAACCCGCCAGCCGTCCTGCATTGACGGTGTCCGTTGTAACAGTTGACAGCTGTGAAACGACGAAATGACGCAATCGCAGCGAATGGGAAGAGCGATTGCGCCCGGTACGCCTGCTCGAGCCAGGCTGCCTTGAACAGTGGTATGGCACTGAGCGCACGCTCCAGAAGTGCCTGCTGGACCGTGGAAGGAATTCAGTGAGAGACGCCGAGCACGGTCCTGGCTGCCGTAGGGAAAATCCAGGTGCTTCTGCGGATGGAACAGAGGCACCTGTCGAGGTATCGAGGAAAGCGCCGCTGAGCAACGCCTCCGGCCAATCGCCTTTGACGTCGTTAGCCCCGCGGTACGACGAAGACCAGCACAAAATATATCTGGACCAGCTGGAGGCGGCGGTCGAGGACTCGAAGAACCGCAACATCGCCCTCAGCGGACCGTACGGGGCCGGGAAGTCCAGCGTGCTCGATGAATTCCAGAAGAACCACAAGGACTCGACGCTGCGGCTTGCCGTCTCCACGCTGTCGCCTGCGACACAGGACCCAACACTGCCGCCCACAACGCAAGAGTCGACGCTGACCAACCGCATCCAGAAGGAGGTGCTCAAGCAGCTGGTCTACAGCGCCCGATCTCGCACGCTCCGCCATTCGCGGTTCAGCCGGCGTGGTCCGTTGTCGCGGTGGCGGGCGCTCGGTGAGTCCGTGCTGTTCGTCGGCGTGGTCGGCGGGCTGCTGGTGTTGTTCGGGCGCCTGCCCCCGCAGATGGCCACCGGTGCCGACCACACGGCCGTCGAGCAGGCGGCGGTGTGGGTGGGGATTTTCGCGCTTCTCGTCGTGGTGTTCGCGGTGCTGCGGTTGGTCACCTACGACCGGTTCGTGGTGTCCAATGTGTCCGCCGCAGGGGCGACTCTGGCGTTGTCGGCTCAGAGCCACACCTACTTCGACGAGTACCTCGACGAGATCGTGTACTTCTTCGATCAGGAGGCCAAGGACATCGTTCTCTTCGAGGATCTGGACCGCTACAACGATCCTCAGATCTTCCAGGCACTGCGGGAACTGAACACCCTGCTGAACAGCACCCCGAAACGGCTCAAGAAAATTGAGAGGCACGAGAAGCCGCTCCGGTTCGTCTACGCCGTGCGCGACAGCCTGTTCGAGAAGCTCGGAGAAGACACAGCCGCGGAGGGCGACGACGCTGCCCGCGCGGAGACCGTCCGCGCCAACCGGACCAAGTTCTTCGAGTTCGTCATTCCGGTCGTGCCGTTCATCTCGCACCGCACCGCCCGCGAGCACTTGCACCAGCTTCTGCGGGAGAAGAACATCACCGGCATCGACCGCCCGCTGATCGAGACCGTCGCCAGGCACGCCACCGACATGCGGCTCCTGGTGAACATCAGCAACGAATACCTCGTGTTCGCCGACCGGCTGCTGAACACCAAGCACCGTGCTCCCGACCTGTCCCCGAGTCACCTGTTCGCGCTGGTCGCCTACAAGAACTTCCACCTGAAAGACTTCGAGAACATCGCGCGGGGCTCCAGCCTCCTGGACCGCCTGTACGACTTCCATCGTGAACTCGTCGCAACGTCGGTGGCCGCCCGGGAGAAGCGCAAACGAGATCTGTTGGCGAAGGACGCGCAGGCTCGTGCGCTCGGGCTGTTCGCCGAGCGCCTCGGCGGACTACTCAACGCCATCGCGAAGATCGAGACTTCGCAGAACCAGTCCTTGGCGAGCTGCCCCAAACATTTCGTCATCGGCTCGACCCGGTACGACGAACACGCCGTGACCACGCCCGCGTTCTGGGAAGCGGTCATCGCTTCACCCACCATCGCCGTGCAAGCGGAGCAGACCCCTGGATACAACAACTGGGTCTTGTACCTCACGTTGACGCAGAAGCACCTCGAGGAACTGTTCCCCGACGTGCTGAAGGGGCGGTGGGAGGAGAAGACCGACAAAGCACGGCACGAGGAGTTGCCGGAGATCGACCGCGAAATCGAGGAACTCCGTAGCGCCGACTTCCAGGATCTGGTCGCCGACGGCAGGTTCACGCTCGAGATCACCACGCCTCTGGAGAACACGGTCGACGCCGCCGGCGAAGTGACCGAGAACCTGACGTTCGGGGCACTCGTGGACAAGACTCTGACGTCGGAGCTGGCACGCGACCTGGTCCGGCAGGGCTACATCGACCGGAACTTCACCCTCTACGCGGCACAGTTCTACGGCGACTTCACCGGTGTCGACGTGGCGAGGTTCATTGTCCAAATCGTCCAGCGCAACACTAAGGACATCAACTTCCGGTTCATCAGCCCCGGCGCGCTAGCCAATCTGCTGGCTGAGGCCGGCGAGGACTTCACCCGCACCATCAGCGCCTACAACATCCAACTCGTCGACTACCTTCTCGACAAAGATCTCGAACGCGCGGACGAAGTCGTGACGCACCTGACCTCGAACTTCGGGGAGGATGCAGAAGCCTTCCTGTCAGCCTTCTTCACTACGGATCCAGAGGGGAGCAGGCTGGCGGCACGGCTGAGCCATGCGCAGTGGAAAGGCGTGTTCGTCTACCTCATCACGAACGAGGGCGTGCCCGACGACAGGCGCGCAGTGCTCGTGGACGCCGCGCTCGCACACGCCAACCCTGACGGCCACTACGAAATCAATACCGCCGTCAGCGACTTCGTCGTCTCGCACTACACGGAGATGCCCGCGTTCACGCAGCCACTCCCCAAAACTGAACTCGATACGGTAGTGCGCATCTTGCGGCGGGCCGAGATCTCTCTTCCCGACCTTCACGGTGTGCACGACCAGCTTCAGACCGTTCTCGTGGACAACAACATGTACCACCTGACCGCGGAGAACCTGCGCACGGCGGTCAACCTCGACGGGCGGGTGACACTGGACGAGATCCGCAGTAACTACACCGTCTACCAGTATTGCCTGGCCAACCTCGCCGCCTACCTCGACGCGGTCGAAGCTGACGCTGCTACCGACTACTCGACGCAGACTCCCGAAACACTAGTCGGCGCTCTCCACGCGCTGGTAGACGAGATCGTCGAAACGGTGACTGATCCTGCTTCCTGGCCGGCAGTCGGCAACGAGATCGTCGAGCGGCTCACCGCCACCGCGTCGCCTGACAGTTCTTTGGAGCGCCTGGCCGACGCACCCAAAATGACCTGGAAGGCGCTGGCCTCGGCAAAACTGTTCCGCGCATCCCTTGCCAATGTCGACATGTACCGGGCTGAAATCGGCGGCATCGACGAGAGCCTCGGCCAGTTACTGATCGACGCCGGCGCAATCTACGCTGACGAGAGCGAGACGCCGGAGCCCTCGGACGGGGACGAGGATGTGAAGGCTGAGCACAAGGTCGCCGCGGCCGTCGCGATCCTCAACGCCCGGCAAGGCATCCGTCAACCTGCGGACCGCGTCCGGCTCGTTGTCAGCCTCGGGATTGATACCTGGCTTCCCGCCGCCGACATCGACTCGGAGAACAGCAACCTGTTCGCGCTTCTTCTCGAACACGATCTGGTGCCCGACGACGCAGCCACCTTCGCTCACCTGTGCAGCGCCGGTTGGACCGCCCTCAGGGCTGCGATTCTTGCCTCGAAGGGCGTGGAAGACTTCCTGGCCCCTGGTCTGGTCGACGGGATGCTCGTCGATCTCTTCGAGGACCCTGAAACCAGCGCCAAGGTAGGCCGCCTAGTGCTCGGTGCTCTCGCGTGCTTCCTTCCAGCTGACGATTACCAAGCCCTCGACGCTGCGGCCAGGTTCGCCGTTCGCAGCGGCACCGCGCTGCCGGTTGACCAGATCCGCCGCGTCGCCACGACCGTCAAGGATACGAACCTGACCATCCGGCTGCTGCAGATCGCCGCACCCGACGCGGGTGCCGTCACGTCTGTGCTGAACGAGTTGGGCGGGAAGTACAGCTACCTGACGACCTGGGAGCGCGACGAGTTCGAGGTTCCGTCCGACCAGGCACACCGCGACGTGTTCAAGATTCTGTCGGCCGCGGGCGTGTGCCGCACTCGCCACAGACCGAGTAAGGAGATGCTCGCTGTCAGGCGGCCCGCAACAACCGCCTAAGCGAGTGGCCGTTTTCTGCGGTGGTACGAGATTTCCCTGGCTGTTCTGGGGCGGAGAGGTCGTCTGCCTGACAGACCATCCGCCGACGCGGGAAGAAGCTGTCGATCACGCCCTGCTCACACGACGAAAGCAGCGCCCGGGACCGATCTTCGGTACTCCGTCTCCCGGGGTAGTGACACTGCGGAAGGCGTTGGGCTTTCGCCATGCTCAGTAATCTCGTCATGGCGTGTGCGGGGCATGCGCTCGCCGGTTTGTCTGGCTGCTGAGGGCTGGAGCCCGACGTTTCCAGTCGTCGGGGTTGGAAGGAACGGGGGAGTTTTCGTGTGGGCACATAGTGCGAATGTGCTGGGCCAGCGGCAGTTGCTGTCGGACCATGCTCGTTCGACGGCGCGGTTGGCGGGTCGGTTCGCGGGGGAGTTCGGGGCTGGGGAGCTGGGGTTTGCGTTGGGTTTGTTCCATGACGCGGGCAAGGCGTGCGGGTTGTGGCAGGAGGGGTTGGCGCGTGCCGAGGTCCGCGGCGGGCGGGTGGGGGTGCCGCACAAGGAGCTGGGTGCGAACCTCCTTCGGGGCGTGGCGGGTGCGGCGGCGATGGCGGTCCTGGGCCATCACGGCGGCCTGACCAGCCTGGAGGACTTGCGCGGGCTCGATTCGGCGGACGCGGCGCGGGGCGCAGCCGGGGTCGAGTCTTTTCTGGACTTGTTGCCGGAGGCGGAGCGGTTGGTGGGCGGGACTCCGCTGTCGTTGGTGCCGGACGGTTGGCGGAGCGGCAACACGGTCGCGGAGATCGGGGTGCGGTTGGTGTTCTCGTCGCTGGTCGATGCCGATCATCTGGACACGGCGGCTCACGCGCAGGGGTGGGCAGGGCCGAGGGTGCGCGCGGACGCGGACCTGGCGGCGTTGCGGGATCGTTTCGAGGCTGCGCGGCGGGAACGGTTGGCGGGCCGGGCCGGTTCGCCGGTGGACGGGGTCCGCGAGCGGGTGTATCGGCGGGCGGTGCAGTGTGCGGCGCACTCGCCGGGGCTGTTCCGGATGCCGGCGCCGACGGGGGCGGGGAAGACGTGGGCGTCGGCGGGGTTCGCGTTGCACCACGCGGCCCGGCACGGGAAGCGGCGGGTGATCGTCGCGGTCCCGTTCGTCACGGTCAGCGAACAGAATGCCGCCGAGTACCGCGCGATGCTCGGCGAGGACGCGGTGCTGGAGCACCATTCGGGGGTCCGCTCGCCCGATTCGGGGGCGGCCGGGCGGGCGTTGCGTCCGGCGGCGGAGAACTGGGACAGTCCGTTCGTCGTGACCACGACCGTGCAGCTGTTCGATTCGCTGTTCGCGCGCACGCCGTCGCGGATGCGCAAGCTGCACCGGCTGGCGAACGCGGTGGTGGTGCTTGACGAGGTGCAGGCGCTGCCGTTGCGGGTGCTCACGCCGATCCTGGACGCGCTGCGGATCCTCTCGGAGCATTTCGGCACGACGGTGCTGCTGGCGTCGGCGACCCAGCCCGCGTTCCCGGAGTTCGACGTGTGGCGCGGCGTAAGCGTGCGCGACGTGGTCGACGAGCCGCGTGCGTTGTTCGAGTCGATGCGGCGGGTGCGCTACGAGTGGTGGCTGGACCCGCGGCCGACGCTGGCCGAGGTCGGGGCGCGGGCGTGCTCGCACGAGCAGGTTCTGATGGTGGTCAACACGACCGCCGACGCCCGGTTGGTGTTCCGGGCGTGGGCGGATTCGGGCGCGGACGGGATCTTCCACCTGTCGACGCGGATGATGCCCGAGCACCGCCGCGACGTGCTGCGCGAGGTGCGCGCCCGCCTGGCGAAGGGCGGGCCGGTGCGGCTGGTGTCCACGCAGCTGGTCGAGGCGGGCGTGGACGTCGACTTCCCGGTCGTGTTCCGGGCGTTCGCTCCGGCGGAGGCTCTGCAGCAGGCCGCAGGACGGGCGAACCGGGAGGGCAGACTCGGCGCCGACGGCATGGTGGTGGTGTTCGACGCGCGGGACATGTCCAGCCCCGCGGGGTATGCCCTCGGGGCCGCGGTGACCGCCGAGATCTTCGGGCCGCACGAGGGCGCCCAGGCGCGCCCGGACGACGTCGACGCGCTGGACCGCTATTACGCGACGCTGTACCGGCGCGCGAACGCCGAGTACGGCACGCGGGCGGCGGAGATCCAGCGCAACCGCCGGCGTCTGGACTTCCAGTCCGTGGCCGAGGGGCCGGAGCGGGCGATGGGCGCGGTCAACGGCCGCGACCACACGCTGGCGTTCCGGATGCTCGACGACGACACCGTGCCGGTCGCGGTCACCGACCATGACGGCGCGACCCCGGCCGCGGCGTTGATCGCGCGCCTGCGCAGCGCACCGGAGCAGGCCCGCACGCTGCTGCGCCGGCTGCAGCCCTACCTCGTGGCGCTGCCGAAGCGGCTGCTGGGGGACCCGGCGATCGCGGCGCTGTGCACGCCGGTGCTCGGCGACCTCTACGAGTGGACTGGCCCCTACGGCGAGCACTGCGGCATTGACACCACCAGCGGCTCCGAACGCGAAGTCTGGTGAGCGGCCCGCGGCTTCCCTGACGAGCGGCAGCAACCAGAGGCACACGAGGCTAGCCGCCGCGCACACCCGGACAACGCGAACACCGCGTTCGGTTCGGCCGAACCGATGCTCGCACTCGCGGTTAGCTCGACCAGGTGAATCCAGTCGAAAAAGCGCGGGCACATGTTGTGTTTCGAGTCGAGAGCCGGCAACAGCGCGCAGGAAATCCGACGCACGTTCGGATGAATGCGCGAGGCCGGAGGATCTCCTTCTCCGGCCAGCAGCGGAAATGCCCCGGCGTTCGCCAGCGAGGACAACCCAGTCTGTCGCTCGAATGCGATATCAGCAGAAATTCGGCACGGTTATTACGTTTTTCGCTGCGCGAGCAGTGGAATCGGGCGGCTGCCCGGAATTGTCGGTGGAGCCTGGTAGGTACTACGCGGCAAGTCAGGACGAGAGAAAGGGCCGTGTCGTGGACGAGGGGTTGCCGCGTTCGCCGGAGGGTGCTGTTCCGGTGGGTGTGCAGGTGTGGGGGCAGGGTGCGTTGTTCACGCGTCCGGAGTTGAAGGTGGAGCGGGTGTCGTATCCGGTGATGACGCCGACGGCCGCGATCGGCGTGCTGGAGTCGATTTTCTGGAAGCCGGAGATGCAATGGATTCCGGTCGCGATCGACGTGCTTGCTCCGATCAGGCAGTTCACGCAGCGCCGCAACGAGACCACCGATGTCCCGTCGGTGAGCGCGGCCTTGGCGGGGCGGACGGTGGACACGGCCGGGCATCGGACGCAGCGGCATGCGGTGTGCTTGAAGGACGTCTGCTACCGCATTCACGCCCATGTCGAGCTGCGCGGCCGCGCAGCGAAGCCGGCGGCGGCGTACCGGGACCAGTTCCGGCGGCGGGTGGAGCGGGGCCGATGTTTCCACCAGCCGTACCTGGGGACGCGGGAGTTCAGCGCGTTTTTCGGGCCGGTCGACGACAGCGAGCGGGTTCCGGTGACCATAGACCTCGGGGTGATGCTGCACCGCGTCCATCACGAGAAGGCGGGCGTGCGGTTCTCCTGGTTCGACGCGAAGCTGAAGGACGGGCGGATGCTGGTCCCGCGCGTCGGCAAGGCGGCCGAGCTGGCGGGGGCGTGAATGCTGCTGAAGCGGCTGGCCGGTTACGCCGGGGAGAACGTGACGGCGCCGCCGTTCCACCGGGAACGGGAGTTCCTGTGGCGGCTGGACCTGTTCACCGACGGCCGCGCGACCCGGCTGACCGGGCTTCGCGAGCCCGACGGGAAGCGCCGCGGCCAGTACCGGGTCGCGCCGGCGGTGACGCGGACGGTCGGCGTGGCTCCGCAGCTGGGAGCCGACGACGCCCAGTACGTATTCGGGTGGGGCGACGACACCACGAAACCCGCGCGCGTCGCCGAATGCCGTGACCGGTTCGCGGCCCTGGTCCGGGCGTGGGCGGCGGACGCTCCGCACGACGCGTCGGCCGCGCGGCTGGCCCGTTTCTACGGTGACGAGGCGATGCCGTCGCGTCCGGACGGGATGGGCGCGAAGGACGGCGTCCTGATCGCGGTGGACGACGAACTGGTCATCCGCCGGCCGTCGCTGGTGCGGTTCTGGACGGCCGAGGTCGCGCGCCGCAAGGGCGGCACGACCCCGCGGGCCGGGCTGTGCCTGGTGTGCGGGAAACACCGGCCGCTGCTGAATTCGATGCCGGGAACGGTGGCCAAGCGCCTCGTCCCGGGAGCCGGCAACGACGCGGCGCTGGTGAGCGTCAACGAGCCGGTGTTCGGGTACGGACTGACGACCGGCCTGGAGCACACCCCGATCTGTTTCGACTGCGGCAACGCGGTCGGCGCCGGCCTGACCCACCTGCTCGGCTCCCGCCACGCGATCAACCTGCCCGGCCAGGACAGCAGGATGGCGTGGTGGGTCCTGGGCGTGGCCGAGCCCGACGTGCTGTCGGGATTCGCCGACGACCCCGACCCCGGCCAGGTCAACGCGCTGCTGAGGAAGCTGCACTCCGGCGAGCTGGCGCAGGCCGCGGAGCTGGCGCAGCGGGTCGGCAGCGACGAACGGTTCTGCTCGCTGACCGTCGGCGGCAACGCCTCGCGGATCATGGTCCGGGACTGGATCGACCTGCCCTTGCCGACCGTGCTGCTGAACCTGGCGCACTGGTACCGCGACCTGCGCATGGTCTCCCGGGACCGCGACGAGCCGGTCGTGTCCGGGCCGTGGCGCCTCGTGCTGGCCACCGGCCGGTGGGACCGCCGCGGCGGCGAGCACGGCCGCTACGCCGAGATCGGCAGCACCAGCGGCCGGCGGAGCGCGCACGTGCAGCGCGACCTGCTCGCCCGCGCGCTGCGCGGCGTGCCTCTGCCGCCGTCGGTTCTGCACCACGTCCTGCACCGCATCGCCTCCGACCGCCGCATCGACGCCGCGCGCGCGGCACTCGTGCGGCTGGCGCTGTGCGACCCCCGAGAGAAGGAGCCCCGCGTGTCCGCCGGTCTCGACGAGAACAACACCGATCCCGCCTACCTCTACGGCCGGGTCTTCGCGCACCTGGAGAAAATCCAGCTCAAAGCCCACGACAACAACGTCAACACCACCTACGGCGACCGATTCCTGCCCTCGGCCATGGGCAACCCCGTCCCGGCGGTCATGGAAGGCCGCAAACTGGCCACGGCATGGCTGGCCAAGCTCCGCCGCAAACCCCAGACCCGCGCGACCGGACACGCGCTGCGCGAGACCCTCACTGCCCTGGTCGACAAGATCGACTCGGCGGAACCGGTCGCCGGATTCCTTCCGCCGCAACGCCAGGCGCAGTTCGTCCTCGGCTACCACCAGCAGTGGGCCGAAGACGCCCGCCAGGCCCGCGCGCACAGGAAGAACGCCACGTCCGACGGCACCGGCGGATGACGCTCCGCCCGCAGCCGCGTTTCCCCCTCTCCCGCAACGAAAGGACTTTCCCGTGACCGTCGATCCGCACCTCGACCCGGCCGTCCGCCACGACATGGTGTTCCTGTTCGACATCGCCGACGGCAACCCCAACGGCGACCCGGACTTCGACAACCGGCCCCGCATGGACGAGGAAACCGGGCACGGCCTGGTCACCGACGTCGCGATCAAACGCAAGATCCGCAACACTCTGCCCCTGGCCGCAAACGGCGACCCGCGGTACGGGATCTTCGTCGAAGCCGGCCACGCGCTCAACACCCGGCTCGCCGAATCGCTGACGGCCGCCCGCGTCACCGACAAGAAGAAGCCCACACCGGAACAGAAACAGGCCGCCCGCTCCTGGCTGACCGACACCTACGCCGACATCCGCCTCTTCGGCGCGGTCCTCTCGACCGGCGAAACCAAATCCCTGGGCCAGATCTACGGCCCGCTGCAGGTCGCCAATGCCCGCAGCTACCACCCGATCATGCCCCAGCAGCACACCATCACCCGCGTCACCCAGACCAGGCAGGAAGACATCGACCGGGGCGAGAGCACCGAAATGGGCGGGAAATGGACCGTCCCCTACGGGCTCTACAAAGCCGAGATCTACTACTCCGCCGCCCGCGGCCAGCAGACCGGCGTCGACAGCCGCGACCTCGAACTGCTCTACCGCACCCTGGAAATGATGTTCGACCACGACCGCTCCGCCGCCCGCGGCACCCTGACCGCCCGCGGGCTCTACGTCTTCAGCCACGACAACGCCTTCGGCAACGCCCCGGCACACAAACTCACCGAACGCGTCCAGGTCAGCCTCACCGGACACGCCGCAGGTCCGCCGCGATCCTTCAGCGACTACACGGTCAACGCCGCCGACGGCGACTTGCCCCACGGTGTGACAATGGCCAAGCTGGTGGCCTGAACCCGTACTGCGGCATCGGCCCTCCGGGCCGATGAGGATCGAAACTGGTTTCCCTGGCGCTCGACGCGGCCGATGGCCTGCGGTGGCATCGGCCCTCCGGGGCCGATGAGGGTCGAAACGACGAGATGTTCGCTGCGCTGAACCGGCATCTGTGCTGGTGGCATCGGCTCTCCGAGGCCGGTGAGGATCGAAACTCGACGGGTGGAATCCACGGAGCCGAGGCCGACTTGGTGGCATCGGCCCTCCGGGGCCGATGAGGATCGCAACAACGCCGACGGCGCTACCGTCGCCCTGCAACGCCTGCTGTGGCATCGGCCCTCCGGGGCCGGTGAGGATCGCAACGTCGTCCCGGAAGGCTGGGCGTGAGGCGAAAAAGACAGTGGCATCGGCCCCCCGGGGCCGATGAGGATCGAAATCGTGACTACGTGGTCAAGGCGCGGGAAGGCTCGCCCGTGGCATCGGCCTTCCTGCGCCGACGAGGATCGAAACCAGTAGTTCGGCTCCGCGTTGCTCTCGTCGCGTGGAATCATGGCATCGGCCCTGCGAGGCTGGCGAGGATCGAAACGGCATCGACGTGATGGCGTGGACCAAGGGGATCGGCATTGGTGGCATCGGCCCGCTGGGGCCGATGAGGATCGAAACCAACTGGGCGGCCGACGCGGCCAGCGACACCGCGAGTGGGTGGCGTCGGCTTGGATCGCCGGAACGGGCGCATGCTGAAAATTGCTGTCGGAGCACAACAAAAAAGGGGGTAACCGCATTGAGCCCCGAGACCACCACCGAGGTCCGCACTGGACTCGGCGCGGTGATCCTGCTGGGCACCGGCGATGACGACAACGTCGCCGAACACAACGCCGCCACCGAGGGCAAGGCCCGCCGCTGGATCGAACAGAACCTGCCCACCGCCGCGATGCCGGACTGGGTCCACCAGCGTCCCACGGCACCGCCGGGGCCTTCCTCTTCGACACCTACGCCGAAGGCGTCCGCGTCCATGACGGAGCCATCCTCCAGATCGCCTTCGAGCCTTCGGAATCCCGCGGCGGCTCGCCCGCGTCGGCACCGCGCGCAAACTCGTCCTGGAAAACCGCCACCGGTCACAGCGGCCACTCCCGGCTTCTACCGCGCCACGACGAACCGGCACGTCCGCAACACCGACAGCACCCGGAACCGCCACGCCGCGGCACGAACCTGAACAATGCCGCCCGCCCACGGCTGCACCGTGCGTTCAGGACGTCGCGGTGCTGGCGAAACCTCCCTCGCTGCCCGCGACTACTGTCGATTCGCCACACACGGAAGAGATCCGTTCGTGGCTCTGCGCCGGCCGCGTGCCCGGCTCAGCCTAGAAGAGGAGACCCGATCTGCCGCCGGTCGCGCAGGGGTGAGTCGGCATGACGGCGGTGATGCAGGAGCGGGTCGGTCGTCCTCCTGAAGAATCAGCGGTTAGGCCTTGGTCGTTGTGGGTGCAGTGCGGTGCGACGGGTTTGGTGGCGGTTGGTGCTGCGTATGCGTCGTATCAGCATGGCCGGACGTTCGCGGTGCGGTTTGGTGCTGATGGGACGACGGCGGCGATCTGGCCGTTGATCGTGGATGGGTTGTTGACGTTGGCGACGGTCGAGTTGTGGCGCGGCCAGCGGGGGAGCGGTCGGTGGTTGGCGTGGGCGGCGTTCCTGTTCGGTATCTCCTTGTCGTTGTGTGCGAATATCGGTGCGGCTCCGTCTTTGGGCGTGTTCGGGATGACGGTGGCGGCTTGCCCTCCGCTTGCTCTTTTGCTTGGTGTGGAGTTGCTCAACCGGGCGTTGCGAAGGCACCAGCTGGGTCTTGCTGCTCCTCCGGCGTCGATGGCAGAGGGGGCGGGGTCGACCGAGGGGGCGGGGAGGGCCAGGCGGTCGTGAAGTCCGCGTCCGAGGTGCTGCAGTTGGAGGGTGAGTTGACTGCTGAGCAGCGGATGTGGCTGCACTGCCAGCGGGAGACAGCAACCGGACGACACCCGTCAGGCGCGGAGCTGGATCGGGTGGCGGGGACGCACAACTACGGGCGTCGCGTCCTTCGTCGATGGCGGTGATCGGGCCGCCTGGCGGAGGTTTGCGCCGTGTCCGGCGAGGAAGAAGATTCGACAGCGGCGCTGTTGGTTCCAGCGGATAGGCGGTTTGCTGTCTAGCTGGAGGCTGACCAAGCGAAGGAGTTGGGAAATCAATGTGCGAGAACGACACGGCGGCCGGCAGCCGACACCCGTAGGGCCTGCGGCCGAAGGCCAATGGGTTTGCCGATCCGGAACCAAGCCGCACCTGTCCGGCTTCGTCTCCGACGGCCGGGACGGCGAACAGGTTGAGCGGACGTTCGAGCGTGACATCGGCTGCGAGAGCGGGTCCCCGGCGGCTCGCGTCGCCCAGGACCCTGGGACGTCGCGGTCGCCGAGGACGTCGGGGGCTTTCCCAGTGTTGCGTCGGGCGCGTGCCGAGCCCGTGCGGGGCCGACGTTGTAGTGGTGCTGAGCGCATCGGGCTTGCTGCCGTTGTTTGTCGGCCCGGTCCGCTGGGTGCCGAAGCATTTCAGGCGAGGTCCGCAGTCTACGGCACACCCGACGAGGACATGCTGACGGCGGAGCAGCGGATGTGGATTCACTACGTCGAACAGGCTGCTGGGAGGCGCTCGCCGAGCGGGGTGGGGCTGACAGGGTGGGGTGGCTGGCACGCACAAATGCGCGCGTCGTGCCCCTTCGCCGGTGGCGGCGATCAGGCCGCTTGGAGGGGCCAATGTCATCTCCCGTTAGGAAGCCGATGTGCCGATATTCACCGGCCGATCGATCGTTGCGGGAATCTGTCAGCCGAGACCGGAGCCGATCTCGCGGGGGTGTGTTCAGCCAGTTCGTGTCCGCTGCGCAAACTTCGTGCAGGCGTTGGTTGGGCGAGGAAACAACCCCCGTACCCCAGGGCCCGAAACGCAGTGTCGCCCGTCAGGCCTATGGCGACTCCGCCGGACGCGCCCGCAATGTCGCCTAATCGGCGGTATGACTGCGCCTAATCAGTTGACGGACCGGTGCGGGTAGCTACCGTTGATGAGTTTCGAGAAGCCTGCTTTGGAGGTGCATCACCACCCGCAATCAGGGGCTCGCGTTGCTTTTCGGAAGCGAACTGCTCAAGGATTCCCCCTTTTGCCCCAGCGGTGCCTTTTGGCCAGTACGGTTGACCTGTTCTGGTGAAGAGGGGTGCCGAGAACTTGAAGATGCAATCCGAGGACGGCGAGTCGGGAGTCCGTCCGATGCCCAGCGTGATGCAGCACGCGATTCGCGTTCTGGTGATCCTCGATGCTTGCGGGGAGCCGACGAAGCCGAACGACCCGGCTGGCGCGGTGGCAGCCTTGCGGGCTGAACTGAGACTGCAGGCGCTGGATTTCTGGCTGCGCAATCCAGACTATTTGAGTGGCGAGATCCTGACCAAGGTGGAAGCTGGCGACTTGCCTGAGCAGTACCTGGACGTCGTGGAACATCTTCTTGACAACCCGGAGCCCGATCTCCATTGGTATCCGATGCCGAAATGGCATCACGGTGCGTACGAGGCGATCGACGACGCGTTCGCGGTGCTCAGCACGTACGGACTGGCCTTCGTCCGTCGAGTCGGCGGGGTCAAGAAGACCACACGGAGCCAATTCTTCCTTACTGAGCCAGGCAGAACCGCGGCGACCGAACTGGCCGCGGACCCGACGCTGTCCTGGTACTCCGAGCAGGTGCAACTGGTCTCGCTCGTCGCTGGAGAGGACAACGGAAGCACTTTGAAACGACGCCAGTACCAGCAGACGGAGTACGCGAGCACGAAGCTGGGAGCCAGCATCGGGCCGATCCATGCCAACGTACGGGAGCGCCTGCGGGCCGTGAAAGCGGCGCACCCGGCTCCGTCGGTCCCGGCTGCGCTCCAAGGAGATGCATGAGCAAGCTCGGCGAGGCTGTCAAGAGCGACCTGGAAAAGCGAGGCATCCCGGTCGATCCGCGTCGCATCGAGGCTGTCCTTCAGGACGCGGGCGTCTCGTCGACAGCGTCGAGAGGAGTGCCGGTCCAGCTCCGCGTCCGTCGTCTGCGCGTGACCGGAACGAAGGCATACTCGGACGATCCCGGGCAGGACATACCGGACACGCGGCTCATCGTCGCGCCGATCGAGCTGGAGTGGGAGCCCGGCGCAGGTGTCAACGGCGTCGGGAGCGAGGCGAACCTCCGCGGCAAATCGTCCGTGCTGCATTTGATCATGTGGGCGATGACAGGACGCAGTCACCTGCAACCCGATGTGCAGTCATGGGTAGGGCATCTTTTCGCCGAATTCAGCATCGACGGGGTACCGGTGTTCGTCGAGTTTGACGTGGAGGGCGGGGTGCCGTCCGGGACTGTCGAACAGCAGGTGCCCTCGGGTCGCGCAGTCCTGGGAAGGTTTGTCGGCCACGCTGAGTTCGAGTCCGTGATGGGATCGGTCATGCTCGACCGGTTGCGGCTCGACGTGATCTCAGTGTTCTCCAACGGCGTGGAGACTGAACACGCGTGGCCATCGTATGCAGGTGCCTTGGCCGTTCAAGCAGACAAGCTCAACCCGATCATCGGCAACGAGAACACGCTGAAAACCCGGATCTTGCAGATGTTCGTCGGGACGAGCTGGGCGGCGGTCGATGCACAGGTTGCGACCGCTCTGAACGCGTTGCAGTTCGAACGTAAAGACGTCGCGGCTAAGCGAGAATCCGCCGCGTCCTCGACGGCATTCACGTTGGAGCAGGCCGAGAGCGCAGAAGCGGCGGCGCGGACCGCGATCGAGGAACTCGGCTCATCGGATCCGGACATGAGCGGGTTGTTCGCGCTGGCTGCGACAGCCTCTGATCTGGCGCGTGAGGCCCACGACCTTTCGTTGCAGATGATGACAGCTCGTACCTCAGCTGCTGAAGCGCGGGCGCACCTTCGCGCCGAAGAACTGCGTCGGCAAGCCGTTGCCGAAGACGCGGTGGCTCGTCGATTCTTCAACGGGATGTCCCCGACGGTGTGCCCAAGATGCTCCACAACCGTGGCGGCCGAACGATATGAGGCCGAAACGACAGAGCACGCTTGTTCCCTGTGCGCCAGCGAACTCGACTTGGCAATCGACGGGAACGAAGCCGCGGTCGAGGATGAAGATGAAGGCGTCGACTCCCTGGTGGCGTTGCGGGAAGCGTGCGCGGAGGCCGACGCGGTTGTGGTACAGCTCGAGTCCGAATTCCAGCGAGCTGACCAAGCAAGGCTGCAAGCGGAGTCAGCCGCGCAACAGGGCCGCCGCGACCTGGACTCGGCTCGGAAGCGACTCGCGGCCCAGTTGGAGCTGGCCCGCGCCCAGGGGACCGTGGAAGCTCTGAGGGCGGCGTCGACACCCCAGTATCTGTCGTCGTCCGAGGCCGACGACAGATTCCACATCCTTAACACTGCGTCGAAGTTGACGAAGAGTTGGGTGCAGCAAGACCAAGAGCCGCTGTTGAAGTCGGTCTCTGCAGCGATCGCGCAACTCGCACGCAGGTTCGGTTCGACGAACATTACCGAGGTGAAGCTCAAAGGCAACGGCAACATGGACGTGCACAAGGGCGGTGCGGTCGTCGGCTACAGTTCCCTGACCAACGGCGAAAAGTTGCGCATCAAGCTCGCCGCCGTAATCGCGCTCGTCCAGCTCGGCCGTCGTGACGGAGTCGGACGGCATCCCGGTCTGCTGTTCGTCGACTCGCCCGCAGCCGAAGAGATCCCGGAGGCCGACTTGCGGAAGATGCTGGCGGCGATCAACGCGGTGGCCGGCGAAACCGACTTGCAAGTCTTCGTGGCCACCACTCATATCTCGGTGCTCAAAAGCCTGCTCCCCCCGGGGAAGCTGCTGGTGGCCACCGGTACTGACTTTGTGTGGTGACGCTCGCGATGAGCGGGCGGTCGCAGAGCTTCACCGGTAGGTTTCCACGAGGTACGCAGGAGGAGGTGCGATGGCAGGCACACTCGACGTGGACGCGATCAGCGCCGAACTCCGTCGGAACCTCGATGGCGGACCGCCTCCGGAAGACCTCGTCGACCGCGTCGGGGGTTGGCCAGCGCTTGCTGCGCTGGCACCGTCCCTCGTCGATCAACCCCTTCTGACCGTTGCCGTCTCATTGCTCGTCCGTGGTGTCGGCAACGCCGCGGACGCAGCCGATATCGAGGCCATCCGGCCAGCCGCGACGGCTCTCGTCGAGGCGATCCTGGCATCGACTGATCCCCTTCAATTCACGCACAACCTCGACGTGATCTGCGCAAACCCCGCGCTGACCGGCATGGTCGGTCATCGGGTCGCCGCCGAGTGTCTCGCGCTCGCGGTTCCGCCTCGCGTTGACGGCGACGCACCAGCGGATGCGATGGTCAACCGGCATGCGGTGGCGCTGGAGGCGGTCGCGCGGCTGGCAGTGCAGGGCCACGCATCGAAGAACAAGTTGCTCGGCGTGCTCGAAGACGTCGTCGAGCCACAACCCCGCCGGTACGCCCAAGCGGTCGTGCGAACCGTCGGGCTGGCATTCGACCACTGGAAGGTCGACGACGAGACCGCAGATGTCATCGCCATCCTCACAGGGGAGTCTGCGCCGGTCTATGCGAGGCCTCCCGAAACGACGGTCCTTGCTCGCAACGACGAGTACCGCCTGGACATCGCATCAGATGCCATGTGGACAAGAGCGAATGTCGAGATCGCTCGCGCGCTGCGGGCCACCACGGCGGACGAAGTCATCGACCGGTTCGGCGCAGCCTTAGAGGCCCTTGAGTTCGTGACCTCGGCAGACGACCGCCAGGACGCGGAACTGTTGCGGTCCGCGCTGCGCCTCGTCCACAGGCTGCTGGTGTCTCTCGATTAAACCGGCTCGCCACAGGACGCAGCAACGTGGGACGCTTCGCTCGCCGCAGCCGAGGCTATGGCAAACCGCGCCCAGGAGTTCGTGATCGACACCTACGGGCTCAGCCACTGGAGCGGTGACCGGAAACTCGCTGTCCTCCAGGCCTGGCAACGGTTCGCCAGCGACCTCGCCTGGCTTCGAGACCAACTGGATCGCGACAGCCTCTACGACGTGGCGATAGTGCTGGACGACATCCTGGCGATCTACTCGGCGGCCCGGTCGTACGACGTCACGCGTACTGACCACGGTGTAGAGCGCATCCTCGATATCGTCCGTCCTGCCGTAGCGGGCGGGTTCGCCGCGCGGGCTGGGCTCCTCAGACACCTCCAGGACCACGCCGACTCCCTCCACCGCCGGGTCGCGGCAAGCCGCGACGATGCCGCGGATCTCCGGTCACGGCTGGACACCGCGCAAACCGTGCTGGCCGCCGCACGATCGAGCATCCTCGGCGGTGTGGAGCCGCCGGGAAAAGCCCCTGGGCGGCCTACGCCCCTTCCTTCTCTCCTGGCAGAACTCGTCGCGGCGAGCCCGGCCCTCAACGAAATCCTGACGAGCGCCAGCGCAAGCGATCTTGAGCGACTGGCCGCCGACATCGCCGATCGCCAAGCTGCGGCAGACACTGACCCGGACCTGGCGGTCACTGCTGTTCGGAAGCGCATTCTGGCCAAATTCGCATCCTGCGAAGACTTCGTCGAGGATGTTGTCCCAGCCGTTACTCGCGTCCTCGATCAGCTGATCAAGTTCATCTCACGCCGCTTGAATACGCAAGAATCCAGCAAGGACTATCTGTTCAAAGCGGATGCCGACGAGCATGACCTTCACGCGGATCTGTACGACTGGCTATCCCAAGGGCAATTCAGCAGCGCCGCAAACGTGGAAGTTCAAGAGGTCGGTGCCGGACGCGTGGACATTCAGATTGCTTTTTCCGGTTTCCACCTCTACCTGGAACTGAAAGCTGACGAGACAGCTGTCCCGGTGGTCAAGAAGGCTGCCTACATTCAGCAAACAGTTAGCTACCAAGCATCTGACGTGCGGATCGGGTTCCTGGTCGTGCTTCGTTTGAAGGCGCCTAAGGACAAGTCGCCGTCGCCGCATTTGAGCGAGCTTGTCTCCCACGCGACCATTCAAGTCAAAGGTGGCGTGGTCGAGCGTCATATTGTGATGCTCGAATTGCCGGGCAACAGGACCAAACCGTCCAGGGTTCGCTAAAGGTCCGGAAATTTCCGGGCTATTTCGGAAGTCTCGTATCATGCCACAACTCAAACTTTGTCTGCTCGCTTACCGTTTGTCTTGGCGATGGTCATCGGATGCTCTGCGACAGTGTTATTTCGATTGGCCTGCTTAATTATAATGCGGCCAGAGTTCATCCGGATTGTGCCGGACTCGTTGGACACGATTCTCGCCGAACTGGAAACCGTGCAGCGGAGTACTTCGAACCGCCTCTGAAGGCTTTCATTCGGACGAGCCAGTGTTTGTGATATTCGGGTCACGTCTCGAACTGATCCGTAACACCTCTCAAGCTCGCGGTGAATTGAATCGCATTCACTGATTCAACTGCCAGCGACACATCAAGTAGAAGCGGAATCGATCGATCTTGCGTTCTGCCGCCCCGCCTGGTTGCGAAATCGATCGAACGGGGCCAGGGCGCAGTCGCGCCAGGCACTGTCATTGGGAGTTCACACGGCTTGTCGCAGGTGACTACCCTGAAGGGGCGGCTGAGCGCGAGCGGTTCGTCGTCGGGTCATTCGTGCACAGTTTGGAGCGAGCCGAGTTCTCGCCGCGTCGCGGCTACTCCGCCCGCGCAGTCGCTTTCCCGGAGTCTTTGAGAGGTTTCGTTGGCTTACTCTGTTACGGCGCTGTGCTGGCGCATGCCGATGAGCAGGGGTGCGGACATGGTTGTCGGGGGTCTGGGTTCTTCGACGCGGGGCTGCTCGCGTGAGCACGACGATGACGGAGAGGAAGGCGGCAAATCGGGCCTGCAGGTGCGTCCGTTGCGTGCCTCGTTGGGATGGCATATCGGCAGGTGGCTGGTGTTGGGGCTGTTTGTCTTCATCACGATGGCGGCGTTGGTGTGGTGGTTTCTGGGTGTTGCCAGTTCCGCTGGCGTTGGCGGTGTGTTGCAGCGGCAGGGCCTGGACTTGGTGAAGATCGCGGTGACGTTGACCGGCGGCGTCGGGGGCGTGGTCGTGCTGGTTGTGGCGTATCGGAAGCAGTGTGTGGGGGAGGCAGCGGAGCGTCGGGAGGCTGCAGCGAGCCGGCGGGACGAGCTGAAGCTGTTCACCGAACGGTATGTAAAGGCGGCTGAGCAGTTGGGGAACGCGGCGGCCACGGTGCGGCTCGCCGGTGTTCACGCGATGGCTGACCTCGCTGATGAGTGGGCGGAGCGTCGTCAAACCTGCGTCAACGTGTTGTGCGGGTATATGCGGATGTACTTCGACCCCGAACCGCCTGGGGATCCGTCGGAGTTGCGGGCATGGCGTGGGGAGCGGCAGGTCCGCGGGACTGTGCTTCGGGTGGTGGCCGAGCGGCTGCGCGACGATGCGCTCGTGTCGTGGCAGGGCTGCGATTTCGATTTCACCGGCGCGGTGATCGATGGCGCGGACTTCCATTCGATCACGGTTTCCGCGGGGACGATTTCTTTTGAGGGCGCGGTGTTCGCGAGCGGGTTGGTGGATTTCGATGGTGCTGTCTTGTCCGGCGGGGTTGTCGACTTCAGTCGCGCGGTCGTATCCGGCGGCGAGATCCGCTTGGGCTGTGTGAAGTTGGAGGGGTCAGTCCTGCATTTCAATGAGACGGATCTGTGTGGAGGTCAGCTCTCGTTTGACTATTCGAGGTTGTCGGCGGGATTCGTCAATCTCGATGACATGAACGTGCGCGAGGGGCGGTTGAGCTTTCACGGCACGGAGGTGTCCGGGGCGAACGTCGGCTTCGGTTGCTCGGAGTTCACCGGGGCCGAGGTGAGTTTTCGGGGAGCCAAGTTTCTGGATGGGAACCTGGCGTTCGGTGACTGCGTGTTCGCGTGCGGCACGATTCGCTTTGATGAAGCTGAGTTCGCGGGCGGATACGTGGGCGTCCACCGCTCCCGTCACGAGGGGGGTGTCCTCGACTTCTCCAAACCGGCGTCATGGGACAGGCCGCCAGAGTTGACGTCGATCAAGAGGAAGGAAGCAGCGGAGAGCGTTTTGCTTCCGGGCGCTGCCCGTACCTCGGCGACACCGGCGTAAGGAGACGAAAACCCGATGCATCACGCATGAACTTTCACCGTCAAACCTGATGGTGGGGCCGCCGAGTCGTTGCTCGGGGTCCTGTTCGGTCGAGTGGAGGATGCGGTGGATGGTGTCGGGCCAAGCGAGGGTGATGCCGTGGCGGGGACAGATGGGTGCCACAGCGGGTCGCGCAGCCGGTGCTGCAGGGTACAGGGCTGGGTGGACAGCTTCCCCGCGGTGGCGTGCCCGCGTACACCTGTAACGGGATGTGGCTACATCTCGACCAGGCCGAGCATCGAGTGGTCGCCCCGTCGCCAGCCCGATTCTGCTGTCGGCTCTTGTCGGTGGCGAGGGCTCTGAAGCGACGTTGACCCAGAGACCTGTGGTGATCCTGCTAGGACCAGCGGCGGTGATGACGGCTGGTCGCGACGGGTGGCGATGTCGAACTCGCCAGAGACTGGCGGCTCCGTTCACAGCAGGCGCGGCGCGTGCAGCCCATGGACGTGTTCTATTAAGCCGAGTCGTGCCGGCTGTCCCGTCGGGTGGTTTAGGACGGAGATCACGGGTTGCTCGGTCGCGCTCGGCGTGTTCAGCGGAGGCGATGGTGATCAGCACTGTGGCTGCGGGGGACGACACGTGATCGTGCGACGCGTTGCGGCCGCGGGACGGATCACCCCGCTCGCGCGGGGAAGACGGGCACGTTGGCGGGGCCACCCGTCGGGGCCGATCAGCAGGGTTCCGACAACACCGGGCAAATCGGGAGTCGGGTGCGATCCTCAGCGAACCTTGTTCTCGATCTTGGCCAATGCTGTGGACTCGAATGCGAGCCTGCCCGTCAGCAACACGCTCGGGCGGAGAATGGACAGTGACTCAGTCCGGTCATGCCGTGAGTTGGTGTCACCAGTTGATGACGGGCAGTTTTCGCGTGTGGGACCTCGTGAGTTTCGGGTGCTATTGGCGCCTGATGTGCCGCCGGGTCGGTATGCCGCGGTAGTGCTGCAGGCTGTTGTCGGTGTGCTCGCTGCTGAGGACGTGCTCTCGGGAGCGTCGATCGCCGTGGACGATCTGGCTCGGGATGAGGATGTGAACGACGCGTTCGACCAGTTCAGTGCTCTGTATCCGTGGAGCCAGTGCTGAGCGCGGAGAGGCGATCGCGGTTTCTGCGGCAGGATCGCCGTCTGTCCTGGGTAGTCGCACCGGCCTGCGTCTACGGAGACTGCCGTGGATCGACGGTGTCAGGTGAGTCCGTCAAGGGTGAGGTTGAGCGCGTCGACGAGGTTGGTGCGGTTGCCGCTGCATACGGTGGCTTCCAGCTCGCCGTCTGGGGCGTCGCTGGTGAAGGCGAGCACGCGGCCGGTGCGGGTGAGGTCGTAGACGGTCAGGGCTGTGCTGTGGACGCGGTCGGTGCCGTGTCCGACTGCGGCGTGGAGTTTGTGCACGGCGGTGCGTTCGGCTCGCAGGAGGTGGCGCAGGTCGTCGGCGTGGCCGGACATTTCCGAGAGCGGGTCGACGTCGGTGTCCTCGAGGTAGGTCGTGGGGATCCGCAGGGTTGCTAGCCGGGCCGGTGGGTGTTCTGGCAGGGCCTCGATCAGTGCGGTGGCGAGGTTGCGGGGCGGGATCGGGTCGAGCTGGATCGACTGGTGGTCGGTGATCAGCCGGACGGCGTCGCGTCCGGCGGCGGCGAGGAAGAACGCGCCGTCGTCGTGCGGGCGGTGGGTGAAGGCGGTCCAGGAGTAGCACTCGCGGGCGGGTGCGGCGAGCAGTTCCAGGGTGGCCCGGAACTGCGGGGTCAGTCGTCCGTCCGGGGCGGCCAGTCGGAGGGCGGCGAACCGGTTCATCGCTCGCCGCTCTCGTTCGGCGGCGAATTCCGTGGTCATGTAGGCGTGTTCGGGGTTCACCACGACGGGGAGGGTGGTCAGGCCGGTGTAGTTCCAGGCGGCGAAGAACGCCGGTCGCGGCATCCGGACCGGTCTGTCGATGATCGTCATCGGCGCGGGTCAGCCTCCGATGGTGGGCGGGGTTGGCGGCAGGCCGGTGCGTGGGTCGCGCAGCCGGCCGTCCTCGTCGTCGGTGAGGTCGAACGCGGAATCGTCGTCCAGCCCGTACTTGCGCTGGTGTTCCTTGTCTTCCTCGCCTTTCCCGCCTTTGCCGCCGCCGGCCATGCCGCCCATTCCTGGCGTTCCTTTGGCACCGGCCGCGCCTCTGGCCGCAGCGGAGTTCGCGCCTCCGCGGGCGACCGGTTCTTCGGCTGCACCGGAACCCGCGCCCGGTCCGGCGGAACCGCCGGCCCTGCCGCCCGTGCTCCCGTCAAGAGTGCTCCGGCCGTTGCCAGGCAGGCCGCCTATGGGTCCGAATCCGCCAGTCGGCCCGAAACCCGCCACGAAGCCCGGCGACGGGTTGCCGCTGTTGGTGCCTGCGCTGGTGTTCGGCAGCGCGGGAGGCACCCAGCCCGGCCCGTTCGAGCGCTCGTATGACGGCGGTGTCCATCCGGCTGTGGTCGTCCCGTCACCGGGAACGCCCCCAGGCTGATAGCGCGGCAGCCCCGCCACATCGGTGGCTGGCGGGTGGTGCTGCGCAGGAGCCAGCGGCGGTGGAGGGGGAGCGAACGATTGCGGCGGCCCGCTGGTGCCCGGAGTTGTCACAGGCGGCTGGTGGCCGCCGCTGCCCAGGTGAGGAGTGTCCGGGCTTGTCCTGTGGTCCACCGGCTCCTTGGGCTGCGAGCTGATGTCGACGTTGCCGTCGCCGAAGTCCTGCAGTTGCCCGTAGTCGATTTTCAAGTCTTGGCCTGCGGACTTGGCGGTGTCCGCGTACGTGTTGTACTTGTCGAGGTTCTGTTGCGCGATCTCGTTGTATTGGTTGATTTTCGCTTCGGTGTCGGTGGTCCGCCAGAACTGTGCTTCGTCCAGGAACGTCCGGTGCGGCGGAGTGTCGGGCATCGGCCGCAAGGATGTTTTCAGCTGGTCGAATCCGTGCGCCAGGCCGCTGGCGTTCTGCGAGTTCGCGGTGAAGGTCTGCGACGCGGCCTGCGACACGTCCGCCAGCGGCTTGATCCGCGCCTGCGCGGCGTCCGCGCCGCCGCCGGTCCAGGACGATTCCATGCCCGACATCAGCTGTTGCACACGGCCGCTGACCTGAGCGTGCTGCTCGGCCAGTTCCGCGGCCTGGTCGGCGCCGCCGTGCCAGTCCGGCGCGCCCTTGCTCGCCATGATCTGCTTGACCAGTTCCGACTGGGGCACGGCCTGCTCGCCGAGGTTGCCCTCGAACAGATCGCCGAACCATCCGCCGACGTCGCCGGCCCGGTCTCCGACCCACTCGACGGCGCCTTCGACGGCGTGCCCGACGGCTTTCGCCGCGTCGCCCAGGACATCGAATATCGACATCACGAACCCGCTTTGTGCTTCAGATTCGTCATCACCCGCTGAGCGGCGACGTTCGCCACGTAGCAAGGATCGACGGTTCCTTTTTTCGCCGCGCTGAGGCCGATGGAGACGTCCACGGTCCGCTGGTCGTTGATCCCGATGGTGACCTGGCAGAACTCGTCGGGAGAGTCGCTGCTCTGCGTCACGTGCGCGATCGACGGGAACCCGAGAACGTCGGATTCCTTCCACACCACCGACTTGGGCTTGGTGTTCGCGTACCACGAGCTGAGCCCGTCGTCGCTCTTGGTGTCGTAGGCGACGTCGACGTAGGAGCCCTTGACGCTGTTGATCCACGTGCAGCTAGGGCCCAGGCTGGATTTGGTGTCGGGCGAACCCTGCGGGGCCCGGCCGATGATCTCGTTCAACTGGTCCCCGGTGAGGCCGCCGTCGCAGGGCGAGCCGTCCAGGATCGTCGACGGCAGCGGGTTCGCGACCTTCGGCGCGCCGCTGTGCGGCAGGGCTGCCGAGGCGGAGGTGCTCGCCGACGGGCCTGCGGACGTCGGGAGGTCGGACCCGGAATTGCCGGGGGAACTGCAGCCAGCCGCGACCGCGGCGAGCACGACCAGTCCAGCTGACTGAACGAGCATGCGCGAGCCCATCAGGCGAGTCCTCCGCCCGAGTTCGCGGCGTTCTGCACCGCGCCCGCCGCGTCGTCGTCGCCGCTCTGGGTGATGTGCAGGGCCTTCTCCAGCCGCTCGATCAGCGTCGAGACGTAGTCGCGTTCACGCTGAATGTGACCGAGACCGTGGCCGAACGCGCTGGCGCCCGCGCCTGACCCGGAAAGAAGCGCGTTGTAGCCCTTGCTTGCAGGGTCCTCGGCAGGCGGGTTCAGATGCGTGAGACGTTCTGCCTTGGGGATCATCTTCGCCAGATCGTCGCGGATGCCGCGCGCCAGGTTCAGCATGCTCATCGCTTCATCATGGCTGAGGCTGAACCCCTGCCCGCTCGAACCCGGACCGCCGCTTGCAGCAGCCCCGCCTCCGCCACCCGGCGGGTCCCCGATGTTGAACATCAGGCCGTCAAGCCAGCTGCCTGCTTTCGACGCAGGTTGACCCACGATGCGCACCCCTCAAGCGACATGTCACCACCACGGTGGGGCAATCTGCGCGAGACCTCCCCAACCGTTACTGTAATCGATCAGTAACGCCAAGGTGCGAAAACCGCCTACTTCGCCGCTGACCAGCGGCTCTCTGTGGCGGCAAAGGATTCAGTGCCCTTCGCGAACGTCGTCGTGACTGAGGCTGCCGCACTGGGGAGCCGTTCATGAGCTGCAGACGACAAGCGCGCCGTCCGACGCGTTCCAGCCTGCCGATGCGCAGGTTACTGCCCGTCGTGGTGGTCGGGACGACGACCTGAGGTGCGCTGCACATCGCGATTGGTGCGGCCGCGAGGCAGAGCAAACATGCGTCGGAAGGGGACGCTGGGTTCTTCTCGCCGGTGTTTGTGCCGCGCGCGACGACCCGGCGCTCCTGCGCCGGACTGAGAGCTACGGGCACAGAGCTAGACCTGCCGACTACGGTTTGGGCAGCCACACTGCGACCTCGGCAAGGGCGTCGAGAACTTCGTCGTCGACGTGGCCTCCTATGGTCTCCGTTTCAGCGATGACGACCTTGGTGCCGTCGCGGTGAGATTGATAGTGGTGGCCGGTGAAGTGAACCCCGGCGAGACCGAGCAGCGCGCCGGCGAGTGGAGTGATGTCGCCGCTGCCCTGAACCGCTTCGAGGTTTTCGAAGGCGTCTGCGTCCGCACGGTTCGCGAAACTGGTCCACGCCACGGAGATGACTGCGGAATTCCCTGCGGTGTCGCCGACGGCGAGAAGTATCCGGTCCAGTGACTTGCATGGAGTGCGGAGGAAGAAATCGCGTACCTGGTCGGTGGATGCTGCGACGCACTTCAGGTCACGCTTCAAGGTCTTCTTCAGCACCCGCACGCCCATGCGGTTCAACGCTTCGTCAGCTTTGCCGGATCGTGCGGATTTCCTGCTTTCGTTCGTGCGTTTGCTGAGATCCTTCGCGTTCAGTGAGCTGTCGGCGGTGGCACCGGTCTCCGTTGCCGCCCCGCCTCCACTCAGCACTCCACTGGTTCCGCCGGCGAGCGCGAGCGCGACGGCACCCGCGGCGACAAGCCGACCTGTGCCAGTGCCAGTGCCAGGATCTGAGCCACCTCCCGGACCGCCGATACGTCGCGCCACGCCCACCCCAAAGCGGTGTCATCACTGCAGGTGAGACGAGGCTACGGACAGGCATCAGTTGGTGCTGCCGCCGAACGGGCGACGTCTCTATGGCGGAGCGAGCAGTGAGCGCGGCGTTATGGCGGCTGAGTCGTCTTCGTCGTCCCGCGCGGCCAGCGGTTCCGGAACCTCGGTGGTGGGAGTGACCTGTAGCGGGCGTATTGCACTTCCCACTCGGTGCTGCGCGCAGCTTCGCATCCGATGCGGACAAGTGCGGGCCAGGGGCCGGATGATCCGCGGACCGTGCCGAGATCCGAACGGCACGCGACGTACTCCTTGCAGACGAGATTCATCCCGTCGCACAGTGGCGTCACGACCATGACGTCGGCCGCGGAGAAGAAGGCGGCCAGCTCGGTGCGGTTCACGGATTGGTGCAAATAGTGCACGACCGGGTGGCCGACGCGAGCGAACTCGCCATTGATCCGGCCGACCATCTGCTCGATCTCGCCGCGCATCCGCTGGTAGTGCTCGACGACGCCTTGGCCGCCCGCGACCGCAGCAACGGCGCTGCTGATCGGCGGTCGTGAGGTGGAAGGCGCGTATGATGTCGTGTCGGCCGTCAGCAGTTTGGTTGGTCGTTCAGCGCACCAAAGACTTGCTCGGGTTTCGTCAGCATCGCTGCCATGGAGGCGAACCGGGCGACGTGGTCGGCGTCGCTCACTGGCCCCGGCTGTGCTGTGCGCCAGGCTGCGAGCGCGGTCGTGAACTTGTGTCTGACTGGATCGGAGACGGATGGCAGGAACACGTCTTCGAGTCGTTGGCGGATCTTGGCCGCCAGCTTCGACTGTTCTGGCGTCAGGTCCCGTTTGAATGTGCTGCCGTGTCGAGCAGTCGCGGTTCGTCGCAGTCGTTCGAGGGGGCTGAGTTCAGTCGGACGACTGGCCTCGAGCAACCTCATCTCGTCGCGGATTCCTGCGATTTCCGTCGCCGCTGAGCCAATCACGTCGGCGTCGGCGGGCCTTGCCGGTACATCGACGCGTTGGACCCGACAGATGGCTGCGGGTTTGATCGCGAGCGAGACGGACCCGGGCGATTCATGGACGTTGAGGTATCGGATCGCGTCGGCTTCGCCTAGGTCGGCTTGGCTGATGCGGGCGGCTTCTGCTGCGTTCTCGTCTCGGCATCCCGGTTCCACGAGTATGTCGCGGCGGAGTTCGACCCGGTACAAGGAGAAGTTCGCCCCGCCGTCGTTCTGGTCGTTCATGCGGCGCAGCATCGATTCGATTGCCGCCTCGTACGTTCCGAGGTGAAGGGCTTGGCCTTCGTACTGGGCGCGCGCCTTCTCGATGTTCACCGACAGTGTGTGTTGCAATGACTCCACGGTCGCGGACGACAGCGTTCTGCTGCTCTGGGGCCATCCTGTATGAGTGCTTGTGTGGTACCAGGCGACGCGGACGAGGTGTTCGCCGGCGAGCACCGGATCGTTGGCGTCGCGCAGTGCCAGTACGGCAGGACCGAAGTGAATATCCGCGTGGCAGGCGGTGCAGGCGATATGTGCGCCGTTGTCCTCGCGGAAGTACTCGGTGCCGGTGAGATGCGTGGTCTGCGGGCAGTCCGGGCAGGACATGTTGTACCCGTAGTCGAAGCTGACGGGTCGCTCGGCAAGGCAGTCCTCCCGTTCATGCTGCACGACTCGGAGCGTCAGTTCGGATCTGTTCGCGTCGGTTTCGGTCATCGTCTCGATCGCAGGTTTAGAGTGGCCGGGGGTGAAAGTTGGCTTGTCGGGCATCCGGCGGTTATTGGAGTTCGAGCTGCCGTTGGACTTCGATGGCGGTGCTGTCTCCTGTCTGAGCCAGTCGGTCGAGAAGGCTGAGCAATCGTTGTTGGTGACCTTCGCTCGCTGCCTTGTCCACGAGCAGGATGAGGTGGAGCCACGTAGATGCCAGTTTCGACTGCCGGCTGATACGGGCGGCGTCGTCGCCCAGGACCCGCAAGACGATGCCGGGACCAACAGGCTGGCGGAGCATGCCGTACCGGCCGAGTGCGGCGATCACATGGTCTGCCAAGCGTGGGCGGTCCTCGAAGGCCTGCACCCAGCGGGCCAAGATCTCCAAGAGCGGTTCGTAAGGCCACGGCCGCTCAGCGTCCGGAATCGGCAGGAGCGCGCGATCCAGATTTTGGACGTAGTGCGTGCGGGGATGGTCAGGCTGCTCACGGAGGTTCCGGTTGGCTGGCAGGAGGTGATCGAAGACAACGGGCCAGTGAGTGCTGAAGACAATCTCTGCTCGCTTGACGGTTGTGGCGAGTTCCGCCATCTTGGTAAGCAGGCCCGCGAGTTCTTCGGCGACGGGCGCGAAGCGGCTGAGGTAGCGGTCGAGCAGGTTGTGGTCACCGTCCGCGACAAGTCCAGCGACATACCGGTCGATCCCGTCGCGCCATTGTTCGATTCCGTCGTAATGCTCACGCGCGTAGCGGTCCGGCCACACTGACAGATCGTGGTCAATGAAGACGGACATCAGGGCGGTGGCTTCCTTGCCGTGCCGGCAGGGAAGTCGAGAGGCTGTAGCAAGGCCGGGCAGGACATCCGCTGCTTCGTCAAGGCTGAGCACATCGTCGTCGAGCGCGTCGCGCAACGGTTCTGCCAACACAACGCGATCACGTCTGTCGTTGTGCCATGGCCCCATGCCGGAATGCCGGGCCAGCTGGATCAGCGTCTCCATTGCTATGTCATGGGCATCAGGATGGTCGCCACACGTTTCGTCCAGCGTTTGCTGGAGTCCGCGGACGAGCCGTTGCCGGACTTCTTCTGAGTCCGCCGCGGCGAGGTGGCGGATCGCAGCCTTGATGCGTGGGAGGTCGACGATCGCGCGCAGCGAGTCAGTGGCAAGGACGTGGGTGAGTGCCGTGGCGGCCGACCGGTCGGCTCCGAGTGGCCACGCGCTTGATCGGTCAGTCGGGAGTGCGTCCGGACCTGGTTTGGGCGGGGACTCGACCAGGTCGAGGAGCGCCGTCACGGCGGTCGTCAACAGTTCGGTCCCACCTGCTGTGATGATCGCTGCCGCAACCGCCGCACGGGCGTCGTCTGGAGAATTAACCGCTGTGTAGTTTTCGTCGAAGGCGTCGAGAGCGGCGAGCGTCTCGGTCAGTTCGGTCCACAGCGCTTCCGGTTGTTCGTCGCTTTTTCCGTCTCGGATCTGCGTGGCTCGTGTGGTCAAAGACGCAACGGTGAGGTTGAGCAGCGCACGGTTGCCCTCAGGTTGGAGGCCTTCCTCGATATCGTTCGGTACGTCGAGTCCGATGACGATTCCGTTGCCCGTGTCTGAACGGGAGACGTGAAGGGCATCCCTTTGAAGGCTCAGCGCACGACGCCGCGCGATGAGCAGTGTCGGATGGTCCTCGGCTGTCTGTTCGCCCAGGACGGCTGCGAGTTGTTCCCGTGTCTTCTCAACCATTCGGCTCCCGACCGTGTCCAGACGTGTCTGGCCGGTTTTGTCGCTTCGCGTGACGAGGGCGAGCGCGACCTGGCTCGTTGCCCACGACAGACGTTCGAATCCCTTCAAGGGGTACGCCATCGATTCGTGGACATGCCGGGCGTGTTCCATCTCCCACACCAATGGCTGTTCGAGAAACGCGTCTAGTTCGTCGGTGACCTCTTCGAATCGCTCTACAAGCAGCGCGAGGGCGATTGGAACCACGCCGAGACAGGTACTTGTTCGCAGTACCTCAAGGGCCACGGTGCCGGCGGGCTGCGTCGCTGTTTCGCCGATTGCCCATTCCGCGAGCGCCATCGCCGCCGACATCGCAGGATAGTCGCCATTTCCTGTGCGCCGGAACCAGATCCAGGTCGTGGCCGTCCCATGGTGCACGATCGACTCGCTATTCCCCGAAAGCGAAAGCTCCAGCCGGAACGTCGGGTTGGCCTCGTCGAATGTGGGCTTGACCGCGGTCCGGGCTGTGGAAGCCGCGTCGATGACGGCACCGACGAGCCGTCGGCCGTGGCCGGGCGAGCGGCGGAGGAGCGCGGCGAACGGACCGTAGTGCGGGGCCGCCAGGCCAACGTTGTCCGCCCGTCGGAAGACCTGCTCGTGGCCTCGAACGCCTTTGCGGAGTTTGGCGAAGCTGCTCAGTGATCCAGCGCTGCTCCGCCGGGTTTTTCGCACGAGAGCGGGCGGGGTGTCGGCGGGGTCGAGCGTCAGACTTTGGTCGAGGTAGTAGCGGCCGGCGAGGAGCAGCAGCAGATCGGGGTTGGCAGCTGCGGCGGCCGCAGGCACTTCTGGATCTTCGACGATGACCCACAGTTCACGGTTGCGCTCCTGGATGCGGTCGAACACCGCCTGAGCCTCGGGAGTGTGATGACCGCCGAGGAGAGCGAGACTCGGCAGCACGGCTGCGATGCGGTCACCGTAGGCATCTGACCCTGACCACGCCGCCACCGCCCGTGACAAGCCCGGTGGATTCGCGAGGTGGTCCTCGAGCGACGCACCCGTCCGTATCGTCGCCATCAGCCATCGACGGACTACGTCAGCCGCAACCATTGCCACTCGCTCAGGAACGCGGGTTCCGATTTCGGCGAGGAGGTTGACCACCGGGGCCGCCAGCAGCATGTCCAATTGGAGATTGACCTGGTCAGGCTCCGGTTCGGACGTGGTCGCGAAGCGGCAGACCACCGTCAGCAACTGGAAAAGCTTGGCACCGTCGTTCGCCAGGAACTCCGGCTCCAGTGCGCTCAACACCGGCTGCGGATCGCCCATCGCGAGTACTGCTTCGTAGGGCAAGTCGCTCCACCGTTCGCCACCATGGCCGGCGAACGTGTCGGCGAACGCCACGATCTCGTTCCAGCACCTGATCGCGTCGGGCTCGTCGCTCAGCCGTGTTTGCAGTGCCAGACGCACGCTGCGGATCAGCCGCCGCGGTCCGTTTGTTTGCGACAGCGACTCTGACAGGCCGCCGTCGAGAAGCCACATGGCCAGTGCGTAGTCGAGCAGGATGTCGTGCGCGAACCGGTATCGCGTTCGATGCAGTACGAGGACGTCATCCGTCAGAAGTCCGTCGACGGCCGTACCGTCTGTGCGTCGGAGACTCGAATCGGCGGCTGCGCGCGCGGTGTCCTCCGCCAGTTGAAGGCAGGCGTCGGCGCGGGCATGCGGAGTGCCGCGGTTGGAGCCGCGTTCGCTCTCTTGCCGTACGACGTGCTTCCAGACGAGGTCCATCACGTCTTCCTCGCCGAGCGGCCGGTCGGTGAGGTCTGCTCCAGTACGCACGAGCAAGTCGGCGAGATAGGGCCGGCGGAGAAGACGTTCGCTGCGCGCGTTGCGCGTGAGCGGGAGCAGTTCAGGGAACGCCTCGACGATTTCCTCGACTTCGCGGTCTCCGAGATCTTTTACTTCGATCACCGCAGGTGCGGCGGGGAGGTGCTGGCGGACTGCGTCGACGGCGTCGGACCGTGCGGTCAGAACCACCGTCCACTCGGGTGCGCGCTCGGAGTCGAGCGGCACAGCCCGCAGCACGGCCTTGAGCAGGCGGCCGGAATCGACGAGCGCGTGTTCGGCACCGTCGATCATCAGGATTCTCGGGGCGGTTGTCGCGACGGCACGCAAGGCCTCGGCCAGATCAACTCCGAGTTCGGCATTGAGCGCGGCCAGCGATTCGCGGCCATGACCCGCCAAGTCGACGACGACGGTCGTTGCCGCCATTCCGACATCTTTCACCGCCCGGCGGGCGAGAACCGACTTGCCGACCCCAGCCGGGCCGGCTACCAGCACCACCCGGTTGGCGGAAATAGCGTCCTTGACCTGCTGCAGCGCCGCCTCGCGCGGCAGCACCAGCCGTTGCGCAATCGCCCACGACGTCGATTCCAGCTCAGCTTCAGTCGCCTCGCTCAGCTTGGTCCAGGCAGTTCGCTGCTTGGGTTCGACGGTCAGGGCGATGCCGTGGCGAGCTAATGCGGCCCGGAGCATGGCTGGGTCGATCAGGGCGGCGTTCGGGCCCCATCTGTCGGCGAGGTCGGCGATCCGGTCGAAGGCGGCGTTGGCGGATTGGCCCTCCGGGAGAATGTCGGCCAGGCGGTTGACCGCGGTGAGCGTGTCGCGGCCGTCTTCGCCGACCTCGAACTGCCAGACGTGCATGGCCTTGAGCATGGTGAACGTGAGCAGCCGGAAATCGGACGTCGTCAGCAACTTCCCGCGACTCAGCTGAGCCGCGGCGACCGCTTCGACCACTTTGTCGAAGCGGTCGCGCACCTCTTTGCTGACTGCACCCGCCTTCAGAAGCGCCTCGAAGGAGACGAGAGTCGCGTGATCCCGCGCGAGTTCAGTCAGCCTTCGCAACTGGTCGACAGGCCCGGAAGCCGTAGTCGCGAGACCCAGTCGCAATCGCTGGGCGGCGATCTCCTCTTCGTTGGCTTCGAGAGCCTCCAGACATTGCCGTACGGCATCGACGAAAGCTTTGTCCGACGCCCGCGGCGACATCTTGCGCTTGATCTGGTACTCGACCCGCACGGAATCGTGGTCGAGCCCGGCCTGCAACACCAGGTCGTCGAGAGTGTTCCCGGCTTCCCTCCGTTGCAGCCCGACCGCGAGCACGGGTTGCGGCAGCCCGGCAAGCACATCGCCGCGGAGCAGCGCCACCAACGCGATGGTCGCCAGCCGGTACTCGTCGATCGTCCCGGCCCCGCCGCTCGCTTGGGGAGACACCCCGGATGGGGTCCGACGGCCTGTCGACGGGCCTGGTTGCTTTGCCGCTTCGCTCACATCGTCACATATCGGACGAGCACACGCCGACGCTACATCTCGATCGGGCCGCCGGCGGTCCGCGGCGCGGTCGCGGGGCCAGCCACGGCGACCGGTAGACCTTGTCTGCACCCGGGGGAGTCTTGCGTGCAGTCCTAGACGCACCCACGCGACTTTTTCAAGAAATCCCGAGCTTCTTGAAACCACAGGGCGTGACGACGCGTTTGTCTTCACGCCACCGGCCTTCGAAGTTCGCCGAGGACAGCGAGAAGCGCTTCCGGCGATGAGGCGCACAACGCGAGGTGCCCCATTCCGAGCCGGCCTTCGGTGACTTTGAGGCTCCAACGCCTTCGGCTCTCGTCAACGAGAGCCGAAGGCGTTCCTTCAGCGCTGAGAAGCGTCGGCGGCGTGTTCACGACCAGTGACTTCTACCGGACCGGCGGTCAGGTCGGCGTTGAGCAGCCAGAGCGTGCTGCCGAGGACGGCGATGACCACGACGATCGCTGCGACGGCCCGGACTGTGTTCGGAGTGGAGGTGACGATCCTTTCCAGCAGTTGGAGTCCGTTTGTCGAGGCGGCAGTAGGTGTTGGTGCGGCGTCGCCCTCAGCTGACCTGGCGGTCATGTGGCCGTGATGGCGCGAGGTACGCAGGCTCACTCGTACTCCTGGAAGAATTTGACCGCCTGCTCGCGAATGCGCTTCAGCCGCTTGGAGACCGGGCTGTGGTTCCGGTAGCCGAGGATGTCGGCGACGTCTCCGAGGTTCGTGTGTCCGCTGGTGAGCAACACGACGATCTGGCGGCTGGTCGGGTCGAGCAGAGTGAGGAAGTCGGCGGTCACGCGGTGACCGATGACTTCTGCCTCGGGCCCCTGCACGGGGATGGTGTCGGTCAGTTCGACAAACCTGATCTTGACCTTTGACCGAGTGTGGTGGAGTTTGCGCTCGAAGTCGATGCGCGCGTTCGACCATCGCTCGGTGAAGTCGTCCTCGACGCGGTTGGCGCGCACGGCTTCGATGATGCCGCGGAGCCGTCCGTCGGCATCGGCCGTGTCGACGGTCCAGTCCACGGTTTCGGCAGCCTCGGCTTCGCCCTGCCAGAGGTCGGACCCCATTCGCGGGTTCGCCATGACGGCGTCCTCGAGAACAGTGCCGTCTACGAGCCGGGGCGCTTCCTCTTGGACGCCGTTCTCGACAGTGGGGAGCCCGCGCAAGATCTCCTGGACTACTGCGGTGACCGGGGGGATCCAGAAGTCTAGGTTGTGGGCGAGGAGCCGGATGGGGTCGTTGGTGGTGAATGCGCTGATCGATGAACCGGAGTTGAGGCGACGCCACACGGTCGCGCCCCAGGCCCGCGCGAGCCGCGCTTCGAAGTCGGCTGGCAAGAACCTGTCCACACGGGGGAAGTCCGCGATGGTCGGCCAGATTCCTCGGCGCATCAGCGGCAGGCCGTGCCGCTTGAGTATCGCCTTGGGGATGAGGTGGAACAGCGGCAAGTACTCGTAGTAGCGGGAGCGGGTGCGCGGAACGAAGATCACGTTGTGGTTTCCGCGGTCGGCGACTGCTCGGATCGCCGCCGGCAGGTCTTCTTCGGCGAACATGAGCCTGCGGAACTGGGCGGCTTCCCACAGCAGGTTCCACTGCCCCAGCGCGCCGACCAGCTCCAGATCAGCCTGGACACCCAGCAGCGGAAGGCTCACATACTCGGGTGGCAGCGGCGCATGTGCGCGTAGGACCGCGTTGTACAGCGGTCCTGCTGACATGTTCCAGCACCGAGGGAAGTTCTCGGGAGTCGCCTGCTCGGCGTCGTCATCCAGCAAGTCGGCGTAGTGGTGCCCGGCTTGTTGCGGCTCGGTCATGTCCATGTCCGCAGTGTCGATGGTATTCGTCATGTCTACCCCACGACACATCGCGCGCGTTTCGTTCCGTGTTGCTGAAGAAAGTTTCGTTCCGCAGCGGAGGCGCTGGTGGAGGCCTCTGAACGTCAAATCCGTTTCGCAGTCTTGTTCCTGATCTATGTGTCGCACGAACCGAAGACCTCAGGCACGTGGGCCTCGTCGGTCACCGCGTCGCGGGCACCGTCCAGACCCACCTCAGACCCATTTCCGGCAGGCCGGTGACTGGTTCGCGATCGAGGGCCCGGGTGCGGACCTGCGGAACGGCACGATCGAGGGCGGTGACGTCTACCTCGGCGGAGCCGCGCACTCACCGCTGTCGGGACCTCAACCTCATGGTGCCTTCGGCGCGCAGGTGCGGTGCGGTCAAGTTTTCTGTCGTGAGTTTTCCGTGGTTGTCGAGCGGCGATTGCGGGCCTGTTGGCAACGGCGCGGGAACCGGTTGTGGCATCGCGGCTCATGGAGGCGCTCGCGTGGACGAGCGCTGCGCTCAATCCGGGCGGCAGCATGCCGGTCGACGACCCGTGCGGGAATGGCTCGCGCTAGGCAGCAACTCGCTCCATGCGTCGTCGACGCGGCCTCTTAGCGGGGTACGGTGGACGATGGCTGTGATCCCCGATTTGGGGGATATCGCCAAACCCAAGGGATTTTGGCCCCAACGCTCGTCACTGACCTGCGTTTTCGCAGGTCAGCACACCGCTCGGCCCAGGAGGACTCATAATCCCTTGGCCGTCGGTTCGAGCCCGACCCGGCCCACTCTGCCCTGCCCTTGTATAGGGTCTGACCTGTGAAAACCTCCTCGAAAACGATCTTGAGGCAAGGGCTCGCAGGGGTGTTGGAGGCGAGCACGGCGCTGGTAGGCCAAGGGATCTTTCAAGTACGACTGAATCCATGACCGCCGTTGAGGCGCCCGTGGAGGTGCTGGAGCCCGATGCATCCGGGGGCTCGTCCCGGACTGGAGAACGCATCGGAGGGCGAAGAACCGCGCCGACTCGACGATCGACGCGTAGCTCGACAGCGTGGCCATGCTGGTCAGCTACCTCGACGACGTGGAAGAGATCGTCGAAATGTCTCCGTTTTACAAAGAGGTGCCCCGCGTCCCGGAGGAGCCTCCGGCGGTTCTGCGTGGTTCTGAACTGAAGTCGCTGCTCGACACTGTAAAAGGGAAGGGGTTTGCCGAACTCCGGGAACGGTTGAGTTCTCGGCGTCGGACCTCGAAACGCTGCCGACGCATACCGGCAGTCGTCGCGGCGCTACTGCGCTGGCATTATCCGCGCACGACCTACCTGCACGCGATGCTGGAGTTTGGCTGAGTGGGGTGGAATCCCAGCACGCGCGCGCCTCCTTCTCCATCTCGGCCGAAGTGCCAGCTATTCCGTTGTAATTCCCCGAGATGGCGGCTCGACTGCGCGACCAGCCAGACGGGGGAGACTTCGGGTGGTGGTAGGGCTGCTCGGCTTGAACGTACGTGACACCTCGACCGACCGCCTGGCGGAGCCGTTACGCGAGTGCGTACATGCTGCTTGACGTGCATGGTCATGGTTTTGGGCAATACCGGGGAGATGTGACCGGCTAGGCCGCATCCGGTTCGTCGGGCCGTCGAGAGGCGTGCCGGAACTGCTCGATGATTTCCCTTAGCCGGTCTGTCGCGCGGGCAAGGCTGGCCGCAGATTCGCGGTGGACCCGGTGGTTCCGGAGGTTTCGCGGAGGAAAGGTCGAAGTTGTCGCGGATGAGGTTCTCGAGTTCGCTCCAATAGTGGAGGAAGCGTCCGCTTCGCGGTGCACGTCGTCGCGTTCCGGCGCGCGCTGAGAGTCAAGGCGATCGGCCCTCTCCTGCACGGAACGACAGAGTTCGTAGTTCCGCGAGCACAGCGTCGATGACTTGTTCGGCGAGCGGACGCGCTTCCAGATCGCCATGGAGGACTTCAAGATACGGTGCGAGCTGCGCGGGGCCGTCGAGACGGAGATCTTTCATGAAGGCGACGGTTCCTCCTCGTCCGGCTCGATCCTGGCGAGCAGGTAGGCGGCGAGCTCGTAGCGGGAACTGTCCGCCGCTGTCGGCCGCTCGGAGTTTCCCGTCCGTTGCAGGGTTTCCAGCGCGATCTCGCCTGCGATGACCAATGCCGTTGAGCTGGTCGAGAATGGCGTACTCGTCGTCGGAGAGCTCTCCCTCGAGCGGTTTGTACTCGAGGTCGTGCTCCACCTCGGACCACGCGTGCATCAGCACGGACGCGACTTGGATCTCGACCTTGGCCGTGGCGCAGCGTTGGTCTGCCGTGCGGAATACCCGGAGAACCGCCGTTTTCTTTTGTGCTTGGAGGTTCTGAGGGAACTCTGGTCGTAGAAGTCGTACTCCTTCACCTAACGCCTGATGAAGGCGTCAACGACGTCGTCGGCCAAGCCCTTCGCTTGCTGTCCTTCGTTGATCGTTCTTCCGCCGCTAAGTGCTACACACGACGGCAAGGCATGCCCTGCCCCGGAAAGACTCTTCATCCAGGCTCGGTGGTGCAGTCCTGGAGATTCGCGAGTTCGGCATGGACTCGTCTCCTGTCACACAGCCGGGATCATCATTGCGACTGTGGGGGCGGAAACCTCGGCAACGAACGCGTGCGTGATTGGGTGCCGGGGCTGGGGATTATCCACCGCAGGAGCGAGACTTGGGTGCGAGGGTGTCGTGCTGGGCACTGCTATCCGGCGCCGCGTGCATGTTCACTCCGCCTTTCGTGCGGTGTCTTCCTCGCGGGGTGGGCGTCCCTGCGTTCGAGGGCTCGGTGCAGGGCCTCGACTCCGTGGGCGTAGCCGTGGATCCCGGTGCCGATGATGACGGCTTCGGCGATGTCGGAAACGTAGGAGTGGTGCCGGAACGGCTCGCGCCGGTGGATGTTGGTGAGGTGCACTTCGGCGATGAGCAGTTCAGAGGCCAGGAGCGCGTCGCCCAGGGCGATGGAGGTGGCCTGGGTTGATGACGACGCCGTCGGTGTCGCCGCGGGCTTCGTGGAGCCGGTCGATCAGCGCGCCTTCCCAGTTGCTTTGCCGGCAGGCGGTTTCGTAGCCGAGGTCTTTGGCGCGGTCGGCGGCGAGTTGTTCGGCGTCGGCCAGCGTGTGCGTGCCGTAGAGGTCGGGTTCGCGGGAGCCGAGGAGGTTCAGGTTGGGGCCGTTGAGGATCAGCAGGCGGTTGTGTCGCAACGGGAACTCCTGAGCGGGCGGCGGTTCGGCCGCCCGCCCGTGTGGGTCAGGCGGTGACGGTGTGCTCGTCGCTGGCGGGGCGGACGGCGGGGCGGCCCAGCTCGGACAGCGGCGTGCGGTAGGTCTCGCGCATGGTCAGCACGGCGAGCGCGGAGACGACGCAGGCGGCGGTGGTCAGCGCGGCGACGGGCATCCAGTTCGCGAGGCTGGGGCCGGCGAGGGCGGCGGCGACCGAGGGCGCGAATCCGCCGAGCGCGAAGCCGAATTGCGTGCCGACCGCGACGCCGGACATCCGGACCCGGGTGCCGAACTGCTCGGTCCACAGTGCGTATCCCACGCCGCCGTAGGCGCTGTACACGATGCCGGACAACAGGATTCCGACGACGAAGACGAAGACGAGGTTGTCCTGGCTGACCGCCCAGATGAACGGCCAGATCAGCACGGCCACTCCGAGGGAGCCGAAGAGGAACACAGGTTTGCGGCCGAACCGGTCTCCCGCTTTGCCGAACAGCGGGATCGCCACGAGCGCGACGATGTTCCCGGTCATGATCATCCACAGCAGCGCGGTGCGGGACATGCCGATGGTGGTGGCCCCGTAGGTCAGCGAGTAGATGGTGACGATGGTGCTGGACACCGACACCAGCGCGCTGAACACGATTTTGAGCACGTCGGGCGTGTGGTGGCGCAGCAGCACGGCGAGCGGGGCCTTGGCCGCGGTGCGGCGCTGCTGCGCGGCTTCGAACTCCGGGCTTTCTTGCAGGGACCGCCGGATCCACCAGCCCGCCACGGTCACCGCGGCGCTGAGCAGGAACGGGATCCGCCAGCCCCAGGAAAGCAGTTCCGCGCTCGGCAGCGCCGAGATCGGCAGGAACACCGCGGTGGCCAGGATCAGCCCGAACTGTGTTCCGGCGAGGGTGAAACTGGTGAAATAGGCGCGTTTGCCGGGCGGGGCGTGCTCGAGGGTCGTGGAACCGGCGCTCGACTGTTCTCCGGCGACCACGAGGCCCTGGACCAGCCGCAGCACCAGCAGCAGGACCGGCGCGGCGAATCCGATCGAGGAGTATCCGGGCAGGACGCCGATGAGGAAGGTCGCCGCGCCCATCCCGGACAGGGTCAGCAGCAGCACGCGTTTCCGGCCGATCGTGTCGCCGAGGTGCCCGAAGAGGAACGAGCCGACCGGGCGGGCGACGTAGGCGACGCCGAAGGTGGCGAGCGAGGCGACGGTCGCGGCGGCGGCGTTGCCGTGCGGGAAGAAGACTTTCGGGAAGATCAATGCCGCGGCGGTGCCGTAGATGAAGAAGTCGTAGTACTCGAGGGCGCTGCCGATCCAGGAGGACACGGCGGCTTTGCGCGGGGTGCGGCTGGGGGTGTCCGGCGTGGCCGGATCCGGGCGCAGGACGGCGTCGTCCACGTCTGCCTCCTTGGCGGCCGCGCGGCGGCCGGGGGTTCGTCCAGCCGGAATGTACCGGCTGTTTATGTACCGGATGGTGAGTTAGCGAACCCCGCAGTGTCAAGACCCGGTGGCGGATCCGGCGCGGCTCAGGCCCGGCCGACGTGCGCGGTGAGGTACTCCAGGACCAGGTCGCCCAGCATCCGCCGGTAGTGCTCGCGGCGGGCCGGGTCCAGCAGGTCGCGGTCGAAGATGGCCTGGAAGGTGTGCTGGTTGGCGGTCCGGAACACGCAGAACGCGCTGATCACCATGTGCACGTCGAGCGCGTCGACGTCGTCGCGGAACAGCCCGGCCGCGCGCCCTCGGCCGAGGATGCCGCCGAGCACGTCGACGGCGGGCGCGGCGAGCCCGGGCAGGATGGGCGAGGTCCGCAAGTGTTCGGCGTGGTGGATGTTCTCGATGCCGACGAGCCGGATGAACGCGGGATGCGATTCGTGGTGGTCGAAGGTCAGTTCGGCGAGCGCGCGCATGGCGCGGGCCGGGTCGAGATGGTCGACGTCCAGTTGCTGTTCCAGTGCGCGGATGCCCTGGTAGGCGTGCTCGAGGGCGGCCACGTAGAGGCCTTCCTTGCTGCCGAAGTAGTAGTAGATCATCCGCTTGGTGGTGCGGGTGCGGGCGGCGATCTCGTCGACGCGCGCGCCGTCGTACCCGCGGTCGGCGAACTCCCCGGTGGCGATGTCGAGGATCTCCGCGCGGGTGCGTTCGGCGTCGCGCTGCCGTTCCGCGGGCTCGGCGGGCCCGTCCGGCCGAGCGGGGACCGGGCCGTCCTGGGCTGCTGTGCTCACGTCGCCGAGGATATCCGGCGGACGGCTTCCCTTCCGCGCTCCGACACGGTACAAGTAACTAACTAGTACATACATTGGAGGCGAGAGAGTTCCATGCCGCAGGACCGCACCACGCGCCCGGCGCCGGGCCCCGGCCGGCTGCTGACCGGCCTCATCGGGGCGGGGATCGGCCCCTCCCTTTCGCCCGCGCTGCACGAACGCGAGGCCCGCGAACTCGGGCTCGACTGCGCCTACGCCCGGTTCGACCTCGATGCGCTGGGGATCGCGCCGGAGGGCGTCGGCGACCTGCTCGCCCGAGCCGCGGCGGAGGGCCGGGCGGGGGTCAACGTCACCCACCCCGCCAAGCAGGCCGTCCTGCGGCATCTCGACGAGCTTTCCCCCGACGCGGCCGCGATCGGCGCGGTGAACACCGTGGTCTTCTCCGGCGGCCGGGCGATCGGGCACAACACCGACTGGTCCGGGTTCCGCGACGGTTTCCTCTCCGGGCTGCCCGGCGCGCCGCTGGACCACGTCGTGCTGCTCGGCGCGGGCGGAGCGGGGGCGGCCGCGGCGCACGCGCTGCTGAGCCTCGGCGCCGGTTCGCTCGCGGTGCTCGACGTCGACGCCGGCCGGGCCGAGCGCCTCGCGGACGACCTCGCGGCGCGATTCGGCTCCGGCAAGGCGATCGGCGCGCCGGCCAGCGCGCTGGAGCGAATGCTGATCTCCGCTGACGGGCTGGTGCACGCGACCCCGGTCGGCATGGCCGAGCATCCGGGACTGCCAGTGCCGGTCTCGGTGCTGTGCCCGCCCCTGTGGGTGGCCGAGATCGTTTACCGGCCGCTGGAAACGGCTCTGCTGCGGGCGGCGCGCGCACGCGGCTGCCGCACACTCGACGGCGGGCGGATGGCGGTGCACCAGGCGGCGGAAGCACTGCGGTTGTTCAGCGGACGGGAACCCGACCCGGCCCGGATGCTGCGGCATCTGGCCGAACTGGTCGGCGGCGAGGGAGGTGCCGGCCGTGTCGCGTGAGTTCCGGACCGGTATCGCCACCGTGTGCCTTTCCGGTGCGCTGGAAGACAAACTCGCCGCCGCGGCGTCCGCCGGGTTCGACGGCGTCGAGATCTTCGAACCCGACCTGGTGGCGTCTCCGCTGCCGCCGGGAGAAGTGCGGCTGCGCTGCGCCGATCTTGGCCTGTCGGTCGACCTGTACCAACCGTTCCGCGACTTGGATTCGTCCGTGCCGGACCGGTTCGCGGCGAGCCTGCGGCGGGCGGAGCGCAAGTTCGACGTGATGGAGGAGCTGGGCGCGGACACCGTGCTGGTGTGCTCGTCGGTCGCCGACGACGCGGTCGAAGACCTCGATCTGCTGGCTGAACAGCTGCACGCGCTGGCCGAACGCGCTGGCGCGCGCGGGCTGCGGATCGCGTACGAGGCGCTGGCCTGGGGCAGGCACGTGAACACTTACGACCGCTCGTGGGAGGCCGTTCGGCGTGCTGACCACCCCGCGCTGGGGTTGTGCCTGGACAGTTTCCACATCCTGTCGCGCGGCTCGGATCCCGCGGGAATTGCTGGTATTCCCGGCGAAAAGCTGTTCTTCCTCCAGCTCGCCGACGCGCCGCACCTGTCGATGGACGTCCTGCAATGGAGCAGGCATCACCGGTTGTTCCCAGGCCAGGGCGCGTTCGACCTGCCGGGCTTCCTGGCTCCGGTGCTGGCCGCCGGGTACTCGGGCCCGCTGTCGCTGGAGGTGTTCAACGACGTGTTCCGGCAGGCAGATCCGGCCCGGGCGGCCGTGGACGCGCATCGTTCGCTGCTCGCGCTGGCCGAGGCGACCGTGCCGACGGCCGCTGGCCCGCCAGCCCCGGCAGTGCGCGGGCACGCGTTCGTCGAACTGTCCGCCGACGACAGCTTGAGCCCAGTCCTGGCCGCGCTCGGCTTCGCGCGCACCGGGCGGCATCGGACGAAGCCGGTCGAGCGGTGGGAACAGGGCGGCGCCCGGATTCTCGTGAACCGGTCCGGTTCCCCGGTCGCGATCGGCGCGTTGGCCGTCGAATCCGCCGATCCGCCCGAAGCCGCGCGCCGCGCGACGTGGCTGGACGCCACGCGGCTGCCGCGGGAACGAGGCCCGGCGGAAGCGGACCTGGCCGCGGTGACCGCACCGGACGGGACCGCGTTGTTCTTCTGCCGCACCGGATCCGAAGAGGACTGGACCGGCGACTTCGTCCCGACCGGCGAAACCGCCCTGAGCATCGGCGTGACCGCGATCGACCACATCGGACTGGCGCAGCCGTTCGACCACTTCGACGAGGCGGTGTTGTTCTACCGCGGCGTGCTCGGCCTGGAACCTGCCGCGGACGGCGAATTCGCCGCGCCGTTCGGCTTGGTCCGCAGCCGGGCCGTCGCGGACGCTGAACGCCGCGTCCGGCTCGCGCTGACCGTGTCGCTGCTGCGGCGCGGCGAGTGGGCGCCAGGGGTGTCCGAACCGCAGTACGTGGCCTTGGCAGTGGACGATGTCGTCGGCGCCGCCCGCGCCGCGCGTGCCGCTGGCGCGCCGCTGCTGGCGATCCCGGACAACTACTACGCCGATCTGGACGCTCGGCTGGCGCTGCCCGCGGAGCGGATCGCCGAGTACCGCGAACTCGGCGTGCTGCACGAGGAAAGCCCGGACGGGGCGTACCTGCAGGTGTGCACGGAAGTCCTCGGCGGCCGGGTATTCCTCGCACTGGTCCAGCGGGTAGGGGAGTACGACGGGTACGGCTGGACGGACGCTCCGGTCCGGATGGCGGCGCACCGGCGCCGACGGCTGGTGCGGGAGCGCGCGCACGCTTGACCCGATCGCCGGTGCCTGCTCGCGGGTGCAGGGGCACCACGGCGTGGTTAAGTCAGCTGATTGACTTAAAGTCTTGGGTTGGCCATGATCGTGGCGGTTGCCGGTTGTGAGCAGCCGTTCACGCGGCGGTCGTTGACCAGGACGTCGCAGGCGTCGGTGTCGCACCCCTTTTTCGTGCCGTGACTGTTCGGCGGGTTCCGTTGACAGTCAAGGAGACTCGGCTGCTGCTGACATCTGGGGCGGCCGCGGCTGATTGCGCGCCAAGCAGAACCGGGCCCGCAACGGCCACCGCTCCGCCGAGCGCGGTGGCCGCTACGAAGGTGCGCCGGGTGACGGCGGTTGGCGTGTCTTCGTCGGCGGAAGGCGCGGGGTCTTCCATGGACATGGCGGTTCTCCTCGACAGGTAGGTGCGGGCGGGTTACGCGTGAACGTGCTCGCTCGGTTCGGATCGGCTGTCCGGATCCGGGGAGGCCGGGATGCCTCGGCGTGCCGTGGTCGCGGCCAGCAGTCCGATCGGCAGCAGCGCGGACCCGGTGATCACCGCACCGAGCGCGGCGGGCCCGATCAGTCCCCACGAGGTCGACAGCGTGGCACCGGCGAGTGCGGCTCCGACGGCGGTGCCCAGGTTGAACGCGGCGGTGGCCAGAGACGAGGCCAGCGTCGAGCCGTTGCCGGCCTGGCGCAGCGTCTGCGCGATCAGCACCGGGTTGGCGCCAAGGCCGGTCGCGCCGAGCAGAACGACCAGCGCGACCACGATCGTGGAGTGGCTGGCGGTCAAGGCCAGAGTGAGCAATGCGACGGAGGTGAGAGCGAATGCCCCGGCCACAGTCGTGAAGGGTCGCTGTTCGCCGAGGCGGCCGCCGAGCATCGTGCCGCCCAGCGCGCCGATTCCGAAGCCGACCAGCACCAAAGGCACCAGAGCGGCGGGGATGCCGGCCCGCTCGGTCAACAGCGGGCTGAGGTAGCTGTACGCGCCCAGGAATCCAGCCTGGGCAAGCGTGATGGCGCCGAGCACGAGCCAGAGCCGCCAGGGCCGCAGCGTGGTGAGTTCCCTGCGCACCGAGACGTCCGCGCCGTGCGTGCCGAGCTTGCGCGGCATGAAGCGCAGCAGCGGCACGATGGCCAGCAGCGCGAGTCCGGCCAGCAGCCAGAAAGGGCCCCGCCAACCGGTGAACTGGCCGACGAAGGTGCCGAGCGGAACGCCGGCGATCACCGCCAGGCTCAGCCCGCCCGACATGACCGACAGCGCGCGAGTGCTCGCTCCCGGCCCGGCGATCGTGGTGGCGACCACGGCGCCGACCGCCCAGAAGGTCCCGGTTGCCAGCGCGGTGATGACGCGGGACACGGTCACTACCGCGAACGAGTCGCTCAACGCGGCGACGACATGCCCGACGGCGAAGACGACCAGCGAGAGAACCAGCGTGGCGCGCTGCGGCAGCCGCAGCGTGGCCAGCGCCATGACCGGCGGCCCGATGATCATTCCGGCCGCGAAGGCGGACACCAGGAGCCCGGCCCGGGCGACGTTCACGCCCAGGTCCGCGGCCGCCTCCGGCAGCAATCCCGCGATCATGAACTCGGTGGTGCCCATCAGGAAGATGCCTGCCGCGATCACGTAGACCAGGGTCGGCGTGCGCGTCCCGGCGGGCCGCGATGTACTCAACGTCTTTCGTCCTTCCGAGTGTCCGTTCGGGTTCCCGGTGCGGTTCCCGATGTCCGGTTCCCAGGGAACCCCGTGCGGAGCGCGCGTGGGAGGCGAAGATCAGAGGGGTGCTGCCAGCACCCCTCTCGCAGCGCCTGGCAGCGCGGCTTCGCGTGTCGTAGCGTCGGCGGCATGGGCAAGCAAAGCCATGCGGAGATCGGCGAGTTCCTGGCCTCGCGGCGCGCGAAGATCACACCTGAGCAGGTCGGCCTTCCCGTTTACGACGCCGCCAAGCGGCGCGTGCCCGGGCTTCGCCGCCAGGAAGTCGCGACGCTGGCCGGACTCTCGGTCGACTACTACACGCAGATCGAGCGCGGGAAAGTCAACTCGGTCTCGGAGAGCGTGCTCGACGCCATCGCCCGCGCGCTGCAGCTCGACGACGCGGAACGGTCTCATCTCTTCGACCTGCACCGGCACGCGACCATGAGCCCGCAGCGAGCTCGGCCGCGCCGGACCAAAACCACGCGCCCGATGCTGCAGCGGATGCTCGATTCCATGACCGTGCCCGCGTTCGTGCGCAACGCGCGCCACGATTTCGTCTGCGGCAACACACTGGCGTACGCGTTCTATTCTCCGCTCTATCCGGACGAACGGCATCCCGATCCGCGGCATCCGGTCAATTTCGTGCGGTTCTGCTTCCTGGATCCGCGCGCACGCGATTTCTACCCGGACTGGGACGGCATGGCCGACAGCGCGGTGAACTTGCTGCGCACCGACGCCGGACGCGACCCGTACGATCGGGAGATCTCCGACCTGGTGGGGGAGCTGTCCACCCGCAGCGAGGAATTCCGGGTGCGCTGGGCCAAACACAACGTCCGCCTGCACTACACCGGGACAAAGACCTTCCACCATCCCGTGGTCGGCGACATCGCCGTCGGCTACGAGACGATGCCGTTGCCCGCGGACCCGGGCTTGGTGCTGACGGTCTACAGCCCGGAGCCCGGCACTCCCTCCGCGGACGCGATGACGCTTCTCGCCGCCTGGGCGGCGACCAACCTCGCCGGTTCGGACGAGATGCCTGCCGAGTCCGGAGAATCGCATCCGCGGATCTGAGCCTGTGCTGCTCCCCGGTCGCGCTGGGCGCGGAAGCCGAGTAATTCCGAGTCTGTTTCTGTTTGCCTGAAAGACGAATACCGCTCGCAACCTAGGAGACATCATGTCCACGTTCGCCCTCGTCGGTGCCGGCCCCGGGCTGGGACTGGCGACCGCGCGGCGTTTCGGATCCGCTGGCCACTCGGTCGCGGCTCCCTGGCTTCGGCGCTGGAGACTGCTTCCGACGAGTTCGGACCCATCGAGATTCTCCAGTACAGCCCGGTGCCCCGAGCGGACTTCATGAAGCCGGTTCTCAGTACGAACGCAGACGACCTCACCGCGCCGCTGGACTTCTCAGTCATGGGTCCGGTCACGAGCGTCAACGCGGTGCTGCCCGTTATGCGAGAGCTGGGTCGCGGCACTCTGTTGTTCGTCAACGGGGGAAGCGCGGTACGCCCGCACCCGGACCGCGGGCACCTCCATCGCCTTCGCCGCGGAGAGCGCGTATGCCCGGATGCTGCACGATTCGCTCGCGCCGGAGAACATCCATGTCGCTCAGCTGATCATTCCCGGGGCAATCCGGCCCGATGCTGAGCACAGCAACCCGGAAAGCCTGGCCGAGCGCCTGTTCGGCATCCACCGGCAGCGCGATGCCTTTCGCTGCTTCGCCGAACCCATGCCCGATTGACCGGAAGCACCGATGACTCTCGCCCGCGCCGTCCCGGCAGCGGCTTTGCTGATCACCGCAACCGCTTGTGCGGACAGCTCGTCTTCGCCTTCGCCGCCGCCTGCGGTGTCGTCGTCCGCAACTTCCACGACCGGAGGTTCCGCCGCTATGAGCATCCGCCTCGCCGTCGACGGCACCGTCGTGAACGCGACGTTGAACGGCAGTGCCGCAGCCCGCGATTTCGTCTCCTTGCTGCCGCTCAATCTTGAACTGAGCGATTTCCACGAGACCGAGCGGATCTCCGGCCTGCCTCGCCGGCTGGACACCGCAGGTGCTCCGGAGAGCGCTGAACCCAAGATCGGCGATCTGGCTTACTACGCACCGTGGGGCAACCTCGCGACCTACTACCGCGGCGCACCTCGCGCCAACGGCCTGGTGCTCCTGGGCAGTCTGGCGGCCGGCGGTGCCGCGCGGCTCGCCAAGGCCGACCGCGTGACGATCGAACCCGCCTCCTGACAGGCGAATGGAGAACTTTCGCATGAACCCGGTGTACGACTTCGCCGGCAAGGTTGCCCTCGTGACGGGCGCGGGCGCCGGAATGGGCCTCGCAACGGCCCGGGCGTTCGCACAGTCCGGCGCTGCTGTCGCCCTTACCGACGTCAACGAAGACGCCCTCAACGCAGCAGCGGACGAGCTCACCTCGGCTGGCCGCCGTGTGCTCGCGTTGACCTGCGACGTCAGCGACGAGAAGCAGGTCGCGGCCGCCGTAGACCGGACGGTCGACACTTTCGGGCGCCTCGACCTGGCTTACAACAACGCGGGCATCCAGATCCCGCCCGCAGACGCGGCCGACGAACCAGCAGCGCAGTTCGATCGGGTCAACGCGATCAACCTTCGCGGCGCGTGGGCCCGCATGAAGCACGAGCTGCGGCCGAGTACGTGCCGCGCGGCATCCGGATCAACGCCGTGTGCCCGGGAACAATCGACACCCCGATGGTCAGCGACATGATCGCCAAGGGGGAACTCGACCGGACCGAGGCCGAGAACAACCAGCCTGTCGGCCGGCTCGGCACTGCTGAGGAAATCGCCCAGGCCGTCCTGTGGCTGTGCGGCCCCGGGGCGGGCTTCGTGGTCGGCGTGGCGCTCCCGGTCGACGGCGGGTATGTCGCACGCTGACATCCGATCAGTCCACTGTGTACCGAAAGGCAGGCATGGCGCGCATTTTCCTCACCGGCTCCGCGGACGGCTTGGGCCGCGCGGCCGCGGAGAATCTGCTGAGCGAAGGACATGAAGTCGTCCTGCACGCGCGAAGCGTGACGCGGCTGTCCGCAGTGGACGCACTGTTGGACAGGGGAGCGGCGGCAGTCGTCGGCGACCTGGCCGATGCGGAGCAGACTCGAAGCGTTGCGGGCCAGGTGAACCGGATCGGCCGGATGGACGCGGTGATCCACAACGCCGGCGTCTGCTCCGGGCCGCCGGTGCTGCCGGTGAACGTCGTCGCGCCGTATCTGCTGACGGCGGTCATCCGGCGAGGCGGCATCGGCAATCGATGGCTTGCCCCATATCTCCACCGCAGTTTCTGGGCGACTGGTTGACCTCTATCCATATCGAGGTTTGAGAATAACGGTCATGACACTATGGATCTGTGACCGATGCGGCATCGAGCAGCCCGGTTCCCCGGAGCCCCCGCATTGCGTGATGGACCGCGGCGAGGTCGGCATCGAGGAGCGCGGGGATCTGGGCCCGCACTCCGGGAGCTGGCGCACTCACGAACAGCTTGCTGCCGAACCGCACGAGGTGCGGCAGCGGGACCACGGCCGCGGGGTGCGCAGCTTGCGGCGGGAACCGGTAGTGGGCATCGGGCAGTGGTCGTTCCTCGTGCAGACCGCGCGGGGGAACGTGCTCTGGGATCCGCCGACCTCCATCGAACCGGACACGCTCGCCGCGGTTCGGGCGCACGGCGAGGTCGTCCTGGTGGCGACCAGCCACCCGCACATGTTCGCCGCCCAGGTCAGCTGGAGCCACGCGTTCGGGCGGGTTCCGGTGCTGGTGAACGCCGCGGGCCGGGAATGGCTGGGCCGCGCCGATCCCGTGCTCGAGTTCTGGACGGAGCACGCCGAGCCGCTGCCTGGGGTCGAGCTGATCCAGGTCGGCGGCCATATGCCGGGCAGCGCGGTACTGCGCACCCCGGACGGCACGATCCTGTCCGGCGACACGATCAGCGGCGGCCTGGCACCGAACTGGGTGTCGTTCCAGCGCAATTTCCCGAAGCACATCCCGCTGTCCGCCGCGGTGGTCCGGCGGATCGCGGACCGGCTGGACGCCTGGTCCTATGACCGGTTGTACACGCTCGGCGGCGACACCGTCGACGCGGACGCCAAGGCCGTCGTGCATCGCTCCGCCGAGGCGCACATCCGTTGGGTCAGCGGCGAATTCGACCATTTGACCTGACCGGATTCCCTGGCTCGCCCAGGGGAATCGGCACACCTACCGGGTGCGGTCGTGGTGGGGTCGGAAGAAAGCAGGCCGCCGTCGGTGTTCGGGCAGGGGGTGGTTGAGGCGATGCGGCCGGGCCCTGGCGCTGCCTGTCGCGGTGATCGCGGTCGGTGCCGTCTCGTACCTTCAGGTCCGGCACCGCGAGACCGATCGGGTCCCAGTCGATCTCGGCACGCCCGCGGCCGGGTGAAGCACTCTGGTGCGCAGCGGGCGGTGAGCGGGAATCCGTGCCGATTCCATTCAAGCCGAGCTGCAGGCGCGGGACCCGGTCGCGAGCAGCGCTACGACGGGAAGGACGGCGACGACCCGGCGAAGGCCAGTGCCGAAGCGCGCAGGTCCATCGGGCGGATGCGGCACCGGCCAGCACCACCGGGACCGAGATCCTGAGATAGACCACCAGGAAGAAGCTGGACATTGTCCCGGCTCGCCGGTCCTCGGGGTGCGAGAGCCGACAGCGGCGACCGCACCGCGGAACGCCGCTCTCTGCCCGGCGTGGCTGCGTCAGCGTGTGCGCGACCGGGCCGAAGGTTGTCACTGAGCGCCGTCGAGCGTAGCGCGGGGAAGCCCGGGAGCGGGGCTGCCGCCGCTTCGGATCCGGGAAGCTCGCGATGCCGGTAATTGCTCATCGCTCAAATCGTCGTCACCCCACTGTGCTCCGGCGTTGGCTCAGCAATCCGCGATGCTGGCGGTTGCGGACGTCAGCGCGTCAGCGCCGCGACGAGTCCGGTCCAGCCCGGAGCTCCGATCCGGACGAACATGGGCGTCGTGTCCAGTGGGGTCGCGTAGCCGTGCAGCGTTCGGCCGCCTGGTTCGATTCGTTTGGTGCGGGGGTCGAACCACAGTCCGGCGGGCAGGACGACGTCTCGTGTGGTTCCTGCGGTGATCATCGGGGCCGCGAGCAGGGCGGGGCCTAGCAGCCACTCGTCGTCGATGGTGTCGAAGCGGTGGTCGGCGGGGAAGTCGAAGTACACCGGCCGCATGATGGGGGTGCCGTCGGCGATTGCTTGGCGCACTTGGGTTTTGAGGTAGTCAGCCAGCTTCGCGTGGGTCCGGACCGCGTCGGCGTAGAGCTTCGCTGTGTCGGGTGGGTAGGAGACTGGTTTGCCGGTCGTGGTGTCGATCGTGCGCACTGGAGAGGTGGAGGCGTACATCAGCGGCATCAGCGAAGCGGCTTGAGCCCAGCGCACGAGCACCTCGCGCGAGGGCGGCGGCATGCTGTTGGACCCGCCGATCATGTCCGTTTCCACGAAGGGGTAGCCGTCGGCCGAGATCGCCGAGGCGCGGCGCAGTGATGTGCGGAGGCCGTCCCACGTTGTGTCCGCGTCGACTGCGCGGGTTACGAAACCGTAGCGCTGATTGCCCCAGTGCGTGCGGATGCCCGCGCCCTGCTGGTCGAACGCGTCGGTCATGTCCGCGCCTAGCTTCTGGTAGTCCTGCGGGGTCAGGTTTCCGGTGGTGGCGCAGCGGTCGTCGAAGAAGCGGGTGTCGAATTTGAAGCCGTCGACGCCGTAGTCCGCCATCAGCTTTCGCAGGTTGCCGGCGTACCAGTCGCGTGCCTGCGGGTTGCCGAGGTCGATGATGCCCGCGGTGCCGTTCCACCACGTCACGGTGCACGGTTCGGTCGTGCTTCCCTTGGCGCGCACCAGATAACCGTGGTCGCGGGCGTAGGCGTAGTTCGCCGAGTCGAGGTTGATCCAGAACGTCGTCCACAGTCCGAACTTCTGGCCCATGGCGTGGACGTCGGCGGCCAGTTTCTTCGGGTCCGGGAAGGTCTTCGCGTCGAATGTCAGGTTGCCGTAGTTGGATTCCCATTTGTCGTCGAGCTGCACGGTGTGCCCGGCGACGCCCGCCGCTTTCAGTTCGCGTGCCCAGGCGAGAACCTTGTCCTGGTCGATGTTCCGGTAGTACTGCGCCCACGAATTCCACAGTGGACTCGCGAACTCGGTGCCGGTCGCGTCGCTCTTGGCGGGCTTGCCGACTTCGCCGAGGTAGTCGTCGTACACCGCGCGGCGGTTCGATTCCACGAAGATCGTGCTCGAATACTCCGCGGAATTCGTCACGGTCAGGTCGGCGCGCCCCTGTGCGAGCGCGACCTTCATCGGCTGCGCGGTGCGGACGAAGAGGCCGACCGACTTCGAGGTGAAGAAGTACGGCTCCTGCATCATGTAGCTGGCGGGGGAGAACCCCGGCTCGTCGACGGTGCCGGCGGAAAGCGGGTACGGCTGGGCCTTCCCCTCGCTGGTTTCCCCGCCGCCGTACCAATGTCCGGACGCCGCCAGATCGAAATGGGTCGCTCGCTGCCCGGCGGCGAGGCCGTCGACTGACCAGTTCAGCTCGAATCGGTCCGCTCGCGGCGTTACTCGCAGAGTCACCTGGCGGCCCGCGGTGCTGTCCGCCTTGGCGACGACGGTCTCGCCGTCCCGGGAGATCGACCGCACCCGGGTCGCCACGCCGCCGTCGAAGGTGAACGCGTCGGTCGCGGTGCGCAGCACCTGTTCGCCGCCGCGCGACACGGTGACGCCCAGCCGGGCGGTGTCGATGCGCAGCTGATAGCCGGGGGAATCGGGACCGCGCGGCACCGAGACCGACGAGAGCGGGTTCGCGGCGGCGGGAGCCGCGACGGAGCCGGTGAGGATCAGCGCGGCCGCCGCGGATGCCAGTCGTCGATGCACAGCGCCTCCGGAGTTGAGGGAAACTGCTCGATGTGCGGTCAGAAGGTGCAATAATAAGCACACAGTAGCCGGGGGTTTGTCAAGGTGTGCGGGCTGCGGCGGGTGTCCGGGTTGCGGTGTCTCGACGTCGGGACGCGGCGGCTGAGGTGTGCGAGCCGGGTGACAGAGGCGGGCGAGGTCTTGCGCGTAGAGCGTGCATGCAGCGGCAGGGGTTGCTTCAGTGGGCGGCCCGCGCAAGCCGTCGGCGATCCGGTCGCTCCAGGGTTCGCCCCACGGCCGCAACCGAGGCTCCGGACCGGCCCCGGCGCTCACGCAAAGTGTTCCTTGACACCGCATCGGCGAGTTATCACACTGTTTGAACAAATTATCCGCAGGTCAGCGGCTTGATGATCACCTTTGGCTGCCCTCATGCAAGGGCGGGCTGGCCGGCTCGGCTGGAGGGAAACGGTCATGACCACATCCCCGCTTCGCGCGCTCGCTGTCGCGGCGGCGGTCTCGGCGGGTCTCGTCGGGGTTCCGGACGCGGGAGCCGCGGCGCCGGCGACCGTGTCGGTCGGGGCGACGGGTTCCTACGCCTTTCCGACCGACACGCCCGCGTCCTCGTTCCTCGATCGCGACGGGACTTTCTACTTCCAGCAATCCGCCGCCCTGTACGGAAAGGACGGCCCGCGGGAATGGGAGTTCTACACCGGCACGGACTTCGATACGGCGGCCAAATCGGCGGAGTTGAGCAACGCGGTGAATCCGGCCGAACCCCGGGACCGCAACAACGACACCACGTGGCGGTGCAACACCAGCCCGACCGGGAAGGAAGCCACCGGCCCGCCCGCCGGATCGGGCTATACGCAGAAGAACTTCTGCGATCTGGTGGGCGCCTGGGTCGATCCGGACACTGGCGACTGGTACGGCTTGGTGCACAACGAGTTCACGCCAGAGCCGTTCGGCGCCTACTCGTTCTCGCACTACGACGCGATCGACTGGGCGGTCTCCGCCGACCGCGGCCGCACCTGGCAGATCAAGGGGCACGCGATCACGTCGCCGTATTCGACGAAACGCGGCGACACCGAGGCGTTCCCCCAGCAGACTTTCGATTACGGCGACGGTGATCCGCGGCTGTTCGCGGATCCGAAGTCCGGCTATTTCTACGTCTATTACGGCTCCCGCATCGTCCCCAAGGCCGGGGCGGGCGGGCAGATGGTTTCCCTGGCGCACGTGGCGCGGGCGCCGATGTCCGGGAAAATGGGCACCGGCACTTGGCAGAAATGGTACGACGGCGCCTGGTCGCAGCCCGGGGTCGGCGGTAAGGAAAGCAACATGGCGCCGGTCGACTCCGCCCATCCGAACGGCTACACGCCGCCGGATAACGACTATGATCCCTCCCGCGCCGGGAATCCCGACCAGCAGGTCGCGGCGGGGCTGCTCCCGCCGAAATCGCCGCTGACAGTCATGAACATCGCCTACGACGCCCATCTCGGCCGCTACATCGGCGAGCCCGAGGTGGTCGACCAGAGCCGTCCCGCGCCGCAGCAGCTTTACGTCACCGACGACCTGGCCACCCAGAAATGGCGGCTGCTCGGCGACACCGGCGCGTACAAATCCGATTCCTGGTACCGGTGGATGGTGGACAACGCCAGCAAGACGAATTCGACGATCGTCGGCAAGACCTTCCGTTCCTACTGCTCCATCCAATGCGCGAGTTCCGACGGCGAATACGCCGAGTACACAGTGGACGGAACTCCGGCGAAGCCGGTCGACCCGGCCAAGACCTACCGTATCGCCAGCGGCGCCGGGCGAGTGCTGACGCAGGTCCGGGGCAGTTCGGCCACCACTTCGGCGTTCTTCGCCCCCGGCGGGCTGGCCGGATGGCGTTTCGTCCCGACCGGCGACGGTGCGTACCGCATCGTCAACGCCGCTACCGGTCTGTCGCTCGGGGTGCCAGCCACTCCGGCGAACCGGGCCTGGGGAACCCGGCCCAGCGTCGCGGAAGCGGCTGCGGGCAACGGTTCGGCCGGGCAGCAGTGGTTCGTCGTCCCGCTCGGAAATGGGGGATACCGTTTGGTCAACCGGTACAGCGGGCTCGTGCTCGGGCTTTCCGCTCAAGGGGGCCGTCAGTCGGAGACCACGCCGCAACGGTCCTGGACGAACACGACCGGCAGCCCGGTCGGAGGGACGCGCACCGCGGCCGAGCAGATCCTCAGTCTGGTCCCGACGCACGGCTAGCCGAAGCAGTCCGAGGCAACCGAAACCGATGCGAAGAGGTGCTGTAATGCCCTACCGGACAAAGCTTTTCGCCGTTCTCACCACTGCTCTGGCAGCCACCGCGCTGTCCGGCCCCGTCGCGGACGCGGCCACCGGCCAAACACCGGGGACGTACTCGCCGTGGTCGGCCCCGGGCGATGTCAGCTGGTTCACCATGCCGATGAATCTGGAGCACGATCCGGGAAACTACAACGCCTATTGGTCGACGCAGTTCAGCTTCACCGGTTCCGCCAGCGGCTACCTCGGATTCCAGACCCACGCGGACGGCAACGGCATGTTCCTGGTCTCGGTCTGGAACGGGGCCAGCGCGACGCCGGGCGACCACGGTTCGTACTGCGGCGACTTCAGCGAAGGAGGAACGGGCAAGACCTGCCGCAACGATTCCCGCCCGGTAGCCGGGCACCAGTACGAGCTGAGCGGGGTGCGCCAGGACGACGGCAGCTGGCGGTTCCTGGCGACGGACCTGACGGCCGGAACCACCACGGTGCTCGGCACGATCGGGTTCCCCGGCGGCAACGACATCAAGGCGGGTTCGTTCGACAGCTGGACCGAGTACTACGACTGGAACAACCCGGCGACCAAGTGCTCAGACGCGAAGTACTCGCGGCTGCTGTTCGGCGTTCCCCGGACCAGCGCCGGGATCGGGAAGTACGGCACACCGTCCACTAGCGACACCTGCACGGACCTCGCGAAGGTGACGATCAGCGCGGACGGCGCCCGGCACGAGGACGGGCCGCGGCCCTGACCCGGGCCTGTTCACCGGCGGGCCGGAACCCCGGCGCGGTCGCGCACCGCGACCGCGCCGGGGTCGCGGAACACTTCGTCGAGGACGGTCTGCGCGGCTCCCAGCGCCGCGCTGGTGAAGCCGAGGGTCGAGACCCGCAGTTCGCACGCGCTGGCGGCGGGTGCCATGACCTGCCTGTCGATCACCTGACGGGCGGTGGGGAGCAGCAGGTCGCCGAGGACCGAGAAGTACCCGCCGAGCACCACTGTTTGCGGGTTCAGCACGTCGATCAGCAGGCCGACGCCGAGCCCGAGATCGGAGCCGATCCCGTCGAGGGCGGTCCGCGTGCGGTCGTCGCCCGCCAGCGCGCGGGCGCGGATCTCGGCGAGCCGGTCTTCGAGGTCGCGGCGGGGGTCGCGGACCGGGTCTTCAGGATCGGCGGCGTGGCGCATCAGCGCCGCCAGGCCGACCATGGTTTCCCAGCAGCCGCGGCGGCCGCAGGCGCACAGTTCGCCGCCCGGCGTGAGCGGCATGTGGCCGACTTCGCCCGCGTTGCCGGTGCTGCCCGGCAGGGGACGCCCTCCGGCGATGATTCCGGCGCCGATTCCGGTGTCCCCGGTGAGGTATAGGAGATCGCGGATCCCCTCGCCCGCGACGACGGCGTATTCGGCGACCGCGCCGAGCTTGGCGTCGTTGCCCACGCCCACCGGCGGTGCGCCGCGACCGAGCCGGGCGGTCAGTTCTTTCCGCAGCGGCAGCTGTTTCCAGCCCAGGTTCGCGGCGAACGCCACGACTCCGGCGGCCGGGTCGATTTCGCCGGGGGAGGCGACGGTGATCCCGACGACGTCGACGCCGTTCGAACGGACCGTGCTCATCGCGCGGCCGGCGAGCCCGGCGATCGTGTCCAGGACGGCACCGGACTCCGCGGGGGTCTCGATCGTCCGGTGCTGATGGTCGAGCACTTCTCCGCGCAGATTCACCGCCATCGCCCGGACGTAGCCCGCGCTGACCTCGATCCCGACCCCGGCCAGATGCGCGCCGTGCAGTTCGACCGCTTGCTGCGGCCGTCCGATCGCGCCGTCGCGGCTGGCTTCCCCCGCCTGGACCAGTTCGCGCGCCGCGAGCTCGTTCACCAGCGCGGAAACGGTCGCCTTCGGCAGGTCGAGATCCTCGGAAAGCTGCGTGCGCGAGCGCGGTCCCCGCGCGCGCAGGTGCGTCAGGACCCGGGAGAGGTTGGCTGCCCGCAGCGAAGCCCGGCCGCCGGGCAGCGGACGGAAGCCGGGCGTATCGGCCGAAGCCGCGTCTCGGCGCACGCTCCCCTCCGGTCACGTCGCGTTCGGTTCTCCGCCGGGGCGGTCCGATCCGGACGCGTCCCCGTCCCCCGACCATAGCCGAACCGGCGCTGCCCGACCGGACGCTGCCGCCGGGGGAAGGGGGCTGGTCAGGCGATCTGCACCGGGACCCCGGCGGCCTTCAGCGCGGCGGTGAGGTCGGGGTCGGCGTCGGAGTCGGTCACCACTTCGTGGATCTCGGAAACGTCGCAGATGCGGGCGAAGGCGCGGCGGCCGAGTTTGGAGCTGTCCGTCACCGCCACCACCCGCGAGGCGCTGGCCACCATGAGCCGGTTGATGTCCGCTTCCCCCTCGTGGCAGGCGAACGCCCCGGCCTCCGGGTGCAGCGCGTCCACGCCGAGGAACAGCAGGTCAAGGCTGAGCTGGCTGAGCACCAGGGTGGCCAGCGGACCGCTCAGCTCGAACGACTGCGGACGGGCCACCCCTCCGGTCACCACGATCTTCATGTTCGGCCGCACGGCCAGCTCGTGCGCGATGTTGAGGGCGTTGGTCACGATGGTGAGGCCCGGGGCGTCGGAAAGGTCCGCGCGCATGGCCAGCGCGCGGGCGACGCCCGCGGTCGTGGTGCCGCCGTTGAGGCCGACCACCATCCCGTTCGACACCAGCGCCGCCGCCGCCGAGCTGATCCGCTGCTTTTCCGGGGCGTGGCGGGCGGTCTTGTACCGCAGGGGCAGGTCGTAGGCCAGGTCGTTCGCGACGGCTCCGCCGTGGGTGCGGGTGAGCAGCTGCTGCTCGGCGAGGTGGTCGAGGTCGCGGCGGATGGTGGCGGCGGAGACGTTCAGCTCCGCGGCCACTTCCTCGACGTCGAGTTTCTCCCGCTCCGCCAAGAGATCCAGCAGTGTGCTCAACCGTTCGTGCCGAGCCATCGGTGTCGCTCCCTCCTCCGGCCGGTCCCGGTGCTGTCGTGCCCTCCGCCGCGCCATTGTTCACCCGGCGCTCTCGTTCCGCCCATCCGCCTCGCCGTCCGCTTTCATCCGGAAATCGTATTCGGCGGGCAGCGGGCCGGGGGAGATCGCGTGCCACACGTCGCTCAGCGACGTCTCGCCCTCGCGGATCCCGGGCACGGTGAACCCGCGCCGGTACACCTCGCGCGCCTCCTCCGGGTCGCCGAGCGCGAGCGCGACCCGTGCTCGCAGCAAGGCGAACCGGCCCCGCGCCGGCCAGGGTTCGAGCAAGGTCCGCGCCGTCGCCGGATCCCCGGCGGCCAGGTGCGCGGCGACGGCTTCCAGCGCCAGCGGTTCGAGTTCGGGCAGCAGTTCCGCGGCACGGCGGTAATCGCGCGCCGCGAGCGCCGGATCGTGCTGGGCGACGGCGAGATTCCGCCACGCCCAGCCGTTCGGCTCGGCCGCGGCCGACCGGTGCCACGCCCGCACCGCTCCGGCGCGGTCGCCCGCCGCCCAGCGCGCGATTCCCCGGTGGTACCAGGTGAGCCAGCCCTCGTCCGGCACGGCTTCCAGCAGCTCGGCCCAGTGCCGGTTGACCAGCGTGACCGGTGGTTCGGCGGCCGGATCTCCTTGCGGGGCCACGCCTTCGAGCAGTTCGAGCCACGGCTGCTGGGCCGCGCCGAGGCTGTCTTCGGGAAACGGCGTTCCGGGGAGGTCGATCAGCATCCGGCGGATTTCCAGCGCGCCCCAGCCGGATCCGGCGGCCAGGAGTTCGCCGGGCGCGGTGTCGGCGATCGCCCGCCATTCTCGGTGCCGCCGGTCCAGTTCCTCCGCGGCGGGCAGCTGCGCGGCGACCGCGCCGAGCGCGGCGGGCCAGTCCGGTCCGTGCGCGATCTCGGGGTCGGCGGAGACCGGGCCGTAGCTTTCGAGCCAGTCCCACGACTCTCCCGCGGGCAGCGGCAGGTGTTCCAGCTGGGTGCGCGCCAGCCCGGCCTGGATTTCGAGATAGCCCTCCGTCCCGGGCGCGAGCCAATCCTGCCAGTGCCGCCCGCCCGGGGATTCGCCCCACACGAAGAGTTTCCGGCCGCGCAGCCGCGTCGTGGACGCCTGGCCGAGTCCGTGCCCGGCCGCGTCCAGCGCGGCGATCCACGGCGGCCCGTCGACTTCGAAGAAATAGTCGGCCGCTGCCTCCGCTCGTGCGGGGCGGGTCACCTCGCCCGCGACGTCGACGAGTTCCAGCCGCCCGGAGTAGCCGTAGTGCCAGGCCTTGGCGGCGGGGGCGAGCACGCGGGTCCCGGCGGTCTGGGCCACGGCGGTGTTGGACCACCAATAGACCGGCGCCTCGCGGTCGTGCGGATTGCGGATCCGCACGCCGACGAACAGCCGCGGCGATCCTTCGGGCAGCCAGAAGTCCAGCTGGTAGGGCAGGTCGCGGGTGCGTTCCCACTCCCACAGCCGCAGCACCGGTTCGCCGCCGGGGCCGGGCACTTCCGCGGCGAACATCGGCGCGCAGGTCAGCGTGGTGTGCCCGGTGCTGCCCAGATTCCACTCGACGCCGCCGGCGAACCACGCGTCGCGCAGGGCCAGGTTCGCCGGCTGGAACACCGGATTGCGGAACACCAGGTCGCGGCCGGTTTCCTTGTCCAGCAAGGAGTACAGCCGCCCGCCGAGTCCAGGAAGGACGGTCGCGCGCAGCCGGTCGTTCTCCAGCACCAGCGCGGGCAGCCGTTGTTCGGTCCGGTCGCGGCCGTAGCCGTCCTGCGTCCGGTACGGCAGCACGGTGTCCAACCGCCCGTAGGCGAGGTTGGCCGCGAGGTCCGCGGGCAGTTCGCCCGCATTGGCCACCGAAGCCGCCGGTTCGGAACGGACCAGCGGCGGCAACGGGTTTTCCGGGCCGAGCGCGGCCGCGGGCAGGACCAGTCCGGTGCGGGAGATCGTGGTCATGCGTCCGGCAGCCGTTCGCCGGAGGCGGCGTCGAACAGGTGCGCCGCCCCGGTGCGCGGCGCCAGCGAGATCTCCGCGCCGCGCTGCCAGGGCGCCATCCCGGGCGTCCGCACGGTGAACACCCGGTCGCCGGCACGGCAGTAGAGGTACTGGTCGCTGCCGAGTTCTTCCACGACCTCGACCACCGCCCGGTATCCGGCGCCGCCGATCTCCCAGCCTTCCGGCCGCACGCCCACGACGATCCCGGGCCCGGTCAGCGCGGACCGCTGCGCCGGGGTCAGCGGGAGTGTGCCGCCGCCCGCCGCCGCGCCGGAACTGTCCACTGTGGTCTCGATGAGGTTCATCGCGGGCGAGCCGATGAAGCCCGCGACGAACACGTTGCGCGGCCGCTCGAACAGCCCGACCGGGGAATCGCATTGCTGCAGCACGCCGTCGCGCAGCACCGCCACCCGGTCGCCCATGGTCATCGCTTCGATCTGGTCGTGCGTGACGTAGAGCGTGGTGGTGCCGAGCCGCCGTTGCAGGGCCGCGATCTGCGTGCGGGTCTGCACCCGCAGCTTGGCGTCCAGATTGGACAGCGGCTCGTCCATCAGGAACACGCTCGGCTCGCGCACGATCGCCCGCCCCATCGCGACCCGCTGCCGCTGCCCGCCGGACAGCTTCGCCGGCCGCCGGTCGAGGTATCCGGTCAGGTCCAAGGTCTCCGCGGCTTGCCGGACCCGGCGCTCGCGTTCGTCCTTCGGCATGCGCGCGAGCTTGAGGTGGAAGCCGATGTTCTCCGCGACGGTCATGTGCGGGTAGAGCGCGTAGTTCTGGAACACCATCGCGATGTCCCGTTCCTTCGGCGGCAGCGCGGTGACGTCCTTCTCGCCGATGTGGATCGCGCCCTCGTCGACGCCCTCCAGCCCGGCGAGCATCCGCAGGGTGGTCGATTTGCCGCAGCCGGACGGGCCGACCAGGACGAGGAACTCGCCGTCGGCGACCTCCAGGTCGAGCCCGTCCACCGCGGGGCGCTCGACCCCGGCGTAATAGCGGGTGGTGTCGGTGAAGCTCACGGTGGCCATCAGGGTCCTACTTTCCGGCGCCGAGGGTCAGGCCGGTGATGATCCGGCGGGCGAGCACGACATAGAGCACCAGCATGGGCAGCACGACGATCGCCACCCCGGCGATCAGCCCGCCGTACTCGGACTGGTAGCTGGCCGCGCCGTAGAAGGTGAACAGCGCGCGCGACAGCGTGAAATGGGCTTGGTCCTTGAGGAACACGATCGCCAGCAGGGTTTCGTTCCACAGCCCGATCGCGTTGAGGGTCAGCGCGGTGATCACGCCGCCGCGGGCCAGCGGAAGCACCACCGACACGAAGACCCGCACCGGCGAGGCTCCGTCGAGCACCGCGGCTTCCTCGATCTCTTCCGGCAGCGAGCGGAAGAACCCGGTCAGCAGGAACACCGTGAACGGGATCGACAACGCGACGTAGAGCACGAAAAGCCCGTACTGGTTGTCCAGGTGGATCTCGCTGAACGCGACGAACAGCGGGATGATCACGGTCTGGAACGGCACCCCCATGCCGATCGCGACGCCGTTGGTCAGCAGGCCCGAACCGCGCACCCCGAGCCGCGTGAGCGCGTAGGCGCACGGCGCGGAGATCGCGACCGTGACGATCGTCGCCAGCCCGACCAGGACCACTGTGGACAGCACGGCGTCGCCGAAGCCGGCGTTGTTCCAGGCGTAGACGAAGTTCCGGAACGGCTTGCCGACGTGGAACCATTGGTACGGCAGGGCGAACGGCTTGGTGAAGATCTCGACCGGGGTCTTGAACGACGCGGTGATCAGCCAGTACAGCACCAGCAGGTTGCCCGCGGTGAACAGCCACACGATCACTGAGCCGAGCAGCCGCAGCGGGCTGAGCCCGCGGCTGCCCGGAGCCGGGCGGGGCCGGCGCGGCGGGGTGCGCCGGGGCTTGCCCGGTGCGGCGCCGCGCGGCGGTGCTTCCGTGACGGACACGGGTTCTCCTTCAGAACTGGATGGCGTCACGGCGCATCAGCCGCCGCAGCAGCACGACGAGGACCGAAACGAGCGCGATCATCGCGACCGCGCAGGCGCAGGCGGCGCCGAAGTCGGGGGTGCCGTTCGAGCCGAAAGTGCGGTCGAAGACGTAGATGCCGAGCGTCCACGCCTGGTTCGGCGGGGCGTAGGTGCCCGGGCCGGCGAGCACGAAGACGAGTTCGAAGATCTTCAGCGCGTTGATCGTCCACAGCACCCCGGCCACGCCCACCACGTCCCAGGTCAGCGGCAGCGTGATGGAGCGGAACTTCTGCCACGGCGAGGCGCCGCCGAGGTCCGCGTCCTCGTACGGGTGCGGCGGGATCTGGTCCACCGCGGCCATCAGGATGGTGATGTAGAAGCCGGAACTGGCCCAGATCAGCGACGCGGTCACCACCCCGGTCACGTTCTCCGGGGCGAGGAATTTCACCGCGTCCGCGCCGAGGTGCTCCAGCGCGTAGTTCGCCAGCCCCTGTTTGCCCGGCTGGTACTTGAACACGAAGCCGAGGAACATGCCGAGCGCGACCGGGGCGACGATGTTCGGGAAGAACAGGATCGCCCGCACGACCTTCCCGCCGCGCATGTCCCGCAGCACCATGGTGAACAGGAAGGCGAGCAGGAAGGTGCCGATCCCGCCGAGGAAGACGTAGATCAGCGTGTTGCCGAAGGCGTAGCGGAACGAATCGCTCTGCCACATCCGCGTGTAGTTCCCGAACCCCTGCGGGCGAGGGGTGTCGCCCGCGCCGGACCAGCTGGTGAAGCTCAGCACCACGGTCGCGATCGTGGGCAGCACCAGGAACGCCAGGTAGAGCGCGAGCGCCGGGGCGGCGAAGGGCCAGAACAGCTTGCGTTTGCGGCTCAGGTGCGGCCCGAGCGCGGGCCGCCGCCCGCCCCGGGCCGCCGCGGTGACCGTGGCCATCAGTGCTGGTTCTTCCAGAACTCAGCGGACTTCTGCGCGAGCTGGGCGACGAACGCCTCCGGGGTGAGCTGTCCCTTCAGCAGCGCGGTGTCCGCGGGGTCGAACACGTCGGTCTGCCATTTGCCGCCCGCGATCGCGTCGATGCCGTCGTACTGCAGCACGTGTTCCTTCTTTTGGTCGTCCAGCACGGTCTTGACCGGCTTCAGGTCGTCCGGGACCGGGAGATCGGGGCGGGGCACCAGGTTGTCCGCCACCGCGGGGATCCCGCCGAGGTTGCCCTTGTTGAGGAAGTAGGCGATGAACGCTTTGGCCGCTTCGGGGTTCTTGGCCTTCTTGGTGACCGAGAACCCGATCGGGATCTGCTCCACGGTGTCGTGCGTCGCGCCGGGCGGCATCGGGAACTGGAACGAGCCGTAGTCGATCTTCGTGCCCGCGCCCTGCTTGTCCAGGTATTCGCGGGTCTCGCTGGGCGCCCAGGTGCCGACGTAGAGGAAGCGGGCGTCGCCGTCCGCCCAGCGCTGCTGGATCTGCGGGAACTTCGCCGCGTCCCAGCCGTCGATGAAGTACTTCGAGATCCGCGCGGTCTGCGCGGCCGCCTCGCGGAAGCCCGGCACCTCGGTCCACGCGCGGCCGGTCGGGTCCTGCGCCGCCTTCGCCAGCCCGCCCGCGCCTACGTAGCGTTCGGCGAGCTGGGTGAAGTAGTACATGTTGTAGAACGGGATGTCGCCGTCCTGGCTGACCGCCGCCTTGCCCTCGGATTTCGTCTTGTCGAACAGGCCGATCAGCTCGTCGGTCGTCTTCGGGGCGGCGATCGCGCCCGCGGTCTTGTTGTACCACCAGGCGCTGGACTGGACCTCGTAAGGCATCAGGAAGACGTGCCCCTCGCGGTCCTTGTTCTGCGGGAAGTCGTAGGAGGTCGGGGAGAGCACGTCCTTGACGGTCTTGTCGCCCTCGCCGATCTTCATGCCGAGCACGTCGTCGAGGCCCTGCGTGCCGCCCGGGGTCATGATCGCCGCGCCGACCTTGCTGGTGTCCTGGTCGAACAGGTCGGGCACGGTGCCGGTGTTGAGCGCGGGGACGAGGTTCTGGGTGTAGGCCTTGCGGCCCAGCCACTGCACGTCGACCTTGACGCCGGTCTTCTCCTGGAAGCACTTCAGCGCCTTCTGCAGCACCTTGCCCTGCGGCTCGTCGGCGGTCCACATGGACCAGTAGACGAGCTGGCCGCCGCCCGCGGGCTTCACGGCGGGCTCCGGACAGGGCGAGGAGAGGAATTCGGCCGCGCCGGGAAGTTTGTTCTCCCCGGTGCCCTCGTCCGCCGCGCCCCCGCCGCCGCACCCGGCGAGCACCAGCGCCGCCGCTAGGGTCGTGCCCACAAGCTTGGGAAACCGCATCAGCCACCACCTGATCGAGTTCGAAAGATCACACACCGGGTGCGTGTTGCTGCGCATTTTTGGTCCTTATCAATCACTTGTCAACATCGCCTGCGAGTTTCGCTTCGGCATCGTGACCCGCCGGAGGCCCCGTTCCGGCCCGCGTCAGGCGGAACGGCGGCGCGAAAAAGGAAACCGGCACGCGCGTTGCTCGTCCCGCCGGGCGGGGTGCGCGACCCCGCCCGGCTGCTGGCGCGTCAGGCGATCGCGGCGGTGAACACGTGCAGCGCGGCGTTCGAGGGCAGGGTGACCGCGACGACCCGCTTGCCCGCGGCGAGCGGCACGGAGTTCGCGAACACCCGGTAGGAGACCGTCGGATAGGCCGGACCGGACTTCGTGTTCTTGCCCTGCGTGGCGGCGACTGTGGTCGCGCCGTACTGTGCCGGGTCGGCGCAGCACCAGTTCGGGAAGCCGAGGTCGGCCCGGCCGGTGCTGCCGTCGGCGTACCGGACGACGACCTTGCCAGTCGCCGAGGAGCCGGTTCCGGTACCGGTCAGGACCAGTTTCGAACCGGTTCCTTGCACAGCGACGGTCTGCCCGCCCGCCACGACGTTGTCCGGCTTTCCGGTGCCCGCGTCGGGCCAAGTGGCGGTGGCGCCGTTCGCGGTGAACGACGTTCCCGGTTTCAGGCCCGCATCGGCCAGTCCCTCCGCGCGGAAGCTGCTGCCGCCGCCGTCGAGGTCGCCGTTCGCGGCGTGCGCCGCATCGGTGACGCCGACGTTCCCGTACGCCGCGGCGAGCGAGGCGTAGGGCACCGTGACCATCGTCGATCCGGCTGCTTCGCGGGTGCCCAGCCTGGCCTGGTAGCTCGCGGTGGCGGTCAGTTCGTAGTCCGCGGGCCGCAGACCGGCGTCCGGGGTGAGCCGGACCGGGATCTGCACCGTCTGACCCGGCAGCACGAATGCCGGAGCCTTCGGTGCGTCCGCGTGGAAGCCGTTGCCCTGCAAGGACAATGCCACGTCGTGCACGGGCAGCGGGGTGTTGTTGGCGAAGCTGACGGTCGCCGCGACGGGCTGGCCCGGGGTCGCCGTGACCGGGGCCGAGAGCCGCACGGAGACGTTGTCGTCGCTGGGGAAGAACCCGCCGACGGCACTCGCTCCGAACAACCGGATGTCCTGGGCGGCACCGGAATCGATCGAGCCGGTCTTCACCCGCACGACGCCTCGCGCGGACGGGTCGTACCACCAGCCGGACGGGGCCTTGTCCAGTTCCGCCTTGCTGGCGTACTGCCGCAGGATCCCGTGGCCGCTCTGTACCGCGGCCGGTTTCGTTCCCGTGTGGACGGACAGCTGGTAATTCCGCGCGGCCGGTTTCCCTGCGTAGGAACCGGTGCTCGCCCCGATCCCGACGGTCACCGTGCCGGGACCGGACCGGGGAGCGTCCACTGTGAACGTCTGCGTGGCCTGTTCGCCGCGCTGGTAGCCGCGGGTGACGCCGTCGTCCTCGGAGAGGGTGAAGCTGCTTTTGCCCTGCGGGTACACGTCGACGTCGAGCTGCCCCTTGTCGCGGGTCTGCCAGGACGTCGTGCCCTCCGCCCACATCGGCACCACGGCCCCGCCGCGCACGAACAGCGGCAGCTTGTCCAACGGCGCACTGTAACCGTCCACAGTGGTCGGTCCGGTGTAGGTCTTGCCGCTCCAGTAGTCCACCCAGGTGCCCTTGGGCAGGTAGATGCCGTTGCGCACGGACGAGTTGTCGTAGACCGGGGCGACCAGGAAGTCGGTGCCGGACAGGAATTCGTACTTCGCCTGGTCCGTCCACGCGTTCGGGTCGTCGGGGTATTCCAGGGCCAGCGGCCGGACCTGGCCGACGCCGGTCCGGTGCGCCTGGACCGAGTAGCTGTAGGTGTAGGGCAGCAGCCTTTCCTTGAGCAGCAGGTACTTGCGGTTGATCGAGGTGTAGGGCTCGCCCTGGCGCCAGGGCTGCTTGTCCGACTTGGCCCAGCCGTCCATGGTCATCGCGACCGGGAGGAAGGACTTCCACTGCAGATCGCGGACGTAGGTCTGCGGGCTGCCGCCGAAGATGCCGTCGATGTCGCCGGTGTTGTAGGCGATGCCGGACAGCGTGGAGCCGGCGTAGGTCGGGATCTGCCATTTGATGTAGTCGTAGGAGCCGGACTGGTCGCCGCTCCAGAGCACGCCGCAGCGCTGTGCGCCGGCCCAGCTCACCGGCTGCCAGACGAAGCCGCGCGCGTCGCTGTTGTCCTCGATGCCCTTGTGCGCGGTGTCGCAGGCGTCGAGGGCGAACTGGTAACCGGGGCCGACCCAGGCGACGTCCAGTTTGCGCACGCGGACGCCGGCTTTCACTTCCTCGGCCTGGTTGGGCACGCCGTTCTCGGTCCACAGGCCGAGCTGCATCTTGTTGTCCCGCAGCCCTTGCCCGGTCTGCTGCAGGTTTTCGTAGCCGCAGCCGTAGCCGTCGTTGACCAGCATCCAGCCGTTGGGCATGCCGTGTTCCGGATAGCCCTCGGCCACCTTCACCGCGTCCAGGGTGTGCCGTTCGCCGCGGTTGGCGTTGTGCAGGTAGCAGTCGGAATCGCCGGTCTCGAGGCCGTAAACGGGCGGGAGGAAGGGTTTGCCGACCAGATCGGTGTAGCCGGAGATGACGTCCTTGAGCCCGTCGCCGACGACGTAGGTGGCGTCGAAGCGGCGTTCGTCGTGCGTGGTGCGGACCGGGTCGTCGAACGAGTAGCTGCCGGGCGCGAAGGTGTTGCGCAGCACGCCGTACCCCGCGGTCGAGGCGTAGAAGGGCTGGGAGTTGGGTGCGCCGCCGTCGTTCCAGTTGTCGTCGGCGAAGATCTTGATGGTCTGGCCGCGATGGCTGAACCGGCCGTTCTGCTCGCCGCCGCCGACGTACTGCTCGTTCGCGCCGCGGGCCAGCGTCTGCGTCGTGGTGCCGGCGGTCCAGGACAGCGGGGAGGACTCGGTCCAGAGCTGCTTGCGGTCCGCACCGTCGTAGAGGGCGAACTTCAACGGGTGCTTATACGCGCGGAGGGTGGCCTTTCCGGTGCCGATGGCCCAGTACGCGCCCTTGTCGGTTCGCGTCGGCGGCACGGGGCCAGCGCCGCCCGGCAGCACGATCTTGCCCTCCGCCGGGTCGGTGAACGTGCCGTCCGGCGCGAGCCAGACCCGGACCGCGCCCGCCGCGGGAAAACTGACCCGGACGGCGGCCTGGCCCGAGGCCAGCGTGGTCACCGGGCCGTCGGCGGAGAACCCGGTCAGGTCCCCGAGCTGCCCGTCGGACGGGGCGGCTTCGGCGGTGGCGGGCGCCGCGACGGCCAGGAGAACGAGCACTGCGGCCAGGCATCGAAGGTTGTGCATGATCTTGCTCATTAAGAACCTTCCTCGCGCATTAAAATGCACAGCGAGGTCTTGTATAGCGCACTTGGCCAGCGAAGTCACCGGCTGAACCGGTGCACCAGACTTCCGTCGGGTGGCCGGCCAGCCGGACTCGTGCGGCGGGGAGCCGCAGGTGCTGCGGACGAACCGGACCGGCGCGCGGCGGCCTTCCCGTGTGCCTGGCGGTGGTGCCCGGGACTCGTCCCGTGCCGGGGTCCGCTCCGCTGCGGCGAGGGGCTGGCAGGCTGCCAAACCGGGGCGGGTCGCTCGCGTGGTGCCCGGAATCCACCTGACCCCGGGGCATCGTTCGCGTGGTGCCCGGTTGGGGCGGATTTCGGGGCGGATGGCTCGCGTGGTGCTTGGTTGGGTTGGGTTTTCGGGCCGGTTGGGGTGCGGGGCAGGCTGCCGGTTCGGGGCGGGTCGCTCGCGCGTGCTCGGGTGGGGCGGATTCTGGGGTGATTGAGGTGCGGGGGCAGGTTGCCAGTTCGGGGAGCGGGTCGCTCGCGCGGTGCTCGGGTCGGGTGGAATCCGGGGTGGTTGAGGTGCCGGGCAGGCTGCCGGTTCGGAGCGGATGGCTCGCGTGGTGCTCGGGGCGGGTGGAATCCGGCGCAGTTGCGGGGCAGGCCGTCAATTCGGCGCGGATCGCTCGCGCGATGCCCCGGTTCGGGCGGATTTCCGAGGCGGTTGCGGTGCCAGGCAGCCCCCGCCGGTTCAGGCCGCTAGCAGCCGGAGCAGTCGTGCGGTCTCGGCGGCCACTGCGGATCGCCCGAGTCGGACGTACTTGCGCGGGTCGACCGCGGCGGGCTGTTCCTCGAGGAATTGCCGTACCGCGCCGGTGAAAAGCCCGTTGAGGTGGGTCGAGATGTTGATCTTCGCCATCCCGCTGGTCACCGCGCCGCGCAGCTCGTCGTCGGAGAGTCCGGAGGAGCCGTGCAGCACCAGCGGCACCGGGACGGCCTCGCGCAGCCTCGTCACCAGGCCGCGGTCGACCTGGGCGGTGCGTGACAGCATCGCGTGCGACGTGCCGACCGCGACCGCCAGCGCGTCGACTCCGGTCGCGGCGACGAATTCCTCGGCTTCGCCCGGGTCGGTGCGGGCACCGGGCGCGTGCACGCCGTCCTTGCCGCCGACCTCGCCCAGCTCCGCTTCCACGCCCACGCCTGCCTCGTGGCACAGCTCCGCCACCTCGCGCGTAACGCGCACGTTGTCCGAGTATGGCAACCGCGAACCGTCGTACATCACGCTGTGTACTCCCAGCGCCAAGCCTTCGCGCACCAGTTCGGTGTCCTCGATGTGGTCCAAGTGCACCAGCACCTCGACCGACGCCCGGCGTGCGATCTCCAGCGAAGCCACGGTGATCGGGGCCAGTCCGCCGTGGTAGCGCACGCAGTTCTCGCTGATTTGCAGGATCACCGGCAGCTTCGCCTGCTCGGCGCCCGCGACGATGGCCTCGGCGTGCTCCAGCAAGATCACGTTGAAGGCGCCGACCGCGCCGCCGCGCTCCTGGGCTGAGGCGAGCAGCCGGGCAAAACCGGGACGGGTGATCATGCTGATGCTCCGTTCAGGAATCTGCGGTAGGCGGGGAGATCGACCTCGCCGGCGACCGGGCGCAGCACCGCGGCCGCGCCGAGTGCCGCCGCCTGGCGCAAAGCCGCGTCGAGGGGCAATTGCCGCACGAGGGCCATGGCCAGACCGGCGGTCGCGGCGTCCCCGGCACCGGTGGGATTTCCGCGCACTCCGGGCACGGCGGGAACCTCGACGACACCGGACGGGCCGTACGCGGCGATGCCTTCTTCGCCCCGCGACACCACGACCAGATCGGCGCCGAGCCTGGACAGCGCTGCCGCACCGGAGGTTTCGTCGCTCGTTTCGGTGGCGGCGAGGAGTTCTTCCCGGTTGGGCTTCACGTCGGCCCCGGCGCGCGCGGCGGCGAGCAAGGCGGGTCCGGACGCGTCGACGAGCGTCCGCACTCCGGCCGCTCGCGCCTGCCGGACCCAGTCGCCGACGAGTTCCGGCGCCGCGCCCGGCGGCAGGGAACCGGAGATCACCAGCAGGTCCGCGTCCGGCAGCCGGGAGGCGAGCCCGGCCGAAAAGGCATCCCATTCCATTGTGGACAGACGCGGGCCGGGCTCGGTGTAGACAGTGGGATGGCCGTCGCCGACGACGGTGACTGTCGATCGGGTTTCGGCCTGGCTGGGCGTCGCGTCGAACGGCACGTCGAGTGCCGAGCCGAGCCAGCGGCCCGCGTCGCCGCCGAGCGGAAGCACGGCGTGCAGCGGAAAGTCCAGCGCCGCCAGGACGCGGGCGACGTTCACGCCCTTGCCGCCTGCCCGCCGCCGCACCTCGAGCACCCGGTTGGTGCCGCCGGGAACGTGCGTGCCGACCCGGTAGGTCACGTCGATCGCGGGGTTGGGCGTGGCGACGACGATCATCGGAGCGCCAGCAGCGTCGCGCCGACCACCGCGGCCCGATCCCCGTGGTGCGCCTGGACGATCTCGGGCGCCCGCAGCGCGCCGAGCCGGTGCGCCACCTCCCGGGAGAGCGGAGCGAGCAGCAGATCGCCCGATTCGGCCAGCCCGCCCCCGACGACCACGGTGGAGCACCCGGCTACGGCGGCGGCCCAGGCGATCGGCTCGGCGAGCGCGCGCACGCATTCGTCCCAAGCCTCGGCGGCCGCGGGATCGCCTTGGCGGACCCGCGCCGCGACGGTCGCCGCGTCCGGGGCCCCGGCGCGCCGCGCGAGCCCGGACGCCGACGCGACCTCCTCGACCCGGCGGCCGCCGGGCAACCGGACTTGACCGACCTCGCCGGCCCATGGGCCCGCGTCGAGCACCTCGCCGCGCACCACCAGCGCCGTCGCGAAGCCGGTGCCGATCGGAGCGAACAGCACCGGCCCGGAAGCCTCCGCCGCCGCTCCGGTACGGGCTTCGGCGAGCGCACCCGCGCGGACGTCCTGCCCGAGCACGAGCGGCACGTCGAGGCGAGCGGAGACGAGGTCGTGCACGGCGACGTCTTCCCAGCCGAGGTTGACCGCCAGGACGCAGCGGCCGGCGCGTTCGTCCACGATGCCCGGCACCACCAGCCCGACCGCGTCGACCGGATGGCGGGAAACCGCGCCCGCCACCAGCGCGGCGAGCGCCGCCGGATCGCCGACCGGGGTCGGTTCGCGCCATTCGGCGGATACGGAACGCCCGTCGCTCACGCGCATCTTGACCGTCGTGCCGCCGACGTCGATGCCGAGGACGGCCATCAGGCGAGGATGACAGAGCGGGTCAGCGAACGCGGCCGGTCGGGATCGAGCCCGCGCCCGGCGGCGAGCGCGACCGCGAACCGCTGTGCCACTACGAGCGCGGCGAGCGGATCGAAGCCGTGGTGCACGAACCGGGCCCCGGTGCGGGCGACCTCGGCGGCCAGCCCATCGGGCGGCTCGCCGAACGACCACACGAGCCTGCCCGGCTGCGCGATCGCGATCGGACCGTGCCGGTAGTCCATCGCGGGATAGGACTCGGCCCAGAACTGTGCCGCCTCACGGGTTTTCAGCGCCGCCTCGTAGCTGATCCCCACTGCCGCGCCGCGGCCGATGAAGGTCACCTGCTCGGCGCCGAGCAGATCGTCGATCGGTTCCCGCAACGCGAGCTCGGCCTGTCGTGCCAGCTCCTCGACGTCGTCGCCGAGCCCCGCGCGAAGGAGAGCGAGCGTGCTGGTGGCGAAACGGGTCTGCACCACCGAACGCTCGTCGGCGAAGGGCAGCTCGACGACCTCGCCGGCGGCCGCGGCGGCCGGCGCGTCGCCCACCGCGGTGATCAGCGTGGTGGGCTGTCCGGCCACGGCGGCGAGCAGCTCGATGATTTCGGTCGTGGTGCCGGACCGGGAAATCGCGAGTACCCGGTCGTACTGCCGTCCGGCCGGGTACTCGGACCCGGCGAACGCGTCGGTGACGCCGTCCCCTCGCCGCTCTCGGGCAGCGGCGTAGCTCATCGCGACGAACCAGCTGGTCCCGCAGCCGACCACGGCGACCCGCTCGCCCGGCTTCGGCAGCTTCGCGGAGGCTTCGGCCGCGCACGCCGCCGCGGCGCGCCACATCCGGGGCTGGGAAGCCAGTTCGGCGGCCACGAACGAACCGGGCTCCGACGCGGTGGCCGCACCGGGCGCGGCGGACTCTGGTGAGGACGACTCGGACATGAAACCCCTTCGATCCGGGATCAGCGCAGTGGCGCGGCGCTCAGTGTAGACGGTGTTTTATGATTGAAGTTAGCAAGTTACGTCATATTCAATCATTTGGAGTGTCGGTTAGGTCGCGGCGGCGGCCCCGCTGGGACCGCGGCTCACTGCGGGCGAAGGGGAGCCCGGCAGAGGGAAGCCGTGATCGAGGCCGGTGCGGAGGGCCGGGCGCGAGGGCCTGCGGTCGAGTGGGGAGGGGACTGCGACAGTCGCGGTGTCCGGGTCTTGTCAGGCAATCGCCTGGCGCTAGGGCCAGTGCCGCGTGAGCGCTGCGTGCCAGCGTCGGCTGGGATACGCCTGGTGGTATCCCAGCGACACGTCGTGGCGTTCGCGACCCAGCACGCCACGCGCTCAGGTCCTCGGCTGGCGGCCGTCGCGCTTCCAGCCGGATATGGCACAGGACCGCGAGGCACCGATACGCCTCGCGGTCCCAACGTGACCCGGGTTGTGCCTCGCTCAGGCGCAGATCACCTTGTCGATCAACGAATAGAAGGCCTCATTCGCGGGCCCGTGCCCGAACGTCAGCGAAGCTTCCACCCGGCGCTTCCCGTCCGCGCTGGTGAACGCGATCGTCCCGTACCCGGGAATCCCGCCGGTGTGCCCGAAAACCGGGATCCCGCACGGCGTGGTCCGGGTCTGCAAGCCGAGTCCGTATTCCTCGGTCGCCGAGCGCGGGGTGGTCATCTGCTTCAGCAGCGCTGGCGGCACCAGCCGTCCCGACGCGAGCGCTTGGACGAATTTGTCCAGATCCGCGGTGGTGGAGATCATCTCGCCCGAGGCGCCGGCGACGCTCGGGTTCAGCTCGGTGACGTCGGCCAGCTTGCCGTTCATCTCCTGGTACCCGTGCGCGTGCTGGCCCGGAATCTTCGTGCGGTCGCCGGGGATCACCGTGTGGTGCATGCCGAGCGGGCGCAGGATCCGCTTGGCCGCCTCGTCGCCCCAGGCGTGCCCGGTGGTCCGTTCGATCAGCATGCCGAGCACGATGTAGTTGGTGTTGGAATACGAAAACTGGCTCCCCGGCGGGAAATCGAGCGGCTGCGCGGTCGCGATGGCCACCAGCGACTCCGGTGAATGGTGCTGGTAGCGGATTTTCTCCAGATCGGCGCCCTTCAGCGAGATCGACCGGAGATAGTTGTAGAGGCCGCTGGTGTGCTGCAGGAGCATCCGCACGGTGATTTCTTCGCCGTGCGGCAGCAGTCCGGGCAGGTATTGCTCCACGGGGGTGTCGAGCTGGAGCCGGTGTTCGGCGACGAGCTGCAGGACCACGGTGGCCACGAACGTCTTTGTTGTGCTGCCGATCCGGAATCGTCCGGTGGGCGAGACCGGTCGCCGGGAGTCCAGTTCGGACACTCCGGCGGCGGCCGTGCGGGTGTGTCCGTCCCGGACGGCGCGGATCTGCGCGCCGGTCGCGCCGGCCGTGATCATTTCTTGCGCGACTGTGCGCACGGGGTCAGCGGCGGCGGGCGCGGTGGGCGCGAGCAGGGCAGCGGTCAGGACGAAAGGCACAGTGTTGAGCATGGGTTTCCTCGTTCGGTGTTGGCACTCAGTTGCAAAAGACCTTGTCGAGCACGGCGCGAGTCCAGTCGAAGTCCGGGCCCCGGCCCAGCGTCACCGAAGCCTCGACGCGCCGTTTCCCGTCCGGGCTGGTGAACGCGACGGTCTGGAACCCGGGAATCCCGCCGGTGTGCCCGAAAACCCGTGCTCCGCACGCGGTGGTCGGGGTGCGCGAGCCGAGCCCGTACTGCTCGGTCGCGGAACGCGGGGTGGTCATCTGCGCCAGCAGGTCCGGCGGCACCAGCCGCCCCGCCGCCAGCGCCCGGACGAACCTGTCCAGGTCCGCGGTGGTGGAAATGATCTCGCCGGCCGCCCAGGCGACGCTCGGGTTCAGTTCGGTGACGTCGGCCAGTTTCCCGTTCATCTCCTGGTACCCGTGCGCGTGCGGGCCCGGGATCCCGGTCCGGTCCCCGGGAACCGACGTGTGGCGCAGTCCGAGCGGCACCAGGATGCGTTGCGCCGCTTCGGTTCCCTACGGGCGCCCGGTGGTCCGCTCGATGAGCATCCCGAGCACGATGAAGTTGGTGTTGGAGTAGGCGTGTTTGCTGCCCGGCGGGAAGTCCGGCGGCTTGGCGGTCGAGATCGCGACCATCGACTCCGGCGAATGGTGCCGGTACCGGATCTTCTCCAGTTCGGACCCGGGCAGCGGGAGGGAATCGGTGTAGTCGTAGAGGCCGCTGGTGTGCTGCAGGAGCATTCGCACGGTGATTTCTTCGCCGTGCGGCAGCAGTCCGGGCAGGTATCGCTCGACGGGCGCGTCGAGCCGGACGCGGTGTTCGGCGACGAGTTGAAGGACCACAGCGGACGTGAACATCTTGGTCGCGCTGCCGATCCGGAATCGCCCGGTGGGCGAGACCGGCTTTCGGGAGTCCAGTTCGGACACTCCGGCGGTGACGGTACGGGTGTGTCCGTTGTGGACGGTCCGGATCTGCACGCCGGTCGCGCCGGACGAGACGATGTCCTGTGCGAGCGCGCGAACCGGGTCCGCAGCGGCGGCGGCCGGAGTCGCGGGTGCGAGCAGTGCCGCGGCCAGCAGCAACGGAGCAGTGGTCAACATCGGCGTCAGTCCTTGCGGCGCGCGATGAAGCGCACGATCAGGACGAGCAGGCACGCCACGGCGATCCCGCCGGCGGTCATCCGGAACATGGTGTCCAGGCCGGTGAAAGCGCCGATCGAGTTCGTGGCGGCACCGGTGACGAAGAACAGGCCGAGCAACGTGGTGACGACCGGACCGCCGGCCTGGCGGCTGCGGGAAGCTTCCATTTCCATGCCGACGACACTAGAAACCGCCGGGGCCCGCCAACATGCCTTAAACCCCCGACTTCACGGTAGCGCCAGCGCTACCGCCGGCCGTTCAGGCAGGCCGGCACCCGCCGGTAGTCAGCTCCACGGCTGGCTGAAGAACAAGTAACCGCGCTGGGCACCGGTTTGCTGCCGTTGGCGGAGGGCGTCCTGCCGGGCCTGGCTGGAACGGCGGCCCGCGGCGCCCGGCTGTCCCTTGCGGCCGAGGTCCTTCGAGTCCACGATCAGCCCCGCTGCGAGCAGTACGACGACGATCCCACCCAGGATGACGAATGCTTCCAGCATGATTCCCCCCGACGGCCGGCTGTTCTCCCTCGTGCTCCGGTATCGCCAGACTACGGCCACACGGTGCCGGCGGCGGGAAACTTGAGGATGACTTAGGCTCGTTTGAGCAGCATTTAGGGTCTGCGGCCGCTTCGGGAAGTTTCGCGGGCGACGAAGCAACGGACACCGCTGTATCTCGTCTTAGGAGATAGGCGGACCATGGCTGAGCGAAGCTTCTCCGAGCGGGCCGTCCTGGTGCCGAACGCTCTGGCGGGCGAGCCGCGGCACGGATACGGGGTTCGTGAGGCGCGGGAGTCATCCGAACGCCGGGCGCGCCACGCAGCGGAAGTGCGGGCATGATCGGCGCCGAGGAGCAATACCGCGCGCTGGTGCGCGTGCTCCCGGCGTGGTACCGCGCCGAACGCGGCGACGAGATGGTCGCCACCCTGCTCGATCTGCACGGCGAGCGGGATCGCGCGGCGCTGCGGAGGGAACTGGGGGCGTTGCTGGCGCTGGGCGTGCGGACCCGGCTGGCGAGCAGGGCGGCGCCCGCGCGCACGGTCGCTTTCGGCGATCTGGTGCGGCAGGTCGCGCTCCTCGGCCTGCTCTGGGGCGTGCTGAAATCGGCCTCGACCGCCGGCGAAACGCTCTGGCTGCTCTCCTCCTCCGGCGACTACCCCGAGCAGTTCCGCGCGGCGCTGACCTCCGGCCTGACCACGGACCTCGTCCGGTTGGCGGCCTCGCTGATCCCGCTCGTGCTGCTGGTGGACGGGTGGCGCCGCCTGGCGCGGATCGCCGCCGGGGCGATCCTGGCGGCGGGCGCGATCTGGTTCCTGGTCAAGCATTCCTCCGGCCCCGGGCTCGAGCCGATCGGGTACTTCGTTCCGCAGTGGCTTCCGCTGGTGCTGGTGCTGGCGGCCTTCCACGTCGACGCCCCGCTGCCGCCGGCCCGGCCGTGGTGGTGGGTCGTCGGCGGAAGCCTGGTCCTCGGCCCCGCTCTCGCGCTCAGGTTCGGCCTCCCGGGCGATCCGGACCAGATCACCGGTTTGTCCCCGCTTGTCTGGTTGTGCGCGATCGCTGGAGGCGCGTACCTGGTGCTCCGGCTCCGCACCGGTCCACGTCCGGCCTGGACCTTCGCGCTGGCTCTGTGCATCGCCCTGGCGGTGGCCCAGAACCTGGTGCTGAAAAACGGGATCATCCCGTTCGGCGCGATGGTGGTCGCCCAGGTGTGCTGTGCCGGGGCGATCGTCATGGCATTGACCGTCGTCGGAATCCTCGACTATCGCCGGGTCGTCGCGAATCGCTGATCCTTCCCGGCGATCCGGTGGCCGGACGCTCCGGGAGCCGCGGTCCCGTTCGTGCGCCCTGGAACGGATTTCCGGGCAGTTGCCTCGCCGGCGTCGCTCAGGCTGGCGTGTCGTGGCCGGGATGTCGGCCGCGATCGCTGTATAGCCAGCGGTGAGAGTCTTCCGGGACGAGGAAAGGTGCATCACGCATGAGTGCCAGCGACGCCGCCGACGGAACCGGGGCGGGAGGGCCCGCCCCGGCGCACGCGCCGGGCAGGAGCAAGAAGGGCGCCTCCGGGGAGCGGCTGGTGCTGTTCACCGACGCGGTGACCGCGATTTCCATCACCTTGCTGATCCTGCCGCTGGTCGACCTCGTCCCGGAGGTCGCGGCCGCCGACGGTCGCGCCAGCGAGGTGATCACCGGTCACTTCAACCAGATCTGGAGTTTCCTGCTGAGTTTCGCGGTGATCGCGAACATCTGGCGGGAGCATCACCGGACGTTCTCCTCGGTCGCGAGGGTCACCCGCTCCTTCACGATGTGGAACATGGGGTGGCTGCTGTCCGTCGTCGTGCTTCCCCTCCCGACGGAGATGATCGGCGCCTTCGGCCGCGACCGGTTCGTGGCGGTGTTCTACTACGCGACGCTCCTGGCGAGCATGGTGTGCCGGTTCGCGATGCTGAGGATCCTGAAAGCCTCCCCGGACCTGATCGACGAGGACGAGCAGGAGCCGGAGACGCTCCAGGAGCGCTACACGGAGAGCTACCTCAACGTCCTGGCGCTGGTCCTGGCTTTGGCCCTCGCGCTCGCCGTGCCCGCGCTGCAGTACTACAGCCTGGTGCTGCTCGTCCTGCCCGGAAGGCAGGTGCTCCTGCGGCGCCGGCGGGCGAGCTGACGGCGGGCCGAAAGCGCCCCGTCCGCTTGCCCGGTAATCGATGGGGGATCTCTGCCTGGCCCGGTAAGTTGTCTGATATCTCGGTCCGCCGGGAATGACGACCCGTCAGATGGGGTCCGGTACGAGGGGAATCAGATGCACAAGGGTTTTGTCATGTCCGCCGGCCGTGCGGCCGTGGGGCTCGTCGCTGTCGCCGTGCTGGCGGCGTGTTCGTCGGAAACCACTGCCGCGCAACCGGAAACCGCCGCCGCGCGCGCCGAGGTCTTCGGCGCGGCCGGTTACCGCGGAATCGCCCCGGGGATGGCCAAGGAAGCGGCTCTCGCCACGGGGAAGCTCGCCGACGCACCGGTGTCCGTGCTGGACGGCTGCACGGTCTTGAGCTGGCAGGGCGGTCCCGCGCCGGATCAGGCCCGGCTTGCCGCCGAGGCCGAGGCGGAGCGGAAGGCCAAGGAGCTCAACGCCAAGGCGGACGACGCGGACCGGGCCGCGAAGCAGCCCGCGGGCAGGTCCGCCGCGGAATCGGCCAACGCGGCCGCCAAGGACGCGGAGGCGGCCCAATTGGCGGCAGACGCCGCGATGGCGAGTGCTGATCTGGCGGGCAAGCGGGAAGATCGGGACAAGGCGTTCGCCGCTGCCGGGGGCGCGTCGTTCGGGAAGAACGGCTTGCACGAGCTGGGTGCCCCGCCCGACGCCAAGACCGCGGAGGGCATCGGCGCCGGGTCCTCGCTGGCCGAGCTGCGCAAGGCGTACGACGCGCGCGGCCTGAAGGAGGGCACGGCCGGGCGGTTCGAGCTGCCCATCGCGGAAAAGCCGGGCTGGCACTTCGAGTTCACTCCCACGGCCGACGGCAAGGTCGGCGGAGTGGCGATCGCGGAGAGTGCCGTGAAGTGCGGTTGACGCGCTGCTCGCGGTTTTGAGTCCATTGTGGACGCGTGAAGGCCTCCTTGCCCGCAGCGGCAAGGAGGCCTTCGCTTTTCGCGAGAGGTTCGCCTCCTCAGATGACGTAGCGCCAGCCGGTGAGGGAGTAGGCGCTGAACCAGCAGCCGATGAGGACGAAGGCGGCGGTCGCGGCCACTGCGGTGCCTGGGCGGCGGGCGGCGAGACCGCGGGCGATCGGGAACAGCAGGATGAAGCCGGGGATCAGGAACCGCGGTTTGGCGGTCGGGAGGCCCGCGGTGCCCACGACCAGCACCACCATCCCGGCGCCGTAGGCGGCGAGCGGCCACCACCGCGACAACGGGCGCAGCGTCTTGGTCAGCAGGACGGCGAGCACGGCCGCGCCCAGCAGGAGGAAAACGGTCAGCGTCTCCATCACCGAAGAGCCGGATGCCAGCTTCTGCCAGGAGAATTCCGCCGCCTCGAGGCCCCCGTCGAAGCGGGTTCGCCAGTTGTCCCACTCGAGGTCGAACCAGCCGGTCGGGCTGCCGGTCCAGACCGCGACGAAGACCCACCAGCCGAGCAAACCGAGCGGGCACAGCACCGCGCAGATCATGGTCGTCCAGCGGTCGCGGGTGCGGATGAAGGCGATCACCGCGGCGACGCCGACGACGGCGATGAGTACCGCCGCGGTCGACCGGGTGAGTCCCGCGCCCACGCAGCAGGCGGCCGCCAGGAGCCAGCGGTGCTCGATCACCCCGACGAGCGTCCAGGCTGCGAACGCGGTGAACAGCGCTTCAGTGAAGACCATGGACTGCGTGATAGCGAGCGGTGCTCCGGCCCACAGCGCCACTAACAGCAACCCGGTGCGCGTCCGTCCGTCGATCCGTTGGGCCAGCCGGAAGATCGCGGCCGCGGCGAGGCATCCGGCGACGGTGCTCACCAGCAGCCCGGCCAAGACCGTGCTCCCCAACGTGACTGGCGCGAGAATCCGCAACAGCGTCGGGTACGCGGGGAAGAACGCGAGCGGCGTGTACGGCGCGTAGTTCCCCGCCGCGTCGTACAGGCCGCGTGTGGTGCCGAAGTAGCCGTAGTCGGCGATGTCCAAGTAGAACTGTCCGTCCCATGCCGTGAGGCGGCCGATGAGAGGCTGACCGGTCCTCGCGGCGAACAGCGCGAGCAGAGCGACGCTGAACACGCGGATGCACAGGTACCCGCCGATCGCCCGGACATACGGCCGCTGGTGCCAGCGGATCGCGGTCGGGACGAGGGCGGCTGGTTCGGCAAGTGTCGGCAAGATTGTTCTTTCTCGTGGAACGGGTTCCGGCGGACGGGTCAGCGCGCGCCGGTGGTCGTCGTTCGGTTCGGAGTCGTGCCGGCGGAGACGCGGCCAGTGGAGGCGCGGCCGGTGGTCGACGCCCCGGGGGAACCGCTTCCGGGCGTCGGATCACCAGTGGAGACAGGGGCGTTGCCGGTGGTGCCGAGCGGCGGGGTTTCGCTCGTTCGCTGGGGTCCGGCGGTCGTCGCGGCGGCCGGCTGGACGATCTGCGGCGCGGTGGCCGGGCCGCTCTGGCCCGCCGTCACCGTCACGACCAGGACCAGAGCCGTCATCAGGGCGCTCGCGCCTGCTGCGGCTAGGTTCCGCCGCCGGCGTTGTTCGCGGCCCTTCGCCAGCAGCCGCTCGGGGTCCACGCCGGGGGGCGGCTCGTCCGCCGGGCCGGCGAGCAGGATCACCGCACGTGCTTCTTCGTCGTTCATGCCCGCCCCTTCTGTGACGCGAGGACGGGAAAGTACCCGAGCTGACTGGGATCGAGGCGTTTGCGCAGGGTCGCCAGCCCGCGCGCGGACTGGCTCTTGACGGTGCCGGTCGTGCAGCCGAGCGCGGCGGCGGTCTCGTCGACGCTGAGGTCGTCCCAGAAGCGCAGCACGAGAACCGCGCGTTGCTTCGGCGGGACGCCGTCGAGCGCCGCACGCACGGCAAGCCGCTGGGCATGGTCGGGTTCCGGTGCCGTGCCGACGTCCGGCAGTTCGGCGGAAAGGCGCTCGCGCGAACGCCACTTCCGCCGGTTTTCGTTCAGGTACGCGCGCACGACCATCCGCCGCACGTAGCCGTCCAGTTCGCCCCGCCGGACCAGCCTCGGCCACACCCGGTAGAGCTTGAGGAAGGTGACCTGCACCAGGTCGTCGGCCCGGTGCCAGTCTCCGCACAGGACAAACGCGGTGGCGCGCAGGGATCCCGAAGACGCCATGACGTACGCGACGAACTCGTCGTCCCACCATGCCCCGCGCACGCCCTGCTCCACACCGGATACAGGCCGCGTGACGGCTGGCAGGTTGCACGCGGACAACGTGACTCAGGTCATACGAGATCAGCCGGGGTCGCCGTCCCGAGCGAGCCGAGCGCTGTCATGACTGGGCAGCTGAGCACGTGGCGGCCTGAATCTCCTCCGGCGAGGAGTCTTCTCGCCGTGCAGTGCGGTCAGTCGCGCACGGCTAGCTCGGACCCGCCGTCTCGTCGCCCTTCGCATCCGGACCCCGGCGCCTTGCCGGGAGACCGGGCAGCGCCGGGTTCATGGCCAGCGCGTGGCGGACGCGCTCAGGCTGGCGGGCCGTTAAGTCCACAGAGGACTGTCGTCGGCCGTGGGAAACGTTCAGCGCGCGGCAGGCAACACCAGTTCGCGGTAGTTGCGCAACGCCTGCCGCCAGGATTCCAGTTCCAGTTTCTCGTTCGCCGCGTGCATCTGCCGGGGATCTCCCGGGCCCCAGATCACGATCGGCGCACCGCCCACTGACCCGGCCAAGGCCGAAGCGTCGGTGAAATAGGTCGCGGCTGGCGCGGTGGCCTGGCTGGCGAGCGCGTCCGGCAAGCGCGGGGTGCGAACAGCGGGCAGGTCAAGATCCACCTCGGTGCTGATCGCCGGATCGAGCCCGGAAGCCCAGGCGAGCACCGGTGCGCCACCGTCCACAGTGCGCACATCCAGCGTCAGAACAGCCGAAGCGGGAACGATATTCGTCGCGGTGCCGCCCTCGAACGTGCCGACGTTGACGGTTTCCTCGCCCAGATAGTCCTCAGTGGACAGCGGGAGCGAATCGAGCGCGCCCAGCGCGCGGTCCGCGAGCAGCTGGATCGCGTTGCGCCCGAGTTGCGGGGTGGACCCGTGGGCGGCCTTGCCCGCTGCGGCGAGCCGCAGCCACGTCGCTCCGCGGTGTCCGAGCGAGACGCGGTTCTGCGTCGCCTCCGGGACCACGACGAGTCGCGGCGTCAGGTTCAGCGAGGACGAAGCCTCCGTTGCGCCCCGGCAGCCGATCTCTTCGTCGCTGGTGAGGAGGACTTGTGCGTCGGCGCCTGCTTCCGCGGCGTTGCGCAACGCGACCAGGGCGGCGACCAGCCCGCCTTTCATGTCGACGCTGCCGCGGCCGTGCAGGAACTCCTCGTCGACGTCTGCGGAAAATGGGGCACGCTCCCACAAATCGGGGGAGCCGACCGGGACTGTGTCGACGTGGCACACGAACAGCACCCCATCGGGCGAACCGGTGCCGAGGAGAACCCACGGCCTCCCGGAAGTGGAACGTTGCAGCACGCGGACGCCTGAAACAGCAGTGGCGTAGGAGACGGCCAGCTCCTGCGCGGCGGCCTGCGCGGCGTTGTCGCCGGAAGTGGTGTCCTGGCGCACCAGATCGCGCAACAGGGCGAGGGCTTCGTCGGTCATGCGGAGTGCTCCCGGGTCGATTCGCGGACGACGAGCTGCATGGAGAGCACGTGGTCCGCCGGGCTCTCGCCGGCCGCGAGACGGGTGATCTCGTCGACCGCCTTGCGGGCCATCTGCTCGGTCGGCTGCGCGACGGTGGTCAGCCGGGGCGAGGTCCATTCGCCGAGAGTGATTCCGTCGCAGCCGATCACCGACAGGTCTCCCGGCACCGCGACTCCCGCGCGGCGGGCCGCTTCGAGCAGGCCGACCGCGGCGATGTCGCTCGCGGTGAACACGGCTGTCGGCGAAGCGTCGGCCCGCGCCATGTGCGCGAAGAAGTTCATGCCGAAAGCCGAGCTGAAGGTGCCGCGCACGATCATCGATTCGTCGACCTCGACCCCGTGCGCCTTCAGCGCCGCGCGGTATCCGGCCTCGCGCTGGTCGGCCGTCCGCAGTCCGGCCGGGCCGCCGACGTGCGCGATGAGCCGGTGGCCCTGGGAGATCAGGTGGGTGGTCGCCTGGTACGCGCCGCCGAAGCTGTTCGCGGTGACGTGCGCGATCCGCGGCCCGGCGGCCTCGACGTACTCGTCGAGGAAGACCACCGGGAAGTCGCCGGCCAGCCGGCTCGCGAAGGCCTCGTTGGTGGTGTTCATCCCCAGATAGATCAGCCCGCCCACGTCCGGCACGCGCATCAGGCGTTCGACGCTGGCGCGCTCCCGCGACGGCGACGACCCGGTGAGGGCGGTGAACACGTCGATGCCGTCCGCCGCGGCGGCGTCGGCCACCGCGTCCGCCAGCGTGGAGAAATACGGGTTGTCCAGCGACGGGACCACCAGGCCGAGGCTGAGCCCGGTCACCTGTTTCCGCACGGGCGGATGCCCTTCGGCGGACAGCGCGGCGTCGATGCGCCGGGCCGTCTCGGAGGCGACGTTGAGCTCGCCCCGGACGTACCTCGACACCGTCGACACGGCCACCCCGGCCTCTCGGGCCACCTTCGCCAGCGACATCCGGCTCCTCCCCGTTGAGCGTTGACGGCGACTGCAACCGCATCTTATATTGGCGTTGTTGCGCTACGTTGCGCAACACGCGCTAAGCACTTTCGCCCCGAAGGAGTCGTCGATGGTCAAGGTCCTGCTAGCCGGGGAGTCGTGGGTCAGTGCGACGATCGACCACAAGGGATACGACCCGTTCGCGCACACGCAGGTGGAGATCGGGTGCGCGCGGCTCCTGGCGGCGCTGGCGGCGGAGGGGGTCGAGGTGACTCACCTGCGTTCGCACGACGTGGCCGAGAAGTTCCCGCGGACGCTGGAGGAACTCGAGGCCTACGACGTCGTCCTGCTCTCCGACGTGGGCTCCAACACCCTGCTGCTGCACCCGGACACGTTCACCCTCGGCCGTCCGTCGCCCAACCGGCTCAAGCTGCTGCGCGAGTGGGTCCGCGGCGGCGGCGGCCTGATGATGGCCGGCGGCTACCTGAGCTTCCAGGGCTTCGAGGGCAAGGCCAACTACCACCGGACGCCGATCGAGGAGATCCTCCCGGTCGACATCGACCCGTTCGACGACCGCGTCGAGACGCCGGAGGGCGTGCGCGCCCAGGTCGTGCGGTCCGGCCACCCGGTGGTCGCCGGGCTCGACCAGGAGTGGCCGATCCTGCTGGGCTACCAGCACACCACGCTGAAGCCGGACGCCGAGCTGCTCGCCACCGTGGAGGGCGACGTCATGCTGGCCGCTCGCCAGGTCGGGCGGGGCCGCACCCTCGCCTTCACCTCGGACATCTCCCCGCACTGGGCTCCGGAGGAGTTCATGAGCTGGGACGGCTACGGCAAGCTCTTCGCTCAGGCCCTGACCTGGCTCGCCGGACGCGAAATCTGAGCCGCGCGCACTCGGGATCAAGGAGGATTCGATGAGTACGTCACCCACCCGCCGCGCGACCTCGGCCGTCGTGCTGACGATCGCGACCGTCTTCGCCGGGATGCTCGGCCCGTTGCAATCGCTGGTCAACGGGCACCTCGGCACCGCGCTCGGCGACGGGCACGCCGCCGCGCTGGTGTCCTTCGGCACCGGCTTGGCGCTGATGCTGGTCATCGTGCTGGCCCGCGCCCGGACGCGCACCGCGTTCTTCCGGCTGCCGGGTCAGCTGGTGCGCGGCGAGATCCCGAGGTGGAACTTCTTCGCGGGCCTGTGCGGTGCGGTGATCGTGCTCTCCGAGGGCGTGACGGTGGGCTTCCTCGGGGTGGCGATCTTCCAGACCTCGCTGATCTCCGGCATGGTCATCTCCGGCGTCGTGTGCGACCGGCTCGGCATCGGCGTCCCGTTCAAGCAGGCGATGAGCGCGCCGCGCGTCGCCGGGGCGATCCTGGCCATCTGCGCCACGGTGCTGGTGGTCTCCCCGAACTGGTCGGCCCCGCACATGATCGCGCTGGCGATCATGCCGTTCGTCGGCGGTCTGCTCGCCGGCTGGCAGCCCGCGGGCAACTCGGAGATCGGCCTGCTGTCCGGTTCGATGTTCATCTCCATCACCTGGAACTTCCTGATCGGCTTCGTGGCGCTCGGCCTCGTGTACGTGGTGCGGATGGCGGCCGCGGGCGCGCACTTCGCCTTGCCGGGCACGTGGTGGATGTACTTCGGCGGACCGCTCGGCCTCCTGTCGATCGCGCTGATGGCCTTGCTGGTGCGCGGTTTGGGGCTCTTGCTGCTGGGCCTGGCCTCCACCGCCGGTCAGCTGATCGGGTCGCTGCTGCTCGAAATCGTCGCTCCCGCAGCGGGTTCCAGCCTGCACCTGGTCACCGTCCTCGGGGCCGGCGTGGCACTGGCGGCCGCGGCGATCGCGATGATTCCGTCGCGGCACACAGCCGAACCGGCGGTCCTTGCCCAGCCAGCCGAGGTGCGTCGTGGCTGAAGTGCGCGGCGTCCTCGGTGCGGTGGACGCGGCGGACCTCGGGCTGGTGCTGCCGCACGAGCACCTCTTCAACGATCTGTCGTCCGCAGTCGCTGAGCCCTCGTACGCCTCCACGCGTCGGCTCGTCGAGGCGGAAGTGGGTCCGGGCTGGCAATTCCTGCTTCGCCAGGATCCCTACTGCTGCGCCGACAACGTGGCGGTGAAGGACCACGCGAGCGTCGTGCGCGAGGTGGCCGCGTTCGCCGCGGCCGGCGGCGGCACGGTCGTCGACGCGACCGGCAGCGCGTCGATCGGCCGGGATCCGCGAGCCCTGGCGGCGGTGGCCGAGGCGACCGGCGTCAACGTCATCATGGGCACCGGTGCGTACCTGGAGAAGTTCGAGGGCGAGCGCATCACCGCGGTCACCGTCGAAGCGCAGACCGCGCGCATTCTCTCGGAGCTGGACGAGGGCGTCGGCGAAACGGGGATCCGGGCCGGGGTCGTCGGCGAGGTCGGCGTCTCTCCGCTTTTCACCGACGGGGAGCGGGCTTCGTTGCGGGCCGCGGCGTTCGCGCAGGCGGCGCGGCCGGCCGTCGGGCTCAACATCCACCTGCCGGGCTGGCAACGTCGCGGGCACGAGGTGCTCGATCTGGTGCTGGACGAATGCGGGGCGGTTCCGGGGAAAGTGGCGCTGGCGCACAGCGATCCGTCCGGCGACGACCCGGGCTACCAGCGCGAGCTTCTCGAACGCGGCGTGCTGCTGGAGTTCGACATGATCGGTCTCGACATCTCGTTCCCCGGCGAAGGCGTCGCCCCGACGGTCTCCCAGACCGCTCGCGCCGTGGCGCGGTGGGTGCACGAGGGCTTCGGGGAGCAGATCATGTTGTCGCACGACCTGTTCCTGAAGCAGATGTGGACGCAGAACGGCGGGAACGGCCTCGTGTTCGTGCCGACGGTCTTCGCCGATCTGCTCGAAGCCGAGGGTGTGGCGGCCGACGCCGTGGCCCGGCTGACGCGGGACGTCCCGGCTCGATGGCTGACCGCATGAGCCCGGCGGTGGCGGTAGTCGCGTCGCTCAACGTCGACCACATCGTCCAGGCGCCGCGCATCCCGGAGCCAGGGGAGACCCTGATGGGATTCTCGACGAGCCGGGAGCTGGGCGGAAAAGGCGGCAACCAAGCGGTCGCCGCCGCCCGGCTCGGCGCGGACGTGGCCGTGCTCGGGTGCGTCGGCCGGGACGAGGACGGCGACGAGTACCGGGAAGCCCTGCTCGCCGAGGGCGTGGACGTCGCGCACCTGCGAACCTCGGCGCTGCCGACGGGACGGGCGGCGATCACCGTCGACGCGGAGGGCGTCAACTCGATCGTCGTCGTGGCCGGGGCGAACGCCGACATTCCGGCCGCGGCGGCCGAAACGGCGATCAGCGAGTTGCCGGGACTTCGGGTGGTGGTGGGCCAGTTGGAGGCGGCGGCCGACGCGACGGAACGCGCGTTCGCGGCCGCTCGCGAGCGTGGCGTGCTGACGGTGCTCAACACCGCGCCGGTCGACGATGTGGCCGCGAAGCTGCTGCCGCTCAGCGATGTGGTGGTGGCGAACGAAATCGAGTTCCGGCAGCTCACCGGTCAGGAGCCGGTCGACGGCGGCAGCCTGCGGCGCGGCAGTGCCGAACTGTTCGCCGCCGGGTGCCGGTGGGCGATCGTGACGCTGGGAGCCGAGGGATGCGCCGTCCTCGACGCGTCGTCGTCCGCGCGTGTCCCGGCGGTTTCCGTCCGGGCAGTGGACACCACGGCAGCGGGGGATTCGTTCGTCGGAGCGCTTGCCGCGCGGCTCGCGGAAATCCCCGGTGAGCCGACGACCGCGGATGTGGTGGCGGCTTGCGGGTTCGCGGCCAAGGTAGCCGCTGTCGTCGTGACGCGGCACGGAGCGCATCCTTCGCTGCCGACCTTGGCCGAGGTCCTCGACGCGTGACTCGGCGGCGGCATCCTCGCCGGATGCCGCCGCCTCACGCTGCCGTCACCGCGTCAGTCAGCAGTCGTTCGAGATGTACCACACGGGGTGCCAGTTCCCGTGCGGTTGCGCGTAGTAGGCCTTCGGCGAGGTGGACAAGTAGGTTTTGCCCTTGCCCCAGAACGACGTCGTGTAGTGGTGCGTCTGGTTGTTCATCCAGGACCCGCCGCTGTTGAAGCCGTTCGGGATCTCGTAGAAATCGCCGCAGGCCGCGTGCGTGAATCCCTTTCCTGTGTAGTTCGCTTCCTTCCATCCGCAGAACGCTCCGTAGGAACAGAGTTCGTACGGCGTGCGCGGGTCGTTGCCGTTCAGCCCGTCGCCGAATGCGTGCGCGTACTTATCGCCGGGCAAAGGATAGGTGATGACTGAATTGTCGCCGGTAACGATTTGATTGGGCGTGACCTGTCTTCCGCGCAGCATCGCCAGGTCGCGGTCGATCTCGCCCCGCAGCGCGGCGGCCTGCTGGGCGGTGAACCCCGCGGACCGCAGCTGCGCCGTAAAGCCCGTGCTGGCGGGAGCCGCGTCCGCCGCCGTCGCCACTGTCGTGACGGCGGCCAGCGAAACCAATGCCGCCCCCAGCAACGCGCCGATTCTCGCTCGCATGGAAACCCCTCTTCTGCTGGAAATGTCCAGGAGGGCGCGAACGGCGTATGCCGATAGGCCGGATGCGATGCCGCCGCTCGGTGATTTCCCGTCCCCCTGCCGGAAAACCCATATTCGCGCACCCGGGGGCGGGGGCGCGATGGTTTAAGCTAGAACTCAAAACAAGGGGGTTTCCGTGCTTCGGCTGCGCTGCACGCCCGAAGATCTTCTGCACGTGTCGATCGCCGGACACCCGGTGCCGCTCGGCGAGCTGACCCTCGCGATGCAGATGCTGCAGCGCCGCGACCCGGACCCGGCTTTCGCGCCGTGGCGCGAGCAGGTCGCGCGGCGGCTGCCGCGCGAAGGCAGGCCGCTGCTGCAGCTCGTCTCGCCCTCCGGCGCGGGCCCGATGTTCCTCGATCCGCCCAGCAGCACCGTGGAAGAGGGGCTGGACCGCGTGCTGTCCACGCCGCGGGCCGAGGTGCGCGCCGAACTGCGGCGGGTGTGCGCGATCGACCGGCCGCTGACCTCCTGGACGAAGCGGCTGGCCGGGCAGGACCGCGACGCGTGGAAGGTGCTGGACCAGGCCATCCGCGCCGGCTACCAGAGCGTCCTCGCCGAACACTGGCACAGCCTGCGGGCGGGCTTCGACGCCGAAACGGCGTGGCGGGCGAAAATCCTTGCGCGCCAAGGCATCAGCGCGCTGTTCGCCAGTCTCCGGCCGATGCTCCGCTGGAACGGCCTGACCCTCGAAGCGGACTTCCCCCGCGACCTCGACCTGACCCTGCACGGACACGGCCTCGTCCTGCGGCCGACGCTGCTGTGGTCGGGACACCCGCTGGTGGCGTACTACGCCGACCGGCCAACCACGCTGATCTATCCCGCGCTGACCCCGCTGCCCCTGCTCGCCCCGGCCGGGCCGCCGGACCCGCTGGCCGCGCTGCTCGGCGCCACTCGCGCGGGGGCGCTGCGGTCCCTGATCAGCGGACGCACGACCACCGGTCTCGCGCGGGAGGTGTCCGTCTCGGTCGCCGCCGCGTCCTTGCACACCAAGGCTCTGCGCGAGGCGGGCCTGATCGTTTCGCGCCGGGAAGGCAAGGCGGTCTGCCACCAGTGCACCCCGCTCGGGCTCGATTTGCTTGCCGCCAAACCGAACTGAGCGGAATACGGGCGTGTTTCGCGCAAGGCACCGGAAAAGGCCGCCCCGCGCACGGGACGGCCTTTCCTCGGTTTCAGTTTCAGCTCACGGTCAGCGACGTGTCGTCGAGGCAGAACGACGTCTGCAGGCTCGAGTCCTCGGCGCCGGTGAAGGTCAGCGTCACCGTCTGGCCGGCGAAGGCCGACATGTCAACGGTGTGCAGCTGGTATCCGGTCGCCTGGTTCAGGTTCGAGTACGAGGCGAGCGTGGTCGAACCGGCCTTGACGGTCAGCTTGTCGTAGGACGTCGAGGCGGTCGTCTCGGCGGTGTCGACGTGCAGGTAGTAGCTCAGCGTGGCGTGGCAGCCGGAGGGGATGCTCACCGACTGCGAGACCGTGTCGGTGTGCGCGCTGCCGTAGCCGTCGAGGTAGGCGAGGTACGTTCCGCTGTGCGGGGCTTCGCCGTTGGACGACGTGCTGACCACTCCGCTGGACGCGGTCCACGGGCTGGTGCCGCTTTCGAAGCCGGGGTTGCCCAGCTTCTGCCCGGAGCAGGTGCCGCCGCCGGTCGGGGCGATCGTCCAGCCGAAGGTGGTGGAGCCGGTGGCCCCGGAGGAGTCCTTGGCGGTCGCGGTCACCGAATACGTGCCCGCGGTGGTCGGCGTGCCGGAGATCAGGCCGCCGGAGCTGATCGACAGCCCGGCGGGCAGGCCGCTGGCGGTCCAGGTGTAGCCGCCGCTGCCGCCGGACGCGGACAGCTGCAGGCTCGCCGCGGTGCCGACGACTCCGTTCTGGCTGCCCGGGTTGGCCGCCGTGACGCCGCCGCTGGGAGCGCCCGCGGCGAACGCCGCGGTGCCGTTGGGGGTGCCGAGGCCGGTCGGGCCGTCCCAGCCGGGGCCGGCGTTGCACTGCACCGAGGCGGAGCAGCTGCCGTTGCTGCCGGAGGTCACGTCGTTGAGGTTGCCGGTGTGCGAGTACGGGTAGGCGCCGGGGGTGTCGGACGCGCCGGGAGCGCCGGCGAGGGCGTACACGGACGCGACGATCGGGGCGGACGCGCTGGTGCCGCCGTACACGGCCCAGCCGCTGCCGCCGTAGGTCTGGTACACCGCGACGCCGGTCTGCGGGTCGGCCACGGCCGAGACGTCAGCGGCGGCGCGCTTGCTGCAGCTCGTGGTGACGTTCTGGAACGACGGCTTGGCCACGTAACCGGAGCAGCCGCTGCCCGCGCCGCTCCAAGCGGTTTCGCCCCAGCCGCGTGCGCTGCTGTTGCGGCTCAACGAGGTGCCGCCGACCGCGGTCACGTACTGCGACGAGGCCGGGTAGCTGATGCCGTAACCGCTGTCGCCGGTGCTCGCCGTGATCGCGACGCCGGGGTGGTGGAAGTAGCTGGAGTCGGAGGAGGGTTCGGTGCCGTCCTCGCCGCCGCCGTAGCTGTTGGACACGTACTTCGCGCCCATCGACACGGCGGTGTTCACCGCGGTGCCGAGATCGGCCATGCTCGGCTGGTTCGCTTCGACGAGCAGAATGTGGCAATTCGGGCAGATCGCCGAAACCATGTCGACGTCGAGCGAGATTTCGCCCGCCCAGCCGGAATCCGCGGCCGGAAGGGGACTGGTCTGCCCGTTTTCGTTCACCTTTTTGAAGCAGCCGTTCGCGGTGGTGCACGCGGGGAGCCCGTAGGTGGAGCGGTAGCTCGCGAGGTCCGATTCAGCGTTCGGGTCGTCGTTGGAGTCGACGATGGCCACGGTGGCCGACGCGCTGCCCGCGGCGGTGAGGTTGTAGGCGGAGCGCAGGTCCGAGGGGCCGAACCCGCCGGGCAGCGCGCCCGGGGCGAGGAGTGCGCGCATGGTGTCGGTCTGGCGTTCGGCGAAACACGTGACCATACCGGGCTTCGCCTTTTCGGCGCAGACACGGGCGGTCGGATGCGCCGCGGCGGGCGCTGCGACGGCGGGCAGGGCCGGGGCAGTCAAGGCCAAGGCCGCGAAACCGGCCATGGCAAGGATTCTTCGGGCTGAACGGGACACGATCCCTCCCAGGGAATTTCCTGCGAACGGCGTCGGGCCATTCGGTGCCCAGTTGTCTACAGTTCGTTCAGCCCTGGCGGTGACGCGCTGGTGCCAGTGGCGCAATGGTGTCGGTCAGCCCGGTGGAGGTGCCTCCGAATGGTTCCCGAAGCAATCGGCCATCTCTTGACTCTCGGGCTCAAAGCGGACGAAGCAGAAATCTATCTCGACCTACTTTCGTCGGGACCGGTTCCGCCGGACCGGCTAGCGCGCGACACCGGCCGCGACCCCGGCGAGGTGCTCCGCGTGCTGGCGGTGCTGGCCGGGATCGGGCTCGCCGGCCCGGTCGACGGTCCCGGCTCGCCGATGTCCGCGCTGCGCCCGGAACCGGTGCTGGAGGTGCTGACCAGGCAGCGCGAGGCCGAACTGGCCGGAGCCCGGGCGGCGATGACGCGCCTGTACGAGCAGTACCGAAGACACTCGGTCCGGTACGACGCCGACGCGATGATCGAGGTGGTCAGCGGAACCACTGCCGCCGAACGGGTGCAGCAGCTGGAGCGAGCGGCGCGCACGGAGGTCCGCGGACTGGACTCCCCGCCGTACTACGCCGACGCGGACGCCAACGAGATCGAACTGGAGAACCTGGCCCGGGGCGTGCGCTATCGCGCGGTCTACGGCAGGCTCGCGCTGGAGCGGCCGGAGTACGTCGCGGAGAACATCCTGCCCTGCGGGAAAGCCGGGGAGGAGGCGCGGGTTCTGCCCGAGGTCCCGGTGAAACTGCTGATCGTCGACGACTGCGCGGCCCTGTCCGGCGCGGACCGCACCGTGCTGCTGATCCGCTCGTGCGGCCTGTTCGACGCGCTGGCCGGGCTGTTCGACATGTGCTGGCAGGTCGCGCTGCCGCTGGGCCTCGCCGACGACACCTCGGGACCGGCGATCCGGCCCAGCGAACGACGGCTGCTCGCGCTTCTCGCCGCCGGGCTCACGGACGACCAGGTCGCCCGGGTGCTCGGGGTGAGCAGGCGGACGATGTTCCGGTATCTGGAGAACCTGATGGCCCGGACGGGGGCGGCGAACCGGTTTCAGCTGGCGCTGCACGCTACTCGGAACGACTGGCTGTCGGTGGATGCTCAGCCGGGCGTGCCGGCGGTGCGGTCTGTGCCGCTGTGAGCCGGGGTGGCGCTGTGTGGTGCGGATTTCGTGGCTGGATCGCCCCGAGGTGTTTCCGGATGCCGGTCAGCCGGTGATTTCGCGGACGCTGTCGGCCAGCAGTCGGAGGCATCCCGGTGCACCAGGATTGAGCGGCAGGTCGACGTCGTCGTAACTGTCCAGCAGCCGGAGCAGATCGGCGGGCGCGGCCGGTCGCCACCCGGCGGCGGTGTGCCGGGGCGGCATTGTGTCGTGCGGATTTCGTGGCTGGATCGCCCCGAGGTGTTCTTGGCGGATGCGGGTCAGCCGGTGATTTCGCGGACGCTGTCGGCTAGCAGCCGGAGGCATCCCGGTGCACCAGGGTTGAGCAGCAGGTCGACGTCGTCGTAGCTGTCCAGCAGCCGGAGCAGATCGGCGGGCGCGGCCGGTCGCCACCCGGCGGCGCGGACTCGGCGGCGGTGCGCCGGGGCGGTCGTGACGAGCAGGCACGGGATGTTGTCCGGCGACGGCGCGACGAGCGGGGATTCGTCGGTGTCCACGGCCACCGCGAAGGCCGACTCGCGGAAGACCGCGGCCAGTTGATCGAAGTCGGCTTCGCCGCGGGCGGTCAGGCGGAGCACGGCGTCCAGCGGGTCGGTCGGGGAGTCCTCCGCCGCCGGTTCGTAGGACGGGTTGGGTTCGAAGCGGCTGACGGACCCGTCCTCGCGCGCGAGCCAGCCGCCCACCACGGCCTGCGGCGGCGGGCTCGGAATCTCGGCCCCGCCGGTCGTCGAGGCCGGTTGCCACGCCGGGTCGACCAGCAGCACCCATTGGTCCTCGGACATCGCCGGTACCTCCTTCGCGTCCGGTGAATCTACCGGCACTTCATCCATGGCGGGGAGCTCCTTCGGCCAGTTCAGCGGCTTGCCGGGCGGACGCCGCGCGTTCCTCCGCCTGGTAGCGGCGGATTGCGGCGGCTGTGTGCCACCGGTCCAGCCAACCCAGGCCGACGACGCTCAGCCGGTGCGGTGCTGGTCGCGTCCTCGGGCCGTCGAGGGCATTCCGCAGTGCGGTACGGAAGGCGGCCGCGGGCAGGTCTTCCGCAATCAGTTTCTGGATGACGGTGGCCAGGTCCCGGGCGTAGCTGTCGGGGTTCGGGCGGTCGGTGAGCTGGGCGATTTCTTCGAGCAGCAAACGTCGGCCGCCGGGAGCGCTTAGCACGGTGTCCAGGGTGCCGTGCCGTTCCAGGATCTCGACTGCTTCGGCGATTCGGGTGACGTCAGCGCCGTTTCGGGTTGCTGTGGCCAGGTCGGTGAGCACTGCGGCGGCGTCCGGCTTGCCCAGCAAGGTGTCGGTCACGCCGTGCAGGTGGAGGACGGCGTGCTGCTCGGTGAGGTCGTTGTGGAGCGCGGAGAGTTCGCGGGCGGCGGTCCAGATCAGGTCCGGTCGTTCGTGCCGGGCGACGTCCTCCGCGATCGACGCCGCCGATTCGCCGCGGCCGAGTTCCGCGAGGACCCAGCCGAGCAGTTTGGCGGTGCCGTCGCGGTCGCTGAGCGCGATCGGCCCGGCGGGCGGGGTCGGACGGAACCACCAGCGGTGGGCAGCAGTTCGCGCCAGTTCTTCGAGGAGCAGATCCCGGGTGTCGCCGCTGAGCAAGTAGTCCGCGGTCGGGTGTTCGGCGGCGGACAGCCGGACGGTGACCGCGTCGGCGGCACGGTCGGTGCCGTCGGTGCGCAACTGCTCGGTGAAGTTCCGGGTGGCTGCCGGGTCGGTGGTCAGGAAGGACGATCCATTAGGGACGGACACATCGGACGGTGAGTAGTGCACTCCCACGGTGCGGCCGTCGTGCGTCCAGGGCCGAGGCGTCGCGGGCGCCGGACCGTCTTCCAGGCCGCGGAAAACCCTCGGCACCGGTGCGCCAGTCGACATCTCGACAGCGTGGCCGAAAGAAATCTTGACCCGACCGTCCCCTTCGGACACCCGGATCTTCACCGGGACACGGTCCAGCACGTCGGTGCCCAGGGCGTCGGCGAGTTGCCCGGCCAGTTCGCGGGCCGCGGCGGTGGCGTGCGCCCGGCCGTCCGGACCGGTTCCGGTGACCTCGATCGGCGGGACCGGGCCGTCCGTCGAACGAAGACGGGAGATCAGGTTTTCCAGCGGGGTATCCGCCACCAGGACCGCGTCCGCGGCATGCAACGTGGCGGCGCGCTGGACCTCGCCCAGGTGGTAATGCACCCGGCTGTCGTCGATGGTCAGCAGTGCACGGGCGGCTGGCGGCAGCGGAACATCGTGCACCTCGCCGGTGTAGCTGCTGCGGTCGGTGACGGTGCGGACCAGAGACGACAGCTTCGGATCGGCCGCGATGTAGGACAACGCCGCCTGCCATACCAGATCCGGATCGGCGTGCCGCCGCACTGCGGGCTCGACCGCGGTCAGATGGAGGTCGCCGTCCCGGTTGTGCAGGCCGCGCACCAATGTCTGGATCACGCGCTGGGTCAGCTCCAGCGTCTCGAACCGGTCCGACAGCGGGGCCGGATCGCCCTGCGGCGGCAGGAGCCAGCTGTGGTCGCTGTTCATCCGGATCTCCGTCATGCCCGGCAGTTCGAGCGCGGAGTTCAGGCCGATCCGCCGGGCCGTTTCGGTCATCGCGACCGGACCCGAGCGGTACATCACCGACTGCCGGTGCACCCGGCCCATCGGCGTCGCGAAGAACCCCTGGCCGAGCGAGTCGACCTCGCGCGGCATCAGATTCGCTTGTGTCTTCCCGTAGTTCTCGCGCAGCTGGTCCAAATAGGACGCGGCGAATGGATGTCCTTTCGACATGGTGAACGCCGAGTTCGCGATGTTCCCGCCGACCCGGTGCACCGCGTAGCCCGCGTCGGACTCGGCGGCGCGGACGACGTCGTCCAAGCCGTGCACGACGTTGTCCCCGTCGGTGTAGAGGCCGCCGAACCGGTGCATCAGCTCCAGCCGCAGGATGTCGCTCGCCGCCGCGAAACCCGGGCCGGTCTGCTTGGCCAGTTCGGACAGGTAGAACTCCTGCGTGCGCATCGGGTGCTCGCTGGTGAACACCTCGTCCACATTGACCAGCTGGACCCGGTGTTCCGCCGCCCACCGCAACAGGTCCCGGACGTCGTGCAGCGGATCCGGGCCCTCCTCCGGGGCCGCGGTGGTCAATGCCAGTTCGGTCTGCCAGCGCGGCACGTCCGTCCACAGGATCGGGACGATGCCGTCGCCGAGCCGGTCCGCCGCGTCGCCGAAGTTCCGGCGGAAGGTGTGCATAGTGCCGGTGTCCTTGAGCGGACCGCCCAGCCAGATGGCGTGCATCAGCAGCGGGGTCGAGGTGGTCTTGGCGAGCGGTTCGACGTCGCCGGGCGCCCACGCGGCCAGCCGGTCGTCCGGACGTTCTTTCTCCAGGGTCCACGCGCGATTGTCGTCCAGGTGCGCGGGGTCCAGGTGTTCGCTGCTCAGCTGGTAACCCTTGGTCAGGTCCAGCAGGTCCAGGAAGCTGATGCCCTGTCCGGCGGTGAGGGCGCGGAAATCGTGCCCGCGCAGGAACTCCGGCGGTTCCGGGGCGCGGTACAAACCGAACAGATCCGGTCCCAGCAGCGGCGCTGGCGGCGGGTTGTCGACCGCGGTCTGCCGCAAGTCGGCCACCAGGTCCTCGGGGGCGGAATAGTGGTGCACCTCGGTGGCTGGCGCAGCGTCTGGTGTGGACTGTGCTGGAGAATCGCCGAAGGTGCGGAAATGACCGCCATCGGTGACGGTGGTGAAGCCGTGCGTCGCACCGATCGCTTTGCCGAGCGTCGCCGAATCCCGGCCGAACAAAGCGGGTTTGGTCGGCGCGTGCACTGTGGACGGTCCACCGAGTTCACCGAGCGCGCGCTGGAAGTCATGGGCGAGGCCGCCCGGACCGTTGGTTTGGCCGGTGCTGCACGCGATGAGCGTGACTGAATGGGACTGGGCCAGCGGAGCGGCTTGCGCCACGATCCGGGCGAACGTATCGCCGTCGACCCGTACGGTCTGGCCGCCCAGCAGGGTCACCTTCACCGACTGCTCGCGGCCGTGGGCGAAGACGAAGAGGGAGTCGTCGTCCCACGGTGCCGCGGTGTGGTCGGCCCATGCCCCGAATCGGCGTCCGGACAGGTCCGGCGTGGCCCCGGTGGTGTTGGCCTGCTTCAAAAGCGGGTCGAACTTGTCCGGCGTCGCGCCTTCCGGAAGCGTGCTGACCTTACCGGAATTGTTGGCCACCCAGTCTCGTTCGACGCTCTCGGTGTGCTCGTTCGCCGGGAGGAACGAGACGGCGCGAACCCGGCCGGAGCCGTCGGTGATCGTCCGCGTCTGGATCTCGGCCGGGTCGAAGCTGTAGGGCCGATCGGTGTCAGCGTCCCAACCGGACACTGTGTCGTTCGCCTCGACAGTGCCTTCGCGGTGCTGTTCCGGGGTGTGCTCCGGCGGGCGCGGCCACGCGTGCGCGGTGATCTGATTGTCCACTTCGGACTTGGCCTGCCACCACGTCCGCAGGGCCTCGTCGGCCTTCTCCCGGGCTTGCTGGATCCGGTTGTTCGCGTCGTCCTGCCGCGCGGCGTGGTCGGTGTGATTGTTGCGGTACTCGTCCAGCACGGCCAGGATCTCCGCGGCGCGGTCCTGCGCCGCCTGCCGCTGCTGGACCAGTTCGGCCTGCTCGTTCCGGATCTGCTGGGCCTGCCGTTGCGTATCCCACGCACGCGCGACCAGATCGCTTTGCGCGACGGAACCCGGTTCCTCGCCGAGAGCCAGCGAAAGAAGCTGTTCGTCGAGTTCGTTGAGCCGGGCGATTTCGTCGTTGCCCGTCCGCAGTGCTTGGCCCACGTCGCGGGCCTCGTTCTGCGCCGTCCGGACCGCTTGCCGCATCTGCTGTACTGGATTGTCGTCGACCGGGAGGTTCAGCCCGCGTGCGCCGTCGCTCGTAGTGCGCACATTGTCGTTTTCGGACAGCCACGCATCATCGAAATCGCGCTGCGCCTTTTCGAGTTCCTCTTCCGCGGTACGCCAATCCTCCGCGGCTTTCTTCACCGTGTCCTGCGCGGAAGCGAGCGTCTCGGGCAACGGCTGGCCGAGCGACTGCTCCAGGTCGGTTTCGCTCATCCGCGTCCGCGAGGACCGCGGCACCCGCACCTCGACCGCGGCGGTCTTGCCGTCGACCGTCGCGACGATCCGGTACTCGACGTCCAACCCGACCAGGCCGGTCCGGCCCTTGTCCTTGCCGACGACCGACCGCTGCGCCGCGGCGGTGCTGGACGTCGGATCGCTCTGGCCGACCGGGCCCCGGACGTCGAGCCCGCCCCAGGCGTGCGTGTTCCGGCCCGGGTCGGTGATCCCGCCGGTGCCGATATTGCCCTGTTGCTCGCCGGTGACCGTTTCCTTGGCCTCGCCGGTGAACGTGGACCCGGATTGGTCCGAACGCTCCAGTTTCACCGAATCGCTGAGCCCGACCAGATCCGGTTTCACCACGCGGGTGTACACCTTCACCGAGGCGTGGCTGCTGCCGGTCACCGCGGAGGAATGCAAGTCCGGGGTCTCGAACGGTTTGCCGACCATGTTCGGGAGATGGGCTTGCAGCGTTTCATTGGTGATCGAGGACGAGAGCGTGTTGTGCGCGCCGGTGCCGGGGCCGGTGAGCCCGTTGCCCGCGCCGGCCAGCCGCAAGGCGCGGAGGGCGCCAGCTCGCATGTCCGCGGCGCCGCGGAGTCCTTCGACAGTCGAAGACTTCGGCAGGGGGCCGAAACCTTCCTGCTGCCACGCCGCGAGGCGGTCCGGAGTGGACTCCGCGGCGTTGAGTTCGGTCGTCCGCGATCCGTAGAGCTTGGTGTGGTACTGCTCGTCGCCGGAGATCTTCTGGTCGTCCGCGGACGACCTCGAGGTCACGGTCGCCTCTTGCGAGGCGACCGGGTAAGTGCGTCCGTCCCTGGCGACGACCAATTCGAACTGGAACTGGTGCTGGTACCGCGCCGACGGTCCGCTCGAGGACGAGGTCAACGCCGTGGTCGTGGCCTTGTTCTCGACGGTCTGGTCGCTCTTCGCGCGCGTCCCGGAAGCTCCCAGGTACGCACCGTCGTACCCGCTGACCTTGGGCTGGCTGTCCTGGAACAAGCCGCGGCCGGCCCCGCGGATCTGCCCGCCGTAGGACGAACCGCGACCGGAATTCTCTTTGTCCGTAACGGTCGAGTTGACGACGTGATCGACCTCGCTGCCGTCGTGTTTCACGTCGAGGAACTGGGTGTCGAGGATCTTCGCCTTGAGCAGCAGCTGGTAGTTGTCCGTCCAGAGCACGCCCGGGTCTTGCGCCACCAAGGAAACGCCGCCGTCCAGCGCACCGTCCACAAGAGACGTGACCGCTTCCGGGGAGGCGGTGTCGAGCGTCCGCTGGAGGTTGTTCATCGAGTCGTCCAGCACCGATTTCGGCAGCAGTCTGTCGCCGAGCTTGCCAAGCTGCTGCCGGGCGTCCTGCACCAGTTTCGACAGATTGGGAGCGTCCTCCAGCACCGCCGAGCCGAGCGAACTGGATTTGCCGCCGACCAGCGGCGGAGCGGAAAGCTTGCCCGGTGCCGGGGTGCGCGGCTCGACCGGGGGCAGCAATCCTTCCGCGCGAGCCTCGTCCTCGGTCATCGCCACGAAGACCGAACCCGGCAGCTGGACGTCCGCGCCCGCTCGCGAAATCGACCCGTTGATCAGGCCTTCCTGGCGGCTTTCCGCGATCAGCCGGACATTGGTGTCGTACTGGACGAGCACCGTGCGACTGTCCGAAGAGGACCTGTTGGTGTGATCGATGCTCGCGGTGACCTCGTGGGACGAGCCGGAGCTGCGCTGCCACGGGCTCCACTTCGCGGTGCCGAAGAGCTGGCCCTGGCCGTGCGTGTCGCTGCCGGTCGGCCGCACGGTGAGTCCGAGCTGGACGTTGGCTTCGACGGATTGTTTGTGCGTGCCTTCGTAACTGGCCTTCGAGCCGCCGGAGTACGTCCGGTCGCCGCCGCCCGTTTCGGACACCGCGACGAGTTTCGGATTGCTCAGGGAGATGCCCATGCCCAGGCCGCCGACCCGGTCGGCCACGCGGCGTTCGTAGCGGAATCCGTTCGCCGTCCCGCCCTGCTTCAGCAGTTTCGGCGTGAGGCCGCGGAAGTTCTCCGGCGAGAACATCCGGTCCACGCGGGCGCGGGCTTCGCTGCCGGGCAGACCGAGCACCGCGTCGCCGCCGGCGGCACGCTGGAGCTGGCGCAGCGCCTCGTCCCGCAGCGCCTCGGTATTGGCGAACGCCTCCACGTGCAGGAACTTCGGCGTCGTCTGGTTTTGCTGCCGCGTAAGCAGGTCGTCGATGCTCGGGGTTTCGTTCGGGGTCATCGAGACGACCCCCGGCTTGCCCGGCTTGAACTCCGCCGGATCCTTGGTCAGCGCGGCGCCGTCGTTGAGCCACATATCGACTTTGCCGGAGATCGGCGGAAGGTCCGGGTCGCCGGTCCTGGCCACTGTGGACACCTTCGGCGTGACCCGGAACGGCGACCCGGGCGTCAGCCGCCGCACCCACGGCCGGTTGCGGGTGTAGCTGGTGATCTCGACCTCGAACTCGACGTCGTGTTCGAACACCTGCGAATCCGGGCTGCCGCCCTTGCCGGTCGTCGTGGTCACCGTCGGACCGCCGGAGTTCTTCCACGTCCGGTTGTCGGAGTACTGCAGCGGGGTCACGGTCGGGCTGATGCCGATGTTCGCGCCCGCCGTGGCGCCGGGGATGATGATCCGGCCTTCGACGCCGACCGACCAGCCTCGTTCGGTCGTGGTCGCGCTGGTCAGCGAAGGGCTCGTTTCGTTGCTGTTCTTGACCGAGCGGCCGTCCGCCTGGCCGAGATGACGTCCCGGCCCGGGCTTCGCCTTCACCGTGACGTTGATGTACTCGTCGGTGAACAGCCCGCGCCGCTTCAGTTGCGCCGACACGCCTTGGGTGAAGAGACTGTCCATTTTGCCCCGGAGCGAGGCGACTGAGAACGTCGACGTGATCTTCCGGAGGTTCGCGAAGCGGTCGGCGATGTCCCGGCTGGAACCTTGTTTGTCGCTCTGGAACTGGTCCCAGCGCGGCAGGAACTTGTCCGCGCCGGGGAGGTTCCGCAGAGCGTTTTCGATCTGCGGCTGGACGCGGGTCGCCGGTTCGAACGATCCGGGGCGGGCCGTGCCCGCCGCGACGGCCGCCGCGAGATACGGCGGCTCGTAGCGCGCACCGACGTCCTTGAACTTCGTCGGGGTGTTCTTCGGCACCGGCAGTCCCTGGGCTTTCGCCTCGGGCAAGCCCATCCGCGTGTACGAAGTGGCCGTTACGGTGGTTTTCTCGCCGGTCGAGGTGGTGACGTCGAGGTCGACGGTGACCTTGTACAGGCCGATGTCGCCCTTCGCGTTCACTGTGGACTTGTTGGTGAAGCTGGTGCCGCTTGTGGACTGTTGGTTGACCTTCCGGGAGTAGCTGCCGCTGACCCCGCCGACGCCGCCGGCCGTACCGGGCACATAGGACCCGCCGCCGAAGATCGCGTTGACCTCTCCGCCGTACTTGGAGGAGACAGCGGCGCTCCCGCCGTTCACCGCGGAATCGTTGAACCGCAGTTCGCTGTCGCCGGGAATCGTGCCGAGGTATTCGACGTTCGTCGGCCGCACCGCCAGTTGCACGGCTTCCCGGTGGGCGCCGTGCGGGCTGAGCAGGTCGTTCGAGACCACCGGGTTGCCCTGCATCGCGGTGCCGAGCATGCTGCGCACCCCGCCGCGGCTGAGGAATTCCCGCAGCGAGGTGCGGCCCGGGGCGCCGAATTTCGTCACCGAGGGATGGAGGTTCTTGCTTACCTGGTCGAAGAGGGCGTTCTCGTCGAAATCGACGGCCTCCGGCGAGAGGAATTCGATCTTCTTGGCCCAGTCCGGTTTCGGCTCCGCGGGTCCGACGGTCTGTTCCTGTTTCAGGTTCGACAGATCAGTGGACAGGACCAGTCCCACCTGTCCGTCCACTGTGGAACCGACCAGGCCGCCGGTTTCGGTGCGTACTGTGATCCGGTAGGTCACCGGGGCGTCGGCGCGTTGCGTGTCGCCCGCGGTCCGGATGACGCGCTGCTCGGTGCCAGTCGTGGTGCCGGTGTGTTCCGCGGACGGGCTGGCGAGCTGCACGGTGCCGCCGACGGACGCGTACGGACCGGCCGGGAACATCCCGAAGTACGAGCTGCCGACGGCTTTCGCGGTGGTGTCGGTGTTCGGGTTCGCGTGGGTGGTCTTGACTTCGTTCTTGACATCGCCGATCGTCGGCTGCGGCAGTTTGGTGATCTGATCGGCGTTGACCGCACTGAAGTCCGGCTCCGCGGTGACGTGCACCTCATACCATTTCTCGCCGGCCCGGACCATGGATTTGCGGCCATCGCCCATAAAGGACTCGAACTCGGGGCCGGAGAGAGAATCGGTGATCGCGTCGATGCCGTGTGTTCGCGGCGGGTTCTGCTGCTTCGGGTTGAGACGGTGGATCAGGTTCTCGATGCTGGTGCCGACGTCCTTCGCGCCGCGGACGTCGACCGGGACCACCGAGCCGAGTGCTTTGCCGTCGCGGGCGAACTCGGGCAGCCGGTCGGAGAGGGGGCGATTGTCCGGCGGTTCCTCGGTTTCCTCGTCCGCCACCAGTACGGCGTCGTCCTGCTGCGGTGTCTGGTTTTGCTCCGGGTTTGACTCAGGCGTCTGCTCTGGGCCGGTTTCGTGCGGCGCTTTGATGGGCGTGTGGAGGTTCGGCTTGCCGTCCGGCTCGGGCTGTGAGCGGGGGTTTTCCGGGTGCGGCTGCGGGTTCGGCGCGGGGGCGTCGCCGAGGTGGTGGTCGCGGATGTTCGCGGTGTTCGACACCTGTTCGAGCTGGTCGAGGTTGCCCTGGTTGAGCCGAGAATCGTGCCACGCGTCCGGCCCCATCACGCCGGGCTGGTCCCCGCGATTGAAGAGCATCTCGTCGTTCTTGTAGCCGTCGCCGAGGCCGAGGAAGTGCATCAGCTCGTGCGTGACGCCGAAGGCCGAGTCGTGCACGTCCCAGTTGAGCTGGTTCGTGTCCGGGGTGTCCGGGTCCACAGTGGAATCGTGGAGGTTCACCGGGATCCTGCGGCGGGGGTCGGCCTGCCAGCTGGTGTCGCCGGGGTGGATGTCGTCGGCGACGCGGACGTCGAGGCGCAGGTGCAGCTGGTCGCCGCCGGGCAGGCGGGAGGACTGGTTGACCCATTCGTCGAGGTGGGCCCGCAGGTCCTGGACGAACTGTTCGCGCTGCTCGGGCGAGACCGAGCCGGAATGCGAGGTCAGGTCGATCGGGATGGTGTGCTCGCGCACCCACTGGCCGGGCGCGATCTCGAACCGGCGCACGTCGAACCGGATGTGCGCCATCGCGCCGGCGAGCTGCCCGCCCTTGAGTCCCGCGCGGTTGCCGGTGAACTGTTTGGCGATCTCTTTGATCGGGTCGAACCGCTCTGAGGAAAACCTCGTGACCGGCGCGCCGTCGCGGCGTCCGTTCCAGTCCTTCGGCCCCGGCAGGGTTTTCGGGTCTGGTTTCGGGGCCGCTTTCGCCTGCCCGTTGTTTTTTGGCGCGGCAGCGGGAGTCTGCGTGTTCGCCGGACGGTTGCCGCTGAGGTTGTCGACCAGGGCTTGCCGGGTGGCGAGCGTCAGAGCGGCGAGCTTTTTGCCGTCCTCGACGTTTTCCTTCATGCCCCTGCCCAGCGAGGAGCGCTCGTCCTTGGGCAGATTCGCGACGACCTCGGAGAACACCTCCGGCCGGGCGGGAGCAGGCCCGCTCGGCGTGATCCCGTGGAACGCGGCTTTCGCGGCGATCTTCGCCAGATTCGGGTCGAGCGTCGTGTGATTGCCGAGGTAATGGCCGATCTGGTCGGACCAAGTTGTTTCGTTGGCGTGGCTCTGGGTCAGCGCGGTGATGCCGTTCGGGTCGGTGCCGACCTTGCCCGCGATGCGCGTTCCGTCGGTCTGGACGGCGAGATCGGAGGAGAATTTCGCGATCGCGGTCGGATGGTCGCTGTATTGCCAGCTCGGATTGCGCTGGGACAGTACTGAATCGGCGAGCCCCTGGCCTTCCTTCGCTCCGTATTCGAAGGTGCCGGTGTTCGGGTTTTTGGTGCCGAAGGTCGCGTCGTTCTCGAGTTTGTTTCCCGGCATCCGGACGAAGGTGTTCGGCTCCGGGAAATAGACCGACCGAGGGTCGACTCCAGCGAGTGCCTGCCGGACGTCGAGATCCAGTCGCGCGGCGCGGTTGGCGAGGTCCCCGTCCTCCGGCCGGACGTGGTAACCGCCGCTGATCAGCTCCGGCGGGCCCTCGGGGTTCTGCTGGACCGCGGTGTTGACCGCGTCGAACAGCGGTCCGTTGCGGGTGTCGAGGGTGTGGACGTCGGCGTCGCCGGTGTGCAGGTAGACCTCGTTGTCGCCACCGGCTTCGCGGATCTGCTCGGTGAGCTTTTCGGTGACCGGATTGCGGGCGATCGTTTCGCGGATGCCGCCGTAAGGGATGGTTTTCTGGTCGATGTTCGGGTTGCTCGGGTGTTTCCAGGTGAATCCGATTATAGCTACCGGGAAGCGGTTGTCCCAGGTATTCTGGAATTGCTGGATTTTCTGGTTGATCGCTTGTTCTGAACCTGGTGTGCCGTTGAGCCCGATGACCAGGCCGAAACGCCCGTCGGAGGAGTTTCCGGTGAATCCGGTGGAGTACTTCTCGGCGATGGTGCGGAGATCGTCGTCCGGGGTCGCGGCGACGGTGGCTACTACGCCGATGCTGTCCTGGTTGTTCTCGTTGCGGGTGCCGAGATCGCCGATGATGCCGGTTTCGTGCACGACGGTGAACTTGAAGTTCTTGTGGTGCTGAGCGAAGTCGCCCTTGCCGCCGGTGACCGGGGGGTGTTTGCCGACGTTCGGGCCGGGACCGGCGGGTGCGACGGGGGTCGGCTTTTTCGGTGCGGCGACCGGGGTGTGGAGGTTGCGGTGTGGCGGGTTCGGTGTGGGGGTTGGTTTCTTGGGTGCCGCGACGGGGGTGTGGAGGTTGGGGCTCTGGGGGTTTGGCTTTTTGGGCGCGGCGACGGGGGTGTGGAGGTTGCGGTGTGGCGGGTTGGGTGTGGGGGTTGGTTTCTTGGGCGCGCCGCCCGGAGTGGGGAGGTCGCGGGGTGGGGCGGCGTTGTCGCGGGAGCGCGGGGCGGGAGTGGGATTGGCGCTGATCGGCTTCGCCGGGGCGGGGGGTGGCTTGATGCCGTTCTTGGGCTGGGTGGGGTCGGTGTCGCCCGGGGTCGGCTCGGGGGTGGGCTTCGCGGCGGTGGCCGGATTCGGGGAAGGGCTGGTGTTCCGGTCGGGGCTCGGCGTCGGATCCGGGGTGGACTTGATCGGCGGATTCGGGTTGGTGGACTGGTTTGGGTTCGGACTGCCAGTTGCCGGGCTGGGACTGGTGGTCGAGGTCCGATGGGGGCTCGGGTCGGGGGCGTGCGACGGGGTTTGCCCGGTGGCGACCGGTGCGGGGTTCGTGCCGTTGACGGTGGTCTTCGGAGCCGGGGAGGAGTCGATGCCTTTGACACTGGCCGACGTCGGCGGCGGGACCGGCTTGGGCTGCGGGGCAGCGGCCGGGTCCGGGCTCGGGTTGGAGTTCGGGCCGCTGAGGTTGGCAGCCGAACCCGGGGCGCGGACGGAGCCGGGGGACGGGCTGGCCTCCGGGGCGTGGTTGGCGGCCGGGCTCGGAGAGGGGGTGACGTTCGGGCCGGGGGAGGGGTTCGAAGCGCCGGTGAAGTTCGTTGAGGGGGCCGGGTTGAGGTGGTTGGGCGAGCTTGGGGCGGACTCTGACCCGGGGTGAGTCGTTGGGTTCGCGGAGCCGTCCGGCTGGCTGGGATGAGCTGTGTTGGGCGTCGGGTCGGCGGTCCGGTTGCCGCCGAAGCCGGGGAGACCGGTGTCGGGGTGTGGGGTGGGCGCGTGGTTGCCGTTGGTCGCGGGCGGTGAGGGTGCGCGGTCTCCGGTGAGGGGAAGGGGTTGGTCGTTTGTGCTGGTGGAGTCGGGGCTTCCGGGTTTGACGGACTCCGGCACCGACGGTGTCGCGGCTGGTGGGGCGGAGGTTTCAGCCTTGACCGAGTCCGGCGTCGATGGTGTCGCGTTCGGTGGTGGTGCGGGGGTTTCGGTCTTGACCGAGTCCGGTGTGGACGGTGTCGCGTTCGGTGGTGGTGCGGGGGTGTCGGTCTTGACCGAGTCCGGTGTCGATGGCGGTGGTGCGGGGGTGTCGGTTTTAACCGAGTCCGGGGTGGACGGGGGCGGGGCGGGGTGGTGATCGGTGCCGTTCGTGCCTTGGCTGGCGGGGGCGGATTCCGGGTTGTGGGCCGGATTGGTGCTGGGCCCGGGGTTGCTGTTCGTACCCGAGTGGGCGGTGGAGCCGGGGCCAGTGCCCTGATTGCCGGTCGTGCCGGGGCCCTGGGGACCGTTCGTGCCGGAGCTGGCGGCTGGGGGGTTGGGGTTGCCGCCCGGGCTGGTGGTGTTGGCTCCGCCCGGGTTTTCGGTGCCGGGGTGGACTCCGGGCGGGTTCGAGCCGGTGGTGGGGGCTTCGTGGTTGGAGCTGCCAGTGCCTCCGGCAGGAGTGGTGGCGGTGCTGCCGGGCGAGGGGGAGTTCTGATGGGTGTCGCCCGCCGAGCCGTTCGCGGGGGTGTTGCCGCTGGCGGGGTTGGAGTCGTGGGGTGGGTTCGCGGAGGTGGAACCGTTCGCCGAGTCCGAGTTGCCCGTGGGGTTGGGGCTCGCGGCGTTCACGTTGCCGGTTGACTGCGAGTCGCTTGGGGGGTTGGAACTGTTCGCCGAGTCCGGGTTGACTGCGGAGTTCGAGCCGCCGGTGGGGCTGCTCGGTGAAGTCGAGTTGCTGGTGGTGTTGGGGCCTGCGGGGTTGAGGTCGCCGGTTGAGGTGCTGCCGTTCGCCGAGTGCGAGCCGTTTGCGGAGTTGGCGCCGCCGGTTGACTGCGAGTTGCTTGCGGAGTTGGAACCGTTCGCCGAACCTGAGTTGCCTGCGGGGTTGGGGCTGCTGGACGAGTTGGGGTTGCTCGCTGAGTTCGGTCCGGAGGCGGGGCCACCGGTGGAATGGGAGCCGTTGGTGGAGTTCTGGCTGCCGGGTGAGGTGCCGCCGCTCGTGGAGTTGGGGCCGCCCGTTGACGTGGAGTTGGTCGCCGGGGGCTGGTTGTTCGTCGAGGTGGTGTTGGGCGAGTGGGAGTTGTTCTGGCCGTCGCCGTGAGGGGTGTTGCTGCCGGAACCACCGGGACCAGAACCACCGGGGCCGCCGCCATGGGAGCCGCCGGGACCGGAGCTGCCGGGGCCGCCGCTACGGGAGCCGCCCGAACCTCCGGACCCGTCAGAACCGCCCGAACCGCCGGAACCGACGCCACCCCGATCCCCGGAGCCACCAGGCGAACCAGGCCCGTTGACCGGGTCCACCTTGATATTCCCCGTCCCGTCGCCCCCACCGGGATCGTTCGGGCCCTTCCCCGCCCCGCCGCCGTCGTTGCCGCCGCCGGTGAGTTTGTCGTGCAGGTTTTGCCCGGCGTGGTGGGCGCCGTGCGTGGCGGCGCCGCTCAGGCCGCCGTTCAGGGCTCCCCAGCCCAGGCTGTCCAGGTCCCCGCCGAACAGGCCGGCGCCGGCCAAACCGACCACTACCTCGGTGGCCGCTTCCACTCCGGCCGCGCCGAAGACGTTGTTGCCCCACTTGCCCAGGCCGCTGTGCGCGCCGGCGGCGAACGCACCGCCGATCGCGCCCAGCGCCGCGTTCTGGCCGATCTGTTTCCAGTCGAAGCCGTCCCGGTTCCCCTGCGCGATCTGGATGAACTCGGCCAGCATCTCCTCGGCCGCCTCTTCCGCGGCTTCCTGCGCGGCCTCTCGCGCGACCCTCGACAGCAGGCTCATCAACCGCGACATCAGCGAGCGTTCGATCTGCATCACCGCGGTCCGGCCGGCGGCCCAGATCCCGGGGATCAACGGGGCGGTGAACGGGTTCGTCATCGCCCAGATCAGGTCCGCGGCGGTGACCGCGATGGAAATGAGGATGCCGTATTTGGCGTTTTCCACGTTCAGGGCGTATTCGCGCAACGCCGCGGCTTGCTGCTGGGCCCGGTAGGAGAAACCGGCGCCCATGGTGCTGAGTTTGTTGGCGTAGTCGGCGAAATTGGTCGCTACCTCGCCGCCGACGTTGGAGACCACTTGGTCCGCCAATTGGCTGAAACCGGTTCCGGCGGCGGAGATCTGCTGCGCGACCTGGTCCCATTCGGCAGCGAGTTCGCGCGCTTTGTCCTCGTCGCCTTGCGGCCAGGCGTCACCCGCGATGATGTAGAACACCCAGTTCAGGCTGGGGTCCACCATGAGGCTCATCGCGGGTCACCTCCTTGCACGGAGCGAAAAAGTCAGGAAACGGGTTCTTCCGGATCGACCGGGGGCTGGGCGGGGATCGACTTCGCCGGTTGCCAACCCGCGCCTTCCACGGCGGGCAGCCAGGCCTCCGCCGGCTCCAGCGGACGCGTCGGGGTGGTGACTTCGCCCTCGGGGGTCTCCATCTTGTCCTCGACCGCATGCGCCGGTTTTTCCGAGCGGACGAAGACGGTCGACTCGGCCGGCCGCAGCGGGGTGGCCTCGCCTTCGCGCCTCAGCACCTGGTGCTGAACCGGGCGTTCGACCGCCATCCGCCGCAAGCGCCGCGGCTCCTCGCCAGGTTTCGAAGGCAGAGGTTCCTGGCCGCGGTCCGGGATCTGCGCTCGGGCGGTCTTGGCCGGGGTCCAGCCGCCGCCGTCTTCGGCTTTCCGGTCTTTGCCGAGCAGTTTGCCCTGGATTCGCACACCGCGCCCGTACTCGGTCGGAGGCGCGTCGGTGCCGCCGGGATCGGCTTTGCGGACTTTGTGGTTCAGGTCGGTGAAGTTCTTGAACAGGGCGTTCGACCCGTCGTAGGCGCCCTGGTCGGCCTCGCGGAACGACGTGGCCATGTCGCCGATCGCGTCGCGGGTGGCTTCCACCGCCAGCGCCCAGGCGTTGATGCCGTTGTAGATCTCGGCCGCCGACTGGATGTGCGTCTTCGAGAATTCGTTGCCGTTCTTGTCGTTTCCGGCCGCGTCCACGATCCGGCCGGGATTCGCCAGGCTCTGCACCAGCTGGGCCAGCGTGCGCAGTTCGGCGCTCTTGCCGTCGAAGCCGTCGCGGCCGCCGTCTAGTCCGTCGGCGTCGACGAAAAACTGGTCTGTCACGGCAGGTTCCCTTCGTCGAATCCCGGCACTCGCGCCGAGAACAGGGCGTTGACGTCCACTTTTCCGCTCATCAGGTCCTGGGCGGAGATGCCCGGCGGCAGCATGGGGGCCATCATTTCCGCCGCCGCGGCCACGGATTTCTGCCGTGCGGCGGAGATGGTCTGCACGATCACCGAAGCCAGCTCCGCGGGGGCCATGCGTTTGTAGGCGCTGGTGGGGAAGGAAAGTTCGGTCAACTCGCCCGTACGGCCGACGGTCGCGGTCACCTCGCGGCGGGCGGAAGTGACTGTGCTGGTGGCGGTTTCGACGTCCTGGCGGGTTTGGTCGAAGTGGTCGCGCTGGTGCTGGTAGGCGGCCATCGCGTCTTCGAGCATCTTCTCGTGCTGCGTACTCATCGGGTTCCTCCCGGGTCAGCCGACCGAGGCCAGGCCGGGCCCGAGGGCCATGGCTCCGGTGTCGGGCGGGCGGATGCCGCGCAGGTCGGCGGCGGCGAGCGTGCGCGACGCGGCGGCTGCCGAGAGCGTGCGGGCGAGTTCGTGCGCGGCGTACGCGGTGTGGTCTGAGGCGGCGGAGAGTTCGTGGGCGAGTGCGTCGCGGACGTCATCGGGGACCTCGTGGCCGCGTCGGACCAGCAGGCGCACCGAGATTTCCGCGAGTTCGTCCACTGTGTACTCGCCGAGTTGCCAGCCGTATGGGAAGGCGTCACGCAGGGTGGGCAGCTGGGCGAGCAGTTCGCCGACGCGGTCGCTTTCTCCGGTGAACACCACGACGGGATCAGCCGGGCGTCGAGCGACCATTTCGGACAGTGCTTCCAAGGCTTCGATGCCGGGGGTGTGCGGCGAGGTGTCCCAGTCGCCGTCCAGGTCGACGACCAGGGTGCCGCCGGACGCGTCTTCCACCGCGGAACGGACCAGGTGTTCGGCTTGGCCTGGCCATTGCGGCGACAGCTCGTCGGCGAGGTGGCGGCGGACCAGCTGTCCCGTCGGGGTCATGCCGAATTCGGACAGGATCTGCGCGTACAGCTTCGCGTATTCGGCACGTCCGGTGCCGCGTTTGCCGCTGATCACCAGGTTCGCTTGGTGGCCGAGCGGTTGCCGTTCGTGGGTGAGCCTGCCGAGTTTGAGCAGCAGCCGTTCGGCGTTCTCCCGCACCGATTTCTGGCCGACCAGCCCGCTGAGGCGTTTCCAGCCCGCGCTGGTCTTGACCGCGGCGGCGGGATCCGCGGTGACCGAGACCGCCGACTTCGCGGCGGAAGGCAGCTGGGTCAGCTCGGCCTGCAGGTCGTCGGCGGTGAGGCGGTTCAGCTCGATGTCTTTGGACGGCGGGTACAGAGCCAGCCGCGACGCCTGGTTGTTCACCATCGCCTCGAACAGCTTGCGCGCGACGCGGCCATTGCCGAACGTCGAGTTCTTCGGCACCCGCTCGAAATACTCGCGCAGCGCGGCCAGCGCGTCGTCGGTCATTTCGTAGTAGTGCTTGCGGGTCAGTCCGGTCGTGATGGTGACCAGCTCGTCGACGCTGTAGTTCGGGAATTCGATGGTGCGGGTGAACCGCGAGGCGAGGCCGGGGTTCGACTGCAGGAACTGCTCCATCTGCTCGGAATAACCCGCGACGATCACCACCAGCGAATCGCGCTGGTCCTCCATGATCTTCATCAGCGCGTCGATGGCCTCCTGCCCGAAGTCCGGGCCGGAACCGCCGGTCGGCGCGCTCAGCGTGTACGCCTCGTCGATGAACAGCACCCCGCCGACGGCCTTCTCCACGACCTCGGTGGTCTTGATCGCGGTGGACCCGATGTACTGGCCGACCAGATCCTGGCGGGCCACCTCGATCATGTGCCCCTTCGACAGGATGCCGAGTTCGGCGAGCACCGTGCCGTACAGCCGGGCGACGGTCGTCTTGCCGGTGCCGGGCGGGCCCGCGAAGACCAGATGCCGCGACATCGGCGGCATCGGCAGCCCCATCCGCTCGCGCATCTGCGACATCTTGATCAGGTTGATCAGGCCGGTGACTTCCTTCTTCACCCCGGCGAGCCCGACGAGGGCCTCCAGGTCGCCCAGCGGGCCTTCGAGCACCTCGCCGGCGGCCTCGCTCACGGTCTGCCCGGCCGCGACGTCGCTCTCCGGGCCGGACAGCATCTCGAGAGGCCGGGCGGAATCGGTGCTCAGATTGCCGACGTCCGCGTGGTCGCCGCTCACGAGTTCGCCCGAGGCGTCGTTGACCACGCAGTCCCGGATGCCGACCGGCTCGGTTGTTTCCACATGGAAGCCGTCCTCGCCCGCGCCGAGGACCTCGCATTCGGTGAACGACGCCTTGGCTCCGACATACACGCCGTTGCCTCGCGCATTGCGCACCCGGCAGCGGGAAGCGGTGAGCGCCGATCCTTCGGCGACGGTGATTCCGTCCACTGTGGAGTCGATGATCTCGCAGTCCTGCAAGGAGATTTCCGCAGTACCGGAAACGTGGAGGCCGCCGCCGCGCACCTGGACCGACTTAGCCGAGGACGGCGCGCTGGCGGCGAACGAGACCGCCTTGTCCGCCGTCGAATCGACCCGGATGTCGGTCACGGTCAGCTTGGCGTCCTCGGTGACCTGCACCCCGGGTTCCCGGCCGGTGTCGATGGAGGCGTCCGCGAGGTTCAAAGCGGACTGTCCGGACAGGACGATCCCGGCCCCGCTGTCCGGCGTCATCCGCAGCCCGCCGACGGTCACGGCGGATTCCGCGCCGACCGACATCGCGGTGTGCGTAGAACCCCGCACGGTCGCGCGTTCGAACCGCGGCCGCGCCTGGTCGTCGACCAGGATCGTGACCGGGGAACCTTCGAAGGTGCAGTCCACGAACTGCGGCGCGGCGGTTCCGGTGGCCTGCACCGCGTTCGTGCCGGCCCCGGCGAACACGCACTCGCGCAGCAACGGTTCGGCGGACGCGGCGATGTGCGCCGCCTGCATCGGTGCCGACCGGAACTGCGACGACGCCACAGAAACCCGGCCTTTGCTGGTCACGTACAGGTCGACGTTCGCGCTGTCCCGCACCGTCAGCCCGGTGATCGTCGCGCGCCCCTGCTGTTCCACGACCATCGCGGGTTTCTGCGCGCCGACGATCTCGCACTGCTCGACAATCGCGACCGCTTCGCCGTTGACGCAAACGCCGTTGCCCGCCGCGCCCCGCACCGCGCATCGGCGCAGCAGCACCGAACCGGTCTCGGCCACGACCACGCCGGACGACGCGGCGTCCACGATCTCAGTGTCCTCAATGGCCGATTGCACCGGCGAGGCGATCACGACCCCGGCGCCACCGGCACTGGTCACCGTGCAGCCCCGAAGCGCGAGCGAACCCGTCAGCCGGGCCAGCAAAGTCGCCCACGAATTCCCGGACAGCCGGCAGCCGTCCAGCGCCGCTTCGCCGCGGACAACGTCCACAGTGACCAGTTGGTCGTCGACGCCGGTCAGGATGAATCCGCTCAACTGCACCGCTTCGGCGTTCGCGACGAGCACGCTTCCGGTGCTCGCCACGATTTCCACGGTGCCCGCGCCCTGTTCGGCCACCAGCGACACCATCCGGTCCACCACGAGGTTTTCCTCGTACCGTCCCGGATGCACGCTGATCGTCGCCCCCGGCTGCGCCTGCGCCAGCGCCGCGCCGATGGTTCCGAACGCACCCGGCCGGTCGCCGCCGACCACGAGCAGCTGTCGGTTCATCGTCTCCGCCTCTCCGCACTCACGCCAGGCCCGGGAGCGCCCCGAACCGCTCCGCCGCCTGCTCGTCCATCACGGTCCGGACCAGGTCCTCGCCCGCTTCCGCCCACGTCTCGAGCGTCTGCCGCAGCGAGTTCATCGCCAGTTCGTCCAGCGACGCCCGGTCGTTCGCGACCCGGCCGGTCTCGTCGATCTCGCTCGCGGTCAGCTCCCGCAGCAGCACCGCGCCACGCGCGCCCGCGGCCGGTTCGCGCGTTTCCAGCACCTTGAAACTGGTCCCCGGCACGAACAGCACGCGATTCTCCACGCCGCCCTCGCTCGGTTCCAGCAATTTGGTGCGCCGTCCGGTGATCGACCACACCAGCACGTCCGTCTCTCCGTCCACAGTGGACGGCGGGTGCGTCAGCGCGTTGAGGAAGCCCCATTCGGTCAGCACTTTCCGCCCGTCCAGCAACGGCCACGCGGACGGCGGCAGCTCGGTGGCGAAGGTCGCCGGGCCGCGGTGCGAGGGCAGCCTGCTCAGCCCGGCCACGACGCACCGGGCGACCGGCACGTGCGGGCCGTTCGCGCCGCGCCGCAGTCCCTCGTCGATGGTCGATCCCTTGGGGGACAGGTAAAGCTGCACGGCCACCGCGTCGGTCAGGACCTCCGCCGAGGACGAGGTCGACAGCACGCCCTGGAAGCCCGGGTGCTCGGACAGGATCCGCGCGACGGTGTTCGACATCAGGCCGTACTCCGCGCCGAGCGATTTGCGCAGCCACTGGCGTTCCTTGTCCGCGCCGCGTTTGGGCAGCAGTGCGGTCGATTCCGCGCCGGGGGTCTCCTGGAAACGCAGCTGTGCCGGGGCTTTCGCCGGTTTCGCGGCGGGCGGGCTCAGCCGCTGGGCCAGCGACGGCCCCGGCTTGGCAGCTGGTTCCGGTTTGTCCGAAGCGGACTCCGGGCCGGGCTGCTCCGCGGAATCCGAGGAAGTCGGCAACGGCGCCGGGACCGCGGGCTTGGCGACCGGCGGTTCGACCGGCTTCGCCGGTGCGACGTCGGCCGGAGCGATGCGGGTCAACGGCGTCGCCGCAGGAATGACCGGCGGCACACTGGGAGCCTTGACCGGGGGAGCGGCTGCTTCCGGCACCTCAGCCGGAGCGGGCTCGCTGTGGTCGGCCGGGCCGGGGACGTCAGCCGTTCCCGGCTTGGCGGGAGCCGCGATCGCCCCAGGAACCTCCGTCGGCGCGGCAATGCCCAACGCGGCCGGAGCCGCGGGCAAATACGCCGCCGCCGGAGGAGCCGCAGCAACGACCGGCACCGGATTCCCGGACTCGATCGCCTCCAACGCCCGCGTCACCACCCGCGGCCGAGCGCGCTCGGCAAGCAGCGCGGCCGCAGGCAGGACCCGGCTCATCCGGCGAGTCTCCTCGTCCAGCCGCGCCAGCAAATCCTCCGCCAGCAACCGCATCCGCGACGCCGAACCCTCGTCAGCCGCGTCGAAGGTGAGGTTGTGCACCGCCGCGTCGAGAGTGATCTCGCGGACCGCGGCCGACGACGGGCCGTCCTGCGGCGGCCGCACCAGCAGACCCGACTGCACGACCTCGACCACCGCGTCCGGCGAATACCAGTACACCGCCGGCGCGACCTGGTCCAGCCCGTGGATCGGCGGACGGTGCGAAAGCAGCTCAGGCAACGGGGGTTCGTCATCAGAGCGCGGTTCGTAGCCGAGTTCGGTGGTGAACGGACGCCAGCCGAACCGTCCGTCGTACATCACGGTCCGCAGGGTCGGCAGCTGCGGCGAACCGACCGGCACGCCCGAGTAGAACGCGACCGGCTTGCCGAGCAGATCCGCCAGCGCCTGTCCGATGCTGGCCTCGCCGGGCACCGACATCGGGCCGTACTGCACGAACCGCGCCTTGGCCCGCACCTTCTCCGGCAGCTGCACCCACAGCCGGGCCGCGTCGTCCAGGGCCAGCGGCGGGCAGCCGGGACAGCCCAGCACGATCGTCATGGTGTCGTGCTGCGCGGGCATCCGGGAGATCAGCGCCGCGCGGTGGTGCCGCTGGGGAGCGTCGAACCCGACCGGACGGACCCACAAGCCGCCGGGCAGCGGTTCGGCGACGCCGCGCGAACTCGTCGTGGTCAGCTCGGCGGTGATCCCGGAATCCCAAGCGGGGCGCGGGAACCGCTTCGCCTCCCAGGCCGGCGGACGGCCCGGCCGGAAGCGCACCCAGCCGCCGCCGCGCCCGGCGTGGACGAACAGCGCGCCGCCCGCGCTCGGGATCACCGAACCGTCCGGCGCGAGCACCGGGCGGTTGATCCGCTCGGCCAGCCACTGCCCGGCCAGCGCGGTCGTCTCGCGCGAACGGCCGCCGATCACCAGCCGCACGCCGCGGCGGCGCCGGGGCAGCGCCCTGGCCACCGATTCCCACATCGCGATCGGCGAATCGACCGGCAGGTCCACGACGACCAGGTCGTGGTCGGGATCGGCCGCGACCCCGAGCGCGAGCGACTGCGCCTGCCCGGTCATCCCCTCCGCGAGGTGCACGACCAGCGCGTTGCCGACGGTCTTTTTCTCCAAAGCGCCGTCGTCGCGCCGGATCAGCGAGAGTTCCATGGCTGCCCTCCTTCCGCTCAGGCCCGGCGTCCGACGGCGGGCGCCGCCCCGCCGGTGTGGTGCGCGATCAGCCCGTACACGAAGAACCCGACCGCGATCAGCAGGCCGAGCACCAGCCCGACGAGCAGGCCGACCCAGGCCCGCCGCGCGGGCACGTCGAGGTGGCTCGCGTCGCCGAGCACCAGCGCCGAGGTCATCCGCCCGATCAGGAACGAATACGCCTCGACGTGGTCCTTCTGCGTTTGCACCATGTCACCCCTCCATCGCTCAGGAAGTGAGCCCGACGGCCCACGCGTAGACGCCGAACAGCTGCAGCAGGATCGGGATCATCGCCACCGCGCTCAGCGTTTCCAGCCAGTTCGCCAGGTGCCCCCAGATCGGCAGCAGCCGCCGCGGCGGCGGGCGCAGCATCGCCAGCAGGAGCAGGAAGAACACCAGGCACAGCCCGGCGAGGCAGGCGCCCCGCCACGGCGTCGGCAACGGCTGGATCAGCGACAGCCCGAGCAGCACCAGGCCGATCGCGCCGGCGGCGGCGAGCGGCACCCGCTGCCACACGCCGAGCAGCGCCCGCGAACGCATCAGCACCGCCGCGGACACGAGCCCGCCCAGGACGGTCGGGAACAGCCCGTTGCCGACCAGGAACGGGAAGCAGCCGACGAAAACCGCCGTGGCGGCGAGACAGGCGATGGTGAGGTAGCCGTCGGCGTACCCGGTCTGGTGCACCATCTGCGCGGCGGGCATCGGCTCGATGTCGTACTGCAGTTCCCCGGCCGAACGCGGCAGCTGCGGACCGCGGATGCGCGCGAACCGGATCCCGATCCGCGGCGCGAACACCATCAGCCCGACCAGCACGAACGACACCAGCCCGGCCGCCTGTTCGGTGGTGAACCCGGCGCCGAGGTGCAGCCACAGCGAGAGCGCCCCGGCCAGACCGGTCGCGACCACCGCGCCGAACGGCACGAACGGAATGTCGTGCGACCACGCCGCCCGTCCGCCGAGGACGAGGCCGCCGGCCAGCGCGAAGGTCAGACAGCCGGTCAGCACCGGCGCGCCCCGCAGGTCGAAGGCCGGATCGAGCCCGGCCACCGCGACCGCGCCCGCCAGGAACGCGAACGCGCAGCCGCCGAGCCCGAGCAACGTCAGCAGTGCCTTGTCGTCGGAACGCACCCCGGTCGCCACGGCCGCGACGAGCAGCCCGAGCGACACCACGCCGCCGCCGATCGCGGTCAGCCCGGTCGAACCCGGGTAGAGCAGCACTTTGGCGAGCACCGTCAGGGAGAAGATCGCGAACCCGAGGAACAGGCCGCGGTTGAACTCCGGGCGCCAGCGGCCGGGATGCCGGCTCACCGCGGTGGCCATGCCGTCCGCGATGTCGTCGAAATCCAGCTCCGGCAACGGATCCGCGCGAGGGCGCAGGTGGAATTCCTCGCCCTCCTTCCAGTCCAGCGACTCCGGCGTGCCGGACGCGTCCAGCGGCTCCTCGCCGAGCCGCTGCAGCACCCAGGCCTCGCCGAGGTCGTCGCGGCCGCCGGTGTGCTCCAGCAGCACCGGCAGCAGGCTGGTCAGCGGGACCGACATCGGCACCGCCAGATCCGCCCGGCCCTGCGGCCCGTACACGGTGATCCGGCACAGTTCGCCGGTCGACGCGGTCATCGCACGCCCCTTTCGGTCGTCGCGAGCGGGGACCAGCCCTCGCCGGCCCGGTCTTCTTCCGCGATCGCGGTCTGCACGAGCTTCACGCCGCGCCGGGTGACCAGCTGCGCGCGGCCGGCGGGCAGCTGGCGCGGGGCCGCCTCGCCGAGGAACTTGCCCTCCTCCTTGGGGTAGGAGAACACCACGCCCGGGCTGCCGAGTTCCCAGATCCGGCGGACCACCGAATCGCTCAGCGCGCGCATCGCGCCCGAGGTGCTGCGGCTGAGGATCAGGTGGAACCCGATGTAGGAACCCTGCGACAGCAAGGACAGCAGCGGTTCCAGCGGCGAACCCATGCCGCTGGTCAGCAGCTGGTAGTCGTCGACCACGAAGAACAGCCGCGGGCCGGTCCACCAGTCGCGGCGCTTGAGCCGGTCCGCGGTGATGGTCTGGTCCGGCACGCGCGGGGTGAGCGAAACGCTGGCCTGCTGCGCCAATTCCTGCAGCGCCTCGGTGGTCGTCGCGTACCCGACGCGGTACTCCTCGGGCACTTCGACGTCCAGCTGGCGGCTCGGGTCGGCCAGCACGATCTTCGCCTCGCTCGACGAGTAACGCGCCAGCACCGACCGCAGCACCACCCGCAGCAGGTTGGTCTTGCCGGTTTCGTTGTCGCCGAAGGCGAGCAGGTGCGGAGTGGCGGCGAAGTCGTGCCACACCGGCAGCAGCCGCTGCTCGTCCTGTCCCAGCGCGATCCGCAGGTCGCCGTCCGGCGCGGGAAGCTGCGCCATCGGCAGTTTCGCGGGCAGCAGCCGTACCGCCGGAGCCGGTGCGCCCGGCCAGAACAGGTGCACCTCTTCGGCGACCGCCTTGGCCGCCGCGGCGAGGTCGTCGGTGTTGCCGCTGCCGTCCATCCGGGGCAGCCCGGCGAGGAAGTGCAATCCGTCCGGGGTCAGGCCGCGGCCCGGCTGGTTCGGCACCGTTTTCGCTTTGCGCGAGCCGATTTCCGACTCCATCGGGTCGCCGAGGCGCAGTTCGAACCGGGTCTGCAGCAGGTCGCGCAGGTACGGGCGGATCTCCGACCAGCGGGTCGCGCCGATCACCACGTGCACGCCGAACGACAGCCCGCGCGAGGCCAGCTCGCCGATCTTCTGTTCCAGATCGCTGTAGTCGTTCTTGAGGCTGTACCAGCCGTCGACCACCAGGAACACGTCGCCGAACGGATCCTCGATCCGGCCGCCGCGGCGCAACGCGCGGTAGGCGTCCATGGATTCGATGCCGTGTTCGGAGAACAGCGTCTCGCGGCCTTCCATGACCTGCGAGATCTCCTCGATGGTCCGGACGACGCGGTCGCGTTCGAGCCGGGTGGCGACCGAACCGACGTGCGGCAGCCCGGACAGCGACATGATCCCGCCGCCGCCGAAGTCCAGCCCGTAGAACTGGACCTCCTGCGGGGTGTGCGTCATCGCCAGCGCCAGCACGAGCGTGCGCAGCAGAGTCGACTTGCCGGTTTTCGGGCCGCCGACCACCGCGACGTGCCCGGCCGCCGACGACAGGTCCGCCGTCAGCAGTTCGCGGACCTGCTCGAACGGCCGGTCGATCATCCCCATCGGCACCCGGAGCCTGCCCCAGTGCGCCGGGTCCTGCACCGCCATGCCGCGCACCGGGTCCGGCGTGACGCTCGGCAGCAGCGAGTCCAGGCTCGGCGATTCGGCCAGCGGCGGCAGCCACACCTGGCGCGCCGCCGGACCCGCGCCGGTCAGCCGGTCGATGAACGCGTCGGCGAGCGTCGGCCCGCCGGGCACGGCCGCTTCCAGAGCGTCCACATCGGACTGCTTCTCGGCCTGTTCCGGCTCGTCGTCGCGAATGATCAGCTTGGTCGGCCGGGCCTCGGTGCGGAACGGGACGACCTCCCTGCTGGCCCGTGCCGCGGCGACTGCGGAGTTTTCTCCGTTGCCCGCAGGCACCGGACCGGAGACGTAAGCGGCCTTGAACCGCACCAGGTTCGTGGTGTCGATCTTCAGGTAGCCGTTGCCCGGTTCCGGCGGCAGTTCGTACGCGCTGCCCGCGCCGATCACGCTGCGGGACTCCATCGAGGAGAAGGTGCGCAGCGCGATCCGGTAAGACAGGTGGCCTTCGACGCGGTGGATGCGGCCTTCGTCCAGCCGTTGCGAGGCGAGCAGCAAGTGCACGCCGAGGCTGCGGCCCAGCCGTCCGACGGAGACGAACAGCTCCATGAACTCCGGCTTCGCGCTCAGCAGTTCGGAGAACTCGTCCACCACCAGGAACAGCGTCGGCATCGGGGCCAGCTGTTCGCCGGCCGCACGGGCCTTTTCGTATTCGTACAGCGACGGGTAGCCGCTGGCGCGCAGCTGTTCCTGCCGCCGCACCATTTCGCCGTTGAGCGAGTCCTGCATGCGGTCGACCAGCGGCAGTTCGTCGGCAAGGTTGGTGATCGTCGCCGAGGTGTGCGGCAGCCGGTCCATGCCGAGGAACGTCGCGCCGCCCTTGAAGTCGACGAGCACGAAGTTGAGGATCTCCGACGAATGCGTCGCGGCCAGTCCGAGCACCAGCGTGCGCAGCAGCTCCGACTTGCCCGACCCGGTCGCGCCGATCAGCATCCCGTGCGGGCCCATGCCGCCCTGCGCGGATTCCTTCAGGTCCAGCTCGACGATCTCGCCGTCCTCGGTCACGCCGATCGGCACCGACATCCGGGCGCGCTGCGCCGCGCGCGGCCGCCATTGGGCCGGGATGTCGAAGGTGTGCACGTCCTTGATGCCCAGCAGCGCGGTCAGGCCGAAGTCGCTTTCCAGCGGCTGGTCGGCGATCTCCAGCGTGCCGCTGGTCCGTTTCGGAGCGAGCAACCGGGCGAGCCCCTCGACCTGGGTCACCGACAGCTCGTCCCGGGTCGCGGAACCCACCCCGCTGCCCGCCGGGAACTCGACCAGACCGTCCTTTGTGGTCAGCCGCAGCACCTTGGGGCCGCCGGGGAGCGCGCCGGTGACGTCGAGCAGGACGACGTTGCGCAGGCCCGCGCCGACCAGCCGCGACGACTCCGGGATCGCCGCCAGATGCGCGACGACCACCACGAACGGCTCGGTCGTCGTCGGCCCGACGGTCTTGTCGTGGTCGTCCCGGTCGGCCACGTCCGGGCCGAGGAGGTCCATCAGCTCGTCGTGGTCGGCGGCCAGCAGCCGGAGCGGGCCGGCCGCGTCGCGCAGGGTCGGATGGTTGTTGTGCGGCAACCACTTCACCCAGTCCCACTGCGCCTGCGCAGCCTCGGTGGTGAGCACCGCGAGCCGCAGTTCGTCCGGCGAGTGGAAGGCGACCAGCTGCGCGAGCATCGCCCGGACCAGCCCGGCGGCCGCTTCCGGATCGCCGTCGAACTCGACACTGGTGAAGCTCCGCAGCCCCACCGCGGTCGGGATGCCCGACAGCGTGCGGTAGGTCTCGGTGAACCGGCGCAGCGAGATCGCCGACAGCGGTTCGAGGTCCTCGATCGGCTTGGTCACCGGCGGCACCAGCTCGAGCGCCGACTGCTGCGTGCCCAGCCCGATCCGCACCCGCGCGAAGTCCTCGTGGCTGATCCGGCGCTCCCACAGCCGCGGGCCCATCGCCAGCGACCACAGCGAATCCGGGGACGGGTTGTTCCAGGCGACGGCGTGCCGCTGGTCCTCGGCGGTCGAACGGGCCCGCTCGCGGACCTGGCCGATGTAGCGCAGGTAGTCCCGCCGCTCGGCCTGCATCTTGCGCTTGCGCTCGGCGGCGGCGCGCGACAGCTGCCCGAGGCTCATCGCGATCATGGACACGCCCATGCCGCCGCCGATCACGTAGGTGAACGGCGAACTGCCCGCGACTCCCGAGAACGCCAGCACCATCACCAGCGACCCGATGGCCATCGGCAGCATCATCAGCAGCGAGTTGAAATCGCGCGCCGCCGGTTCCGCCATCACTGGCGGTTCTTGCAGTTCCTCTTGGCCCTCGGGCATTTCCGGGCCTGCCGCGCGCGGGCCGCGCTTGACGGTTTCCGTGCTCATTCGAGAACCCCCGGCGAACTGCGGCGTGCTGGCCCGCCCCAGGCCGAATCGTCCTGGCGGAGCAGGTCGGCCATGGTGCGTTCCTCTTCTTCCTCGGTTTCTTCTTCCGCGGCGTCGGCTTCGGGCTCCAGGGGTTCCGGCGCGTCGCCGCAGGTGGGCAGCTCGTCGGGGAGGATCTCGGCCGGTCCGCCGCGGACGCGCTGGTAGGTGCCGAGCGCGGGTTCCTCGTCGGAGTGGTTCGGCCGCCACGGTTCGTCGCTGCGCTGGACGAAATCGGTGGAGATTTCCTCCTGCCGGTCGTCTGCCGGAGCGGTGACCGGCAGGAGAGCGGGGAGGAATTCGGCGGTGCCGACGTCCCAGGCTGAGGTGTCCTCGTGGTCGGGGGGCCGCACGACTGCGATGCGGACGAGATCGCTTTCGTCGCTCGCGTTCGCCCAGCCGGTGTTCGCCAGGCCCGGGGCCGATTCGTCCACAGTGGACGAGGTGGCCCAGGGCTTCCGGACTCCGTCGAGAAGCTCGGAGGAGTCCGGCCGTTCGGCTGGGGTGTTCGCCCCGGTGCCGGTCACGACCGGCGGGATGATGGGCATGCCGGTGCCGGTCGCGCCCGGTGTGTTCGTGGAGGCCCAGTCGGCGGATGCGCTTGGCGGAGTTTCGCCGTGCGCGCTCGGGTTTCCGATGCCGATTGGTGGGCTTGCCGCCCAGGGTTCCTGGATGTCGCCGAGCAGTCCGGCGGAGTCGGGTCGTTCGGTGGCGGGTGTGTTGGTCCCGCCGCCTGTGTTGCCCGGCGGGACCATCGGCATGCCAGGCCCTTGGGTTTCCGGAGCTTTCGCCGGGGCCCATTCTGCTGATGTGCGCGGGGGAGTTTCGCCGTGCGCGCTGGGGTTTCCGATGCCGACTGGCGTGCTCGCGGTCCACGGTTCTTGGACGGCGCCGAGCAGTCCGGAGGAGTCGGGTCGTTCGGCGGCAGGCGTGTTCGCCCCGCCGCCAGCCCCGGCTGGCGGAGCCATCGGCATGCCGGGTCCTGGAGTTTCCGGGCTCTTCGCCGGGGCCCAGTCGGTCGACGTGCTCGGTGGGGTTTCGCCTTGTGCGCTGGGGTTTCCGATGCCGATTGGCGTGCTCGCGGTCCAGGGTTCCTGGATGTCGCCGAGCAGTCCGGCCGAGTCGGGTCGTTCGGCGGCGGGCGTGTTCATCCCGCCACCGGCCCCACCCGGCGGGACCATCGGCATGCCGGGCGCTGGAGGAGCCCAGTCAGCCGATTCGCTCGGCGGCGTCTCCCCGGACGCGCTCGGGTCGCCGACGCCACCGGGCAGATCGGCGGTCCACGGCTCCTGGACGTTGCCGAGCAGCCCAGCCGAATCCGGCCGCTCCGCGGCGGGCGTGTTCAGGCCGCTGCCGCCGCCCGCCCCGCCCGGCGGGACCATCGGCGGCATCCCCGAAGCCGGGAGCTGCTGGTGCTCGTGGTTGCCGACCGGGTCCGGCAGCTTCGGCAGGTCGCTCTCGCCGAGCCCCTTCACCCCCGGGCCGAGCGGTTCACCACCTGGCCCGAGGGGCTCGCCACCCGGGCCGAGCCCCTTCACCCCGGGTCCGGCCTGCTCGCCGCCCGGACCACCGACGCCAGCGGGCGGCGGGGCCCACTCAGCCGAGTGCAGCGGCGGGGTCTCGCCGTGCGCGTCGGGGTTGCCGATGCCGTCGGGCGGAGCGCTCACCCACGGCTTCTTGATGTTGCCGAGAAGCCCGGAGGAGTCGGGTCGTTCGGCGGCGGGCGTGTTCATGCCGCTGCCGCCGCCCATGCCGCCCGGCGGGACCATCGGCGGAGTCCCGCCGCCGGGGATCTGCTCGTGGTTCCCGACCGGGTTCGGCAGCTTCGGCAGATCGCTCTCGCCGAGGCCCTTGATCGCGCCCGGACCGCTGTCGCCCGGCCCGCCGATGCTGTTGCCGCTCGCGCCGGGGCCGCCCACACCGGGGCCGGTACCGCCGCTCGCACCGGGCGGCGGAGCCCACTTGGCCGCGCTGAGCGGCGGGGTTTCGCCGTGCGCGTCGGGGTTGCCGATGCCGTCGGGCGGAGCGCTCACCCACGGCTTCTTGATGTTGCCGAGAAGCCCGGAGGAGTCCGGTCGTTCCGCGGACGGCGGGTTCAGCCCGCCGCCCCCGCCCATGCCTCCCGGCGGCATCATCGGGATGCCGCTGCCGCCCGGGTTCTGGTCGCCCGGCGGGTTGCCGAGGCCCGGCGGCAGATGCGCCGGGCTGAGCGCGTTGTTCGCCAGGTTGCCGCCGGAATCGCCCGGAGGCGGCGGAATCGACGCGGGGTTGACGTGCCCGGACCCGCCCGAACTCCCCGGCGGGGCCGGGACCGACGGCGGGTTGACGTGCCCGGACCCGCCGGAGCTTCCCGGCGGGGCCGGGACCGACGGCGGGTTGACGTGCCCGGACAGGTTGTTGCCCAGCCCGCCCGAGGCCCCGGGCGGCGGCGGGATCGACGGGGACTTGAGGTTGTTCCCTCCCGAAACGTCGCCCGGCGGCGGGGAGACCTTGGGCGACTTGATGTTGTTGCCCCCGCCGGCGGAATCGCCCGGCGGCGCGGGGATCGACGGCGGGTTGACCTGCGGGCCCGGCGGCTTCCGCAGGTTCGGCGACTCGTTCCCGCCGACACCGTTGGGCGGCGGCGGAATGGAAGCAGCGGTCACCGGCGGCGGCGTGCCGTTGCCCCCGGGACCGTTCAGGTCTCCCGGCGGCGGTGACACGAGCGCGTTCTTCAACGGCGGCGGCACATTGCTCCCGCCAGGACCGTTGACGCCGTTGGGAGGCGGCGGAATCACGGCCTTGTTCACCGGCGGCGGCGCGCCATTGCCGCCGCCACCGCCCGGAGGCGGGGACACGGGCGGAGGTTTCGGCGCAGGCGGCGGCTGCGTCACCGGCGGCGGAGAAGCCGGCGGCGGGGGAGGAGTCACCGGCGGCGGAGGCGGCGGAGGCGTGGGCGGCGGGGGAGGAGGCGGTGGCGGCGGAGGAGGCTTGGGCGTGTTGCCGTCGCCGCCGCCGGGCGTCGGAGGCGGGGTCGTCTTGCCCGCGTTGACGTGCACCGTGTTGTACTTCTGCGCGAGCTGGCCGCCGACCTTGCGCATGTCGTTGGTCATCATCTCGACGGCCTCGGGGAACTGCGAGATGTACGCGCGCCCGTCGCTGAGGTGGTATTTGCTGCCCTGGGCGAGGACCTGGCTGGCGTAATAGCTGTCGATGTAGCGGATCGTGTCCTGCGCCCACCTGAGGTAGGCCGCGGAATTGACGAGGTTGTTCGGCACGTTGTTCGACCCGCCGCCGTCGCCGATCCGGTCCGCCAGATCGGAGAACTTGTTGCCCAGCGCGGTCATCATGTCCTTGAACTTCGTCGCGGCGTCGCCCTTCCACGGACCGTCGGGTCCGGCGAGGGCGGCGGTCTGGTCCTGAATGGACTGAGCGACCATCGCGAGGTTCTGCTGCGTCTCCTGAAACACCCCGGCCGCGTCCTGAAGCGACTGCCAGTTGACGTTGCCGTAGGCCTTGTCCCGGTTGTCCTGGCCCCCCGACAGCGAACCGCCGCCGAGGATCGCCGCTTCGATCTGCTTCCACGTCAGGCCGTCGAAATCCTTCGACGGGTCGCCAGTGGCGTTCTGGTTGCCGGTCTGCGTGGTGTCCGGCCAGACCCCGTCGTCGTCCGAGGTGAAGCCGTGGGTGTTGTTATCGTCGGACATCTTCCCTCGATCGCTTCGAAACCGGAAAGACCGCCGCCCGTCCGGTCAGGGTTTCTGACCGGCGCCGGTGATGTGGCCGCTGACGGTGTTGAAATACTGGTTGTAGTCGTCGGCGGACATCTTGTTGACCTCGTCGGCGTTGTCGTAGGCCTTGGAGGCCTTGTTCACCGCGTCGGCCACCTCGTCGAGCGCCTTGCAGAGGTCGTGGATCGCGGTGCGGGTGGTGTCCCGCAGCTCGTTCGTGCCCTGGATCGGCTTGGCGATCTTGCTCTGCGCCGTCAGGAACACGCCGGGCTTGAGCTGGATCCCGTCGAGTTTCGCCGGAAGATCCTTCAGCGGCCCGTCCGCGAGCGCCTGCATGTTCTTCGCGAACGTGCGCATCGCCTCGGTGTTGACCGCGGTGACGCCCCTGCCCGGATGCTCGGAACCGCCCGGCACCGGCGGCGGCTTGCCGACGTCGCCCGGCGGGATCCACTCGTTCTTCACGTCCGGCGGGGCCTGGTCGCCCGGGCTGTGGAACTTGCCGTCGTCCGAGGTCGTCTGATGCTTGTCGGACGTGTCGTTGTGCATCCCGTAATCGGTGTCACCCAACGAAACCATGGCCGGTCACCCTCCTTTCAGGTCAGTTGCGGCGAGGCAACGGGCGTCAGTTCGAGGCGAACCGCTTGGCGTTGTTGCCCTCGGTGTTCGAGGTGCCCTCGTTGATCTGGCCGAGGGTCTGCGCGGCGGCGTCGAGCGCCTGCGGCAGCGTCAGGGCCGCCTGGTGGCAGTAGTTGTAGGTCTCGTGGAACATGTCCGCCGCGACACCGGTCCAGTTTTCGCGCTGGCCCTCGATGACCGCCTTCATCTGGTCCAGCAGCTCGGTGATCTGGTTGGACTGCTGCTTCGCCTGCCCGACGGTGTCCTGCATGGTCGCGAAGCTGATCTGGAACTGGCCCAAAGCCATGGGAGATGTCCTTTCGTGGGAAGGAAGGGGATCAGAAGCCCTGCAGCCCGCCGCCGCCGATGACCGTGGCGGCGTTGTTGGCGGTGGAGGTGTTGTCCGAGTCCCGGCTGTCGTACTCGCTCGCCGAGGTCTGCACGTTCTGCGAGAGCTCGTCCAGCTTCTGCACGATCTTGCGGACCGTCTGGTCGAACTGGCCCATGGCCTGGTTGAACACGTTCGCCGAGTCCGAGCGCCAGGTGCCGAACAGCGTCTGCATGGTGCCGTCGACCTTCTGGTTCACGCCGGTGATGTTCTGCCCGGTGTCGCTGATCGTCTGCGCGCCCTTGCGCATGACGCTGGTGTCGACGCGGGCGCCGTCCTGCGAAGCCATGCTTTCTCCTCTGGTCGGGTTCTCCGGATATGACGGACTGGCATGCCAGACCGCCGACGTCGCCGCGGATGCCCTTCGTTCGGCCGATACGACAGAGCACGGGGAGACTGCGGACTTACGGTAAGCGCCGGTCTACGGGTTGTCGCCGCGTTGTTCCCTTCTGAACACCAGCGCGCGGACGGCGGGGCAAGCGGCTCCTCCACCTGGGGGCGCTGAGCTGCGGCAACGCTTTCCGCCGGATCCGGTTACGCACGATTGCCCGTTCAGGCACCGCTGTTGCCCGGGTTCGCGGTTCGCGCTCATGCGAGCGGAAGTCGGGAGTGGACCCCGCCCAGTCCGCTGTGGACAGAGCATTCGGGCCGCTGTCGGTGAGGGGAACCCTGAGGGAAGCAGATTCCCTCAGGGTTCCCCTGACGGCTCGGCTCAGTACTTGAGCGTGAAGGCGAAGTCTCCGGAGAGCTTGCCGCCCAGCCGGACCCCCGACACGACCTTCCCCTCGGCGAGCAGCCGCTCCACCTCGGTCCGGGCGAGACCGCAGCCCTCGGCGATCAGCCGCACCGGCCGGACCGGGATCCGGGCCGCGAAGCCGACCGAGACGTCGATCGCGTCCTGGTCCAAGTGGTCCGAACCACCGGTGTCGAGCCGCCAGGCGCCGTCCCAGTCGAGGGCGACGCGGTTGCGCCGCTGCAGGACCGGATCCCGCAGCAGCTCGGCGGCCAGGCCCGGATCGTTGTGGTGCAAGCGATCCAGCAGTTCCGGACGGACCGAGCGCACCTTGGCCCGTTCGAACACAGTGAGTTTCGCCGTTTCCCCGCAGCCAGTGCAGAGCACGAGGAGCCAGGCGTCGATGAGTTTGTGGTTGGCGTTGACCCGGAACTTGCCGTCGGCCCGGAAACGCTCGGACGGGCACGTGTGGCAGCGCCGCCGGACGAGCGGCAGGCAAGTGGGCAGGACTTTCCAGTTATAGAGCACAGGAGTACACCGATTCCAGTGAGAATTCCGCAGCACGAAGAAGCGCGGCGCACAACGCGGCGCGCGACGGGATCAGAGCTTGGGATGCCTCACGCGATGTACAACGGCACGTCCTTGCCTGGCCGACACTGGCCGGGCGAGATTAACCGCGGGCCCGGGCGCGGCTCCACTGGTTTTCCGGCCTGGCGTGGCGGGCTAGGCGTTGAGATAGGCGAGCACGGCCCGCACCCGCCGGTGGTCGCCGGTGCCCGCGGACAGCCCCAGCCGGGCGAAGATGTTGCCCACGTGCTTGTTCACCGACGTTTCCGCGATGAACAGCTTCCCGGCGATCGCGCCGTTGCCGTGGCCCTCGGCCATCAGCGCGAGCACCTCGCGTTCACGGGGGCTGAGCACGTCGAGGGCGTTCGCGGCGCGCCGGCGCGCCATCAGCTGCGAGACGACCTCCGGGTCCATCACCGTGCCGCCGGCGGCGACCCGGTCCATGGCGTCGAGGAACTCCTCGATCCGCCCGACCCGGTCCTTCAGCAGGTAGCCGACCCCGGACGCGCCGCTGGCCAGCAGTTCGGCCGCGTAGGCGTGCTCGACGTACTGCGACAGCATCAGCACCGGCAGGCCCGGGATCTCCTCGCGCGCCGCGGCGGCCGCCCGCAGCCCCTCGTCGGTGAAGCCCGGCGGCAGCCGGACGTCCAGCACGGCGAGGTCGGGCCGGTGCTCCAGCAGCGCGGGCAGCACGTCCGGCCCGCGCTCCAGCACGGCGCGCACCTCGTGCCCGACCGTGGACAGCATCAACGCCAGTCCTTCCCGGATGAAGGCGTTGTCGTCGGCGATCACGACACGCACGGCAGCTCCGCCCGCAGCACCGTCGGCCCGCCTTCGGGACTGCTCAGCCCAAACCCGCCGTCGAAGGCCGCGACCCGGCGCCGGATCCCGGCCGGCCCGGTGCCGAAGTTCTCCGCCGCGCCGCCTTTTCCGTTGTCCCGCACGGTGATCCTGATCCTTTCCCGGTCGAGCGAGAGCGTAATCCACGCCCGGTCGGCCCCGCTGTGCTTGGCGATGTTCGTCAGTGCCTCGGCGACCACGAAGTAGGCCGCCGCCTCTACCGCCATCGGGGCCTGGCCGGTGCCGGAGACATCGACCTCGACCGGGATCGCGCTGCTCGCCGCGAGCGCCCGCACCGCGCCGCCCAGGCCGCGGTCGGTCAGCAGCGGCGGGTAGATCCCGCGGACGATCGTGCGCAGCGACGCCAGCGAATGCTCGGTCAGCTCCTGCGCGTCATCGACCAGGCCGAGCGCGTTGTCCGGCTGATTCCGCAGGGCGTGCTTGATCAATCCGAGCCGGAGCGAGATGGCGACGAGCCCGGCCTGGGTGCCGTCGTGCAGGTCCCGCTCGATCCGGCGCAGCTCGGCTCCGTGCGCTTCGAGGGCCTCGGCGCGGGTGACCGTCAGCTCTTCGATCCGGCGGGTCTGCCTGCTGCCGCGCGGCGGGCGCAGCAACGCCCGGGCGAGCATCGCGTGCCCGCGGGCCAGGAGCGGCGCCAGGAGGAGCAGCCCGATCGCGTACCCCAGGCCGATTCCGGTCGCGCCGAATGCTTCTGCCCAGCTGGTGACCGGCCGGAACGTGAGGTGCGCGGCAGGCGGCAGGAGGGTCCACCAGATCGGCGCGGTCCCCCAGCAGAGCGCGCCGGACAGCAGGCTCAGCCCGAGGAAACACAGCGGGGTGCCGACCACGGTGTTGGCCGCGAGGAACGCCAGGTCCTTCCAGACCGCCCGGTCCTTGAGAACGCCGAGCGGCGAACCGGGCACTGCGTACTTCTCGCCGACTGGCGTGCCCAGCAGCCGTTCGACCCGTTTCCGTTGCGCGCGGGCGAACCGGCGCACCAGCGGGACGAGGAAGACCAGCAACGGAAGCCCGATCCCGACCAGGCTCAGCAGCAGGCTGCCCGCGGTCAGCCAGAAGAGCAGCAGGCCGCCGAGACCGACCGCGGCGCCGACGGCGAGATAGCGGAAGGAAACCCCGAACCCGGCGAGGTAGTTCCGGACGCTGGACCGGTTCGCGCGCGCCGGCTCCATCCGTCCCCCTCCCGCAGCTCTCAGGTGCAGTTTTCTGCACCTGAGAGCTGCAGGATACGTGCTGTCCGGCGGGTTCCCGGATCCGTAGCGTCCGGGAAAAGCAAGATCACCGCACCCGGAGGACGAAGTGGCACGCGAGAAACGGCAACGCCCGGCACCGGCCGGGACCGGAGGCCCGCCGGACGACGTGGTTTCGCTGCGCTCGGTGCGCAAGACCTACGGCTCCGGCGCGGGCGAGGTGACCGCGTTGCGTGACCTGACCGTCCGGTTCGGCCGAGGATCGTTCACCGCGGTGATGGGCCCGTCCGGCGCGGGCAAGAGCACCTTCCTGCACTGCGCCGCCGGGCTCGACCGGCCGGCCGGCGGAACGGTGCTGCTCGGCGGCACCGACCTCGCCGGATTGGACGAGACCGCGCTGACCGTGCTTCGCCGCGAGCGGGTCGGGTTCGTCTTCCAGGCCTACAACCTGCTGGCGTCGCTGACCGCCGCGGACAACATCTCGCTCCCGATGCGGATGGCCGGGCTGGCTCCAGACCAAGCCTGGCTGGAGGAGGTCGTGCGGCGCGTCGGGCTCGCCGGCCGGCTGGACCGGCGCCCGGCCCAGTTGTCCGGCGGCCAGCAGCAGCGGGTGGCGATCGCCCGCGCGCTCGCGCCGCGGCCGGAGGTGGTGTTCGCCGACGAGCCGACCGGCGCGCTCGACACACGTACCGGCCGTCAGGTGCTCGAGCTGTTGCGGCAGCTCGTGGACGAGACGGGCCAGACGGTGATCATGGTGACGCACGATCCGGTGGCCGCGTCCTACGCGCACCGCGTGGTCTTCCTGGCCGACGGCGCGCTCGCCGACGAGATGACCGAGCCCTCCTCGGACCGCGTGGCCGAGCGGATGACCACGCTCGGGGAGTGGTGAGCGATGTTCGAACTCGCGGTCAAAACGCTGCGCGGGCGCGCCTCCGGTTTCGCCGGCGCGTTCGTCGCTCTTCTGGGCGCGGCCATGCTGGTCACCGCGTTCGGCATTCTCCTGCAGTCCGGAGCGGAAACCGGGGTGGCGCCGCAGCGGTACGCCGGCGTCCCGGTGGTCGTCGGCGGCGCGAAATCGTTCGAGGTTCAGGAAAACGGCAAGACCAAGTCCAAGACGCTCAAGGAACCGGCGCCGCTGACGCGCGAGACCGTGCGGAAGATCGCCGGGACCGACGGCGTGGGCTCGGTGGTGCCGGACGTGAGTTTTCCCGCCGTGCTGTCGGCCGACGGCACGACACCGGCCGGACATCCGTGGTCGAGCGCCCGGCTGGGTCCGTTCGATCTCGTGGCCGGCCGCGAACCGCAGCGGCCGGGGGAGGTGGTGCTGGACGCCGGACTGGCCAGGGAACCTGGAGCTGTGGTCCGGATCCAGACGACCAAAGCCGCGACCGGCTACCGCGTCGCAGGCGTCGCTAAACTGTCCGGTGTGGACGGAGAACTCCGCGCCCCGGCCGTGTTTTTCACCGATGCCGAAGCGGAAAGCCTGGCCGGGCGCGGAGACCGGGTGGACGCCGTCGGGGTTTTTCCCCGGCCTGGCGTCGATCCCGATGAACTGGCCGACCGGCTGACCTCGCGGTTGGGCTCCGCCGGAGAGGTGACCAAGGGAGACGACCGGAGCCGCATCGAAAACCCCGACGTCGCCTCAGCAAGCAGCTCTCTGCAGGAGATCGCGGGTTCGCTCGGCGGCACCGTGATGCTGATCGCGATTCTGGTCGTGGCGAGCACTCTCGCGTTGAGCGTCCACCAGCGCCGCCGCGAATTGGCTGTGCTGCGCGCGATCGCGGCGACCCCGCGCCAGATCTGGAAAATGCTGGCGGCGGAAGCGCTGGTGCTGTCGGTCGTGGCGTCGGCGATCGGATGTCTGCCGGGAATCCTCGCCGCGCAACTACTGCGCGGTGCGCTCGTCCTGATCGGCGTCGTGCCGAGCGATTTCTCGTTCTCCGTCGGCATTCTGCCGATGCTGGTCGCCGTGCTGGCCGGGGTGGCGACGGCGCAGATCGCGACGTTCGCAGTGGCTCGGAAAGCCACGTCAGTGCGCCCGGTCGAGGCGTTGAGCGACGCCGCTGTTGAGCAGCCAGGGATCAGCGGTGGCCGTCGAACACTCGGCGTGCTGCTGTTGCTGCTCGGCTTGGCCGCCTCGCTGCTCCCGGTGTTTTTCTCCGGCGTCTTCGCCGTGGCGGGCGCGGGGAGCGGCGGGCTGGTGATGATCGTCGCGACCCTGCTGCTGGCACCTCCGATAGCGGTGTTCGCGACGCGGCTGCTGGCCAGGCCGATCACCCGGCGGTTCAAGGAATACGGCTGCCTCGCCGCCGCCAACACGCGAGCGAACGCGCGCCGGTTGGCAGCCGGGATCGGCCCGCTGGTGCTGGCGATCGGGTTCGCCTGCGTGCAGTTGTTCATTCCCGCCACCCTCGGTGCCGCGGCCGCCGACCAGGCTGACGACGGGATCACCGCGCAGTACACGCTCACCGGTGCGGCGGGCGGGCTGCCAGCCGATGCGGTCCAGGACGCCGCCGCATTGCCCGGCGCGGAGGCCGCGACCGGCGTGGCGCGCGTGCAGGTTTTCGCCTCGGCGAAGGTGCTCGATTCGCCGGAGATCTTCGACTTTCCCGCCCAGGGCATCACTGTCGACCACGCGGCCAAGACGATGGATCTTGCGGTCTCGTCAGGAAGCCTCGCTGAACTGGCTGCGGGCAAGGTCGCCATCAGCGCCAGCGCGGCGAGCACCCTCGGCGTCAAAGCCGGCGACCAGATCAAGCTGAACTTCCCGGACGGCTTCGCGGCGACCCCTGTCGTCGTCGCGATCTACCAGCGGGGCATGGGATTCGGCGACGTCACCTTGGCGCACGAGGACGTCTTCGCGCACAGCACCCGGCAGTTGGACCAGCAGATCCTGGTCCGGGCTCGCCCCGGGGCGGATCTGGAGCAGGCCTTGGCGAGCCTGTCCGCGAAGTACCCCGGATTGACCGTGTCCGCCAAGGCAGGCCTGTCCGAAGAACAACGCGACGCGGCGACTGCTTCTGTGCTGAGCAGCGCGTTGCCGTTGGTGCTGGTCTTCGCCTACATCGCCCTGGCGGTGGCGAACACCCTGGTGATGACGACGCTGGCCCGGACGCGGGAGTTCGCGCTGCTGCGGCTGGTCGGGATGACGCGGGACCAGGTGCTGAAGGTGCTGCGGATCGAGGCGCTGACGGTGGTGCTGATCGCGGTGGCGGTGGGGTCGGCGGTGCCGCTGCTCCCGTTGGCCACGGTGAGCCTCGGCCTCACCGGGTCGCCGATTCCGAGCATCCCGCCGTTGCTGTACCTCGGGATCGTCGCCGCGACCGCGCTGGTGGGAGCCGCGTCGGTGCTCGTGCCCGCGAGGTTCGCGCTGCGCGCCCGGCCGGTGGACGCGATCGGGACGCGCGAGTAGCCGGTGTGCGTCACCCGACCGCCGAGAGTTCCCCCGCTTCCTCCTCCGCCGCCTGCCGGGCGTACCGGCGCGCCATCGCCGCGCACACGATCAGCTGGATCTGGTGGAACAGCATCAGCGGCAGCACGATCAGCCCGACCTCGGCGTGCCCGAACAGCACCGTCGCCATCGGGAGGCCGCTCGCGAGGCTCTTCTTCGAACCGCAGAACATGATCGTGATCCGGTCCGCGCGGTCGAATCCGAGCAGCCTCGCGCCGCCGCTCGTCGCGCCGAGCACGGCCGCCAGCAGGACGCAGCAGACCGCGACCAGCGCCAGCAGCGGGCCGACGTCCAGCTGGTGCCAGATGCCCTCGGTCATCCCCTCGCTGAACGCGGTGTACACCACCAGCAGGATCGAACCGCGGTCGACGATCTTCAGCGGCGCGGAGTGCCGCTGCACCCAGCCGCCGATCCAGCGGCGCGCGAGCTGCCCGGCGACGAACGGCACCAGCAGCTGCAGCACGATGTCCAGCACCGCCGAACCGCTCACGCCCGGGCCGTCGGTGGCCAGCAGGAGCGCGACGAGCACCGGCGTCAGCACGATGCCGAGCAGGTTGGACAGCGACGCGCTGCAGATCGCCGCCGCGACGTTGCCCTTCGCGATCGAGGTGAACGCGATCGACGACTGGACGGTCGAGGGCAGCAGGCAGAGGAACAGCACCCCGGTGTACAGCGGCGACGTCAGCAGCCCGGGGGAGAGGAACGACGTGGCGAGCCCCAGCAACGGGAACAGCACGAAAGTGGCGCAGAGCACGGTGACGTGCAACCGCCAGTGCCGCATCCCCTCGACCGCTTCCTGGCTGGAAAGCCTTGCGCCGTAAAGGAAGAACAGCATCCCGACCGCGATCTTCGTCGCCGCGCCGAACCCGGTCGCGACCGCGCCGGACGCGGGCAGCAGCGAGGCGATTCCCACGGTGACGAGGATCAGGGCGATGAAGGGGTCGATCCGCAGCTTGGCGAGCAGGGCCGAGACGGGGCGGGCGAACGAAGCGAGCACGGTGGATCTCCTTTCCCGGCCATTCTCTCGTCGGCGGCGGTCATTCGGAACCCCGATGACCGTACTGACTGCCATTGTGAAACCCGATAAGATGTGACGCATGCTGGATCCGCGGTTGTGCCGTTCTTTCCTTGCTGTGGCGGAAACTCGCAGCTTCACCGCGGCGGCGAGGCGGTTGGGTGTGGGGCAGCCCACCATCAGCCAGCACATCCGGCGGCTCGAGTCCGAGGCCGGCGGGCTGCTGTTCGCCCGGGACACGCACGCGGTCGACCTGACCGCGCGCGGGCAGGCGATGCTCGGGTTCGCGCAGACCATTGTGGACACCGAGGAACGCGCGGCCCGGCATTTCCGCGGCGCGCAGGTGCGCGGCCGGGTCCGGTTCGGCGTGTCCGAGGACTTCGCGCTCGGCGAGCTGCCGGAGATCCTGCGGCGGCTGCGGGAAAGCCATCCGCTGGTGGACGTCGAACTGCACGTCGAACTGTCCGATGTGCTCGCCCGCCGGATCGCCGACGGACGTCTCGACCTGGTGCTCGGCAAACGCCGCCCGGGCGCGCCCGGCCCGGGACGGCTGCTGCGCCGGGAACCGCTGGTGTGGATCGGCTCGGCGGCGACGGACCTCGCCCCGGGCCATCCGGTGCCGCTGGTGCAGTACCCGATGCCGTCGGTCACCCGGCAGCTCGCGGTGGAAACGCTGGAACGCGCGGGCCTGGAATGGCGGGCGGCCTGCCTGACGTCCAGCCTGACCGGCCTGCGCGCGGCGGCGGCCGCCGGGCTGGGGATCACGGTGCACGCGCGGAGCCTGGTGCCGTCGGATCTGGTCGAATTGCCTGCCGAGCTCGGCCTTCCGGACCCGGGTGACGTCGATTTCATCCTGCTGTCGAGGGACGGCAGCGAGGGGCCGGTCGCCGCGCTGGCCGAGTTCGTGGTGGCGCGGATCGGCTCAGCGGCGTCGTCGTTCGAGGGCTGAGCGGAGCCGCAACAGCGCGCGGTGCTGCGCCACCCGGACCGCGCCGGGGGTGGAGCTGACCGCTTCGGCCGCTTCCTCGGCGGACAGCCCGACGACGACCCGCAGCAGCACGATCTCCCGCTGGCGTTCCGGCAACAGCTGCAGCAGCCGGGCCAGCTGCCGGTTCAGTTCCGCGCGCAACGCCCGTTCCTCCGGCCCGTCGGCGAGATCGACCGTCTCCGGCAACTCCGCCGTCGCGTCAGTCCGGTTGCGCGCGTGCGCCCGGTGCGCGTCAGCCACCTTGTGCTGCGCGATCCCGTAAACGAACGCGAGGAACGGCCGCCCCTGATGCCGGTAACCGGGCAGCGCGGTCAGCAGCGCCAGGCAGACTTCCTGCGCCACGTCGTCCGCCGAGGTATACGCGTCGGCCCCGCCGAGCCGGGCCCGGCAGTAGCGCACGATCAGCGGCTGGACCGCGGCGAGCAGGTCCTGCGCCGCGTCCGGATCACCGTCGACCGCGGCGCGCACCGGGCCGTCGAAACCGAACCGGCCGGCCGGAACTCGCGGTGCGGCCAACGCGGTCGCCTCGGTTTTCACCCGGGTCAGCGCTTCTTCGACGTCGAGCGCCGAGCGCAGCGCGCCGACCAGTGCGGCGTCGGCTTCGCGCAGTGCGGTCATCAGGGCCTCCTCGCGCCCGGCGAGGCCGAGCCGGTGTTTCAGCCGTTCCCGTGCGTGCCGCAGGTTCGAGCGGACGGTGGTGGCCGCCATGCCGAGCGCCGAGGCGATCGCCGCGGGCGAGAACCCGTCGAGCGACCAGGTCAGCACCGTGCGCTGGGTTTCCGGCAGGGTCGAGAGCAGTTCGACCCCCCGCGCGTTCCGCTCCACGGCCGCGGCCAGCCGGTCGCCCGGCGGGTCCGCGGCCGGGTCGCCGCCGTCGAACCAGGTCTGCTCGGCGGCGAGCCGGGCGGCGGTCAGCCGCACCGCCACACGCGGGTCGCCCGCGGGCGGCCACGTCCCGGTCTCCTGGACGAACGCCTCCACCGCCACCTCGCGCGCGGTGCGCGGCCCGAGCCCGCCCGCGCACAGGAACGCCACGAGGCGAGGGAAATCACCGCGAAAGAAGCCGTCGAACCCCGCCACGCGCACCCCCTCCCGAACCCGGACCTGTCGAACAGGTGCGGTGACGCGCCCGTGGGATGTAACGATCCGATCACGGAAATGTGGTTAGAACGGGGACTGGCGGGTACCTGACTCGGACGGACGCCTCGCGAACCGACGCGGCGGAAGGGGGAAACGGTGTGCGGAAAAGGAAAACCCGGACTCTTCGGGGCCCCGGACGGCGGGCGAGGGGCCCGTAGCACGGACCGGCGGCAACCGCGTCCGCGATGTGAGCTGAATCGAAATTTCGCGCGCGGGCGGTGATCGGTGGTAACTTGGAAAGCCGGTCGTCCGCCGGGTCCTTCGCGGCCCGGGGCGGTTCGGCCGAAAAGCCCACCGAACACCCTCCGAAGGCATGGCGTGCCCGTGCGCGCGGAGAAGTCGGTTGACCACGGTTCGACAATGAGGACAGGAGGTGAAAAGCAACAATGGAACTCACGGCCACCAGCTGGCTCGCCCGCGCGGCGTGCCAGGACGAGGACCCGGAACTGTTCTTCCCGATTTCCGACATGGGTCCGGGGGCGCAGCAGGTCGCGAAGGCCAAGGCGGTCTGCGCGCGATGCCCGGTCCGCGCGGAATGCCTTTCCTATGCTCTCGACAACGGTCTCGGCAACGGGATCTTCGGGGGAACTACCGAGGTTGAGCGCCGGAAGCTGGTGCGAACCGGCTCCGCCGCCGCACAGCATCGAGTCGCCTGACCGCGAGCCGGTGACCATTTCCCGGCGGCGAGGGCGCTAGCAGTTTCCCCCACCACGACCGGCGCGAAGCCCGGAACTCGGTGGTGCCGCCCGGGCGGTGATCGCACAACAGCGATCACCGCCCGGGCGTTTTTGCCGATCCGGCCGGAAGCAGGCGGACACGGTCCGCCGCCGATCTGCTCGTGGCGACGGTTTCCGCCGTGGCGGCAGTCGGATTAGCGACCATCGGCACAGTATTCTTCGAACGTTTCGGCGAGTCCGTACGGCGCCAATGCGGCGGTTTCGAACGCGGCCATCGCCGTGACCAGTCCTTTTCGCACAGTGAGGACGCAGACGCCGAAAGCGCGATAAACCGATTCGCCGGGCGCGCGCAGATATCCGGCGACGGCGGGCTGCCGGTTCGCCCGCACCGGCACCATCCGGAAACTGCCCCGGTAGTGCGGCGACCGCGGATCGAAACTCGGCCCGAGCGCGCCGAGAATCCGATCGCGACTGTCGAACCACAACGAGTACGGCGGCATCACCGCACGCGCGTCCTCGCTCAGCACAGCGGCCACGGCCTGCACGTCCGCCGACTCGTAGGCGGCGATGAACTTCCGCAGCAGCGCCGTTTCCTCGGCGGTCGTGCTTTCCGGAGCGGACCATTCGGCGCGCCGCGCGGGCAGCTTGGCGCGCAAGGTCTCCCGGCCCCGCTGCAGCGCGCTGTTCGCCGAGGCCACCGAAGTGCCCAGCAGTTCGGCGGTGTCCTTTGCGGACCAATCGAGCACGTCGCGCAGGATCAGCGCGGCACGCTGCCGCGGCGGCAGCAACTGGATAGTGGCGAGGAACGCCAGTTCGATGGTTTCCCGTTCGACGACCGCGGCGCCGGTGTCGTCCGGCGCCGCGGGGTCGAGCAGCAGGTCGGGGAACGGGCCGAGCCAGGGCACGTCGAGCGCGGAGAGCTCGCCCGCCGGGTCGGCCGCCGGACCGAGTTCGTCCGGCAGCGCCCGGCGTGGCTTCCGGGCGAGCGCGTCGAGGCAGACGTTCGTGGCGATCCGGTACAGCCACGTCCGCACGCTCGCCCGCCCGGCGAAGCCTGCACGGCCTTTCCAAGCCCGGAGAAACGCCTCCTGGGCGAGGTCCTCGGCCTCCTCGAACGAGCCGCTCATCCGGTAGCAGTGCACGCGGATCTCGCGCCGGTGCCGCATCAGCAGGGCGCCGAACTCCTCGTCGCTGGTCACCCGGGCAACGGTAGCTCAGGCCGCCTCGTCCGCCAGCCGTTCCAAGCCGCTCCTCGTCTTGAGCGGCAAGTGCTTCAGGAACGCGACCGCGACCACCACGAGCAGCGCGATCGGCGCGCTGATCAGGAACAGATCGCTCGTCGCGACGCCGTAGGCCTCCCGGATCACCGCCACGACCGGGGCGGGCAGCTGCGCCAGGTCGGGCACCTTCCCGCCGCTGCCGGACCCGGCGGCCGCGGCCGGCCCGAGCCCGTCGGCGATGAGCGTGCCGACCCGGCTGGCCAGCACCGCGCCCAGCGCGCTCACGCCGATCGACCCGCCGAGGCTGCGGAAGAACGACAGCGTCGAGGTCGCCGCGCCGAGATCGGCGGCGGGCACGTCGTTCTGCGTGACCAGCACGAGGTTCTGGTTGAGCATGCCCACGCCGACGCCGAGCACCAGCATGAACAGGCTCAGCTCCAGCGGCGAGGTGTGCGCGTCGATCAGCCCGAGCAGGCCGAGCCCCGCCGCCATCAGCACCGCGCCGAGCAGCAGGAACGGCTTCCACTTGCCGGTGCGGCTGATCAGCTGGCCGGACACGGTGGACGACACCAGCAGCCCGAAGATCATCGGCAGGCTCATCAGCCCGGCCACCGTCGGCGTTTTGCCGAGCGCCAGCTGGAAATACTGGGACAGGAACACGGTGCCGCCGAACATCGCGACCCCGACCAGGAAGCTCGCGACAGTGGCGAGCGTGACCGTGCGGTTGCGGAAGAGCGCCAGCGGCACGACCGGCTCGCGCACCTTCGACTCCACCCACACCGCGAGCACCAGCACGAGCACGCCGGCGGGCACGAGCACCGCGGTCTGCCAGGAACCCCAGGCGAAAGTCGAGCCGGCCAGCGACGACCACACCAGCAGCGTCGAAACGCCGAGCATGATCAGGAACGCGCCGAGATAGTCGACGTGCACTTGCCTGCGCAGCGTCGGCAGGTCCAAAGTGCGCTGCAGCAACAGGATCGCCGCGAGCGCGAACGGCACGCCGAGGAAGAAGCACCAGCGCCAGCCGAGCCACGAGGTGTCCACGAGCACGCCGCCGATCAGCGGGCCCGCGACCGTGCCGACGGCGAAGACCGCGCCGAAGACGCCGGAGAACTTGCCCAGCTCGCGCGGCGAGACGATGGCCGCCATGATCACCTGGGCGAGCGCGGTGAGCCCGCCGCCGCCGATGCCCTGCGCGATCCGGCTGAGGATCAGGATGTCGATGTTCTGCGCGAACCCGGCCACCAGCGAGCCGACGACGAACAACCCGAGCGAGAGCTGGATCAGCAGTTTCTTGTTGTACAGGTCGGAAAGCTTGCCCCAGAGCGGGACGGTCGCGGTCATCGCGAGCAGTTCGGTGGTGACGACCCAGGTGTAGGACGACTGGGTGCCGCCCAGTTCGGACACGATCCGCGGCAGGGCGTTCGCGACCACAGTGGACGCGAGGATGGCGACGAAAATGCCCATCATCAGGCCGGACATCGCCTGCAGCACTTGCCGGTGGCTCATCGCCGGGGAGGCCGCGGGCGGTTCCGCGGTGGACAGGGACATGGACAGTCCTTTCCGGACTCAGGGGGTCAGCGAGGGTCGGGCAGGCCGGCGGCGGCGGTGGCGGCGGCCTCGTCGAAGATCTCGAGCAGCGGCTGGGCGCCGTTCTGAGCGGCCCAGCGGCTCAGCGAGGTGTTGAGCACTCCGCCCGCCACCGCGAGCAGCAGCGACGGGAACAGGTCGTTCTCCGCGTCGGTGCCGCTGCGCCGGGCGATCGCGGCGATCATCGGATCGCGCGAGCCGGAGTTGAGCACGGTCGCCCGGATCAGCAGCGACGGATCGCCGTGGATGATCCGCAACCGGGTCAGCCACTCGTCGCGGTCCCGCTCGATGTCGGCGAGGTCGTCCCGGACGGTCGCGATGAACGCCGGAAAGGCGCCGAGGCCGGCCGGCTGCGCGGCGAACCGGGCGATCGTCTGCTCGGCCCGTTCCGCGTGGTCGGCGTACGCGAGCAGCACGGCGTCCTCTTTGACCGCGAAGTAGTTGAAGAACGTCCGCGCGGACACACCCGCCGCCGCGGCGATCTCGTCGACGGTGACCTGGTCCAGACCATGTTCGTCGATCAGCCGAAGCGCCGCGAGAGCGATGGTGCGGTGGGTTTCGAGCTTCTTGCGCTCGCGAAGGCCGGGAGGGGTCACCGGATCAGCGTAGCGAGATCTTGCAGAGTCTGCAAAGTTGCAGTTTGTGAATCAGGGCACCTCGTGCCGCCCGGGGAGAGGGCTGGCAGACTCACCCACCGTGAGCGGAACGGTGCTGGTACTAGGCGGGCGCAGCGAAATCGGGACGGCGGTGGCCGTCCGGCTGGCGCGCGGGGGCGCGAAGCGGTTCGTGCTCGCCGCGAGGCCGGGCGCGGACCTCGCGGAGCAGACAGCCGCCCTGCGAGAAGCAGGCGCGGAGACCGTCGCGACCGAGGACTTCGACGCCGACGACCTCTCCGCGCACCGCCCGCTGCTCGACCGGGTCCTCAAGGAACACGGTCCGCTCGAGACGGTCGTGCTGGCCTTCGGCATTCTCGGCGACCAAGCCCGCGCGGAAACCGACGCCGCGCACGCCACCGCGATCGTGCACACCGATTACGTCGCTCAGGTGTCGGTGCTCACTCACACAGCGGAACTGTTGCGCGCTCAGGGTTCCGGAAACCTGGTCGTCTTCTCGTCGGTCGCCGGGATTCGCGTGCGACGGGCGAATTACGTGTACGGCTCGGCGAAAGCGGGACTCGACGGGTTCGCTTCGGGCCTCTCGGACGCGCTCCACGGCACCGGCGTGCACCTGCTGCTCGTGCGTCCGGGCTTCGTGATCGGCCGGATGACCGAAGGAATGTCTCCCGCGCCGTTCTCCAGCACCGCCGATCAGGTCGCAGACGCGACCGTGGCCGCTTTGCGCCGCGGCCGGGAAGTCGTGTGGGTGCCGGGGCTGTTGCGCTTGGTGTTCGCGGCGATGCGGTTCGTGCCGCGCGCGGTGTGGCGGCGGATGCCGCGCTGAACTCCCTGTGCCCGAAGGGATACCGGCTGTCGCCGCGCGCTCGGCCGAACGGGCAGCATCACATCTTCGCGACAGGTTTCTCAGGCTATTCCCAGCTAACGCGGTGATCCTCGAACGCGGGGGTCGAAATCCGTCCCCGGGGAAGCGAGGAACCGGCCGTGCTGATCACGTCCCGGGGCCGCCGGATCGGCGGCCGTGCGGTGCTGGGGGTGGTGTCCATCCTGGTGCTGGGCGCCACCGGATTCGCGTGGTCGCAACTGCACCGCCTGGACACCAGCCTCGTCACCGCCGACGTCATCCCGCCCTCGGCGCAGGTTCCGGACACCCCGGCCGGCGAACCGCTCACGGTCGCGCAGAACATCTTGTTGGTGGGTCTCGATTCCCGCACCAAGCCGGACGGGACGCCGCTGCCGCAGAGCGTGCTCGACGCGCTGCACGCGGGCGGAGGAGACGACGGCGGCAACACCACCGACACGATGATCGTGGTGCACGTACCGGTCGGCGGGGCGGCGGCCACCGCGATCTCGATCCCGCGCGATTCCTATGTGGACATCCCGGGTTACGGCAAGCACAAGATCAATTCGGCCTATAGCCGGGCCCGCGCCGATCAGCGAGGAAAGCTCGCGCAGCAAGGAATGAGCGGACCGCAGCTGGAGGTGGCGGCCGACGCGGCCGGTGCGAAGTCGGCGATCGCGGCGGTGCAGAAGCTCACCGGGCTCACCGTCAACCATTACGCCGCGGTCAATCTCTCGGGGTTCGCCGCGCTGAGCCAGGCGGTCGGCGGAGTGCAGGTGTGCCTGAAGGCGCCGGTGCGCGATTCCTTCTCCGGAGCGGACTTCCCGGCGGGGGCGCAGACGATCTCGGGCACGCAGGCACTCGCCTTCGTCCGGCAGCGGCACGGCCTGCCGAACGGGGACCTGGACCGGATCGCGCGGCAGCAGGCGTTCATGTCGGCGATGGCGAAGACCGTCCTCGGCTCCGGCACCTTCACCGATCCCTCGCGGCTTTCGTCCCTTGTGGACGCTTTGGAAGGCTCGGTGACCCTTGACCACGGCTGGAACCTGTTGAGCTTCGCCGAGCAACTGCACGGCCTCAGCTCGGGCGCGATCGCGTTCGGCACGATTCCGGTGCAGAGCCTGTCGCTGGCCACCCCGTCCGACGGGGACGCGGTGAAGGTGGACCCGGCGCAGGTGAAGCAGTTCGTGCAGGCGCAGATCAGCTCGCCGGACGTCTCGGCGTCCGGGGGAGCGGGCGACTCGGGCACGGTCCATCCGTCGTCGAGCGGCGGCGCGGTGCGGCCGATCGCGGAGACCGCGACGCCGACGCCGCCGGCGGGCACTCCGGCACAGCCGAAGATGACGACCGCCAGCGGGTGCGTGAACTGACCGGCTTTCAGGCCAGCGGCAGCGTGATGGTGAACGCGGCGCCGCCTTCGGGAGCCGGTCCCGCCGTCAACGTCCCGCCCATCCGCGTCACCAGCCCGTGCGCCAGAGCCAATCCGATGCCGGAGCCCACCGGGCGGCTGTCGCGGTACCGGGCATTGAGCACGCCGCGTTCGAAAGCCACCGGGTAGTCCTCCGGCGCGAGCCCCGGGCCGCCGTCTCGGACCGACAGGTGCGCGTGGCCGTCCGCGACCGCCAGCGCGAACACCATCGGCGCACCGGCGGGCGTGACGCGCAAAGCGTTCTCCGCCAGACCGTCCACGACCTGGTGCAACCGGCGGGCATCGGCGGTCACCATGGCGGCTTCAGGGGGAGACTGCACGGTCAGCGGGACGTCCGAGCGGGCGCAGCGCAGTTGCCACACCTCCGCGCAGTCCCGGACCAGCGCGGCGAAGTCGAAAACATCCAGGTCGAGCTGGAATTCGTCGGCCCCGAGCCGGGCGAGTTCCAGCAGATCGGAGACGAGCCGTTCCAGGCGTTGCGCCTCGCGGTGGATCGTCTCGCCGGCGCGGCGGGCGTCCGGGCCCTCGGCGACCCCGTCGGCGATCGCCTCGGCGAAACCGGTCACAGCGGTCAGCGGGGTGCGAAGTTCGTGCGACACCGAAAGCAGGAATTCCCGTTGGCGGGCTTCGCTCCGGGCCAGCGCGTCGGCGAGCTCGTTCAGCGAGCCCGCGACCTGGGCGACTTCGACGGGGCCTTCCACCGGCACCCGGATGTCGCGTCGACCGGCGCTGAGACTTCCCGCGGCGGCGGCCGCGCGGCGGAGCGGGCGGCCGAGCAACCGCCCGGAGACGTATCCGGCGATGGCGGCGACCAGAAGCCCGATGCCGAGGGCCAGAAGAATGTTGCGCAGCAACGCATGTTGCGTCGCCTCCGCGCTGCGGACCGGCTGCACGAGCGCGAACGCCGCCTGCGGGCCGACCGGGCGCACCTCCACGAGGTAGTCGACATTGCCGATCGCGACCCGCGTCGAATGGTCCTTCCCGGACGTGAGCCCGGCCCGTTCCGCCGCGCGCACCGCGGTCGCCTGCCCGGAATTCTGGCCGCTGGCCCGGTGCACGACGACCTCGATGCCTTGCCCCCGCACGACCGCGGCCGCCTTGCCGATCGCGAGCCGGTTGCCGATGCCGGTGTCGTCGAGCTGCCCGGCGATGACGTCGGCCTGGTCCCGCAACGACTGCTGCAGCACCGAATCCGCGGTGGTGCGGACCAATCTGGACGCGACCAGCCCGGCGACGAGCACCGCGATCCCGGCGACGGCCAGGCACACCACGGTGATCCGGAGCGCGAGCGTGCTTTTCATCCGGCGTCCGCGGCGTATCCGATGCCCCGCACTGTCCGGATCGGACTGTCGTCGCCGAGTTTCGCCCGCAGCTGCGCGACATGCACGTCGACGGTGCGGGTCCCGGCCGCGGCGGCGTAGCCCCAGACCGCGCTGAGCAGCTGATCGCGCGAGAGGACCTGGCCGGGATGCCGCAGCAGGTGGGCGAGCAGGTCGAATTCGGTGGAGGTGAGCGTGATCTCGGCCTCGCCCGCCCAAGCGCGGCGGCCGGGCACGTCGACGCGCACGCCGCCGCAAGCGAGTGTCGTGGACGGACTGCCGGACGCTCGGCGCAGCACAGTCCGTACGCGGGCGGCGAGTTCGCGCGGGCTGAACGGTTTGGTGAGGTAGTCGTCCGCGCCGATTTCCAAGCCCAGCAAGCGATCCAGCTCGTCGTCGCGGGCCGTCACGAACAGCACCGGCGTCCAGTCGCCCGCCGCGCGCAGTGCGCGGCAGATCTCGATACCGTCCATTCCGGACAGTCCGATGTCGAGCACCACGGCGACCGGCCGCGACCGGCGGATCGCCGCGAGCGCCTTCGCGCCGTCCGGCTCGACCTCCACCCCGAACCCGTCGCGCCGCAGGTACAGCGCGGCGAGCTCGGCGATCGCGGTCTCGTCCTCCACGACGAGGACGAGACCGCGGCCAGCTGACCCCATGCGGGCTCCCGTTCCTCCGGCAGGCTACGTCGGGGGAGACGGTACGCGCGTCACCGCGACCCGTCGCCCGCCATGTCGGACTGGATCGAGTCCAGCGTGGACTGGACGCTGCTCAGATCGCCGTTCGGCGCCGCCCCCGACGACGGCGCCGAACCGTTGTCGCACGCCGCGCAGCCGAGCCCGGCGACGACAGCCGCGGCGGCGAACGCGATCAGCCGCTTCACTTGGGCGCCTGACAGTGCGCGGCGGCGAACGCGTCGAGCTGCTTCGTCGCGTTCGCCAGCTCCCCGATCCGGCTCTGCCGCTTGTCCGCGCGCTTCTGCAGCCGGTCGGCCTGTGCGCTGTGCCCCTTCGTGCGGGCGTCGTTCGCGCGCGCCTTGAGATTCGCGACCGACCCGGAGACCTCCGGTCCGCCGTTGATCCGGTTGGTCAGGTTCTGGGCCTGTTTGCGCAGTTTCGGCACCCAAGCCGTGCACATCTGCTGCACCTCCTGGGGGCTCAGCGTGACCGGAGCCGGCGCCGGAGCCTGCGTATCGGCGCTGGCGATCGGCGCGGCCACGAGCAGTCCGGCCGCGATCCCGCAGCCCGCCAGTGCCAGCCGCCTTGTTCCTCGCATCGTTCTCGTCCTCCCGTGTCGGTGTCCTCGAGAGCACTGTCGCGCGCGGGTGTACGAGGGGTGTGGGACGAATGTTCGGGTTCGGTAAAGCCTGCCGACCCGGGGGAGTGTTACTCTCTTGCGGAGAGTGAGGAGGCCGCCGTGCTGGGAAATCCGTACGACCGAGACTGCCCGACGCGCCAGTTGCTCGACCGGATCGGCGACCAGTGGACGGTGCTGATCGTCGGCGCCCTGGTGGACGGCCCGCTGCGGTTCACCGAGATCGGCAAGCGAGTCGAGGGCATCTCGCAGAAGGTCCTGACGCAGACGCTGCGCAGCCTGGTCCGCGACGGCATCCTGACCCGCACCGCGTACCCGGTGATCCCGCCGAAGGTCGAGTACGAACTGACCCAGCTGGGCCGCAACCTGGCCGAACCGCTGGAACTGCTGGACCGCTGGGCACGCCGGAACATGGACCAGGTGACGGCCGCGCGAGCGGCTTACGACGCGGAGAACGCGGCTACGGCTTCTTGAGCTGCGATCGCGTTTCTAGCCGACCGGCAATTGGCGACTCTGTCATCAGGGCACCTGCTGCCCCACAGTGTGCCGTTACGCTGCTTTGCGAGCTGTAATCGACGGCACGGCGAGAATCGGACGGTACGGATGGCCGGGCGAGAATCGGACGGTGTCGACCGTTCAGGCGACGGGCGGACTGGCGAAGTACAGCAGGCCGCCGAGGTAGACCCGCCCTGGGAAGGCCTGACCGGTGCCGACCTCCACGCCGCTTGCATGGAAGCGGCGCAGGGCGGTGATCGGCGCGCCATGGCGAAGCTTGTCGACGAGCTGACGCCGCTTGTGTGGCACGTCGCGCGCGCCAACGGGCTCGACCGGCAGCTGGCCGAGGATGTGGTCCAGACCGTGTGGATTACCTTGTACCAGCAGCTCGCGAAGCTGCCTGATCCCCGCGCGCTCGCCGCTTGGCTGATCACCACGACTCGCCGCGCGGCGATCAGCTCGTACGGCGGGCGCGCTCGGCCGGTGCCGTTGTATGACGAGGTCGCCGCGACCCTTGAGAGCGATCATCCCGCGTCTGAGGGGGAAGCCGTCCGCGCCGACCGGCACCGTCGGGTCTGGCGCGCCTTCCTCCGGCTGCCCGCGCGCTGCCAGGAGCTGCTGCGGCTGACCGTCCTCGCCGGCCGCGCCGAATACCGCGCGGTCGCCGAGGCTATGCAGATGCCGCGCGGCAGCGTGGGGCCCACCAGGGGCCGCTGCCTCGACTCGATGCGCGATCTGCTCGCAGAAGAAGGGACCGGCCAACCGTCGGCCGAGGGACCGTGGGATCGATCGCCGGGGACCGCCGCCTCGAAGCCCAGCGACGTGGCTGCCCTCGGCGACCACGTCATCCGGGTGCAGGACCATGCCAGCTTCGTCTACGTCGCCGGGAACGACCACGCGGCAGCGCGACGGCTCGCCGAGGCACTCGCCGGCCTTCTCGCGCACGAGGGCATCGAGGCCGTCCCGGACGGGCCTCCGGTGATCTCGTCCTGGATGCGGCGGTTCACGCTCGGGGCGAAGCGCACGTTGTCCCGGTCGGAGGTCAAACAGCGGCTGCAGAAGGTCGAGCACGCGGTCGAAGTCGTCGCCCTGCAGAAACCGATGAGCGAGGTTAACGCGCAGCACGCGGACGCGGTACAGAAGCTGTTCGCCGCGGCGGCGGGGTGCGACAATTTCGTCGCGCTCGTCGGCTCTCTGCTGGTGGCGAAGCAGACCGACGAAACCGGCCGGGTCAGCTCTTTCACCCAAACCCTCTCGGTGGCGCAGGTTCGCGCGCTCGAACAGAACCAGCACTTGCTCAAGTCGCCCCGCGATTTGCTGGCGAATCTCGAAGCCCTGTCCTGCGACGAGGGCGACGACACCGAGCGCATCGAGGAAGCATGACCCCTTCCCGCCGGAGATCAACACTCACGAGGGCTGCCGGAGCACATTCGTCAACGCATGCGCCTCCTTCAACAACAACGCCCCCAACTCACCCCGCCTCTCCGCCCGGAACCGCGACTCCACCCCGGTCAACGTCAACGCCCACGCCGGCTCCCCGCCCGGCGTGAACACCGCCGCCGCCATGCCCCAGCTCCCCTCGACCACCAGCCCGGGATTGGTCGAGTACCCGTCCTCCCGTGTCCGCGCGACCCGGGCCCGCACATCTTCCGCCCGGTGCGCCGGGCCCCATTCGCCGGTCAGGTCCACTGTGGACAGATACTCCTCGACCTCCCGGTCCGGCAGCATCGCCAGCACCACCAGCCCCGCCGACACCACGCCCAGCGGAAACCGCGCGCCCTCGTACAGCACGAACGACCGGATCGGGAAGTCGCCGTCCTCGCGCAGCAGGCAGACCGTCTCGTTGCCGCGGCGGGCGGAGAAGAACGCGCTTTCCCCGGTGGCCGCGGCCAGCCGGTGGACGCTCGCGCGCGCCTGCTGCGTCACGTCGTAGCGCGGGGCGGCCGCCTCGCCCAGCAGGTACAGCTCCGGGCCCAGGTACCAGCGGCCGCTTTGCCGGTCGCGGTCGACGTAGCCCTCGGCGGCCAGCGACGCGAGCAGCCGGTGCACCGTCGGCCGGGCCAGGCCGCACTGGCGTGACAGCTGCGAGGTCGACGCTCCGTCGCGGTAGGTGGACAATGCGCGCAGGACCGCGGACACCCGTCCGACTACGTGGTCAGGAGGCGTGGTGGGCACGGTAGGGAGGGTACGTCCGCTCAGTGGACGCATCGGGCGCGGGTGTTCGGTGCGCGAGAGGTTTGCCGGGGATCCCGGCGTGTCGGTTGACCCGTTTCGCCCGCGCTGGGTTGTATGCGGGGACTGACCACTCACCGAACGAAGTGGAGAGGATGCCGTGCCGACGAAGTACCGCAGCGCCGCGGAGGCCCTCGACGGGCTGCTCGAGGACGGGCTGACGATCGCGGTCGGGGGCTTCGGCCTCACCGGGAACCCGAACGACCTCATCGAGGCGGTCCGGGACTCGGGCGTGCGCGATCTGACGATCGTCTCGAACAACATGGGAGTCGACGGGGCCGGGCTCGGCATTCTGCTCGACAACCGGCAGGTCCGCCGGGTCGTGGCGTCGTACGTGGGCGAGAACAAGCTGTTCGCGCAGCAGTATCTCGACGGGACGGTCGAGGTCGAGTTCACCCCGCAGGGGACGCTCGCCGAGCGGATGCGGGCGGGCGGCGCGGGGATCCCGGCGTTCTACACCAAGTCCGGGGTCGGCACGCCGATCGCCGAGGGCAAGCCGCACGCCGAGTTCGACGGGGTCACCTACGTGCAGGAGCGCGGGATCGTCGCCGACCTCTCGCTGGTGCACGCGTATGTCGCGGACCCGGCCGGGAACCTGATCTACCGCTACGCCTCGCGCAACTTCAACCCGCTCGTCGCGACGTGCGGGAAGGTGACGGTGGCCGAGGCCGAGCGGGTTTCGGACGAGTACCTCGATCCGGAGCGGATCACCACGCCGGGGATTTACGTGCAGCGGCTGATCCAGGCGACTGCGCGGGAAAAGCAGATCGAGAAGCGGACTGTGCGCGTGCGCGAGGAGGCGTCGGCGTGAGCTGGAATCGCGATGAAATGGCCACGATCGGGGCTCGTGAGCTGCGGGACGGCGATTACGTGAATCTCGGGATCGGGATTCCTACCCAGGTGGCGAATCATATTCCGGACGGTGTGCAGGTCACGTTGCACAGCGAGAACGGGATTCTCGGGCTGGGGCCGTTTCCCTGGGAGGGCGAGGAAGATCCGGACCTGGTGAACGCTGGGAAGCAGACTGTTACGTTGCAGCCTGGGGCCAGTTTGTTCGATTCGGCCGAGTCGTTCGCGATGATTCGCGGCGGGCATATCGATTTGGCGTTGCTCGGGGCGTTGCAGGTCGGGGCTAATGGGGATCTGGCCAACTGGACGGTTCCCGGGGCGCTGGTCAAGGGGATGGGCGGGGCGATGGATCTCGTCGCCGGGGCTCGCCGGGTGGTGATCATTACGGATCACACTGCCAAGGACGGGACGCCTAAGATTGTCGAGAAGTGCACTCTGCCGTTGACGGGGGCCGGGGTGGTGAACCGGATTATCACCAACTTGGCTGTGCTGGATGTCACGGACGACGGGTTGAAGCTGGTGGAGTTGGCGCCGGGGGTTTCTCTTGAAGAGGTTCGGGAGAAGACTGGGGCGCCTGTCGCGGAATAGCGGTGGGCGGGGCACCCCGAAGCCTGATTGTGACTACGGCGCGGGGGTGTTCGTCAAGGCGGGAAGATGCCTTGACGAACACCCCCCGCGCCGCGTTTTGGCGGCTCTTCGCAGTTGAGGGTGCAGCACCGAGAACATAGAGCTGTTTGGACGGCTGGAGGTGAGTCGTCAGGAGGTGCGAGCGTCGTGGTTCTCACGGTTTGCGAGGACCTCGGCCATGTGTGTTTGCGCCCAGTTTCTGAGCCCGCGCGTCATGTGGTGGAGCGAGAGGCCGAGGTCGGTCAGCTCGTAGGAGACGGTGACCGGGACGGTTGGTGTCACGGTACGGGTGAGCAGGCCATCGTGCTCCAGCGACCGCAGCGTCTGGGTCAGCATCTTCTGGCTGACTCCGGCCAGAAGACGAGAGATCTCGGAGTAACGCATCGCCTTCGGAGCGTCTGCGCGTGCTGCATCGGGCTGGCCAGGGCTGGTGTCGCCGCCCAGCGCACACAGGATCAGGACGACCCACTTGTCCGAGATCCGGTCGAGCAGCTGCCGGCTGGGGCACCCTGCCAGGAACGCGTCGTACTCCGCCTTGGCCTGGGCCCTCTTCTGGGCCGCCTTCATCGTCGTCACTGATCGAACCTCTCACCGATGGGTGGGTTACGCACTCTGAAGTGCCTACTTCCCGACAGGAAGTTTCTCTCCAATGCTGATGCAAGGAGGCGGCAGGCGCCACCCCCAGTGCACGACGAAAGGCAACAGGATGAGCACACCCTCCCTCTCTCTTCCCGGCGGCACCCGGACTCTGGGCGACTTGACCGTCACCCGGTTCGGCTACGGCGCCATGCAACTGGCCGGCCCGTGGGTCATGGGGCCGCCCGCCGATCGCGAGGGGGCCCTGGCCGTTCTGCGTGAAGCGGTCGACCTCGGCATCACCCACATCGACACCAGCGACGCCTACGGGCCGCGCATCACCAACGAGCTGATCCGCGAGGCACTGCACCCCTATCCCGGGCCGCTGCACATCGTGACCAAGGTGGGCGCGACCCGCGACGAACAGGGTGGCTGGCCCACAGCCCGGCGACCCGAAGATCTGCGCCGCCAGGTCCACGACAACCTCAAGTCCCTCCAGCTCGACGCACTCGACCTGGTCAACCTCCGGCTCGGCAACGCCGAAGGCCCCCAGCCCGGCTCGCTCGCCGAAGCGTTCGAGACGCTGGTGGAACTCCAGCAGCAGGGCCTGATCCGCCATCTCGGGGTCAGCAACGCCACCGAGGAGCAGGTCACCGAGGCACAGGGCATCGCGCCGATCGTGTGCGTGCAGAACATGTACAACCTCGCCCACCGCCACGACGACAAGCTCATCGACCGGCTCGCCACCGAAGGCGTCGCGTACGTGCCCTTCTTCCCTCTCGGGGGCTTTAACCCGCTTCAGTACTCGGCGCTCTCGGCGGTCGCCGCTCGATTGAAGGCGACACAGATGTCCGTCGCACTGGCCTGGCTGCTGCAGCGATCACCGAACATCCTGCTCATCCCCGGCACGTCATCGACAGCGCACCTTCGCGAGAACATCGCCGGCACGGGACTCTCCCTCTCGCAAGAGGACTTGACCGAGCTGGACGACATCGGCCGCTGAATACCCCGTAGCTGAACGGCCCGCAAGCCACGACCGAAGCCACCGTTCACGTTTCGGTCCCGGGCGCCTTCGCGCGACCGGGACCGAAGCAGGACGATTCGCCCTCACCTGGTCGACTTCAGATCATCAACCGTCAGGAAACTTGGTCCACCGGCGGTGGCCGCTGACCCCGCGTCGGCGGTCGGGTAGGCGTCGAGGTCTCCCGAGGAAGAGGGTTCCTGCACCTTCTGCCGCCTTGCCGAGCTCGGGCTCGAAGTCACCGGTCAGCGACTCGCACCGGATCGTGCAGTTCTCGCGTGCCGGGTCGTCGAGTCCGATCAGTGGTGCCGCCGCTACCGCTGCGTCGACTGTGGCACGTGTGGCGGCAAGACACCACCAAGGCGGCTGCATCGCGGGCAAAGCTCTCGCGCCGCGGGCTGCGGTGGGCGCTTGAAGCCATCGTCTGCCAGCACCTCACCATCGCTCGTGTCGCCGAAGGGCTCGGGGTCGCCTGGAACACTGCCAACGATGCCGTACTCGCCGAGGGCAGACGCGTCCTCATCGACGACACCGGGACGGGGTCGGCGATGTCACCGCGATCGGCGTCGACGAGCATGTGTGGCACCACACCAGGCGTGGCGACAAGTACGTCACGGTGATCATTGACCTGACCGGCAACCGTGACGGCACCGGGCCTGCCCGGCCGCTCGACATGGTCGAAGGCCGTTCCGAGCAGGCGCTCAAACCTGGCTCGCCGAACGCGAAGAGACAAGCAGAAGGACCGACTGGCCACACTGTTGCCAGCGACGCTCACGTTGAGGTCGAAGCCACGTGGGGATCTGCCAGCGGATGATCGCCGCCTGCCGCGAACCCGATCGGAGCAAGAGCCGAGAGCTGATGGTGAAGTTGATCGAGTCGGTCAGCCAGGGCGTCCCGAGCGCGTTGAGCGAGATCATCACGCTCGGCCGGACATTGAAGAAGCGAGCCGCCGACGTGCTGGCCTGCTTCGAATGCCCGGGGACCGTCCAACGGACCGGCCGAGGCCGTCAACGGACGGCTCGAACACCGCCCTCGGATTCCGCAACCTCACCAACTGCATCGCCAGATCCCTGGCGGCAACCGGCGGCTTCAGGCCACGACTGCACCCTGGATTGCGAAGAGCCGTTTCGGCTTCGTATCGGGGTGCGGGGTGGTGTGGGTGCTTGGCGAGGTGGGTGCTTCGGCTGCGGTTCAGTGGGTGGGGAGGGCGGGCGCGGCTGGGAGAAGTCCGTGAGGGGGCCCCTGAGGGAATCAGATTCCCTCAGGGGCCCCCTCACGTCTTTTCGGGCTGGTTACTGCGCGGGGAGGATTCGGCCTCGGACTTCGCCGAAGCCCAGGGTTGCGCCGCTGCCGGTGGTGGCCGCGCCGGTGATGGTCACCTCGTCCCCGTCCTGTAGGAAGGTGCGTTGCTCGCTGTTGACGGTCAGCGGGTCCCGGCCGCCCCAGGAGAGTTCCAGGAATGAGCCCCGTTCCGCTGGTTCCGCCCCGGAGATCGTGCCGGAACCGTACAGATCGCCGGTGCGGGCGGAGGCTCCGTTGACGGTCAGGTGGGCCAGCATCTGGGCGGGGGACCAGTACATCTCGCGGTACGGCGGGCGGGCGACCTCCTGGCCGTTCCACCGCACCGTCAGGTTGACGTCCAGGCCCCACGGCGACGTTTCCCGCAGGTAGGGCAGGGGTTCCGGCGACGTCTGGCCGGGCAGCGGCACCCGGGCCCCGGCCAGTGCCAGGACCGGGACCACCCACGGCGAGATCGACGTCGCGAAGCTCTTGCCCAGGTTCGGGCCCAGCGGGACGTACTCCCAGGCCTGGATGTCGCGGGCCGACCAGTCGTTCAGCAGCACCGCGCCGAACACGTGCTTCGGGAAGTCGTCCGGCGAGACGGGGGAGTTGGCGGGAGTGCCCGCGCCGACGATGAAGCCCAGTTCCGCCTCGATGTCCAGGCGGGTGCTCGGGCCGAAGACCGGACCGTCGTCGCCCTTGCGCTGGCCGCTCGGGCGGACCACGTCGGTGCCGGACACGTAGACCGTGCCGGAGCGGCCGTGGTAGCCGACCGGGAGGTGTTTCCAGTTGGGCAGCAACGGTTCCGCGTCCGGACGGAACAAACGGCCGACGTTCGACGCGTGGTGTTCCGAGGCATAGAAGTCCACGTAGTCGGCGACGTCGATGGGCAGGTGCAGGGTGACGTCGCCGATCGCGTGCACGGCTTCGGCGGGCACCTCGCCGGTCACCAGCGTCTGCAGTCGCGTGCGGACCTCGACCCAGCGGTCGTAGCCCTGCGCCATGAAGGCGTTGAGCGTCGGCTCGGCGAAGACCGCGTCGCCCAAGGCGATCGACAGGTCCAGCACGTGCTCGCCCACGCGCACGCCCACTCGGGGACTGCCGTCGCCTGCCGAGAAAACGCCGTACGGCAGGTTTTCGACGCCGAAGGGGGAGCCGGCGGGGATGTCGAGCACGGTCATGCGGGGGCTCCGATCAGGCCTAGGTCTGTCAGTTCGGTGAGCGGGTCGGTGATGCTGCAGGTGCCGAACGAGGTGAACTGCGCGCGGGCCGCGGCCAGGCGTTCCGGGGCCAGCGCGCGGATGCGGTCGGCGATGACGGCACCGTCGCGTTCGGCAAGCAGCGCAACGACTTCCTCACCCTCGGCACCGCGGTCGGCCGCTTCGGCGGCGAGCAAGAGATTCAAGAATCCGTGCTGTTCGAAACCGGTCGCGGGGTCGGTGTTGCGGATCGCGTGATGCAGGCCCGCGGTCGCCTTGAACGGCACGCCCGCCTCGACGGCAGCGCGGATCGCGGCGGCCAGCTCGGCTTCGTCCGGGTAGTACTCGGCGGAGGTGCCGCCGGTGCGGAACTTCGCCTTGTGCGGCGTACCGGAAAGCGCCTGCAGCAACGGAACCCGGCGTTCGTCGCGCGGGATTTCCACGGCGACGGGAACCGGGCAACCGTCCACTGCGGACAGAAACTCGGCGACGCTCATTCCTTGCGGTACCGCGATTTCCAGCGATTCGACCGACACCGGCAGTCCGTCGACGGCCTTGAGCACGTCGGCGATCCCGTCCGGCCCGGCGGGCAGCGTCACGGTGAGCGGCAACGGGGTTTCGCGGCCCTTAACGACTTCGGCCAGCTCCGCCAAGCCGGACGCGGCGACGACCAGCGGGCCGACCATCGCGGCGTACTCGGCGGAGGTGTGCCGGTCGTGCGCGGCGACGGCATCCGGCAGCGGCGCCAGACCGGGCGGGAAGACGGCCGCGTCGTCGAGCAGGCCGCGGGTCAGTGTGTCGGTCACGACTGCGGTCCCCGTCCTGCCCAGGTCCAGGCGTAGCCGGGGTCGTCGCTCGCGTGACCGCCCTCGCCGATTTCCAGCGGGCGGAACGTGTCGACCATGACGGCCAGCTCGTCGAAGAACTCCGCGCCGATCGAGCGTTCCACCGCGCCCGGCTGCGGGCCGTGGCTGTGCCCGCCGGGGTGCAGGCTGATCGAGCCCTGGCCGATGCCGGAACCCTTGCGCGCCTCGTAGTTCCCGCCGCAGTAGAACATCACCTCGTCGGAGTCCACATTGGAATGGTAGTACGGCACCGGGATCGAAAGCGGGTGGTAATCGACCTTGCGCGGCACGAAGTTGCAGATGACGAAGTTGTTGCCCTCGAACACCTGGTGCACGGGCGGCGGCTGGTGCACGCGGCCGGTGACGGGCTCGAAGTCGGAGATGTTGAACGTGTACGGGTAGAGGCAGCCGTCCCAGCCGACCACGTCGAACGGGTGCGTCGGGTACACGTACCGCGTGCCGACGACGCCGCGCGAGCCGCGGTGCTTCACCAGCACCTCGACGTCAGTGCCCTCGGCGAGCAGAGGCTCGGCCGGGCCGTGCAGGTCGCGCTCGCAGTAGGGCGCGTGCTCCAGCAACTGGCCGTAGCGCGACAGGTAACGCTTCGGCGGCGCGATATGCGAGTTCGCCTCGATCACGTAGGCGCGCAACGGTTCCGGGCCCTTCGGCACCCAGCGGTGCGTGGTGGCGCGGGGGAGGATCACGTAGTCGCCAGCGCGCGCGGGCAGTGCGCCGAATACCGTCTCGACGACCGCTTCGCCGGACTCGACATACACGCATTCGTCGCCGATTGCGTTGCGGTACAACGGAGAAGCCTCGCCGGCGGCGACGTAGGAGATGCGCACGTCGCTGTTGCCGAGCACCAGACGACGGCCGTTGACGACGTCCGCGCTCTTCCACTCTTCGCCCGGGAACAGCGTGTGCAGCTTGAGGTGCAGCGGCTTGAGCGGCCGGTTCTCGGTGAGCGTCTGGTCCGGCAGTTCCCACGGCGTCGCGTCCACGATCGCGGACGGGATGCCGCGGTGGTAGAGCAGCGACGAGTCCGACGAGAAGCCCTCCTCGCCCATCAGCTCCTCGGAATAGAGCCCGCCTTCGGGCGTGCGGTGCTGCGTGTGCCGCTTAGGCGGGATGCTGCCCGCGCTGCGGTAGTAGGCCATGGGTCGCCTCCTCGGCGCGAAGTAATCAAAGTATGTACTACTTTGCGGCCAGCCTAGTCCCCCAGCTGAGCCGTGGGAAGGGGCTGGTGGCTGTCCGTGAGGGGAACCCTGAGGGAATCTGATTCCTTCAGGGTTCCCCTCACGGACGGCGAGGCAGGGGTCAGCGGCGGGTCGCGAACCCGGCCCGGCCGGAGATGAGCTTGTCCAGCAGCATCACCAGCACGCGCTGCTCGGCCTCGGTGAGCACCTCGACCCACCCGGCCTCGCGTTCGTTCTGCGCCTCGAACACCTCAAGCATCTCGGCGTGCCCGGCCTCGGTGAGCGAAAGCCGCACCGAACGGCCGTCCGTCTCGCCCGGCGTCCGCGTCAGCAGACCTTCGCTGACCAGGGTTTTCGCCAGATTCGACACCGCCGCGCGGCTCATCCCGGTGAGCCGCGCGGCGGCGGACGGTTCGAGCGGCCCGGCCAGCCACACGACGAACAGCACGCGGAACGCCGACCACGACCGTCCGCGCGGCCGGTGCACGGCGGATTCGAGGTCGTAGGTCACCAGGTTCGACGCCCGGTTCAGCGTCAGCAGCACCTCGGTCGCCAGCTGGTGGCGGAACCCGTACTCCTGCGACAGCCTGCGGTTGGCCAGCGCGATGAACGACCAGAAGTCGAGCGAGTCCGGGTCCGGCGGCGCGGCGGGGTCCTGCATGGACAGCACTGTAACCGCGCCGCCGGGATAATCAAACTCGAAACTACTTTGCCGGACGGACCGAACGGGCACCGGCGTCGCGCGGCACCTTGAGGAACGTCAGCATCGCCGCGGCGACGATCAGGCAGCCGATCGGGAAGTACAGCCCGACCGTCACGTCGGTCTCGGTGGCCGCGAGCCCGATCGCGTACGGCCCGAAGAACCCGCCGAGCGCGGCGATCGAGTTGATCGCGGCCAGGCCGACCGCCGTGTGCTCCTTCGACAGCACCCGCGCGGCCATCGCCCAGTACGGAGCGAGGTAGCCGAGCACGCCGATCGCCGCCAGCGACAGGCTGATCAGCGACAACGTCGGCACCGTCTTGAACTGGATCGCGCCGAAGAACCCGATCGCCGCCACCAGCACGGTGCCGATCACGTGTCCCTTGCGCTCGCCGGTCCGGTCGGAGTTGCGGGCGAGCAGCAGCATGCCGACCGCGCCGACGACGTACGGGATCGCGCCGAGCAGGCCGATGTTGGTCGAGGAGTACTTCGGGTCGAGCTGCTTCACGATCAGCGGCAGGAAGAACGTCAGCCCGTACAGGCCGCAGGCGATGAAGAGGTTGGAAATCGCCAGCAGCATCACCTTGCCGTCGCGGACCGCGCGCAGCTGGCCGAGGAACGTTTCCTTCTCCTCCGGCACGTACTCGCGGTCGATCTCGGCCTGCAGCCAGGAGCTTTCCTCGGCGGTCAGGAACTTGGCGTCGGCCGGCTTGTTCGGCAGGCAGAAGAAGGTCAGCAGGCCGATCAGCACCGCGGGCGCGCCCTGCAGGATGAACACCCACTGCCAGCTGCTCATGCCGAACCAGTGCACGTGGTCGAGGATCCAGCCGCCGAACAGGCTGCCCAGGATCAGCGCGATCGGCTGCGCGAGCGCGAGCGTCGCGATGGCCCGGCCGCGCTCCTTGCCGCGGAACCAGAAGGTCAGGTACAGCAGCAGCCCGGGGAACAGGCCGGCTTCGGCGATGCCGAGCAGGATCCGCGCGATCATCAGGTGCGTCACGCTCGCGACGAACCCGGTCACCACGGTCACGATGCCCCAGCTGACCGCGATTCGGCTGAGCCACAGCCGGGCCCCGACCTTCTTCATGATCATGTTGCTGGGGACCTCGAACACGACGTAGGCGAGGAAGAAGATCGCCGACGCGACGCCGAAGGTCGCGGCCGTGATGGTGAGCTCTTTGGCCATGCCGAGCTGGGCGTAGCCGATGTTCGCCCGGTCCATGTAGTTGAAGATGTAGAGCAGCAGGACGATCGGCATGACGCGCACGCCGACCTTGCGGACGGTGCGTCTGGCCAGCGGGGAGTCCGCCGTGGTGGCGGCTGCGGCGGGGACGGGCATGGGGTTCTCCTCGACGGTGAGCAGTACTGTGTTGATCGTTGCCAATCCGGCCACAGCCACGGCCTGATGGCTTTACGGCAACGGTCGCGTCCCGAGCCGGGGGGCGGCCTTCTTTTGGCCGGATTGGCAAGTCGGTCGGATCAGGCGGTGGCGGAGCGGCCGGCGATGCGGCCCATGGTGACGGCGTTGGCGACCGCGTTGCCGCCGCCGACGTAGCGGAAACCGAGCACCCCGGCCCCGGCCTCGCCCGCGGCGAACAGCCCGGGCACGCGGTCGCCGCGGACATCGAGCACCGCGGCGCTGGAGTCGATCTCCAGCCCGGCGTGCGTGCAGACCAGTTCGGCGGGCAGCGTGCGGGCGGCGAAGAACGGACCGGTCTCGATTTTCGCGGGCGGTTCGGCCGATCCCTTGGCGGACAAGGTCTCGTGCCGCAGGAACTCCGGATCCTCGCCGGTGGGGAGCTGGCCGTTCCATCGGTCCACAGTGGCCTGGAGCGCGTCGGCGGGCACGTTCATCTTGCCCGCGAGTGCTTCCAGGGTGTCGGCGCGCAGGGTGCGGCCAGCGTCCGCTTCGGACAGTACGTGGTCGGCGTTCCAATGCGCGTAGCCCGGCGGGAGGTCGCGGCGCGCTCGGTCGTCGAAGACCATCCACACTGGACCGTCTTGCGCGGAGATGATGCCGCTGGACACCGCGTACGACGCGTCCTCGTCCATGAACCGGCGGCCGTGCGCGTTCACCAGCACCCGCGAGCGCGGCGGGAATCCGGACTGCCAGTGGTGCAGGCGCTGGAAATACGCGGTCGGCAGCAGCAGTCCCCAGCCCTCGCCGGTGATCGAGGCGGACACCTGCTCGCCGAACGCGAAGTGGTCGCCTCGCGAGCCGGGCGCGGCGACGACGAACAGATCCTCGCCCGCCGCGTCCGCGTCCGGGTAGTACTGCGAGCGCAGAGCGGGATCCTGGGCGAACCCACCGCTGGTCACGATCACTGAGTTCGCGCGGACCTCGATGCCGTCGGCGACTACGCCAGCGACCCGGCCGTCCTCCACGAGCAGCCGTTCGACCCGGGTGTTCAGCACCGCCTCGGCACCGGCCTTGCGGCGCGCGCGGTCGAGCACCTGGACGAGGCCGTAACCCTGGTCCTTCGGCACGTGCCCGCGCCAGACGTCCTCGACGCCCGCGCGGGTCAGCCCCGGCGTGTGCGCGTCGTGCGACACCTTCGCCGGGATCTCCGCACCGAGCCCGATCAGCCATTCGACAGCGGGACCGGCTTCGCGGCAGAACGTCTTGAGCAGACCGGGTTTCAGCTGCCACTGGTTGAGGTCGAGGTAGTGCTGGAAGAACCGTTCCGGCGTGTCCTCGATGCCCAGTTCGCGCTGAACGCTCGTGCCCGCCGCGGTGAGCATGCCCGCGGACAGCTGGGTCGAGCCGCCGAGTTCCTTCTCCGACTCGAACAGCATCACCGAGGCACCGTGCTCGGCCGCGGACACGGCGGCGGCCAAGCCAGCGCCGCCCCCGCCGATCACCACGACGCCCATGTCGATACTCATCCCAGATCACCTCCGGTTTCGGCGAGAATGCGGTGGTAGAGACCGTTCGAGACGAGACCGCCGTCCACAGTGACCTCGCTCCCGGTCAAGTAGGTGGACCGGTCCGACAGCAGGAACAGCACCGTGTCGGTGACTTCCTGGGGATCGGCCATCCTTCCGGCGGGCACACTGTCCACAGCGGACTTGACGAACGCGTCCGCGCCCGCGAGGAGCCCGGTGTCGACCAGTCCGGGGTGGACGGAGTTGACCCGGATCCGCCACTTCGCGAAATTGCCCGCGGCGGACTTCGACAATCCGGTCAGACCCCATTTGCTCGCCGAGTAGGCGGGGGAGAAGTACCCGATCTGGCCGGAGATCGACGAGATGTTCACGATCGAACCGCCGCCCGAATCGCGCATCAGCGGCGCCGCCGCGCGCATCCCGTGGAACGGCCCGGACAGGTTCACCGCCAGCACGCGGTCCCAGACTTCCGCGGTGGTGTCCTGGAATTCCAGCCGCCGGGAGATCCCGGCGTTGTTCACGAGCCCGCCGAGCGAACCGTGGTCGGCGCGGACCCGATCGAGCACACGAGTCCACTGTGCTGGTTCGACCACGTCCATTGTGTACGGAGTGGCCGCGCCGCCTGCCGCGCGGATCTCGTCCGCGATTTCGTCCGCACCAGCGAAATCCGCGACGCAGACGTGCACGCCGCGTTCGCCGAGCGCGCGGGCGTGTTGCGCGCCCATCCCGTTCGCCGCGCCCGTCACGAGCACGACGTCCGGGTAGCGCACGGCTTCGGTGGCGTCAGACATGCCGGGAGCCGCCGTCGACCGCGAGGCTGTGCCCGGTCACGTACCGCGAGCTGTCCGAAAGCAGGAACAGCAGCGCGCTGCACACCTCTTCCGGCGAGCCGATCCGGTGCAGCGGCACCGCGTCCAGCGCCTTCGCCAGCGCGGGCGCGTCGTCCTGGATCCAGCGGGTCATTTCGGTGTCGATGTAGCCCGGGGCGATGGAATTGACCCGGATGCCCTGGTCGCCGAGTTCCACCGCGAGCGATTCGGTGAGGTGCGCGACGGCCGCCTTCGAACTGCAGTACGCCGCGCGGCCCTTGCGCACGCGGACCGCGGACACCGACGCCATGTTGACGATCGCGCTGCCCGGTTCCATCCGCGCCGCCGCGGCCTGCGCGCCGAACAGCACGCCCTCGACGTTCACCGCGAGCGTCGAGCGGATCTGCTCCGGGGTGATGTCGGGAACCTCGCCGTACGGGAAGATCCCGGCGTTGTTGACCCAGAAATCGATGCGGCCGAACTCGTCCATCGCGCGCTGGGCGAGCGCGACGTGGTCCTCGGCGCGGGTGACGTCCAAAGCGGACGCGACGATCCGGCCCGGCTTGTCCTCAATGGACTCCGCGGCCAGCGCGGCGGTCAGCTCGTCGGCGGTGGCGGTCATCGCGGCGGCGTCGAGATCGCCGCCCACCACGTGCACCCCGCGAGTGGCGAGACCGGCGGCGAACCGAGCGCCCATGCCGCGGGCGGCGCCGGTGACCACGGCGACCTTCCCCGGCATCTCCGGGTACCGCGCGGTCGCGGGCTGGTGCAGCACCCGGCCGGGGCCGGTGGGCTCGAGAGTGGTCATCTGGGTTTTCTCCTCGTTGTTTTCTCAGGGCTCGCGGTGCACGGTGCGGCGGCGCACGCGCCAGCCTTCCGCGGTGCGCACGAGTTCGTCGTCCAGCACGGTGAGCCGGTGCAGTCGCGGGGAGCCGCCCTCCGGGGTTCCGACGATCTGCAGATAGGCGAGCGCTCGCAAGGCGTCCCCGGACTGTCCTAACCGGACTTCCACTGTGGACACCACGTGCCGCAGCCGTTCGCCGGACTCCGCGCACCCGGCGTGGAACCGCTCGGCGAACGCGGTCAGCGCGGCCGTGCCGGCCGCGGGCTCCGGGTAGCTGGGCGAGACGAACTCCCCGTCCGGGGTGAACGTGGCGGCCCAGCGCGCGGCCTGGCCGGAGTCGATGGCGTGACTCTGGCGGCCGTAGAGCTGATGCACCGCCAGCACATCCTCGACGGGGACTTCGCTCATGTCCGAACCTCGATCCGCAAGGGGAGTTGCCGGGAGCGGCAAACGTGCTATATTCGCACGCACCGTGCGATATGTAGGAACAGTAAGTCGCCGGACAACTGTCGTCAAGGGAGCCGTGTGTCCGAATCGGGGACGTCGAAGACGCTGAGCCACGGGCTTCAGGTGCTGGAGCTGCTGGTGGAGCATCCGCAGGGGCTCACGATGACCGAGATCGCCGACGGCATCGGCGTGCACCGCACGGTCGCCCACCGGCTGGTGCGCACGCTTGAGGCGCACCACCTCTGCCGGCGCGACCGGTTCAAGCGGATCTCGCTCGGCACCGGCCTCGTGCGCCTCGCCGAGCCGGTCGAACAGGACCTGCGCACGCTCGCGCGCCCGGTGCTGGAGGAACTTTCGGACGCCGGCCGCGCGTCGGCGCACCTGGTCGTCCGCGAGAACGCCGAACAGGTGCGGATGCTGATGATCGTGGAGCCCCGGCAAGCGCGGATGCACGTGTCGTTCCGCAGCGGCCAGCTGGACCCGATAGGCCGCGGCTCGGCCGGGCTCGCGCTGCTTTCGGCGGAGCCGCCGGTGGAGGGGGAGCGCGAGGAGATCACGCGCGCCCGGTCCCGGGGCTACGCGGTGTCGGTCGGGGAGATCGCGCCGGGGATCACCGGGATTTCCGCGGTCGTGCCGACTGGTCGTGACGCACCGGGCACGAGCATCGGGCTGTCACTGTTCGAGGCTCCGGACCCGGACGAGCTGGGCCGGTTGGTGGTGGCCTCCGCACAGCGCCTGGGCTCGCTGCTGAAATGACCTACCGGCCGACGAGCCCGGCCTCGTGCGCCAGCAACCCGGCCTGCGTCCGGTTCGTGCAGTCGAGCTTCACCAGCATCCGCGACACATAGCTCTTCACCGTCGCCTCCGCCAGATGCAGCCGACCGGCGATGTCCGCATTGGACAGTCCTTCTCCCAGGCAGGCCAGCACATCCCGCTCCCGCTCCGTCAACCCGGCGGTCCGGCGGCGGGCCTCGTCGTCGCGGCGGTGGCCGTCCGACGACAACGCGACCAACCGGCGCGCGGCCGACGGCGAAAGCACTGTATGCCCGTCCGCGGCGACCCGGACCAGGCCGATCAGATCCTCCGGCGGCGTCGACTTCACCAGGAACCCGGCCGCGCCCGCGCGGAGCGCGCGGATGACGTAGGTGTCCGCGTCGAAGGTCGTCAGCGCGACGACCGCGGGCGGTTCCGGCAGCGCGCAGATCCGCTCGATCGCGGCCAGCCCGTCCACGCCGGGCATCCGCAGGTCCATCAGCACCACCGAAGGCCGGTGCCGGACCACTTCTTCGACCGCCTCCGCGCCGTCCCGCGCCTGCGCTACTACCTCGATGTCGCCGGCCGAGCCGAGGATCGTGCGCAGGTGCGCGCACACCATCGGCTCGTCGTCGGCCACCACGACCGTGATCACCGGGCAGCACCTTCCGTGGTCGGGACGTAGGCGGGAAGTATCGCACCGATCCGGAACCCGCCGCCCGGCACGGGGCCTGCCTCGAAGGTCCCGCCGACGAGTTCGACCCGCTGCCGCAGCCCGCTCAGCCCCGAACCGGAGCCGCTGCCTGCGAGCGCCGGGTCCGGCGGCTGCGTCGCGCGAGTGTTGGCGACGGCCACGTCCAGTCCGCCTGGGTGATAGCGCAGCGAAACCGTCGCCGAGCAGCCCGGCGCGTGCTTGCGGATGTTGGTCAGCGCCTCCTGCACCACGCGATACGCGGTGCGCGCGACGGTCGGCGACACCGAAGTCCGGTCGCCGGTCACGGAAAGCTCGGTCGCGATGCCGACCGCCGCCGATTCGGCGACCAGGTCCGCCACCTCGCCGGGCAGCGGCGGATTCGGCACGGGCGGTTCGATTCCGGTGCCGTTGCGCAGCACGCCGACCAGGTCGCGGAGTTCGTCCAGGGCGTGCGCGCCCTCGCGCCGGATGTCCTCGGCAGCCGCCTTCACCGACGGATCCGGCGAGGTCACGCCGAGCGCGCCCGCGTGCAGCACCATCAGGCTCAACCGGTGGGTCACCACGTCGTGCATCTCGCTGGCCAGCCGTCGCCGCTCGGCCGCCAGCGCCTGTTCGGCGAGCAGATGCTGCTCGCGTTCCGCGCGTTCGGCCCGGTCCCGCAACGAACTCAGCAGCTGCCGGCGCGCCTCGAAGTACAGCGCCACCGCCACCGGAAGCGCGGTGCTCAGCAACCCGAACGGCGTCGTGTTCCAGGCCGGGTTCCACGGCCGCGTCGCCAGCAGCGCCAGGAATCCGGCGATCCACAGCAGCCGCCGCCGGTCCAGCTGCCGGACCAGTTGCGCCAGCACGATCGGCGTGATCGAGGGGACGGTCATCAGCGTCGGCTGGAGGGTGGGCACGAGCAGGCCGGGGGAGAAGAGGTCGGACGCCAGCATCGCCAGCGAGGCCACGATCAGCAGCCCGGCCACGCCGTTCGGGAAGCGCGCCAGGAGAAGCAGGGAGGCGTCGCAGACGAGTTCCAGGACGAGCGTCGCGTACGGCCCGAGAAAACCGGTGGTGGGTCCGGCGGCGAGGAAGAGCCCGAAGTCGAGGCAGGCGAACACCAGCGCGGTGCCGCCCAGCCAGAGCCAGTCGGTCGACCGCGGCTGGGGACGGCACGTGCTGGTCACCCGGCCACGGTATCCGGTCGCCCGCCCGGCCGCGCCGGATCCGCACCGCCCGGGTGGCCGGGTACCGCCGAAAGTTGCGGCCGCGCCGAGATCGATCCACTTTCGTCGCTGCGAGTCGATACCGAGCACGCTTACCCCGCACCCGCCCGGCGCGGTGGACTCGACGCCATGACGAGCGAAGGAATCCCGCGGTTCGCCCGGCTGCCGGTGCTGGCGGTCGCGGCGGCCGCCGTCGTGCTGCTGGTGGCGACGAGCACCCGGTACGCGCACGGGTTCGACGAGCTGTACTTCCTCGTGGCTGGTCGAGATCACCTGGCCTGGGGGTATTTCGACCAGCCGCCGCTCGTCCCGCTGCTGGCCGGGGCGCTCGACCAGTGGTTCCCCGGTTCGCTGGTCGCGCTGCGCCTGCCGATGGCGCTCGCGGCCGGCGCCGGGGCGGTCGTGACCGCGCTGACCGCCCGCGAACTCGGCGGCGGTCGCGGGGCGCAGGTGATGGCGGCGGGGGCGTACGCGACTTCCGGGCTGATGATCATCAGTCACTGGGTCGCCACGTATGCGCTGGATCCGTTCTTCTGGACGCTCGTGGTGTTCCTGCTCGTGCGCTGGACCCGGACCCGGCGCGACGGCTTGCTCGTCTGGGCCGGAGTCGTCACCGCAGTGTCGTTGCAGACGAAATTCCTGATTCCCGCGCTGTGGGGCGCGGTGCTGGTGTCCGCGCTCGTTCTGGGGCCGCGAAAGCTGGTGTCCCGTCCGAAACTGTGGCTGGGCGCGCTGATCGCCGTCGTGGCCACCTTGCCGACGTTCCTCTGGCAAGCCACGCACGGCTGGGCCTACACCCGGATGGGCGAAGTCGTCGCGGCCGAATTCCCCGGCTATCTCAGCTTCGCGCGCGACGGTCTGCTCGGCGCGGGAATGGGAATCGGCGTGCTGGCGCTGCTGTACGGAATGTGGCGGCTGTTTCGCTCGCGGGACCTGGTGCCGTACCGGTACCTCGCGGTGGCGTTGCTGCTGGTCGTGGCGGTGATCGTCGGGACGCACGGCCGCTCGTATTACTTGATGAGCCTGTACTCGCTGCCGTTCGCCGCCGCCGCGACGGAGCTTTCCCGGCGGAATCTGGTGCGCTGGTGGAAGATCCCGGCCGGAATCGCTTTCGCGCTTTCGGCGGCGGTCACCGTGGCCGGGCTTCCAGTGTGGCCGGCGTCGACGAAAGCGACGTCGTTCGGGCCCTTTCCGCTCGGAACCGTGTTCGCGGCCGGGGAGACCGCGCAGCAACAGCTGGCGGACGGAGTCGGGCAGACGTATCGGTCGCTGCCCGAGTCGGTGCGCCGGGAAACCGCCGTATACGGGGAGATCTACCCGTTCGCCGCGGCCGTGGAGTACTACGGTCCGCGGTACGGGATCAACAATGTCTACAGTGGACATCGAGGATACTGGTACTTCGACCGGCCGCCGGATTCGGCGAGGAACGTGCTTTTCACGGGCTTCGATCCGGCGTTGCTGAGACCGTACTTCTCTTCGGTCACCGAAGTGGTGCCCGGGCTGATGTGGCTGTACACCGGGCGGAAGCAATCCTGGGAAACGATCTGGCCAGAGGTGAAGAAACAATGAGTGACTCCTTGCCCGCACGCGCGTACTTCCTCGCCTGCGATCCGGACGGCGGCCCGCTCTCGCGCCGCCCTCACGCGGCCCTGCTGGTCCGCGCGGCCGCGGTGACCGACCTGGTGCTGCGCGGCAACCTCCGCGATCAGCGCGGCCACGCCGAACCGACCAGTGCCGCGCCGACCGGCGACCTCCTGCTCGACGACCTGCTCGCCGACCTTCGCGCGCACAGCCCGGCGTCCTGGCGCGCGTTGCTGCGGCGGGGCAAGAACGACACGTTGCAGTCGCTGGAAACGCAACTCTCCGCGGCGGGCTTGCTCGAAGAAGGCAGCAGTTCGATCTTGCGCCGCAAGGTTTTGGTCCCTTCCGACCCGGCGCGAGTCCGCGACGCGCACGCGCGGCTCGACCACGCCCTGACCGCGCCACTGTCCGAAGCGGACGCCCCGGCAGCGGCGCTGGCCGCTCTCGCCGCGGCCTCCGGAGCCGGGATGTCCCGGTCGGACGCGCGGCACCACGCCGACCGGCTGAAGGAACTGGAGAAGCTCGCCGGACCGGTGGTTCCGGCGCTGCGCAAGGCCGTGGCGGGCCGTCGCGCGGCACGGATCGCCGCGTTCTCCGGCGGTTCCGGGGGCTGAGCTGTCGGTCAGCCGAGGGGGCTGACCGACAGTTCGGCCGCCGCCGAAGCGTGGACGTCGTACCGTGGCGGACATGACCTCCTTCGCCGCGCTGCACGTCCCCGGCCGTCCGCTGTTGCTGCCGAACGTCTGGGAGTTCGGCTTCGCCGCCGCCCTGGCCGACGCGGGCCACCCGGCAGTCGGCACGACCAGCCTCGGCGTCTCGGCCGCCGCCGGGCTCGCCGACGGCGCCCCGGCCTCCCGCGCCGCGACCGTCGCCTTGGCGAAATCGCTGTCACCGCTGGGCATCCTGGTCAGCGTCGACCTCGCCGACGGCTTCAGCGCCGACGCCGGAGAAGTAGCGGACCTCGTCGCGGAACTCGCCGACGCCGGGGTGGTCGGCATCAACCTGGAAGACGGCCGAGCCGACGCCCTCGCTCCGATCGTCGTTCAGGCCGCGCTGCTGGCCAAGGTGCGCGAACGGGTCCCCGGCATGTTCCTCAACGCCCGCACTGACACGCATTGGCTCGGCGCTGGCCCGGTCGCGGACGCCGTCACCCGGGCCCGCGCGTACGCCGACGCTGGTGCCGACTGTGTCTTCGTCCCGGGTCTGCACGAGCCCGCGGACGTGACCGAACTGGTCGAAGCGGTCGAGGTGCCGGTGAACCTCCTGCACCTGCCCGGGAAAGCCACTTTCTCCGAATTGGCTTCTTTGGGCGTGGCAAGGGTCAGTCTCGGCTCAACGCCTTACCGTGTAGCGCTTTCCGCCGCACTGGCCACAGTGGACTCCGTCCGGGAAGGGGCGGAACTGCCGATGAAACCGCCGTCATACGGTGAGATCACGGCGCTGCTCCCGTAATCTCGACGACATGATCTTCGGAGGAAGCACCGACTTCGCCGTCCCGGCGGGATACCTCAACACGCCCAGCATCGGGATCCCGCCGACGCCCGTCGCCGAAGCGGTCGAATCCGCGGTCGCCCGCTGGCGCACCGGACAGGACACCCCGTCGGACTTCGACGAGGCGGTATCCCGTTCCCGCAACGGATTCGCGCGGCTGGCCGGAGTTCCGGCGGATCGGGTGGCGATCGGCGCGTCGGTGTCGCAACTGGCGGCGAACGTCGCCGCCGGGCTGGCTCCGGACGCCCGCGTTCTGGTCGCCGAGAACGAATTCACCAGCGTCACGTTCCCGTTCGCGCAGCGGGCGAACGTCACCGAAGCGCCGCTCGCCAAACTGGCGCACCACGTCGAAGGCCACGACCTCGTCGCGGTCAGCCTCGCGCAGTCCGCCGACGGCGCGCTCCTCGACACCGCCGCCCTGCGCGCCGCCGCCGAAGCCGCGGACGTGCCGGTCCTGATCGACGTCACGCAAGCCGCGGGCTGGCTGCCGCTGGACGTCGCGTGGGCGGACTGGATCGTCTGCGCGGGCTACAAATGGCTGTTCTCGCCGCGCGGCTGCGCGTGGCTCGCGGTACATCCGCGGGCGCACGAACGGACCCGCCCGGTCGCCGCGAACTGGTACGCCGGCGACGATCCGTGGTCCTCGGTATACGGAATGCCACTGCGCCTGGCCGGAAACGCGCGCGGGTTCGACCTTTCGCCGGTGTGGCTGTCGCACGTTGGCGCAGCGGAAGCGTTCGACTACTTCGCGTCACTGGACCTCGCCGCGGTCCGCGAACACAACGCCGGCCTGGCCGATTCCCTGCGCGCCGCGGCCGGACTGGAGCCCCAGGGAAGCGCGATCGTGGCACTGGAAGCCGATCCGGCGCGGCTCGCCGGCTCCGGGATCGTCGCGAGCGTCCGCAACGGCCGGGTACGGGTCGGTTTCCACCTCTACAACGGCCCTGACGACGTCGAACGCGTTCTGAGCGCACTGGGCTGAGCGTCTGGGCTCAACGCCGGAGAAGCGGTGAACTACGGTGGTCGCGTGTCGCACCCGCAGTTCACCCCCGGTACCCCCGGCCTTTCGGACACGGCCCCGATCCCGGCCGTGCCCGCTCGACCGGGTTCGCAACCGGGCCCGCCGCCGTCCGGCCCGCCGCGCAACCGCGCTCTGCTGCTGCGCGGCGCCGGGCTCGTGGCGATCGCCGTCGTGGCCGGGCTCGTCTGGTACCTGATCCGGCACGACAGCACGCCTGCCGAGCCGGTCGCCGAACCCCCGGCGACCACGACGAAGCCCGCGTTCGACTACAAGCTGGCCGAAGGCCCGGTCAAGGCCACCGACTGCGCCGCCAACGCCTACACCGACGCCAAGAAGTTCTTCCAGGACAACCCGTGCAAGTCCCTGGCGCGGGCGCTGTACACGGTGCAGTCCGGGGAGGCGAAGGCACTGGTCTCGGTCGTGCTGGTGACCATGCCGGACGCGGCGAAGGCGACCGAGCTGAAGCAGCTCACCGACCGGGACGGCACCGGCAACGTGAGCGACCTGGTCCGCGACGGCACCTTCCACGACACCGACGCCCCGAAGCTGAGCGGCAACGAGGCCGAGTACGAGTCGAAGGCCAGCGGCGCCGAGGTGACGATCGTGCTCACCGACTTCTACTACGGCCACCACGACAAGCAGCTGCTGAACCGGATCGCGAAGAACGCGCTGAAACTGTCCGGCAAGCTCCGCTGACCCTCGCGGGAAGCGCGCAGGCCCGAGTTTCGCCCAGCCTGCGCGCTTTTCCTATGCGGGCTGCCCGGGGAGGGCAACCGCGGCGGGCTTCTGACCCGCTTCCTGCCGCCAGGGCATTCCCCGGCGCGCCGCGGCGATCAACGCCTGCAACGCCATCCCGCGCAACCCCGAATCGTCGGTATGCGTAAGCACGGCATGCCAAGCCGCCGCCGTATCCGCCTCCGCGCTGGCCACCAGGGCAGCAGCGGAAGCAGTGTCGGTAACCGGCTTAGGCGGCACGTACGCGGCTTCGGGCGCAACCGGTGTCGCGGAGGACGCGCTAATCATCTGCGTCAGGATGTCGCGGCGCGCAGTGTGCTCGGCGCGCCCAGCCTTCACCGCGTCCCCGAAATCACCCGGCAAGAATGCCGTCACCAGCCCGTACACCCACAACGCGGCATGTTCTGCGGCCAAGGCTTTTTGCAGCGACTCGACAGCGTCCTTCGCCGCCGCACCAGGAATCGCGGCAGCGGTCTTCGCGTCGGCCCCCGGCCCCAGCTCCGGCGCGACCCGCTGCAGCCCGGCGCACCCGGCGGCCACCGACGCGACGAGCCCGGCCCGGTACGCGGGCAGCGCGGGAACCAGGTCCTCGGCCTGCTTGCGCGCGGCGGCGAGCCGGTCCTTGAACCCGCCGAGGTCAGCGGGCGCGGGCGGGACGTTCGCCGCCTTCTTGGGCCGGTTCAGCCGGTCCACCTCGGCCTTCAGCGCGGCCGCCTGCGCGGCTCTGGCGTCGGCGACCTGCCCGGCCGCGTCGCCGCCGGACAGCTTCCTGGCCGCGGCGGCGTCCGCCTCGGCCGTCGCCAGCAGCGGAGCCAATGGGTCGGGGGCGTCGTCGTAGCCGCCCGAGCAGGCGGCTAGCGGCACAGCCGCGGCGACAGTGGCGCTCAGTGCGCCCAGACGCAGCACGGCGCGCCGGGAGAGGTCTGCGGTCACGTCGGCCCATCCTGCCAGGCCGCCCGGGTGCGCCGCCGCTCGCGCGTCCTGGCGGGGGCGCAGGATAAGCTTGACCTTCACCGACCACAGCCGTGACCAGCCCGCGTCACGACGGCCGAACAGGAGTGCTCCACGTGCCCAACGAACTCGCCAGCCGGCTGGAGCCGATCGTGGCCGAAGCCGTCACGACCGCGGGCTTCGACCTCGACTCGCTCGAGGTGCAGCAAGCCGGACGGCGACAGCTGGTGAAGGTGGTCGTCGACTCCGACGACGGCGTCGGGCTGGACGAGGTCGCGGAAGTCAGCCGCACCGTCTCGGCCGCACTCGACGAGAACGAGCACGTGCTGGCGAGCGCCTACACGCTCGAAGTCACCTCTCCGGGCCTCGACCGGCCGCTCACCCAGCGGCGGCACTGGCGGCGCGCCCGGTTCCGCCTCGTCAAGATCACTCCTGTCGAGGGCTCCGCCTACCTCGCCCGCGTCGGGCACGCCGGCGAGAAGAGCGTGCGCGTGCTCGTGGACGGCCGGATCGAGGACGTGCACTACCAGTCCGTCGCGAAGGCCGTGGTGGAAGTCGAATTCAAACAACCCCCCGCGGAAGACTTGAAAACGTTGACCGCGGACGAAGACGAGAAGAAGGAGGAGTCGAAGTGAACGTGGACATCGCCGCGCTGCGGGCGATCGAACGGGACAAGGACATCCCCTTCGACACGGTCATCGAGGCCATCGAGACCGCACTGCTCACCGCCTACAAGCACACCGAGGGCCACCAGCCGCACGCCCGCATCGACATCGACCGCAAGACCGGCCTCGTCCGCGTCCTCGCGCACACCCTCACCTCCGAGGGCCAGGTCGACGAGGAGTGGGACGACACCCCCGAGGGCTTCGGCCGGATCGCCGCCACCACCGCGCGCCAGGTCATCCTGCAGCGGCTGCGCGACGCCGAGCACGAGAAGACCTACGGCGAGTTCTCCGCCAAGGAGGGCGAGATCGTGGCCGGCGTGGTGCAGCGCGACGCGCGCGCCAACGCCCGCGGCATGGTCGTGATCCAGGTCGGCGACACCGAGGGCGTGCTGCCGCAGGCCGAACAGGTCGCGGGGGAGTCCTACGAGCACGGCACCCGGATCAAGGCGTTCGTGTTCGGCGTTTCGCGCAGCAACCGCGGCCCGCAGATCATGCTGTCGCGCTCGCACCCGAACCTCGTGCGCAAGCTGTTCGCGCTGGAGGTCCCGGAGATCGCCGACGGCACCGTCGAGATCGCCGCGGTCGCCCGCGAACCGGGGCACCGGTCGAAGATCGCCGTGCGCTCCACCATCCCCGGCGTGAACGCCAAGGGCGCCTGCATCGGCCCGGTGGGCGCGCGCGTGCGCAACGTGATGAGCGAGCTGGCCGGCGAGAAGATCGACATCATCGACTGGTCCGACGACCCGGCCAAGTTCGTCGGGAATGCATTGTCGCCGGCGAAGGTTGTCTCGGTACGTGTCGTGGACGAGCGGGCCAAGACGGCGAGGGTCGTCGTGCCGGACTTCCAGCTGTCGCTCGCGATCGGCAAGGAAGGCCAGAACGCCCGGCTGGCGGCCCGCCTCACCGGCTGGCGGATCGACATCCGGAGCGACGCGGCGCCCGCCGAGCCGGCCGGTCCGGCCGAGGGTGAGCAAGACCACGCCGGCCAGGCGCGGCCCGCCGCGGCGACCGGTTCGGCCGACTGAAGGTGCAGGCGCTAGACTCGACAACGGTTCAAGTCCCGCGAAGGGCCACTGGGGACACCCCCGACCTCCAGCGTCACCGGCAGTCACCGGTGCGCACGTGTGTCGGCTGCCGGAAACGGGACTTGACCGGTGAACTGCTGCGCGTGGTCGCGGCGGACGGGCGGCTGGTCGTCGACGAACGTCGGCGGCTGCCGGGCCGGGGAGCGTGGCTGCACCCCGGAACGGACTGCCTGGCCAAAGCCGAGCGGAAGCGGGCGTTCCCCCGGGCTCTTCGGGCCCAGGGCGCGCTCGAGGCCGCGGGGCTGCACGACCACGCGGCGTTCGCCGCGGACGACGACTCCGGGACACACCCGGGGTCGCGGGATACAAGGAAGCAGGTCGACCCGTCATGAGTCAGCCGTGAAGCTGAAGCCATGAACGCGCGACGATAAGGACGAGGTCAGCGGGTCCCCGCCTGGCCTCCCCTAGATGAGGAGAGCTGTGCCAGGCAAGGCCCGTGTACACGAGCTCGCTAAGGAGCTCGGGATCACCAGCAAAGAAGTTCTCGCCAAGCTGAAGGAGCAGGGCGAGTTCGTGAAGTCCGCGTCGTCCACCGTCGAGGCGCCCGTCGCCCGCCGGCTCCGCGACGCGTACCCCGCCAAGGGCGGGAAGAAGCCCGGCCCCACGCCGGGACCGCGGCCCCCGGCCCCGGCGGCCCCGAAGCCGCCCGCCCCGCAGCAGAGCGCGCCCGCGCAGGCCCCGGCCCAGCCGGCTCCCGCGCAGCAGCAGGCCCCGGCCGTCAAGCCGGGCCCGCAGGCCGTGAAGCCGGCCGCGTCCCCGGGCCCGAAGCCCGGCGGCCCGCGTCCCGGTCCGCGCCCGCCCGCTCCGGCCCAGCCGGCCCCGGCGCAGGAGGTCCCGGCCGCCAAGGCCGAGCCCGCCGCGCCCAAGCAGGCCCCGAAGCAGCAGGACGCGGCGTCGGCCGGTTCCGTCGTGCCGCCCAAGCCGCAGGGCCCGAAGCCCGGCGGTCCCAAGCCCGGTCCGCGCACCCCGCGGGTCGGCAACAACCCGTTCGGCGTCGGCTCCGGTTCCCCGGCTCCGCGCCCGCCCGCCCAGCGTCCCGGCCCCGGCCAGGGCGGCGGCGACCGTCCCCCGCGTCCGGGCGGCGGCCAGGGCGGCGGAGAGCGTCCGCCGCGTCCCGGCGGCGGGCAGGGCGGCGGCAACCGGCCGAGCCCGGGCAACATGCCCCCGCGCCCGAACCCCGGCATGATGCCGGGCCGCGCCCGTCCGGCCGGACCGGCAGGCGGCCGAGGCGGTCCTGGCGGCGGCGGCGGTCGTCCCGGTGGCGGCGGCGGTCGTCCTGGCGGCGGCGGTGGCGGCGGCGGTTTCCGCGGCGGTCCCGGTGGCGGCGGCGGTGGCGGCGGCTTCCGTCCCGGTGGCGGCGGCGGTGGCGGCGGCGGCTTCCGTCCCGGCGGCGGCGGTGGCGCCCCGGCGGGCGGCGGCGGTTTCCGCGGCGGCGGCGGTCGTGGCGGCCCCGGCGGCCGCGGCGGCACGGCCGGTGCCTTCGGCCGTCCCGGCGGGCCCTCGCGCAAGGGCCGCAAGTCGAAGCGGCAGAAGCGCCAGGAATACATGGACAACATGCAGGCGCCCAGCGTCGGCGGCGTCCGCCTGCCCAAGGGGCAGGGCGAGACGATCCGGCTGCCGCGCGGCGCTTCGCTGACCGACTTCGCCGAGAAGATCGACGCCAACCCGGCTTCGCTGGTGCAGGTGCTCTTCCACCTCGGCGAGATGGTCACCGCGACGCAGTCCGTGTCGGACGACATCCTCGAGCTGCTCGGCGGCGAGATGAACTACGTCGTCCAGGTCGTCTCCCCCGAGGAGGAGGACCGCGAGCTGCTCGAGACCTTCGACATCACCTACGGCGACGACGCCGGCGGCGAGGAGGACCTGCAGGTCCGGCCGCCGGTCGTCACCATCATGGGACACGTCGACCACGGCAAGACGCGGCTGCTGGACACGATCCGCAAGACGAAGGTCCGCGAGAGCGAGGCCGGCGGGATCACCCAGCACATCGGCGCCTACCAGATCGAGACCGAGCTCGAGGGCAACCCGCGCCTGATCACCTTCATCGACACCCCGGGCCACGAGGCGTTCACCGCCATGCGTGCCCGAGGCGCGAACTCGACCGACATCGCGGTGATCGTGGTGGCGGCCGACGACGGCGTCATGCCGCAGACGGTGGAGGCGATCAACCACGCGCAGGCCGCCAAGGCCCCGATCGTGGTCGCGATCAACAAGATCGACAAGGAGGGCGCGAACCCGGACAAGATCCGGCAGCAGCTCACCGAGTACAACCTCATCGCCGAGGAGTACGGCGGCGACACGATGTTCGTCGAGATCTCCGCGCGGGAGAACATCAACATCGACGGGCTGCTCGAGGCGATCCTGCTGACCGCGGACGCCGCTCTGGACCTCCGGGCCAACCCGGACATGGAGGCACAGGGCGTCGCGATCGAGGCGCACCTCGACCGCGGCCGCGGCCCGGTGGCCACCGTCCTGGTCCAGCGCGGCACGCTGCGCGTGGGCGACTCGGTCGTGGCGGGCGACGCCTACGGCCGCGTCCGCCGGATGGTCGACGAGCACAACGAGGACGTCACCGAGGCGCTGCCCTCGCGTCCGGTCCAGGTCATCGGGTTCACCTCGGTGCCGGGAGCGGGCGACACCTTCCTGGTGGTCGACGAGGACCGCGTCGCCCGGCAGATCGCCGAGCGCCGCTCCGCCCGCACCCGCAACGCGCTCAACGCGTCGCGCCGCAAGCGGGTCAGCCTCGAGGACCTCGACTCCGCCCTGAAGGAGACGAGCAGCCTCAACCTGATCATCAAGGGTGACAACTCGGGTACCGTCGAGGCGCTCGAAGCGGCGCTGCTGCAGCTGGACGTCGGCGAAGACGTCGAGCTGAACGTGGTGCACCGCGGCGTCGGCGGCGTGACCGAATCGGACATCGACCTGGCGACCGCGTCCGACGCGATCGTCCTCGGGTTCAACGTCCGGGCGCAGGGCAAGGCGACCGAGCGGGCCACCCGCGAGGGCGTCGACGTGCGCTACTACACGGTCATCTACCAGGCGATCGAGGAGATCGAGCAGGCCCTGAAGGGCATGCTCAAGCCGGAGTACGAAGAGGTCGAGCTGGGCCGCGCCGAGGTCCGGGACGTCTTCAAGTCCTCCAAGATCGGCACGATCGCGGGTTGCCTGGTCATGTCCGGCGAGATCCGGCGCAACGCCAGGGCCCGCCTCCTGCGCGACGGCAACGTCGTGGCGCAGAACCTGCCGATCAACTCGCTGCGCCGGTTCAAGGACGACGTGGTCGAGGTCCGGGAAGGGTACGAGTGCGGTCTCACGCTGGGCTCGTACAGCGACATCAAGGTCGACGACGTGATCGAGACCTACGAACAGCGGGAGAAGCCCCGTGCGTGAGTGACCGGTCCGGGGTGCGCCAGGCGCGCACCCCGGACCGCCCTCGCGGCTCAACTTCGCTGCCTATGTTTGTCGGAGCCCTCGAGCTCGACCTGCTGCTCGACGACGTGCATTCGTTGAAGCAGAAACGATCCGTGGTGCGGCCCGTGGTGGCCGAACTGCGGAAGCGGTTTTCCGTCTCGGTCGCCGAGGCGGGACATCTGGACCTGCACCGGCGCGCGCTCATCGGCGTCGCCGCGGTCGCCCCCGACGGCGAGCACATCCGGGACGTGCTCGACGCGTGCGAGCGGTTCGCGGCCGGACGCCCCGAGTTCGAACTGCTCTCCGCGCGCCGCCGGCTGCTCGGCCCGGACGACTAGAACACCCGGAAATCCGGAGAAGGAGACCTCAGCCATGGCCGATCCCGCTCGAGCGCGCAAGCTCGCCAAGCGGATCTCGCAGATCGTGGCCTCGGCGATCGAACACGACGTCAAGGACCCGCGACTGGGCTCGGTGACCATCACCGACGCCCGCGTCACTGCGGACCTGCACGACGCCACGGTGTACTACACGGTGCTGGGCGAAAGCCTCGACGCGGAGCCGGACTTCGCCAGCGCCGCCGCCGCGCTGGAAGCCGCGCGCGGCGTCCTGCGCACCAAGGTGGGACAGGGCACCGGCGTCCGCTACACCCCGACGCTCACCTTCATCGCGGACAGTGTCCCGGACGACGCGCGCCGCATCGAAGAACTGCTCGCGAAGGCCCGCGAGTCGGACGCCGAGGTGGCCCGCCGGGCGACCGGCGCCCAGCCCGCGGGCGACGCGGACCCTTACAAGGCTCCTCGTGCCGAAGAGGACGAGGAGCAAGCAGAAGAGGAGACGCGCGGCTGAAACGATGCGGTCAAAGCCCGGTGTCACGCGACGCGGCCTGCTGTTCGGCAGTGCCGCGGCGCTCGTCTCCGCCTGCTCCGGGCGCTCCGCCCCGGTGGCTGCGCCGTCCTCGGCTGCCCCGGCCTCCAGCCCGTCGCCCCTGAAGGCGTCGATCACGATCCACCGCAGGCGCTCCGCGGCCCGCGGCCGGGACGTGGACGTAGTGCTGATGACGCCCGAGGGCGTCCCCACCACCGGCCTGCCGGTCTGCGTCGCACTGCACGGCCGCGGGTCGAACGCCCGCACCTTCCTGGACCTGGACCTGCCCGCGGCGCTCACCGCCGCGGTGCGGTCCGGCGTCCCGCCGTTCGCGGTCGTCGCGGTCGACGGCAGCCACTACTGGGTCCCCGACGGCGACGACGACCCGCGCCGCATGCTCGCCGACGAACTCCCCGGCTGGCTCTCCGAGGCCGGCCTCCGCCCGATGACCGGAGTCCTCGGCATTTCGATGGGCGGCTTCGGAGCCCTGAACCTCGCCCGCCGCCGCCGCGACGTGACCGCGGTGGCCACCTGCAGCGCGGCCCTGTTCCGCACCTGGCCCGAAGCGCGCACCCGGCACATCTTCCCGTCCCAGAACGACTGGACCGCCGCCGACCCGCTGCAGCACGTGGACGAACTCCCGACGCGCGGCCTCGGCGTGTGGTGCGGCGACGGCGATCCGTTCCTGGCCGCCAACCGCAAGCTGATCAGCAGCGCCAAGCCGGAGGTCTCGCGGATCACGCCGGGGGAGCACACCTCGGAGTACTGGCGGGGCGTCCTGCCGGAGGTGCTGCGGTTCATCGGGCCGCGGCTGAAGTAGCGGGATCACCGGTTCGGGTGGCCGGGGTTGTGTAGGCAATTGGTAACACCAGGCTTTCAGATGTGACCAGAGAACGAGCGCGGGACGGGGCGGCTTCGCGCTCACTCGCCGTCGGCTCCTGGCGCCGGAATCTCCCAGTCCGGCGCGATTTCCCCGCGCGGATCGAGGCCGTACCTGCGCAACTGCCGGTGCTCCCAGGCGCGACCGTCCGCCGCGTCGAGGATGTGGTTGATCCGGAGGCGCGCGCCGGGATGGCCGTGGGCCAGCGCGAGGCAGTAGAGGTCGAGCACCCTGGTCTGCTCGCCCGCGCCGCGGCGGAGATCTCCCAGCAGCACATAGCATTCGACGTCCCCGCCGCGCGCCCCGCGCTCGGCGATGTCTTGCGCTTTGAAGTACTCCTCGTGCAGGTTGAATCCCCGAGCGACCCCGGCGGCGGCGCTGAAGTCGTCCTCGTCGAGGAGTTCGTCGAGCAGCTGTTCGGCCTCCTTCAGCGCGCCGTGCCCGGCGAGGGCCTCCGCCAGCGGCGCCCGCAGCCGCCGCGGCACCGTCGCGTGGCCCGAGCGGATCAGCCGCACGGCCTCGACGAAGTTGCGCGCGTCCATCAGCAGGCGGACGGCTCGTTCCTCGACCCGCGGGGTCCCCGATTTGGCAGCTTCCTTGTAGAGACGGCCCGCCAGCACCAGCCGCGAGGGGGTCGCGTGGTGCGGGCCGTTCCCGCTCACCGTCGCCCGGTCGGTTCCCCCGGCGCGAGCGTCGAGGAGTTCGTCGGCCACCCAGGCCAGCGCCTGCCACCGCGGGAGGTTCTTGCGGGACTGGACGGCGTCGGCCACCGTCACCGCCTCGGGGAAATCCCTGATATGCCGGGCGATCGGGGCGAGCGAGCCCGGCTCCGGCGAAACCGTGCCGACGTACCATTCCAACGCCTCGGCGACCTTCCCGGCAGCGCAGAGCAACCGGACGAGCTCGGCCGGATCCAGTGCGCGGCCGGCCAGGTTCGCCCGCCGGTAGTAACCGTAGGCCTTGTCGGGCATGCCGTGCTGGGCCGCGGCGAGCGCAGCGGCTCGCAAGGCGGCCGTCTCGTCGCAGGACGCCACCTCCTCGTAGCACTTGAGCGCTCGTTCCGGCAGCGGGGGATCGGAGTTGACGAAGGCGTCGCCGACCTCGATCAGCGGAGCCGCGTCTCCCTCCGCCGCGGATTCGAGCGCGCACTGCTGGGCGGCGTCGAGCAGGCGGGCGCGCAGATTCACCCGCGCCGCTACCGAGGCGCTGCCGGAGACCCCGTGCCGCCGCGCCGACTCCACCCACCTCAGTGCTTCCTCGGCCCGCCCGGCGGCGGACAGTGCTTCGGCGCCCAGCAAGTACGCGCCGTGCAGGTCGTAGTCGGTCGCCTCCGCGGAAAGCATCTCCAGCGCCGCGTCGATCCCGAAAGCGTCCAGGGTCAGGTCAGTGATCAGGGGCAGCAGGTCGCACCCGAGCCGCCCGGCCAGCCCGGTCAGCCAGCGCACCGCTTTGTCGAGTTCTTTCCGGCGGCGGACCCGCTGGGTCTCCAGGTCCTCGGCGGACAGCGCACCATGGGAATCGACCAGGTTCTCGGGCGAGACCATGCTCGCCGCCACGTAGGCCGCCGATCGCAGGTCGCCGTTCTCCGCCCGCCGGCGGTGCACGGCCAGCGCCAGTTCCGGCTGGCCGCACCGGGTATGGGCGGCCTCGACGTGCAACGCGGCCGAACGGCTTCCCGTTTCGGCGAGCGGGCCCAGCCAGTCCAGGACGTCTTTCTCGCGCTCGGCCGCGAAGAGAATATTCGCCCCCTGGTTGATCGCCTCCTCGACGTCGGCGCCGATCCGCGTGAGCATCTGGTACTGGGCGATCGCCTCGTCGATCCGTCCGGCTTTCGCCAGCATCGCGGCGAGTTCGAGGCGCGCCTGGGGCAGGTCGCTCTTCAGGGAGAACTGGGCGCTCAGCTCCAGGAGATGGCGTCGTCCGCATTCCCGGGCGAGGTCGAGACTGTCTTGTCCGGCAACGGTTTCCAGCAGCACGGGCCACAGGCTCGCGCGCGGAAGGATCGGCTTCGGCGCCTCGGCCACGTACAGCTGATCGAGAAACGGGGCGAGCCGATAGGCATCCGCTTTCGCCTCTTTGACCAGCACCGTGGCGCCACCGCGTACGGGCGTCGTCAGTTCTTTCAGCGCTCTGCCGAACCGCTCGTCGGTGTCCGGTCCGTCGGGAAAGGCTTGCGCCCCCTGGCGGAGGAGCGTCCGGGACATCGATGGGCCGTGGCCGGCGTGCCGGGCCTGGATCACGAAATCCAGCATCGCGCGAGCGGGCGGACTGATCCGCTGGCAGTACGTGCGGAGCGCCGGTCCGGCGACGACGGTCTGGATCACCTGGCCGTTCGGCGCGTTCGCCGCTGCTTCGGAGACCCGCGGATCAGCGGAACGGAGTGCCCGGGCGACCTCGGTCTCGGCGAAGGTGTCGGGCACCGTGATGCTGGTGCCTTGCAGCAGCAAGTGGACGTGCGAGCGATCGACGCCCCCTTCCGGCGGCGCGGTGAGGTCCTGCCAATGCTCCGGGGTGAGGCTCGCGAGAATCAGAATCGGCGCACGCTTGGCATCGAGCAGCCGATTCCGCAGACTGTCGGCAACTTCATTGCCTTTTTCGTGGCCGCCCACGGAAAAGTAGCGCTCCGCGGAATGAAGCCACACGACAGTTTTCTCCTTGAATCCCTTCACGCTCGCCAGCAGTTCCTCCGGGTTGCGCGGGCTGAGACCAGGCCAGATTTTCCAGCCGTAGAGCAGGAATTGCCCGTCGGCGCCCTGGGTGCGCGCGGCTTCCCATAGCGTGCGTTTCTTCCCTGTTGCTGGTCCGCCAACGACCGTGACGATTCCGCTCGTCCCGCGTGCGGCGGCCTCGACGATGGACGCCACCGCGCGATCGTGGGCACGACGGCAATAGGAAGTCAGGTAGGGCAAGGACTCGTCGGGCTGACCGGCCTCGCTCAACGGGGCAATTTCCAGCTGACGCGGAAGGCAGGTCACCCATTCGACTGCCTCGGCCGCCACGGGCGGGATTCGCTCTGGTGTCGTGTCCATTTCAAGGCCGACCCTGCCCGATGAAATGCGCCACGGGAGGCTTGATGCGACGAACGGTCAACTCTGAGCGCTGAAAGCGGGGCGGCGATTCGTCCGTGCTATCCGGCTTTCACACCATCCGGTGAATGTCGTCTGCGCGCTGTAACAACAATGCCCGGCGCGAATTCAGACCGGCTTTCCCGCCACCACGAGATCTCGCACGATCGCCTGGTCCACCCGGTGCGCCAGCTCCTCGTACGGCCCGCCCGATCGCACCGCCAGCCCCGCGCGTTCCAGGATCGCCACCAGTTCCTCGCGCGGCAGCACGTGCGTGTTCCACGAGATCCCCAGCGCCCCGCCCGGTCGCAGCACCCGGTTCCACACCGGGACCGCCGCCGCGAGGAGGTCGCGCGGGCTGCGGGCGAGGCCGGTGTCGCGGTGGCTGCCGTGCTGCACGCCATACGGCGCGTCGGTCACGATGAGGTCCACCGAGGCCGGCCGAAGGACCTCGTCGGTGGTCAGGGTGTCCGCGTTGAGGTAGCTGAGCCGACGGGTGCGGCCGGCCTTGTAGTCGTCCTTGTCGAACGCGTACTCGATGTCCAGCCGACGCCCGAGGCGGGCCTTGTTGCGGCGCAGCTGCCCGGTCTCCGCGGTGTGCTTCACGCGTTTCGTGCGCAACCACGTCTTCACGAACTGTTCGTACGCTTCGAAATCGCGCTCGTCGACGTCCAGGCCGGTGGCGTCGAAGCCGTACATCACGGCCTGGTTGAGCGTCGTTCCGCGGCCGCACAGGGGGTCGAGCACGTGCAGTTCGCGGTCCGGCCAGTCCGCCGGTCGCGCGGTCGCCAGCAGGGTGAGGTTGAGCAGCAGTTTGGTGAACTGCTCGTTGGTCTTGCCCGGGTACTTCTGGATGGTCAGCAGGTCCGAGTCGGCCTTCGCCAGCGGGTGCACGGCGACTGGCCGCAGCACGCCGTCGCCCAGTTCGAACAGGGCGTACAGCGAGGACAGGTTCGACAGCAGCGCCAGGTCTCGCTCACCGAGAGGGGCCGCGCAGGCGAATTTCACGTACCCGACTCCGCCGAGTTCGATCTCTTCGATCGCCGACACCTCGGCGGAAAGACCGGTGCCGAAGGCCGCCAGCTCGGCGCGCAGCAGTGCCGGCGACGACGCGGCGTACACGCGGTTGGCGGAAGGAAGAACGAGGATCGCGTACTCAGGCATCCCGCAGAGCGTAGCGTGACACTTCGTGACAGCTTCCCTGGTACAGGACATCGAGGCCGCCGCCGCACTGCTGGCCGGGGCCACCGACGTGACGCTGCTCGGACACGTGCGCCCGGACGCGGACGCCCTCGGCAGCGCGCTGGCCCTAGGCCACGTGCTGCATCGCGGCGGCGCTCGTGTGCGAGTCGCTTTCGGCGAGCCGGACGAGGCCCCGGAAACGCTGGCCTGGCTGGACGTCGACGGCCTGATCACTCCGGTCGAAGACCTCCCGCCGACCGACGGCCTGCTGATCGCACTGGACACCCCGACCCTGGCCCGCCTCGGCAGGCTCGCCCCGCGGGTCGCCGCGGTTCGTGACACGGGCGCTCCGGTCCTGGTCGTCGACCACCACGCGACGAACGGCCGCTACGGCACCCACCACGTCGTGGACGAGACCGCCGAGGCGACGGCGATCCTGGTCACGCGCATCATCGAGGCAATGGGCGTCGACCTTGACGCGGCCGCCGCGCGCTGCCTGTACGCCGGGGTAGTCACCGACACGAGCGGCTTCCGCCGGGCAAGCCCCGAAACGCACCGAATCGCGGCGCGCCTCCTCGAAGCGGGCGCCGACCCTGGCGAGGTAGCCCGCCGAATCGTCGACGATCACCCGTTCGCGTGGCTGCCGATGCTGTCGACGGTTCTGTCCGAGGCCCGCCTGGAACCCGAAGGGGCGCAAGGATTCGGCTTCGTCCACACGGTGGTGCGAGCGGCCGCCGCGGCGACGGTACGGCTCGAAGAGGTCGAATCGGTGATCGACGTGGTGCGCGCTACTCGAGAGGCCGGCGTCGCGGCAGTGCTGAAGGAAGCCGGACCCGGTCCAGTGTGGACGGTCTCGTTGCGCTCGGCGGGTGACCTCGACGTATCCGCGGCCGCCGCGGAGTTCGACGGGGGAGGCCACCGGATGGCGGCGGGATGCACGGCGGAAGGCCCGGCGGATGAGGTACTGGACCGGCTGCGGGAGGCGTTGGGGAGGGCGCCGCTGCTGCGAGCTTCCTGAATCGGCGGGCGGGTGGCGGAGGTTCGGCAGCGCTTCTAAGGCCTGTTTCCCGACACGCGTCTGCATCCCGGCGGCCTGCGATTGCTGTCCGCGGGAGATGCGGGGACCGGCTGCGGACTGGCTGTTTGCTCCGAGATGCGGCTGGGTTGGCCGGGCTTGCCGGGGTGCTCGTCCGGTGTGCTCGCCGCCAGAGCTGAGCTAGCCGAATGTCCGCCCTGCCCGAGGCACGGCCGGTTCGCCGCGCGCTCCGCGGCATGCCTGTCCAGTATGCTCGGAGCCGGAGTTGAGCTAGCCGAACGTCTGCTCTGTCCGAGGCGCGACCGGATCTGCCGCGCGCTCCGCAGCATGCCCGCAGCCGCAGCCGCAACTGGTCGAATGTCCTCCCCGTCCGAGACACGGCTGGTTGGCTGTGCTCGCAGGTGTGCTTTCCGGCATGCCCGCAGCCGGAGCTGAGCTGGCCGAATGTCCGCCCTGCCCGGGCCGCTGCCAGTCCGCCTCGCTCTCAGGCATGCCCGTCCGAGATGCCCGCCGCCGGAGCCGAGCTAGCCGGATGTCTGCACTGTCCGAGGCGCGGCCGGTTCGCCGCGCGCTCCGCGGCATGCCCGTCCATCATGCCCGCAGCCGCAGCCGCAGCCGCAGCCGCAGCCGCAGCCGAGCTAGCCGGATGTCCGCCCTGCCCGAGGCGCGGCCGGTCCGCCGCGCGCTCCCCGGTGTGCCCGTCCGGCATGCCCGCAGCCGAAGCCGAACTAGCCGAACGTCCGCCCCCGCCCGACACCCGGCCGGTCCGCCGCCGCGCTCCCAGGCATGCCCGTCCAGCATGCCCACAGCCGAAGCCAAGCCAGCCGAACAGACCTCCCGCATCTCAGGAACCGTCCGCTAACTCAGCCGGATTCCCTTGCCGCACAACCCATTCCTCCACCCCCTTCACCCACGTCAGTGAACCCCAGCCCTCCACCCCGCCGGAATTGTCGGACCCGGTAGCTACTCTCGTCCCCGTGTCCGAAAACGCCACGACCACCGCCGTAAGCGGTGACCGCATCCCGCCCCGCCGAGTGTTCGGGCTCGCCGTGCCCGCGCTCGGCGTGCTCGCCGCCGAGCCGCTCTACGTGCTGGTCGACACCGCCATCGTCGGCCATCTCGGGGCGTTGCCGCTCGCTGGCCTCGCGCTGGGCGGCGTCGTGTTGTCGCAGGTCTCCACACAGCTCACCTTCCTGTCGTACGGCACCACCTCGCGCACCGCGCGGCTGCACGGCGCGGGCAGGCGCGCCGACGCGGTCCGCGAGGGCGTGCAGGCCACCTGGCTCGGTGTGCTGGTCGGGCTGGTGCTGCTCGTCGCGGGGCAACTCCTGGCGGAGCCGATCGCCCGCGCGCTTTCGGGCAGCGACGAGATCGCCGCGGCAGCCGTGTCGTGGCTGCGGATCGCGTTGTTCGGCGCGCCGCTGATCCTCATCACGATGGCGGGCAACGGCTGGATGCGCGGCGTGCAGGACGCCACCCGTCCGTTGCGTTATGTGTTGGCGGGCAACGGAATCTCCGCCGTGCTGTGCCCGGTGCTGGTGTATGTCGCCGGTCTCGGGCTGGAGGGGTCGGCGATCGCGAACGTCGTCGCGCAGGTGGTGTCCGCGTCGATGTTCGTCGCCGCGCTGGTGCGGGAAAAGGTGCCGTTGCGGCCGGATTTCGCGGTGATGCGAGCACAGCTGGGCCTCGGCCGGGACCTGGTGTTGCGCAGTTTCGCGTTCCAGGCGTGCTTCGTGTCCGCCGCCGCGGTGGCCGCGCGGACCTCGACCGAGGCGGTCGGGGCGCACCAGGTGGTCCTGCAGCTCTGGACGTTCCTGTCCCTGGTCCTCGATTCGGTCGCGATCGCCGCGCAATCGCTCGTCGGCGCGGCGCTCGGCGCGGGCGCGGCGCGGCAGGCGCGCGGGGTGGCCAACCAGATCACCGGATACGGCCTCGTCCTCGGCTGTTTCCTGTGCGTGCTGTTCGCCGCGTTGTGGAGCGTCCTGCCGCACGCGTTCACGTCCGACCCGGGGGTGCTCGGCGAAATCCCGCACGCGTGGTGGTTCTTCGTGGCGCTGCAACCGATCGCGGGCGTGGTGTTCGCGCTCGACGGCGTCCTCCTCGGCGCGGGCGACGCGGCCTTCCTCCGCACCGCGACGCTCGTCAGCGCCGGTCTCGGGTTCCTCCCGCTGATCTGGCTGTCGCTGGCGCTGGGCTGGGGGTTGAGCGGGATCTGGACCGGATTGTCGCTGTTCATGGTGTTCCGGCTGGCGGCGGTGGTGGCGCGGTGGCGGTCCGGGCGGTGGGCCGTGGTCGGCGCGGTCAGGGAGGCTTGATGGCATAACTCACGCGACAACTCGGTCGCCGCCGCCGACCGGCGGATGCGAGGGTGGGCGCATGCCGAAGTTCACCCAGGTCGACGTCTTCGCCGACGAGCTCACCCGAGGCAACGCGCTCGCTGTCGTGCACGGCGCGGACGGGCTGTCCGACGAGCGCATGGCCGCGTTCGCCCGGTGGACGAACCTCAGCGAGACGACGTTCCTGCTGGAGCCGTCCGACCCGGCCGCCGACTACCGCGTGCGGATCTTCACCCCGCACAGCGAGCTGCCGTTCGCCGGGCACCCGACGCTCGGGTCGGCGCGGGCGTGGCTGGCCGCCGGGGGAGAGCCGAAAGCCGGGCACCTCGTGCAGGAATGCGCCGCCGGACTGGTCCGGGTGCGCCGCGACGGCGACCGGCTGGCGTTCGCCGCGCCTCCGTTGCGCCGCGGCGGGCCGGTGGACGACGCCGACCTCGCCGTGGTGAAACGCGGTCTGGGCCTCGGCGACGCTGACGTCCTCGACGCGCGCTGGGCGGACAACGGTCCCGGATGGGTCGCGTTGCTGCTGCGCGACGCGGCGACCGTCCTCGCGATCGAGCCGGACTTCGGTGCGCTCGGCTCGTTCAAGGTGGGCGTCGCGGGTGCGCAGCCGGCTGGATCCGACACGGAGTTCGAGGTCCGCGCGTTCAGCGACGTCGTCGAGGACCCGGTCACCGGCAGCCTCAACGCGGCGCTCGGCCAGTGGCTGATCGGCGACGGGATCGCGCCCGAGTCGTACGTCGCGGCGCAGGGCACGCGGCTCGGCAGGCGCGGCCGGGTGCACGTCGAACGGGACGGCGACGACGTGTGGGTCGGCGGCGAAACGGTCGTCGGAATCCGGGGCGAAGTCGATCTGTGGTGAAACACACCCCGGTTACGGCTATGTCTCGAGGTTGCTGAGGCGATACAACAATCGAGGCGGCAGCGTCGTCGTCCTCCTCTGTCCGACGCTCGCCTGCTCTCTGGAGGAACTCTTGACGCCCGCCGGCCGCGCCCCTGTCCGGTCCTGGCTCATCTGGCTCACCGCGGTCACGGTGTACCTGCTCGCCGTCTTCCACCGCACCTCGTTCGGAGTCGCCGGGCTGAAAGCGGCCGAACGCTTCGGCGTCGGATCCGCCGCGCTCGGCATCTTCACCGTCCTGCAGGTCGGCGTCTACGCGGCCATGCAGATCCCGACCGGCGTGCTGGTCGACCGCTACGGCCCGCGCCGCGTGCTCACCGCCGCTGTCCTGATCCTCGGCTCCGGGCAGCTGCTGCTCGGTTTCGCCGACACCTACGCGCTCGGCCTGGTGGCCCGCGGCGTCCTCGGCTTCGGCGACGCGCTCACCTTCGTCAGCGTCCTGCGCCTCGTCGCGGCTCACTTCCCAGCACACCGCTACGCGCTGCTCGCGTCCTTCACCTCCTGCGTCGGCTACATCGGCAACCTCGCCGCGACGGTCCCGCTCACCCTGCTCCTCGACGGTCCAGGATGGACAGTCACCTTCCTCGTCGTCGGCGCGGTGACGGTGCTGTACTCGGTGCCGGTCGCGCTGCGCGTCCGCGACGCCCCGGAAGGCGTGCCGGAACGCAAGCGCGACCCCGTGCGCCCGGCGGAACTGGCCAGGCAGGTCAAGCTGGCCTGGCGAACGCCCGGCACCCGGTTGGGTTTCTGGGTGCACTTCTCGACGATGTTCGCGCCGAACGTGCTGACCCTGTTGTGGGGCATGCCGTTCCTGGTGCAAGGCGAGGGTTTGCCCCCGGCGACCGCGAGCGCCCTGCTGACCGTCTTCGTGTTCGGCTCGATGGCGGGCGGCCCGCTGCTGGGCGCGGTGATCGGCCGTTCCCCGGCGCTGCGGGTGCCGCTGGTCGTCGGCTACCTCACCGGCGCGGCGATCGTGTGGGCAGTGCTGCTCGGCTGGAACGGCCACGTCCCGGTGGGCGTCCTCGTCCCGGCGTTCGCGTTCCTCACCCTGGGCGGCCCGGCGTCGATGATCGGCTTCGCCATCGCCCGCGACTACAACCCGCTGTCCCGCGTCGGCACCGCGACCGGAGTGGTGAACGTCGGCGGTTTCCTGGCGACCACTGTCACCGCTCTGCTGATCGGCATCCTGCTCCAGGCGACCGGCGGCAACTTCCGGATCGCACTGCTGGTCGTGGTGGCCGTGCTGGCGTTCGGCGCCTTCAAGATGCTGGTGTGGTGGCGCCGCGCCCGCGCCCATGTTTTCGCCGCGGAGGCACGCGGGGAGGAAGTTCCGGTGCGGATCCGGCGGCACCGCTGGGACCGCGCACCGGAGGAGGCCGTGGCTGCGGCCGCCTGAGCCAGTCGCTCCGCTCGGGCGGCCGCCCGGGGCGACCGCCCGGACCAATTGCCGGTGCCGGTCGCTCCAGTCGGTCGGCTGCCCGGGGCGCTCGCCCGAGGCGACTGCCCGAGCCAGGCACCCCGCTCGAACGACCGCCCGGGGCACTTGCCCGGATCGATCGCCCAACCCAGTCGCCCAGGCCGGGCGACCGCCCAGGACATTCGCCCGAACCACCCGCCAAACCCCTTCGCCCGGGCCGGGCGACCGCCCAGGACATTCGCCCGAACCACCCGCCAAACCCCTTCGCCCGGGCCTTCCGCCATCCCGGCCCGCCTGAACCGGCCCCAACCCTCCGCGAGCCGCGCCCGCCTCCCCAGCCGCCCGCCCGAACCGCCCGCCCGAACCGGCACCCCCCACCCGCAAGCCGCGCCCGCCTCCCCTCCCCGCCGAACCGGCCGTCACCCGCGAAACCCCGTCTAGGTAGGGTTTCCGCCGTGTCTCGCCCGAAAGAACCGCGTCGCCCCGCCCCTCCGCCCGGACTGCTCATCGTCGACAAACCGGCGGGAATGACGTCGCACGACGTGGTCGCGCGGGCGCGGCGGATCATGGGCACCCGCAAGGTCGGCCACGCCGGCACGCTCGACCCGATGGCGACCGGCGTCCTGGTGCTCGGCATCGAACGCGCCACCAAACTGCTCGGCCACCTCGCCCTCGACCGCAAGACCTACCTCGCCACCCTGTCGCTCGGCCGGTCCACCACCACCGACGACGCCGAAGGCGAACCGCTGGCCGAAACCGATGCCGCGCCGGAGACTCTCGCCGCCGTCACCGACGAGCAGATCGCCGACGGCATCGCCGCGTTGACCGGCGACATCCAGCAGGTGCCCAGCGCCGTGTCCGCGGTCAAGATCGACGGCAAACGCGCGTACGCCCGGGTCCGCGCGGGAGAAGACGTCGTGCTCCCGCCGCGGCCGGTGACCGTGCACCGGTTCGACGTTCTCGGTCTTCGCCGCGAGGACGACCGGATCGAGCTCGACGCGATCGTCGAATGCTCGTCCGGCACCTACGTCCGCGCGCTCGCCCGGGACCTGGGCGCCGGACTCGGCGTCGGCGGGCACCTGAAAGCCTTGCGCCGCACCACAGTCGGGCCGTTCACACTCGCCCGCGCGCGCACGCTCGACCAACTCGAGGAGACCCCGGAACTGTCCCTGGACCTCGACGCCGCCGTCGCCGCCGCGTTCCCGCGCCGGGATCTCGACGCCGCCACCGCCAAGGCGGTCCAGTACGGCAGGCGCATCCCGGCGGCGGGCATCGACGGCACCTACGGCCTGTTCGCGCCGGACGGCCACGTGCTCGCGCTGGCCTCCGACGCCGAGGGAGTGACCCGCTCGGTGGTGGTCCTCCTGCCCGCATAGGGTGGGGGCAAAGGCACCTTGCTCGGGGAGAGTTGACGACAGTGCAGCGGTGGCGTGGGCTCGGGGACCTCCCGGGCGGCTGGGGACGGTGCGTGGTCACCATCGGCGTGTTCGACGGCGTGCACCGCGGGCACCAGGAACTGATCAAGCGCACCGTGGCGACGGCGGCCGAACGCGGCGTGCCCAGCGTGGTGCTCACCTTCGACCCGCATCCGTCCGAGGTGCTGCGCCCGGGCAGCCATCCCGCGCAGCTGACCACGTTGCGGCGCAAGGCCCAGCTGGTCGAGGGGCTCGGCGTGGACGTGTTCTGCGTGCTGCCCTTCACCCTGGAGCTTTCCCGGCTCAGCCCGCACGAGTTCGTGCACGAGGTGCTGGTCGACCGGCTGCACGCGGCCGCGGTGCTGGTCGGCGACAACTTCACCTTCGGGGCCAAGGCCGCGGGCAACGTCGCGCTGCTGCGCGAACTCGGCCGCCGCTTCGGGTTCGTCGCCTACGGCGCGGAACTGCAGGGCCGTTCGCTCGACGACGACCGCGGCGCCAACGACATCACCTTCTCCTCGACCTACGTGCGCTCGTGCATCGACGCCGGCGACGTGGTGGCCGCGTCCGACGCGCTCGGCCGCCCGCACCGGCTGGAGGGCATCGTCGTCCGCGGCGACGGCCGGGGCCACGACCTCGGCTACCCGACGGCCAACCTGTCCACCGCGCGGTTCGCCGCCGTGCCCGCGGACGGCGTCTACACCGCCTGGTTCAGCCGGCTGTCCGACCCGGGCCGGCGGCTGCGCGCGGCGGTGTCGGTGGGCACGAACCCGACGTTCTCCGGCCGCGAACGCACCGTCGAGGCGTTCGTGCTGGACGTCGATGAGGATTTCTACGGCCAGCACGTCGCGCTGGATTTCGTCACCCGGTTGCGGGATCAGGCGCGGTTCGGCGCGTCGGCGGATCTCGTGAAGAAGATCGACGAGGACGTGGCCCGGACCAGGGAAGCGCTCGGCTCCGGCAGCTGAGCGGAACCCGGCGCCGGGAAGGGCCGGACCGGGGCGAATCGGGCGTTCGGGCCCGGCGACGGCGTCCGGGGTGGCAAGATGGGCCGGCGGCACCGGGCCGGAGGAGCAAGTCCCGCGGCTGGCGGTCGCGGGACGACAGCGCTAGGGGAGCGGAGCTAGGTGGAGGACCACAAGATCGTCCAGCGGAACATCGCGCTGCAGCGGGAGTGGTACGGGGAGCCGCTGGGCGATCGGGTGCGCAGGCTGGTCGTGGCCTTCGACGTGTCGCAGGCGTTCCTGGCCGAGGTGCTGGGGATCAGCGCGCCGATGCTGAGCCAGGTGATGAGCGGGCGCCGGGCGAAGATCGGCAATCCGGTGGTGCTGGCGCGGATGATCATGCTCGAACGCAAGATCCTGGTGCCCGAGGTCGCCGCGGGCGACCGCGACGCGATGCAGGCCGCGCTGGAGGACGTGCGCGATTCGCGGCCCACCGTCGGCCGCGACAACATCCCGGTCAACTCGGACGAGAAGATCGTGCTCGCGGGCATCCGGGACGTCGCCGAGGACGAGAACCTCGCCGAGGCGGCGAAGCTGCTCGACGAGGACTACCCGGCGATCGCCGACCTGCTCCGCCGCGCGGGAGCCTTGGGCCAGTAGCCGATGCGGTTGTTCTCCGCGCTGCGCCCGCCCGCCGACGTCGCGGCGGAAATCGACGGCGCGCTCGGCGCCCGGGACCGGCTGCTGCGCTGGTCCGACCCGGCCGGCTGGCACGTCACGCTGGCCTTTTACGGCGAAGTGGACCCAGCCGAACGCGGCACCTTCCTCGACCGGGCGCTGGACGGCCGGAAATCCGTTGACGTCCAGCTCTGGAGTTCGGGAACATTTCCCGGTGTGCTGTGGTTGGGAGTGGCGGGGGAGGACCTGGCCGACCTGGCCGCAGCGGCAGGCTCGGACGAGGACCGTCCCTACCGGCCGCACCTGACGCTGGCGCGGTGCTCGCGCACGCAGCCGCCCACGGAGTGGACGGAACGGCTCGCGGCTTTCCGCAGCCGCGCCTGGACCGCGGACCGGGTCGAGCTGATGGGCGGCGGCAGCCCGTACCGCACGCTGCGGACTTGGCCTCTGCGGCGCGGGTGAGGCCGTGCCGCCCAGCTAGCCGTACGCGCCTGAAGCCGCAGTTCAACCGGCTGGTAACCTCGGCAACCGGGTCCGGCTGCAGTCCGTGGCGGCCGTGACCGGCTTACCCGGCCGCGTGGCGCGGTACGGGCCTCACGGCACTAGATGCACAAGGAGCACCACCAGTGGCGCTGTCCACCGAAGAGAAGAAGACGATCCTCGCCGAGTACGGGCTGCACGACTCGGACACCGGATCCCCCGAGGCCCAGGTCGCGCTGCTGACCAAGCGGATCGTCGGCCTCACCGCACACCTGCAGACCCACAAGCACGACCACCACTCCCGTCGCGGTCTCCTGCTGCTGGTCGGCCGTCGCCGCCGGCTGCTGAACTACACGGAAAAGGTGGACGTGGCGCGGTACCGCGACCTGATCAAGCGTCTCGGCCTGCGCCGATAGCGTGCTGACGAGGGGGAGCGGCTTCGGCCGCTCCCCCTCGCCGCAAGCACACCCCCCACACGGCGCGAGCGCGCTGGAGGAACGATCTCGCCGGTCCTCGGTAGTGGTTCCCGGGCAACGGACCCGGGGGCTTCGATCGAAGACCGGCCTCACACCTCCTCGAGCGTCCTCGGGCGAACCGGGTCCCACAGTGGGAGACTCTCGCCGTACGAAGGAACCAAAGAGGAGATTGACCATATGACCGACTCCACCGGAGTCACCGTGTTCGAGACCGAAGCCGTTCTGGACAACGGCCGGTTCGGCACCCGCACCGTCCGGTTCGAGACCGGCCGGCTCGCCAAGCAGGCCGCCGGCGCTGTCGTCGCGTACCTGGACGAAGAGACCATGCTGCTGTCGGCGACCACGGCGTCGAAGCACCCGAAGGAGCACTTCGACTTCTTCCCGCTGACCGTGGACGTCGAGGAGCGGATGTACGCCGCCGGCCGCATCCCGGGCGCGTTCTTCCGCCGCGAGGGCCGCCCGTCGACCGACGCGATCCTCACCTGCCGCCTGATCGACCGCCCGCTGCGCCCGTCCTTCGCCGACGGTCTCCGCAACGAGATCCAGGTCGTCATCACCGTCCAGAGCCTCAACCCGGACGACCCGTACGACGTGCTGGCGATCAACGCCGCGTCGGCCTCCACCCAGATCGCCGGCCTGCCGTTCTCCGGCCCGGTCGGCGGCGTGCGCGTCGGGCTGATCGAGGGCCAGTGGGTCGCGTTCCCGACCTGGTCGCAGCTCGAGAAGGCCACCTTCAACATGGTGGTCGCGGGCCGCATCGTCGGCGATGACGTCGCGATCATGATGGTCGAGGCCGAGGGCACCGAGCACACGCTCGACTTGATCGCCGACGGCGGCACCGCGCCGGACGAGATCACCGTCGCGCAGGGCCTCGAGGCCGCGAAGCCGTTCATCCGCGTGCTGTGCGAGGCGCAGCAGCGCCTGGCCGCCGACGCCGCGAAGCCGACCGGCGAGTTCCCGGTGTACCCGGCCTACCAGCCGGACATCTACGAGGCCGTCTCCGCGATCGCCTCCGACGAGCTGGCCAAGGCGCTGCAGATCGCCGGCAAGCAGGAGCGCGACAAGGCGACCGACGAGGTCAAGGCCACCGTCCTGGAGAAGCTCGGCCTCGGCGAGGGCGAAGCCTTCGAGGGCCGCGACAAGGAGGTCGGCGGTGCGTTCAAGGCGCTGACCAAGAAGATCATGCGCACCCGCGTCCTCACCGAGAAGATCCGGATGGACGGCCGCGGCCTGACCGACATCCGCCAGCTCTCGGCCGAGGTCGCCGTGATCCCGCGGGCGCACGGTTCGGCGCTGTTCGAGCGCGGCGAGACCCAGATCCTGGGCGTCACCACGCTGAACATGCTCCGCATGGAGCAGCAGATCGACTCGCTCTCCCCGGAGACGCACAAGCGCTACCTGCACCACTACAACTTCCCGCCGTTCTCCACCGGCGAGACCGGCCGCGTCGGTTCGCCGAAGCGGCGCGAGATCGGCCACGGCATGCTCGCCGAGCGCGCCCTGGTCCCGGTCCTGCCGAAGCGGGACGAGTTCCCGTACGCGATCCGCCAGGTCTCCGAGGCGCTGGGCTCCAACGGCTCCACCTCGATGGGCTCGGTCTGCGCGTCCACCATGGGCCTGTTCAACGCCGGTGTGCCGCTGAAGGCCCCGGTCGCGGGCATCGCCATGGGCCTGGTGTCCGACGAGGTCGACGGCGAGACCCGCTACGTCGCGCTCACCGACATCCTGGGCGCCGAGGACGCGCTGGGCGACATGGACTTCAAGGTCGCCGGCACGAAGGACATCATCACCGCGCTGCAGCTGGACACCAAGCTGGACGGCATCCCGTCCGAGGTGCTCGCGGCCGCGCTGAAGCAGGCGAAGGACGCTCGCCTCACCATCCTGGAGGTCATCGCCGAGGCGATCGACGGCCCGGACGAGATGAGCCCGTACGCCCCGCGCGTGACGTCGGTGAAGATCCCGGTCGACAAGATCGGCGAGGTCATCGGGCCGAAGGGCAAGATGATCAACTCGATCACCGAGGAGACCGGCGCCGACATCTCGATCGAGGACGACGGCACGATCTACGTGGGCGCGGCCGACGGCCCGTCGGCGGAGGCGGCGATCGGCAAGATCAACGCCATCGCCAACCCGCAGCTGCCGAAGGTCGGCGAGCGCTTCCTGGGCACCGTGGTGAAGACGGCCGCGTTCGGCGCGTTCGTCTCGCTGCTGCCGGGCAAGGACGGCCTCGTGCACATCTCGAAGCTGGGCAACGGCAAGCGGATCGCGAAGGTCGAGGACGTCGTGAACGTCGGCGACAAGATCCGCGTCGAGATCGCCGACATCGACAACCGCGGCAAGATCAGCCTGATCGTGGTCAAGGAAGAGGACGCCGCGAAGCCCGCCGAAGGCGACGCCGCTCCGGCCGAGGCCGCCGAAGCCAAGTAGGGTCCGCCCCGCGAAGCTTGGTCCGTGAAGGCCCCCTCTCCGGCTGGGGAGGGGGCCTTCACCGCATGTGAGCAAAGGATTGCATTGGCACGGCAGGTTTCCGGGCACGAGCAGCCCGTCGGCACCACCCGTACGCTCGAGTCCACTTCGGACGGTGCGGTCGTCAAGCGGAGCGTCCTCCCCGGCGGCCTGCGGGTGATCACCGAGCACGTCCCGGCGTCCCGGTCGGCGACGGTCGGGCTGTGGGTCGGAGTCGGTTCGCGAGACGAGCCTTCGCCGGTCGCGGGCGCGGCGCACTACCTGGAACACTTGCTGTTCAAGGGAACCACCCACCGCGACGCCACCCAGATCGCGGAGGAGATCGACGCGGTAGGCGGCGAATTCAACGCCTTCACCGCGAAGGAACACACCTGCTACTACGCGCAGGTGCTCGACGCGGACCTGCCGCTGGCGCTCGACCTCGTCACCGACGTCGTCTTCGAAGCGCAGTGCACCGACCGCGACATGGACATGGAACGCAGCGTCGTCCTCGAAGAGATCGCGATGCGCGACGACGATCCCGAAGACCTCCTGCACGAAACCTTCGTGGGCGCGATCATCGGCGACCACCCGCTGGGCCGCCCGGTGCTGGGCACGGAAAAGTCCATCACCGAAATGTCGCCGTCCGCGCTGCGCGGCTTCTACCGCCGCCGCTACACCCTGCCGCGAATGGTGCTCGCAGTCGCCGGAAACGTGGAGCACGGCCAAGTCCTGCGGCTCGTCAAGCGTGCGCTGAAAGAACGCCTCACCGGCACCGCGACACCGGTCGCGCCGCGTTCCGGCCGCGCCCGGCTGAAGACCGTGCCGAAGCTGGCCCTGCACCCGGACGACACCGAGCAGGCCCACGTGATGCTCGGCTTCCGCGCGCTCCCGCGCCACGACGAACGCCGGTTCACCCTGTCCGTGCTCAACGCCGCGCTGGGCGGCGGCATGAGTTCCCGGCTGTTCCAGGAGATCCGCGAACGCCGGGGGCTGGCGTACCAGGTGTACTCGTCGGTGGCGAGCTACGCCGATCTCGGCCACATGTCGGTGTACGCGGGCTGCCAGCCGGAGCGGCTGGGCCAGGTCGCGGGCGTGATCCGCGAGGTGCTCGACTCGGTCGCCGCGGACGGGCTGTCCGACGCCGAGGTCGCGCGTGCCAAGGGGCAGCTGCGCGGCGGGCTCGTGCTGGGCCTGGAGGACACCTCGTCGCGGATGTCCCGGATCGGCAAGAACGAACTGAACTACGCCCGGTACCTGGGCGTCGACGACACGATCGCGCGGATCGACGCGGTCACGACCGAAGAGGTGTGTGCGCTCGCTCGCACTCTGCTGCGCCGCCCCGGCGGGGTGTCGTCCGCGGCGGTGGTGGGGCCGTACGCTCACGCCGACGACCTGCCCGACGATCTGCACGAGGTGATCGCGTCATGACCGAGTCCCCGATCCGCGTCGGCGTGCTGGGCGCACGCGGCCGCATGGGCGCGACCGTGGTGAAAGCCGTGGAAGGCGCCGCGGACCAGGAACTGGTGGCCGCGCTCGACGCGGGCGACGATTTCGCCCCGCTCGAGAGCGCCCAGGTGGTCGTGGACTTCACGCATCCGGACGCGGTGATGGACAACCTGCGCTGGCTGATCGCGCACGACCTGCACGCCGTCGTCGGCACGACCGGCTTCAGCGAGGAGCGGCTCGCCGAGCTGCGCGGGCTGCTGGCGGACAAGCCGGACCTGGGCGTGCTGATCGCGCCGAACTTCGCGCTGGGCGCGGTGCTGGCGATGCGGTTCGCGGCGCAGGCGGCGAAGTTCTACGCCTCCGCCGAGATCATCGAACTGCACCACAACCGCAAGGCCGACGCCCCGTCCGGCACCGCCGCGCACACCGCGCGGATGATCGCCGCCGCCCGGGCCGAGGCCGGGGTCGCTCCCGGCACTGACGCGACAACGTCCGAAATGGACGGTGCCCGCGGCGCTTCCGTCGAGGACGTCCATGTGCACTCGGTCCGCCTGCCGGGTTTGGTGGCGCACGAGGAGATCCTGTTCGGCGGCGAGGGCGAAACCCTGACCATCCGGCACGATTCGCTGGACCGCACGTCGTTCATGCCGGGCGTGCTGCTCGGCGTGCGTTCGGTGGTGTCGCGTCCCGGCCTGACGGTCGGCCTGGAGAACGTGCTCGACCTGTGAAAGCCCGCAATTTCGCGCTGCTGATGACGGCGGCGCTCGTGGTGTACCTGGTCCTGCTGGCGAGCCGGGCCGTGGCGCTGCTGCAGACCGGCACCCCGGCCGGGATCGCGCTGGGCGTCGGCGTGTTCCTGCTGCCGTTGCTGGGCGTGTGGATCGTCGTGGTGACGTGGCGGTCCGGCATGCAGATCCAGCGGCTGTCGCGGCAGCTGGACGCCGAGGGCGGCCTGCCGGACGTGTCGGACCTGCCGCGCCGCCCGTCCGGCCGCGTGGACCGCGACGCCGCGGACGCGTGGTTCGACGAGCGCCGCGCGGAAGTCGAGGCGAGCCAAGAGGATTGGCGGGCCTGGTACCGGCTGGCGTACGCGTACGACATCGCGGGGGACCGGCGGCGGGCGCGGGCGACGATGCGCAAGGCGATCGAACTGGAAGCCGCGGAACGGAAGTAGCGGTCAGCCGGGTTCGGAGACGTACTCGACGTACAGCGGCGTGGCGGTCACGATCCGGCGCTCCGCGGTATGGCCGAGGACCGCGGTGACCCGGGCGTAGCCGCCCATCCAGGCACCGGTGTCCCGCACGGCCAGCCGGTGGGAGAGCGCGTTGACGACCCGGTCGAACTTCGCGGTCAGGTCGTCGTCCCCGTCCGCCGAGAACAGCTTCGGTTCGGGCTCGTCTTCGTGGAACTTCTTGAGCAGCAGCCAAATCCGCAGGAGTTCGGAACCGGTCGGCTCCGGCAGGGTGCTCCCGGCGGCGTCGTCGTAGTTGCGGCGGCCGGACCAGCCTCCCGCGAGGTGCTCGTCCGACCCGTGCAGCAGGAGCCGGACCGCGCCGCCGGTCGGATAGCTGCCGGTCGCCTGGTCCAGATCGACGAACAAGGCCGCGAACCACGCGCGGGTGTAGCTCATCGGCGCCTCGAACTGCACCCAGTCGCCGGGACGCACGCTGTCGTCGGCGAACCACTTGGCGGCCCGGTCCGACGAGTCGAGCGCGGAAATGACCGCGTCCAGGTCCGGGGCGGGCGGTTCTCCCGGCCCGGGGCCGACCTTCAGGCCGCCCACGCCGGGGATCTTCACCTCGCCCTCGACGCGTCCCCGGCCGGGCCACCGCCGTCGCCGGAGGTCGAACTGCCGGAGTTTGCGCTCGGAGAGGTAGACCAGTTCGCGCATCACGCCATCATGGCAGCCGGTTACTGCAGCCAGCCGGCGAACATCGCGGGTGACGCCGCCAGCAAGCTGAACCGCACCCACCGTCCGGCCAGCCCCGCGGCGAGGAACGTCGACAGCCGCATCCGGACCATCCCGGCGAGGACGCTCGTGGCCATGAACGGGGGCAGTCCGACGAGCGAGCTGATCCCGTAGGTGCCGGTCATCCAGTGCGGGTGGCGCTGGCAGCGTTCGCGCAGCGCCTCGACCTTGCCGCGGATCGCCTTGGTGCGCAGCTGCCAGCGGACCCGTCGCGGCGTCAGCGGGCGTTCGCGGTGCAGCCGGTCGTGCAGGAACTTCGGGAGCCGGATCGAGCCGCGCGCGGCCAGGTAGTACAGCAGTTTCCCGGCGATCTGCCCGACCGCGACCGCGCCGCCCAGCCACAGCCAGTGCACGTTGTGCTGGCTCGCGCAGAGGCCGATGACGAAGAGTTCGGCGTTGATGAGCGGCACGATCGCCGAGCCGAAGGCGACACCGAGGGTGATGAGCACCCATCCCATCGCGCCACCCCCTTCGTGTCCCTGCTCACTCCAAGCTATCAGCCATCACGAAAAGATCACGGGGGCTAACCCCACTCTTTCCCCGGGCGCCAACCCCAGAAGATCACCTGGCCGACCGGTCTCGGACACCTTCTGCTGCCACTCTCGGACAGGTGCCTGAGATGCCCATCGCTGACCGTTTCGCTGGACTGTGCGCCGCTGTCGCGCGCGTCCTGCCGTTCGGATTGTCCCGGATCGTCGCGCCGAGTTTCCTCGGTTTCGCGGTGATCAACGGCTTCACGTTCGGTGTCGATCTGTTGCTGCTGACGCTGTTCCACGGCGGGCTCAAGTGGCCGGTGTGGCTGTCGATCAGCATCGCGTACGTGGTCGCGTTCGGGCTGAGCTTCGTGCTGAACCGCGCGCTGAACTTCCGTTCGCACGCGCCGGTGGGCCGCCAGGCGGTGCTGTACGTGGTGGCGATCGCGGTGAACTACGTAGCGTTCCTGCTCGGGCTGGGGGCCGGATTGACCGCGCTGGGCGTGGAATACCACCTGTCGCGGCTGATTGCCGGGGCGTGCGAGGGCGTGTTCATGTATTCGGTGATGCGGTGGGTGGTTTTCGCGAAGCGCGAAGAACCGGTCAGTGTGTGAGTTCTAGTTCCAGCGTGCCGGTGAGCCGGACTTCGCGCAGCGTGCCGCGGCCGGTGTCGAGGGTGCGGACGGTGCCGTCGGGGGACCAGCCGGCGCGACGGTAGAACCCGAGTGTCGCGTGGTCGGACTGCGCGACCCAGGTGATGCCGCGGCTCAGGCCGTTCGCGCGCAGATCGGCGGCGGCGGTCGCGAGCAACCGCCCGGCGTGCCCGCGACGGCCCCAGCGCGGTTCGACCACCAGCGACGCGATCAGTCCGGGCGCGTCCTCCGGCGGCGACCCGTCGGCCGCGGCGGCTTCGTCCTGCGGGGCCGGGCCCGCGACGCAGTAGCCGACCGTGAACGAGCCCTCGGTGGCCAGGTAGACCCGGGAATCGGGGTATTCGATCGTCTCCGCCCAGGTGCCCTCGAGGTCGGCCTGGTCGAGTTCGTCGATGGCTGCGGCGCCCAGGAGGTCGGCGTAGGCCGCCCGCCAGGTCAGCCGCTGGATGCGGGCGATCTCCGCGGCGTCGGACGGGTTCGCGGGACGGACTTCGGCGGCACTCACGCGGGCAATGTACCGAAACTGTCGGGGGTGGCTGGCACCATGGCGGAATCATGCAGACGATCAGCCTTTCCGCCGCCCGCCGCACCGCTCTGGCCGCGCAGGGGTTCGCCGACCCCCGGCCCGCTTCGCCCCCGACCCGGCGGCACCTTGCCAAGGTGCTGTCTCGGGTCCAGTTGCTGCAGCTGGACTCGGTGAACGTCGCCGTGCGCGCGCACTACATGCCGCTGTTCTCGCGCCTGGGCGGGTACGACCCGGCGCTGGTCGACGACGCCGCGTGGAGCCACCGCGCGCGAAGGCCGCGGCTGCTGGTCGAATCGTGGGCGCACGAGGCGAGCCTGCTGCCGATCGAGGACTGGCCGCTGCTGAAGTCCGGCGCGAAACGGGACGGCTGGTGGCGGAACTACACGCGAGTGGTGGACACGGTGCCCGGCCTGCTCGACGACGTGCTGGCGGTCGTCAAGGAACAGGGCCCGATCGGAGCCGGGGCGATCGAAAAGGCGCTGGAAACCGACGCGGTCCGGCGCGGGCCGGGCGCGTGGTGGGAACGCTCGGTGGTGAAGAAGGCGTGCGAGTACCTGTTCGGCGTCGGCCAGCTGAGCACCGGCACCCGGCGGTCGTTCGAGCGCTTGTACGACCTGACCGAGCGAGTGGTGCCGCCGGAGATCTTGTCCCGCAAGGTTTCCGCGGAGGAAGGCGCCCGCGGCCTGATCGACCGTTCGGCGCGGGCTCTGGGCGTGGCAACGGAAACCGACCTGCGCGACTACTACCGCCTTGGCCCGGACGTCTCGCGGCAAGCCGTCCGGGAGCTGGTCGAGGAAGGCGTCCTGGAGCCGGTGCAGGTCGGCGATTGGCGCGCGGTCGCGTACCGGCACGTCGAAGCGCGCACGCCGCGGACGGTGCCCGGGCGGGCTTTGCTGTGCCCGTTCGACCCGCTGATCTGGGAGCGCGCGCGGACGGAGCGGTTGTTCGGATTCCGGTACCGCATCGAGATTTACGTGCCGGAACCGAAGCGGGAGTACGGGTATTACGTGTTCCCGTTCCTCTTGGACGGCGCGCTTTCGGCACGGGTGGACCTGAAGTCCGACCGGGCGGCCGGGGTCCTGCGGGTGCAGGGCGCGTTCGCCGAGCCCGGCGCCGACCAGGCGCGGGTGGCGGCGGAACTGGCCGGGGAACTGCGGACGATGGCGGAATGGCAGGGGCTGGACGGCGTGGTGGTGGGGGAGCGGGGTGATCTGGCCCGGGCACTGCGGCGGGCGGTGAAGTGAGCGGGGGTTCGTGAGTGGTGGGGCTGGTGAGGATCAGCCCTGGGCGCGCACGACTTCCGCGCGGAGGTCGCCGCCGCTAGAGCCGGGATTGGCGCGCGCGAAAGTCCTTGCGGTGGTTGGGGTTGGCGCGTGGAGAACCGCATGCTGCGGCAGTGGGGTGTGGCGAGCTGGGGATCGATGCCGTGGCGGCTGGGGTTGGTGCGCGGGGAACCGCATGCTGCGGCGGTGGGATGCGGCGCGCAGCGGATCGATGTCGTGGCGGTGGGGTGTGGCGTGCAGGGGATCGATGTCGTGGCGGTGGGGTGTGGCGTGCAGGGGATCGATGTCGTGGCGGTTGAGTATGGCGCGCAGCGGATCCATGCCGTGGCGGCTGGATTTGGCGGGTGGGGAATCAGCGCCGTGATGGCCGGGTTTGGCCTGCGGGAATCCACGCCGTGGCGGATAAGGCTGGCGCGCAGGAAATCCATGCAGCGGCTGGGTTTGGTACGCAGCAAAACTCTCGTCGCAGCGGTTGGGGGCGGTGTGCGGGAAACGCACGTTGTGGCAGCTGGCGTTGGTGTGCAGGCAAGCTCTCGTTGTGGCAGCTGGCGTTGGTGTGCAGGCAAGCTCTCGTTGTGGCAGCTGGCGGTGGCGTGCAGGGAAACTCTCGTCGCGACGGCATGGGCCTGGCGCGCCAGGAAACCCCTCGTCGCGACCGCCGTCCTTGGCGGGCAAGGACTTCCCGTGCGCAGCACGAAGCGGCGGGGCGCCCGGGATTTCTCCGGTGCGGCCCGCCGCCTCCCCCTTGCATCCGTCCGCTCGGCGCACCCGGGGTGTGGTGCAACGGGTGTGTCGCCCTGAGCGGACGGGATGTTCCCGCGGTCAGCCGGCCGCGCGCGTCACCACCGCGTTGCCCGTTCCGGTGCGGGCGCGGACCTTCAGCGCGACCGCGCCCTCCGGCGGCGTGTCCGAGACGTCCAGCTCGCTCGAAACCCGCCCGGCCGCCGACGCCAGTTCCACTTCCGCCCGGACTCCGCCCCGGATGCCGACCCGCACCTCTCCCGAGCCGGTGATCAGCTCGAGCGATCCGGAAGCCGCGTCGGCCACCGACAGGTCGCCGCTGCCGGTGCGGGCCATCACGTCGCCCTCGACCGCGCCCAGCCAGACGCTTCCGGTGCCGGTGCCGAGCGTCGCCGGTCCAGCGATCGAAGCCGCTTCGACCGAACCGCTTCCGCTCCGCAGTTGCAGTCCGGCGAGGGTCGGGCCGAGTTTCACGGCTCCCGTTCCCGTCCGGATGGTGGCCGCGCCGTCCGCGCGTTCCAGCGACACCTCGCCGGACCCGGTGAGGATGTCCGCGCGGCCCGCGGCACCGGTCACCTTGACGTCCGCCGACCCCGCGCGCACCTCGAGATGCGACCCGGCCGGCGCGTGGACCGTCACCGACACCGGCACATTCCGCAGCTGCCACGCCTTCGCCGCCCGCACGACGACCCGGTTGCCGGTCTTCTCGATCCGCGCCTGCCGCACCGCGTCGGCGACCGAGAACTCCGGCATGCCGCCGAACTGGTCCCCGAATTTCTCGCCGACCCACGACAGCAGGCTGCTGACCCCGTTCACCCACGACGGCTGCTCGCCCGCGTCGTGCTGCAGCCGCACGGTCACCCCGGACTCCCGCCCGAGCACGACCTCGACCCGCCCGATCGTGACGCCCAGGTCCAGCTCGACCGGACCGTCCGCCTCGAAGTCCTGCAGCCGCACGTAGGGGCCCGGTTCCGCGGTATCGGAGCCGCTGCCAGCCGCGGCGTCCGAAGCGGACTCGCTGGTGCTTGCCGAAGCTCCGGCATCGGCCGCTGAACTGTCCGAAGTGGACTCAGCGCTGCTAGACGCGGCCCCGGCACCGCTCGCTGCGGTTGCGGCAGACCCGGACCCGCTGCCCGGATCGCTCGACTCGGCCGCGGTTCCCGAGGGAACTCCGCCGCGTCCGGCCCCCGCATCCGCAGACGTTCCGCCTGCCGCGGCTCCGCTCGGTGCCGCCCCAGTCCCGCTCGCCGCTGCCGCAGCATGGCCCGCTGCCGCAGCTCCACCAGCGGACTCAGTTCCGCCAGCGACGTCAGCTCCGCCCGCGGATTCAGCTCCGCCCGCTGCCGCAGCCTCTCCCGCGCTCCCGAAACCAGGTTCCCCAACCCGGCCCTCGGTGTTCTTCCCCTGGTCTTCCCGGTTCTCGCCCATGGTGCTGCCCCCTTCTAGCCTTCGACCCAGCCGTGCAGCTTGGTCTCGGTGCGGCCCCCGCCGCTGCCGCTGTCCTGCCAGCGCTGGTGCCGTTGCTGGTGCTGCTGCGCCTGGCCGAGCGCCCCCTGCACGGCCTGCGCCACGAACGTGTTCAGCGAAACCCCCTGCGCGGCCGCCGCCTGTTCGGCCTGGCCCTTGATCTGCTCGACCAGCCGCAGGGTGATCCGCGAGATGTCGCCGCCGTCGATCGGAGGCACCGGCGGTGGCGGGGGAGGCGCGGAAGACGAACGCTCCTCGCCGCCGGTCACGACCACGCGCACGTCCCGGCCGTCGAGGCGGACGTCCACGACCTGGCCGGGCAAGGCGGCGGTCACCTCGGCCGCCAGGTCGGCCAGCGCGTTCATCAGCGTCAGCCGGACAGCCGGCTCCAGAGCAGACGACAGCAGTGCGGCCGCCCGCCGGGTCTGCTCGTCCCCGGCGGAGGCCGTGTTCGCGAGGTCTTCGCGAAGGTTCGCGATATACGGCGTCAAGTCCATGACATCACTATGGCGTCATCGGTGACGTCACGTCAAGGCAGGGTGATGTCACCGGTGCTGCCGGGTTAGGCTGGCGGAGCCGACATGAGGGGAGCGAGACCGGTGCCGCCCAAGGTGCAGCTGATCGCGAAAACCGAGTTCTTCCCGCCCGAGGACGTGCCCTGGTCCACTGACGCCGACGGAGGCGAAGCGCTCGCCGAGTTCGCCGGGCGCGCCTGTTACCAATCCTGGGAGAAGCCGAACCCGGCGACCGCGACCAACGCCGGCTATCTCGAGCACGTCATCGACGTCGGCCATCTGGCCGTGCTGGAGCACGGGTCGGTCACCTTCTACCTGTCCGGGATCTCCCGCTCGCTCACCCACGAGCTGATCCGGCACCGGCATTTCTCCTACTCGCAGCTGTCGCGGCGCTACGTCCCCGAGTACGCCGCCGAGTTCGTCGAGCCGGACGTCATCGCCGAAGACCCGGTGCTGCACGAGAAATTCGTCAAGGCCACCCAGGCCAGCGCCGCCGCGTACGACGAGTTGCTCGCCGGGCTGGAGGAGAAGTTCGCGGACACGCCGAGCGCGACCCTGCGCCGCAAGCAGGCGCGCCAGGCGGCCCGCGCCGTGTTGCCGAACGCGACCGAAACCCGCGTCGTCGTCACCGGCAACTACCGCGCCTGGCGGCATTTCGTCGCGATGCGCGCCACCGAACACGCGGACGTCGAGATCCGTTCGCTGGCCATCGAATGCCTGCGGCAGCTGCACAAGGCGGCGGCCAACGTGTTCGCCGATTTCACGATTTCGACCCTGCCCGACGGCACCGAGATCGCCTCGAGCCCGAAAGTGCTGGAAGGCTGACAACGCACTGATGAAACACCTGACGATCGACCTTCGCCCCGGCCCTTACTCCGTGGTGCGGATGCCCGCCGACGCCGCGGTCCCGGCCGAGCTGCTGGAACCCGGCGAGCCCGCGCTCGTGTCGGTGACCCGCACGCCCGACGAGCTTTCGGTGATCTGCCCGACCGGCCGCGAACCCGAGGGCGGCACCGTCGAGGACGGCTGGCGGCTGTTCACCGTGCGCGGACCGCTGGAATTCACTCTCACCGGCATCATTTCCGCGCTCGCCTCGGAGCTGGCGGCGGCGGGCGTCGCGCTGTTCTCGCTGTCCACTTTCGACACCGACCACATCCTGGTGCGTTCCGACGACCTCGACCGGGCCGTCTCGGCCTTCCGCGAAGCCGGCCACGAGGTGCTCCTGCCCGCCTGACCTTTGGCAGCGCAGTGCGTGGCGCAGCACACCCTTGCCGGGCAAAGTTCGGCATGCCTAAACTTTGAGTTGGGGCGACCGACATCAGGGAGTGGGCGCACATGGCGGTGGCGGAAGCGGCACGTCCGCGCGGCGTGGCCCGGCTGCGGGCCGGCTGGGCGCTGCTCGGGCCGGCGTTCGTCGCCGCGATCGCGTACGTCGACCCGGGCAACGTGGCGGCCAACGTCAGCGCCGGCGCGCGCTACGGCTACCTGCTGGTGTGGGTGATCGTCGCGGCGAACCTGATGGCCGTGCTGGTGCAGTACCTGTCGGCGAAGCTCGGGCTCGTCACCGGCCAGTCGCTGCCGGAAGCGCTGCGCGACCGGCTGTCCGGCCGGGCGCGGCTCGCGTACTGGGCGCAGGCCGAGATCGTCGCGATCGCCACCGACCTGGCCGAGGTCGTCGGCGGCGCGATCGCGCTCAACCTCCTGTTCGGGCTCCCGCTGGTCGCCGGCGGGCTGATCACCGGGCTGGTGTCGCTGGTGCTGCTCGCGGTGCAGGACCGCGGCGGCCAGCGCCCGTTCGAACGCGTCGTGACCGGCCTGCTGGTGGTGATCGCGGTCGGGTTCCTGGCGAGCCTGTTCGTCGAGCCGCCGTCGGCCGCCGGGATCGCGCACGGCCTGGTCCCTCGTTTCAGCGGCGGCGACAGCGTGCTGATCGCGGCCGCGATGCTCGGCGCGACGGTCATGCCGCACGCGGTCTACCTCCACTCCGGACTGGTCCGCGACCGGCACGGCAAACCGGACCCCGCGCGTCGCCGGCGCCTGCTGCGAGCCACCCGTTACGACGTCGGGTTCGCGATGCTGCTCGCCGGCGCGGTGAACCTCGGCATGCTGCTCGTGGCGGCGACGAATCTCCAAGGCCAGCAAGGCGTCGACACCATCGAAGGCGCGCACGGGGCGGTCGCCGCGGCGCTCGGGCCCGGGGTCGCGCTGCTGTTCGCGATCGGGCTTCTCGCGTCCGGACTGGCGTCGACGTCGGTGGGTGCGTACGCGGGCGCGATGATCATGCAAGGCTTGCTGCGCAAGAGGATTCCGATCGTGGTGCGCCGGCTCGTCACGCTCGCCCCGGCGATTGTGGTGCTGGCGCTGGGAGCCGATCCGAGCGCGGCGCTGGTCGTGTCGCAGGTGGTGCTGTCGTTCGGCATCCCGTTCGCGCTCGTGCCGCTGATCCGGCTCACCGCCGACCGCGGCCTGATGGGCGCGGAAGCCAATCGCCGGACCACCACGGTGCTCGCCGCCGTCGTCGCCGCGGTGATCATCCTGCTCAACGTCGTGCTCGTCGTGCTCACCCTCGGCGGCTGAGACAGTCCTAACCGGACGGAACTGGCAAGGCCCGGCAACGGTCCGACTAGCATCTGCGCGAAGCCGACCGAGGAGTCCGACCCCGTGACCGACGAACAGACCCGCCCGCACGACCCGAACCGCACGGCCCCCGCCGGCCGGGTGGTGGCCGGCCGCTACCTGCTGCTCGGCGAACTGGGCCGCGGCGGCATGGGCATCGTGTGGCGCGCGCAGGACCAGGTGATCGGGCGACAGGTCGCGATCAAAGAGCTGCGGCTGCCCGAAACCGAAGGCGCCGCGGTGTTCTCCGAGCGGATCCTGCGCGAGGTGCGGGCAGGCGGGCGGCTCAACGACCCGGCCGTCGTCACGGTCTACGACGTGGTCACCGACCAGGGCACGACCTGGATCGTGATGGAACTGGTCGAAGCGCCCACCCTCGCCGACCTGGTGCGCGCGCACGGCCCGATGCCGGAGCAGCAGGCGGCGATGATCGGGGAGCGGGTGCTGTCCGCGCTGCAGGCCGCGCACGCCGCCGGGATCGTGCACCGCGACGTGAAACCGGCCAACATCATGGTCGCGCCGGACGGGCGGGTGAAGCTCACCGACTTCGGCATCGCGCACGCCATCGACGACCCGCGGCTCACCACGAGCGGGATGATCGTCGGCTCGCCCGCGTTCATGGCCCCGGAGCGGGTCGAGGGCCGCGAGGCGATGCCGGAATCGGACCTGTGGTCGCTCGGCGCGACGCTGTACTTCGCGGTGGAGGGCATCGTCGCGTTCGAACGGCCCACCACGGCCGCCACGCTGCACGCGATCATGACCGAAGTGCCGTACCTGACCCGCGTGCAGGGCCCGCTCGGCGCGGTCATCCTCGGCCTGCTGGTGGCGAACCCGGAAGCCCGGCTCACCGCGACGCAGGCGCGGGCGCAGCTCTCCCACGCGACCGGCCCGACGCAACGTCCGGCGACCGCCGTGCTGCCGCGGCGGGAAACCCGGGTGGGCGGGCAGCCGACCCGGATGGCCGCGAAGCCGGAAGGCAAGAGCCGTCGCGGCTGGTGGGCGGGCGCGATCGCGGTGCTGGTGATCGCGGCGCTGGCCGGCGGGTTCTTCCTCGGCAAGCCGGTGTGGTCGCCGAAGAAGGACGCGCAGCAGGCCGAGACCGTCACCTACGGCCCGGACGGCTACCTCAAGACCCAGGTCTCCTCGTACCAGATCTGCTACAACGCCGTGGTCCAGCCGGGCGTGGTGATCAGCTCGGACAACAACGTCGACTGCAAGAAGAACCACACGCTCGAGGTCTACGACGTCGCCGACCCGCTGCCGCTGGAGAGCTGGAGCGACAGCGACGCGGTCGTCGCCCCGTATCCCGGGCTGGAGGACGTCAGCCGGGCGGCCGAGGCGCGCTGCGCGGCGGCGTTCTACTCCGCGGTGGTGCCGCAGCAGCAGCGCGCGGGGCTGTCGTACCGGGCGATCGTGCCGACCCAGCAGGCGTGGCAGGTGCAGCCGGACAACGACAGCAGCAGCGGCCCGAACCGCAAGATCTACTGTGTCCTGTCGCGCACCAGCAACGACCAGATCCCGGCGCAGATCACCGCCAAGGTCAAGTAGCCGCGCGAGAAGTTCCGCGCGAAGCGGCGCGGCGGCGGAAATTCTCCGAACTTCCCGGTGGCACACCAGGTCGAGGCCGGGTTCGGCGGTCCGACGAGGTACCGTCGTGGCCATGTCCACCTCACCTGCCGCCGCGCCCGGACGTCCGTTCGGCCGCGTGCTCACCGCGATGGCGACCCCCTTCGACCGAGCCGGGGCGCTGGACGTGAAGCGGGCCCAGGAACTGGCCGAGTACCTTGTGGACCTCGGCAACGACGGCCTCGTCGTGAACGGCACCACCGGCGAGAGCCCGACCACGACCGACCAGGAGAAGGCCGACCTGATCCGCGCCGTCGTCGAGGCGGTCGGCGACCGCGCGACCGTGGTCGCGGGAGCGGGCACCAACAACACCGCGCACAGCCTCGAGCAGGCGCACGCCGCCGCCGAAGCGGGCGCGCACGGCCTGCTCGTCGTCACGCCGTACTACTCGCGGCCGAGCCAGGCCGGGCTGTACGCGCACTTCACCACGGTCGCGGACGCCACCGAGCTGCCGGTCATGCTCTACGACATCCCGCCGCGCTCGATCGTGCCGATCGAGGTCGACACGCTGCAGCGGCTGGCCGAGCACCCGCGGATCGTCGCGGTGAAGGACGCCAAGGGCGACCTGATCGCCGGCTCCGAGGTCATCGCGAACACCCACCTCGCCTACTACTCCGGCGACGACGGCCTGAACCTGCCGTGGCTGTCGGTCGGCGCGGTCGGCGTGGTCAGCGTGATCGGGCACGTCGTGGCGGGCCGGATCCGCGCGATGATCGAGGCCTACGAGGCGGGCGACACGTCCACCGCGCGCACGAACCACCGCGCGATGCTTCCGGTGCTGCGGGCGATGTCGCGCGTCGGCGGCGTCGCGTTCAGCAAGGCTTCGCTGCGGCTTCGCGGGTTCGACATCGGCGACCCGCGGCTGCCGATCGTGGCCCCGTTCGACGACCAGCTCGAGCAGATCGCGGCCGATCTCGCCCAGGGCGGCGTGCCGCTGGAAGACAGCGCGGCCTCGGACTGGCATGGTGCACGGGTGGCACAAGCAGATTCGCAGGCGGCCTACACCGCCCCCACCTCGCACACCAGCGTTGGGACAATGCCCCGGTGACTTCACTTCCCGCCGGACCCGGCCCGACGCACCTCCCGCCCGCCCTTCCCGAGGGAGCCCTGCGCGTCGTCGCGCTCGGCGGCATCGGCGAGGTCGGGCGCAACATGACCGTCTTCGAATACGACGGCAGGCTCCTGATCGTCGACTGCGGCGTCCTCTTCCCGGAGGACGACCAGCCGGGCGTCGACCTGATCCTGCCCGACTTCCGCGCGATCGAGGACCGGCTCGACGACATCGACGGCCTCGTGCTCACCCACGGGCACGAGGACCACATCGGCGCCGTCCCGTTCCTGCTCCGGCTGCGCCCGGACGTCCCGATCTACGGTTCGCGCTTTACCAACGCGCTGCTCGCGGCCAAGGCCAAGGAGCACCGCCAGCGGCCGAAGCTGATCGAGGTCCGCGAGGGGGAGCGGCGCAAGGTCGGCTCGTTCGACCTCGAGTTCTTCGCGGTGAACCACTCGATCCCGGACGCGCTCGCGGTCGCCATCCGCACGCCGGCCGGCGTCGTGCTGCACACCGGCGACATCAAGCTCGACCAGCTGCCGCTCGACGGGCGGCTCACCGACCTCGCGGGCTTCTCGCGCCTGGGCGACGAGGGCGTGGACCTGTTCTGCGTCGACTCGACCAACGCCGAGGTGCCCGGGTTCGTCATGCCCGAGCGCGACATCGGCCCGGTGCTCGACGACGTCATCCGGCGCGTGGACCAGCGCGTGATCGTCGCCTGCTTCGCCAGCCACGTGCACCGCGTGCAGCAGGTGCTGGACGCCGCTGTGCGGCACGGCCGCCGCGTGGCGTTCGTGGGCCGGTCGATGGTCCGGAACATGGGCATCGCGGCCGAACTGGGCCTGCTGGAGGTGCCGGACGGCCTGCTGGTCGACCTGGACCAGGCCAGCAGCCTGCCGGAGAGCAAGGTGCTGTTCGTGTCGACGGGTTCGCAGGGCGAGCCGCTTTCGGCGCTGTCGCGGATGGCGCGCGGCGAGCACCGGCAGATCTCGATCCGCGCGGGCGACACCGTGGTGCTGGCCAGCTCGATGATCCCGGGCAACGAGACCGCGGTGTTCGGCGTCGTCAACGGCCTGACCCGGCTCGGCGCGAACGTCGTGCACCAGGGCAACGCGAAGGTGCACGTGTCCGGCCACGCGTCGGCGGGCGAGCTGCTCTACCTGTACAACGCGGTCCGGCCGAGCAACGTGATGCCGGTGCACGGCGAGTGGAAACACCTGCGCGCCAACGGAGAGCTCGCGATCCGCACCGGCGTCGCGCCGGACAACGTGGTGATCGCCGAGGACGGCGTGGTCGTGGACCTGGTCGACGGCAAGGCCTCGCGCACCGGCCGCGTCGAGGTCGGGCACGTGTACGTGGACGGGCTGTCCGTCGGCGACGTCGGCGAGTCGACCCTGTCCGACCGGCTGGTGCTGGGCGAGGGCGGGTTCATCGCGATCACCGTGGTGATCGACTCGAACACCGGCCGCGCGGTCAGCAGCCCGACGATCTCCGGCCGCGGCTTCTCCGACGACCCGAAGGCCCTGCACGCCGTCGTGCCGCTCGTGGAGATGGAGCTGGCGCGGACGGAGGCCGAGGGCATCACCGACACCCACCGCATCGCGCAGGCGGTGCGCCGGGTCGTCGGCCGGTGGGTCGCCGACACCTATCGCAGGCGGCCGATGATCGTGCCGACGGTCATCCCGGTCTGAGTCAGCGCCGCGCGCCCGCCAGCAGCAACGCCATCATGACGATCGCTGCCTGGCGGGCGAGCGCGTTGCGCGCTCTGCGCTGGTCTGCCCGGCTCGGTCGGTTGTCCATGAGATCCCCCAGGTTTCCCGTGCGGTCCGCTCCAGTGTGGCGGCCCCGCGGATAGGACACATCCCGCCCGGGGTTGGTTCCCGTCTCCGCCCGGAGAAGGAGTCAGGCCACCGCGGCGGTCTGTCGTTGGACCAGGTACGCGCCGCCGAGCAGCAGCGCGGCGCCGACCGCTTGCGGCCAGGCGAGCGCTTCGCCCAGCAGCGCCCACGCGAACGCCGCCGCCGCGACGGGTTCGAGCAGCCCGACGACGCTCGCCACCGAGGCGGGCAGGTGGCGCAGCGCGGAGATCCCCGCGACGTAAGGGATCGCCGTCGACAGCACCACCAGGCCGATCAGCAGCAGCCACAACGGCGGGTGCCACGGTCCGAACGGGACGGTCTGGTCCGCCATGCTCAGCGGCAGCGTCCACGGCGGCGCGGCGACGCTCACGAGCAGGCCGCCGATCACCATGCCCCAGGTGACCAGCCCGAGCGGTTCGCGCTCGGCGACCGCGCGTTCGCCGATCAGGAAGTACCCGGCCGAGCAGAGCGCCGCGCCGGACCCGGCGAGCAGCCCGATCGCGTCGAGCTCCAGCCCCCGCCCGACCTGCGCGACCAGCGCCAGCCCGGCCAGCGCCACCGCCATCCCGAACCACAACATGCGCGGCAGCCGCTTCCGCCGCACCACGCGCACCCACAACGCGATCAGCACCGGCGACAGGAACTCCAGCAGGATCGCGACGCCGACCGGGATCCGCTTGGCGGAGATGAAATACAACAGCTGCGTACCGGCCACGCCGAGCGCGCCGTACGCGAGCAGCATGGGCCATTCCCCGCGCCGGACCCGCAACGAGTGCGGGGCGAAGAGCGCGGTGCCGATCAGCAGCAGGACTCCCGCCGTCCCGATCCGGATCACCGCTGTCTGCTCCGGCGTCAGGCCCGCTTCCATCACCGGTTTCGCGAGCGTTCCGGACGTGCTGAAGAAGACCGCTGCGAGCAGCACGAGCGAGAGGCCGCGGCCCCGGTGGATCACCCGGGGTCGTTCCAGGACGGGGAGTTCGGTGGTCACGCGCGGGACACTACGGAGCGGGACCCACCGGACGAAACTGAGTTATTCCAAGCGCTTCAGGCCGCTTGCGACGTGCGTCGCGATCGTCGCCAGCCGCCGTCCCTGGAGCCGGAGTGCCTGCAGCGCGGTGTCGTCCGGCGCGGCGGACTTGCGCGAGACGAACGAGCCGCCGTACGGGTTGCCGGACTCCATCAGGTGCGGGTCCGCGTAGCCGAGGGGGAGGACGATCGCGCCCCAGTGGTAGAAGATGTTGTTGATTGCCAGCACAGTCGCTTCCAGACCACCGTGCGCGGTGGACGCCGACGTGAACGACGTCGCCACCTTGTCGGCCAGTTTCCCTTGCGCCCACAGCCCGCCCGTGGTGTCCACAAAGGACTTCAGCTGCGCGGCGGGCCCGCCGAACCGGGTCGGGCTGCCGAGCGCGAGGCCGTCCGCCCATTCGAGATCGGCGAGCGTGGCGAGTTCGTGGTGCGGCCCGGAATCGACCCAAGCCCGCCAGCGCCGATTGCTCGCCACCGCTTCCGGCGGCGCGGTCTCGGCCACGGTGCGGACGCGTACCTCCGCCCCGATTTCGCCCGCCCCTTCGGCGAGCGCGCCGGCGAGGGCGGCGGTATTGCCGGTAGCGCTGTAGTAAACGACCAGAATGCGGGTGCTCACACCACGCGACCCTAGCCGGGCCGAGCCGGGCGTCCCACGATCCGGACGGGTCAGCGCCGCGGCTTCCAGGGGCTGACGGTGTCGGTCGGCCGGGTCGGGTCGTGGAAGCGCGGGCGGATGGGTTCGTGGCGGCGCAAGGGGATCAGGCCGTCGGTGATCGCCTGCATGATCTTGGCGTGCGCGCGAACGCCCGCGCCGGGCCGCTCCGGCTCGACGTCGGAGAGGTCCACCGGGGTCCCGAAATGCACCTTGAACCGAGGCCGACGCAACGGCGCGCTCAACCCGGATTTGGCCAGCGGCAGCAGATCCGCGGGCCCGTTCACGGTCTCCGTGCCCCAGTACACGGCCTCGTGCGCGCCCCACTGGCTGATCGGAATCACCGGCACCCCGGACGCGAGCGCGAGCCGCGCCGCCCCGGTCTTGCCGCGCTCCGGCCAGAGCCCAGGGTCGTGGCTGATCCGCCCCTCGGGATAGACGACGATCGGCTCGCGCGTGGTCCGCAACGCCTCCGCGGCCTCGGCGAACTGCCCGACCGCGGTCGCCGCCTTGGCCCGGTCCACGCGCAGATGCCCGCTGACCCGCAGCGCGGGCCCGATCACCGGAGCGTCGAGAATCCCGCCGGCGAGCATGAACCGGGGGTTGATGCCGATCCGCTTGCAGGCCGCCATGAGCACGAAGGCGTCGAACACGCCGATGTGATTGGCCGCCATGAGCAGCGGTTTGCCCCGCAGCTCCCGCGGCACCGACCCGGTGACCGTGAGCCGCCCGACGAGGTTCACCAGGCCCCGGTCGATGTTGAGCATCGTCCGCCAGATCGCGGGGGCACGGCGCGGGGCCTCGTCCTGTTGGAGCGCGAACATGCGCAGAGCATTTCACGACGGGCAAATCGCACCTGAACGGGTGGTTCTCTCTGCCGATGGCGGTGGCGACGGCGATAGCGTCGGCCAGTGCCAGGACGCGGCACGGCGCCCGCTCCCGACATTGTTCCGAAAGGTCCTGACGACTGACCAGATGCTCACTTCGGACTTCCTCCAGCGGCCCGGTTTCGACCCGGCACGTGCAGCGGCGTCGGTGCGCTGGAGCGACTTGAGCGGCGAGATCCGTTCGATGGACGGCGCAGGCGCGGACCTCGCGCCGCGCGCCGCGCTGTGCGGTCTCGCGGGTGATGCGTCGGCGGAGCTGGACCGGATCTTCGTCCATGCTGATTGGTGCGGCTACCCGGCCTTTCGCGTGCGGCGCTCCTGCGGGTCAGGTGTCGGCTACGTGATCGGGATTCCTCGCACGCCGAGGGGCCTGGTGCCATCGGTGAATGCAGAGGCTTGGGCCAACGAAGGGGCCGGGGCCGAGTCGGTCTGCTTGCACCTGCAGTCGAACGCCGAGGACGACGAAAGCGAAGCAGCGGGCTGGTTCACCCCCGACTCGGCGCGGGCGCTGGCCGCTCAGTTGATTAAGGCAGCCGACCTGGTCGATCGCCGCAGCCGACTGTGACTTGGAGACGATTGTTTCGGGTGCGCTGCGAGTGGCACATGTGACTATCGGTCCGCGCCCGTTACCGTGGGGGCATGGCTGGGTCGGCGACGAGGAAGCGGAGCACTGCGGGAAGCGGCGGGAAGGCACCGGCGCGTAGTTCGCGTACGCCGGCGAAGTCTCGGGCGGCCGCCTCGGGCAGGTCGTCGAAAGGCGGTTCCACCAGGGCCAGGAGCAGCTCCCGGCCCCGGACGTCCCCTGCGCGGCGCCCGGCCGGCCGCAAGAGTTCCGGCGCGTTCGGGCGGGGGGTGCGCAGCACCTGGAACCTCGCCGCCAAGGGGATCGGTTCGCTCGCCCGCACGGTCGGGCGCACGCGGGAACTCGAAGCCGAACACCGTCGTGACGGGCTCGCTCTCGGACTGATCGCGCTGGCCATCGTCGCCGCGGTCGGTGTCTGGTGGCGGGCCGCGGGTCCGATCGGGGCGGGCGTCGAGGTCGCCACGCGGACCGTGCTCGGTGCGGGGGCGGTGACGCTTCCGCTGGTGCTTCTCGTGGTCGCCGTGGCGCTGATGCGGTCCGAGCCGAGTCCGGAGACCCGGCCGCGGATGGTCATCGGCACGGTGCTGGTCGTGTTGTCCGTGCTCGGGATGCTGCACATCTTCACCGCGCTCCCGGACACCAACGACGGCCGGATGTACGCGGGCGGCATTCTCGGCGCGTTCTCCGGCGGGCTGCTGACCAAGGGCGTCACCACGTGGGTCGCGGTGCCGCTGCTGATCCTCGCTCTGCTGTTCGGCGTGCTCGTGTTCACCGGCACGCCGGTCCGCGACATCCCGCACCGCCTGCGCACCTGGGGGCTCGACGAGCACGAGCTGGCCGAGTACGAGGCGGGCCAGCACGACGAGCGCGACGCCGAAGAACCCGAACCCGAGGCCGACCCGAAGGCCGTCCGGCTGCGGAAGCCCTCGCGGCGGCGGCAGGCCAGTGCCGACAAGGACGGCGAGCAGCTCGACATCGACGCCGCGCTCGCCGAGCCGGCCACCCCGATCCGGCCGCCGAAGCCGGTCGCGCCGCCCGCCGAGGTGCCGGAGAAGAAGCCGAAGAAGGCTCCGGAACCCGCGCTGTCGGTCACCCGCACCGTCGAGGGCGACTACGCGCTCCCGCCGCCGGACCTGCTGAAGCTCGGCGACGCGCCGAAGTCCCGCAGCAAGGCCAACGACCAGATGATCGAGGCGATCACCGGCGTCCTCGACCAGTTCAGCATCGACGCGCAGGTCACCGGCTTCACCCGCGGCCCGACGGTCACCCGGTACGAGGTCGAGCTCGGCCCGGGCGTGAAGGTCGAGAAGATCACCGCGCTGACCAAGAACATCGCCTACGCGGTGGCCACCGACAACGTCCGGCTGCTCGCGCCGATCCCGGGCAAGTCCGCGGTCGGCATCGAGGTGCCCAACTCCGACCGCGAGATGGTGCGCCTCGGCGACGTGCTGCGCGCGCCGACCACGGTCAAGGACAACCACCCGATGCTGATCGGGCTCGGCAAGGACATCGAGGGCGAGTTCGTCACCGCGAACCTCACGAAGATGCCGCACCTGCTGGTGGCAGGTTCCACCGGTTCCGGCAAGTCGAGCTTCGTGAACTCGATGCTGGTCTCGCTGCTGGCCCGCTCGACGCCCGCCGAATGCCGGATGATCCTGATCGACCCGAAGATGGTCGAGCTGACGCCGTACGAGGGCATCCCGCACCTGATCACGCCCATCATCACGCAGCCGAAGAAGGCCGCCGCCGCGCTGGCCTGGCTCGTCGAGGAGATGGAGCAGCGCTACCAGGACATGCAGGCCAACCGGGTCCGCCACATCGACGACTTCAACGCCAAGGTGCGCTCCGGCGACATCACCGCGCCGCCGGGCAGCGAACGCGAGTACCAGCCGTACCCGTACATCATGGCGATCGTCGACGAGCTGGCCGACCTGATGATGACCGCCCCGCGCGACGTCGAGGACGCGATCGTCCGGATCACCCAGAAGGCCCGTGCCGCGGGCATCCACCTGGTGCTCGCGACGCAGCGGCCGTCGGTCGACGTCGTCACCGGCCTGATCAAGACGAACGTGCCCTCGCGGCTCGCGTTCGCCACGTCGTCGCTGACGGACTCGCGGGTCATCCTCGACCAGCCGGGCGCGGAGAAGCTGATCGGCATGGGCGACGCGCTCTACCTGCCGATGGGCGCCGGGAAACCGGTCCGCATCCAGGGCGCGTTCGTCGGCGACGAGGAGATCGCCGCGGTCGTCAACTTCGCCAAGGACCAGGCGCAGCCGGACTACAACGAGGGCGTCACCAGCGCCAAGGCAGGCGAGAAGAAGGAGATCGACCCGGACATCGGCGACGACCTCGACGTCCTGCTGCAGGCCGCCGAGCTGATCGTCACGTCGCAGTTCGGGTCCACCTCGATGCTGCAGCGCAAGCTCCGCGTCGGGTTCGCCAAGGCCGGACGGCTGATGGACCTGCTGGAAAGCCGCGGCGTGGTCGGCCCGTCGGAGGGGTCGAAGGCCCGCGACGTGCTGATCAAGCCGGAGGAGCTGGAGTCGGTGCTGTTCATGATCCGCGGCGGCTCCGACGCGGGCGGCTCGCCCGCAGGCGGCGAGGACGAAGACTTCTGAGCCGCGCGTGCAACCCGGCGGCGCGTCCGGCTCGTCCAGTACCCATGGACCTCAAGAAGCTCGCACTGGGTATCGGGACGGCCGCCGCGCTGGCCGGGTGCGCGGGCGGCACGGCCGCCGTCGCGCAGGCACCGTCGCGACCGCCCGCCGCTGATCCGGGCGGGAACGTGGCGCTCACGCCCGGCCAGGAGGTACAGGTCGCGGGCCGGGATGTGACCGTGCGCTACCGCCAGCTGGTCTCGGACTCGCGCTGCAAACCGGGCAGGCAGTGCTTCGTCGCGGGGGAGGCGGTCGTGGCGCTGGTCCTGACCGAGCCGGGACGCGGCGAGCACACGTCGGTCCAGTTGCACACCGGCCGCCAGGGCCCGGACGCGACGACCTTCGCCGGCACGACGGTCAAGCTCGCCGCCGTGGACGGGTCGGGAGCCCGGATTCTCGTCCGGTTCTCCTGAGGCCGCTCAGAACTCGAGCAGCATCCGCGAGTTCCCCAGCGTGTTCGGCTTGACGTAGGGCAGGTCGAGGAATTCCGCCACGCCCGGGTCGAGCGAGCGCCGCATCTCCTCGTACACCTCGTGCGACACCGGGGCCCCGTCGATCTCGACGAACCCGTGCCCGGAGAAGAACGACGTCTCGAACGTCAGCACGAACAGCCGTTTCAGCCCCAGTTCGCGGGCTTCTTCGACGAGCCTGCCGACCAGCGCGCGCCCGATCCCGCGCCCGCGCGCCGCTTTGTCGACCACCACGGTGCGCAGCTCGCCGATGTCCTCCCACAGCACGTGCAGCGCGGCGGCGCCGAGCACGTCGGCCTCGTTCCCCGCGCCGGTTCTCTCGTCGGTCGCGACCCAGAACTCCTGCACCGCCTCGTAGAGCGTGACCAGATCCTTCTCGAGGAGCACGCGGCCCGCGTCGGAGTCGACGAGGGCCTTGATCTTGCGGACGTCGGCGATCCGCGCGCGGCGGACGGACGGGGGGCGGGAATCGGGCACCCGGTCAAGATAACTACCGCGAGGACCGGGTGCGCCGAGCGGCTCCATCGGGGGACCCCGGATGCGTGACGGCGGCGGCCGTCACGTATAGCTAGTGAGCGCACATGACCAGTAGTCGGCGGGCGCTGGCCGGCTACCGGCCCTCGGGAGGAACCTGCATGTCCGGCAGTACCGTGGCGGCCCCGGAACGACCAGGCAGCCCTCCCGCCGGGCCGGGCGCGCAAGCCCGGTTCCGGCCCGAGCTGCAGGGCGTGCGGGCGCTGGCCTCGGTGCTGGTGGTCGTCTACCACGTGTGGTTCGACCGGATCTCCGGCGGCGTCGACGTCTTCTTCCTCGTCTCCGGGTTCCTGATCACCGGCCAGCTCTACCGGGCGCTGCTGCGCGGCCGGATCGAACTGCGCGCCACCTGGGGCCGGATGATCAAGCGGCTCTTCCCGGCCGCGATGACCGTGCTGCTGGCCGTCGTGGTCGTGTCGCAGCTGCTGCTGCCCCAGGACCGCTGGTTCCAGACCATCCGCGAGGTCGTCGCGTCGGCGCTGTTCTACGAGAACTGGCAGCTCGCGGCCGATTCGGTGGACTACTTCGCCCAGCACAACAGCGCGAGCCTCGTGCAGCACTTCTGGTCGCTGTCCATCCAGGGCCAGTTCTACCTGGTGTGGCCGCTGCTGTTCGTCGCGCTGGGCCTGCTCGTGCGCCGCCTCGGCTGGTCGCTGCGCGGCACGGTGAACCTGCTGCTGGCCGTCCTGTTCGCGGCCTCGCTGGCGTATTCGGTGTACCTCACCGCGGCCGACCAGCCGCTGGCCTACTTCCACGGTCTCACCCGCGTGTGGGAATTCGCGCTCGGCGGCCTGATGGCGATGTTCCTCGACCAGGTCTCGCTGCCGCGCTTGCCGCGCATCGTGCTCGGCTGGGTGGGCGTCGCCGGGCTGGTGCTGTGCGGCGTCCTGCTCGACGTGGACAGCGTGTTCCCCGGCTGGATCGCGCTGTGGCCGACCGTCTCGGCGGGCCTGGTGCTGGTGGCCGGGCAGACCGGCAGCGCGCTCGGCGCGGACCGCTGGCTCAGCTCGAAATTCCTCGGCTACGTCGGCAATCTCAGCTTCTCGCTGTACCTGTGGCACTGGCCGGTGCTGGTCTTCTACCTGATCGTTCGCGACCGGGCGGCGGTCGGCCTGCTCGGCGGCACGTTCGTGGTCGGCGTGTCGTTCCTGCTCTCGATCCTGACCTACCACCTGATCGAGAACCCGGTCCGGCTGTCGAAGATCGGCACCGCGAAACACTGGGGCGCCTACCGGTTCGGCGTGCTCGCGCTGGCCCCGGTGCTCGTCGCGAGCGGCGTCTGGCAGGGCGTGAGCAGCGCGCGGGCGAACTACGAGATCGCCATCGGCGACCCGGACCACCCGGGCGCGGTCGCGCACGCGCAGGGCTTCGTCTACCGCGGCGCGCCGTCGCCGCCGGTCGTGCCGCCCACGGTGAAGCTCGCCGACGACTGGGCCCGCATCGCGCCGGACCAGTGCTCGAAGTCCTCGCGCAACAAGGAGCTGGAGATCTGCACGGAGGGCCCGGAAGGGCTGCCGACCAAGCGGATCGTGCTCGTCGGCGACTCGCACATCCAGCAGTACCTCGCCGCCTTCCGGCCCGCGGTCGTCTCCGACGGCTGGCAGGTCACGACCATGCTGAAGGGCGCGTGCCCGTATTCGTCGGGTTCCGAGCTGATGCCGGGCGACAAGGCCTGCATCGACTGGAACAAGGCCGCCACCGACGAGCTGCTCGACACCCGCCCGGACGCGGTCGTCATGCTCGGCACGGTCAACGCCAAACCGGGGCCGCACGAGTCGACGCCGAAGGGATTCATCGACGTCTGGTCCGCTTTGGACGACGCGAACATCCCGGTCGTGGCCGTTCGCGACAACCCGCGCTACGCGTTCAACATGGCCAGCTGCGTCGCGCAGAAGAGCCCGACCGACGCGGCGTGCTCGGTTCCGCGCCCGGCCGCGGTCGCCGCGACGCCGTCGTGGGAGCGGGTCGACGACATCCCGGGCAACGTGACGTTCCTCGACTTCACCGACTACTACTGCGACCAGAAACGGTGCCGCGCGGTCGTCGGGAACGTGCTGGTCTACATGGACGACAACCATCCGTCCGCGACGTTCAACACGACACTGGCGCCGATCGCGGTCAAACAGCTCAAACACGCCCTGCAGTGGTGACCGCGCGCGAGGGGCGAACGGACGACTTCGGCGACTAGCCGTCGCGGAGCGTCCCGGGTTGGGCACAATGGGGCGGCGGCGGGCTTGCCGCACGGGCACCTGAGGGGGAGCTGGTTTTTTTGACGCGCGCAGGGTGGGACGCATTCCAGGCCGCACAGTCCGAGGCGGCGGCGGGCCGGACGGCCGCGCTGACCGGCCCGGACGGCGTCGGATGGCTGCTCGTCCCCGGCCAGGCGTGGCAGCGGCGGCTGCCGGACGGGAACTGGCAGTACACGCAGCCGCCCGCGGACCCCGGCTACCGCGCGGCCGCCCGGCTCGCACCGCCGCCGGGCGCTCCGGCCCCGTCCGCCCCGGGTGCCCCGGGCGGATACGGCGCGCCGCAGCAGTACCCGGGCGGCCAGCAGGGCTACCCCGGTCCGGGCGGCGGCGGGGGACCCCGGCCGCCGTCTCCCGGACCGCAGAGCAATCCGGGCGGGTTCGCCGGACCGCAAGGAAATTCGGGCGGTGCCGCGGGACCGCAGAGCAACTCGGGCGGGTTCCCCGGACCGCAAGGAAATCCGGGCGGTGCCGCCGGACCGCAGAGCAATCCGGGTGGATTCCCCGGCCAGCAAGGAAATCCAGGCGGCTACGCGGGACCGCAGGGCAATCCGGGCGGCTATCCCGGTCCGCAAGGCAACCCCGGCGGTTACGCCGGACCGCCTGCACCGCAAGGGAATCCGGGCGGTTACGCCGGACCGCCTTCCCCGCCGCAGGGCTACCGTCCGCCGCAGCCCGGGTTCCCGCCCGCGCCGCAGGGCGGCCCGTGGTCCGGACAAGTCCCGGCGCACCCGCCGCCCGCCGCACCCGCGCCTTCTGGACCTCCGCCCGCCACACTCGCGCCTCCAGGCCCGCCGCCCGCCGCCCCGCCTTCCGCGCCGCCGATCCCCGCGAGCGCCCCGGCGCCGAATCCGGCCCAGCCGCCGCAGATCCGGGTCGAGAACCTGGGCCGGGCAGGGATGTTCGTCGCCGGGGCCGAGTCGATGGCCGAGTTCGTCACGCGCGCCACCCGGGTCGTCGCCTGGGCGGACGCCACCCGGCACGGCACCGCGAACGGCCCCGGCGAACCGCCGCCGCCCGAGCCGGAACGGCCGGGTTCGGACGGCAACGGCAACAACATGCTCGGCGACATGGCGCGGCACAGCCGGTCGGTCACGCTCGACCTGCTGGCCGCGGGCAACCGGATGTGGCAGCGCAAGGAGCAGTCCCGCTACGAAAAGGCCTACGAGGAGTGGCAAACGGCCTACGCCGAGTGGGAGAAACGCGAAGCGGCCCGGATGACGGCGGGCACCAAGCAGCCGAATCCGTTCATCCTGCTGGTGGGCGAGGCGAACACCGGCCAGCGCCGGTTCACCCGGGCGCTGAAGGCGTCGCTGACCGATGCCGAAGTCGGGTTCGACACCGCCGAGTTCTTCGACTGCGCCGCCCTGCTCGCCGAGTACGGCGACGACCCGGTCGAGCGTTCGGTGCCGGCGACGGTCAAGGACATCGAGAACGGCGGTTCCGCGCTCCTGCTCGCCGAGCGGGTCGACGCGCTTTTCGAGAAGGACGCCGCCGGCACCGTCCGGCTGCTGCGCAATTACGCGCGCGACCAGGACAGCTGCCGCCTGATCGTGCTGGACGGCACCGAGAAGGTGCTCGAACAGCTCCGCACCGAGGCCCCTGACCTGGTGCAGACCATGCTGCAGTACCGGCTGCCCCGGTTCGACCGGCCCGCCGAGGCCGCCGCGCTGCTCGACGTTCTCGCCCGGGAGCGCTCGTTCGGCCTGCCGGGCGACGTGCGCGACCGCCTCGCCGCGCTGGCGAAGGAACCCAGCGCGCGCACGGTGGAGGCGCTGCTGGACGCGGCCTCGCGGCAGGCGATCAGCCGGGGAGCGATGCCGGGCAGCCGGATCGAAATCGGCCACCCGGACATCGAGCCGCTCGTCGCCGCGGCGGGCCAGCGCGGCGGATCCTCGATCGAGGAACTGCTCGCCGAGCTGGACGGCATGATCGGCCTCGCCGCGGTCAAGGAGCGGGTCCGTTCGCTGACGTCGGAGATGACGATCGACGCGCGGCGCCGGGAAGCGGGCATGAAGGTCGCCGTGCGCAGCCGGCACCTGCTGCTGACCGGCAATCCGGGCACCGCGAAGACGACCGTCGCCCGGCTGCTCGGCAAGATCTACCAGGCGCTCGGCGCGCTGCCCAAGGGCCACGTCGTCGAGGTGACCCGCACCGACCTGGTCGGCGAGTACGTGGGCCAGACCTCGCTGAAGACCCGCGCGGCGGTCCAGCGGGCAGTCGGCGGCGTGCTGTTCCTCGACGAGGCCTACAACCTCGTGAACGACAAGGACGACGACTTCGGCCGGGAAGCGGTCGCGGAACTGCTGGTGCAGATGGAAAACCACCGCGAGGACCTGGTGGTCTTCGCGGCCGGGTACCCCAAGGAGATGGACGCCTTCCTGGAGTCCAACTCCGGCCTGCGCTCGCGGTTCGCCGGCACGATCGAATTCCCGGACTACTCCAACGACGAGCTGGCGCGGATCTTCCGCGCGATGGCGAAGGGCCAGGGCTACGAGCTGTCCGCGGACCTGCTCGCGGCGCTGCCGGAAGCGGTGCGCCGGATTCCGCGCGGCCGTGGCTTCGCGAACGGCCGGTCCGCGCGCGTGCTGCTGGAAGCGGCGATCGGCAAGCAGTCGACCCGGTTGACCACCGACGGCGGCGCGGACCTGGTCACGCTCGTCGCCGCCGACCTGCCCCAGCCCGGCGAGTCCGGAGTGGGTGCGGTGGACGACTCCGGTCCGAGGCGCAGTCTCCCCGAACTGCTGGCCGAACTGGACGCGATGATCGGGCTCAATTCGGTGAAGCAGCGCGTGCGGTCCATGGTGGACGAAATGGCCGTCGATGCTCGGCGGCGCGACGCGGGCATGAAGGTCGCCGTCCGCAGCCGCCACCTGCTCTTCACCGGCAACCCGGGCACGGCGAAGACGACGGTGTCGCGGCTGGTCGGGCAGATTTACCGCGAGCTGGGCGTGCTTCCCTCCGGTCACCTGGTCGAAGTCGGCCGCGGCGATCTCGTCGCCGAGTTCACCGGCCAGACCGCGCCGAAGACGCGCGAGGTGTGCGAACGGGCCGCGGGCGGCGTGCTGTTCATCGACGAGGCCTACAACCTCGTGCGCGACGACAACGACGACTACGGCAAGGAAGCCGTCACCGAACTGCTGGTGCAGATGGAGAACCATCGCGAGGACCTGGTGGTCTTCGTCGCGGGCTATCCCAAGCAGATGGACGAGTTCCTCGAGTCCAACCCCGGGCTGCGGTCGCGGTTCTCCGGCCGGATCGAGTTCCCGGACTACTCCAACGACGAACTCGCCGGGATCTTCACGGTGATGGCGAAGAGCCAGGGCTACGAGCTGTCCGCCGACCTCGCCGCCGCGCTGCCCGAGGCGATCCGCCGCATTCCGCGCGGCCGGGGGTTCGCGAACGGCCGGTCCGCGCGCGGCCTGCTGGAAGCCGCGATCAGCGGGCAGTCCAGCCGCCTCGCAGCCGCGCCGGACACGCCGTCGGACCAGCTGGCCGTCCTGGTGGCTGCGGACCTTCCGGGCGAGGCGGGGGTCGCGGTCAGCGACGACGCCGGACCGCGCCGGGGACTGGACGACCTGCTGGCCGAACTCGACGGGATGATCGGCCTGGACGGGGTGAAGGAGCAGGTCCGCGCGCTGGTCGCGGAAACACGGCTGGACGCCCGCCGCCGCAAGGCCGGGCTGCCGGTCGGGGCGCGCAGCAGGCACCTGGTGTTCACCGGCAACCCGGGCACCGCGAAGACGACCGTCGCCCGCCTGATGGGGCAGCTGTACCGCGAGCTGGGCGTGCTGCCGTCCGGGCACCTGGTCGAGGTCGCGCGGCCGGACCTGGTGGGCGAGTACATCGGCCAGACCGCGCCGAAGACCCGCGAGGTGTGCGAGCGGGCGATCGGCGGGCTGCTGTTCGTCGACGAGGCCTACACGCTGGTGCAAGGTGCCGGGACGGGCAGCGATTTCGGGTCCGAGGCGATCGCCGAACTGCTGGTGCAGATGGAGAACCATCGCGAGGACCTGATCGTGATCGCCGCGGGTTACCCGGCGGACATGGACCGCTTCCTCGACGCCAACGCGGGCCTGCGGTCCCGTTTCGGCGCCACCGTGCACTTCGCCGACTACGACAACGCGCAGCTGGCCGCGATCTTCACGGCCATGGCGGGCAAACAGGGCTACCGGCTCGACGCCGGGCTCGCCGAAGCGCTGCCCGGATTCATGGCCGGTCTCGACCGCGGCACCGGTTTCGCGAACGGCCGCTCGGCCCGTGGCCTGCTCGAACGCGCGATCCGGGCGCAGGCGATGCGGCTGGCCGGCCCGGACGTCGACCTGGAGGCGCTGGACGACGCGGAGCTGACGCTGCTGACGGTTCCGGACGTGTCCGCCGCGGAGTGACCCGCTCGGGGACTTATTCCGGGCGGCCGTGTCAGCAGGTCCGTGAGGGGAACCCTGAGGGAATCAGAGTCCCTCAGGGTTCCCCTCACGGACTGGAAGCCCGGTGCCGCCTCGAGCCCCGGGCATGGGCGGAGTGACCCGGCCGCAGAAGACGGCGTCACCGCACTGGGCGACGCCGTCGCGGGGCGGTCCGGACGCGACGGCTACCCTGAACGTCGTGCCTTCTCCAGCCGCTGACTCCGCTCGCGCCCGCCGTGTCTCCCTCGTGACCTTGGGCTGTGCCCGCAACGAGGTCGATTCCGAGGAGCTGGCGGGCCGGCTGGCCGCGGGCGGCTGGGAACTGGCCGCCGAACCGGAGGACTCCGACGTCGTCGTGGTCAACACGTGCGGCTTCGTCGAATCGGCCAAAAAGGACTCGGTCGACACGCTGCTCGCCGCGGCCGACACCGGCCGCAAGGTCGTAGCGGTCGGCTGCATGGCCGAGCGCTACGGCAACGAGCTCGCCGACAGCCTCCCCGAGGCCGACGCGGTGCTCGGCTTCGACCACTACGCCGACCTGTCCTCGCGGCTGGACGACGTGGTCGCCGGGCGCGCGATCGCCGCGCACACCCCGTCCGACCGCCGCAAGCTGCTGCCGATCAGCCCGGTGCAGCGGCCCGCCGCGGCGGCCGACGTCGAGGTCCCCGGGCACGCACAGCACGGCTGGGGCCCGCGGGTCCTGCGCACACGGCTGGACGATTCCCCGGTCGCCGCGCTGAAGATCGCCTCCGGCTGCGACCGGCGCTGCTCGTTCTGCGCGATCCCGTCGTTCCGCGGGTCGTTCGTGTCCCGCCAGCCCGACGAGATCGTCGCCGAGGCGGCCTGGCTCGCCGAGAACGGCGCGAAGGAACTGTTCCTGGTCAGCGAGAACTCCACCTCGTACGGCAAGGACTTCGGCCGCGACGGCACCCGCGCGCTCGAGCTGCTGCTGCCGCGCCTGGCCGAGATCGACGGCATCGAGCGCGTCCGCGTCTCCTACCTGCAGCCCGCCGAAACGCGGCCGCAGCTGGTGCGGGCGATCGCGACCACGCCCGGCGTCGCGGACTACTTCGACCTGTCGTTCCAGCACTCCAGCGAGCAGGTGCTGCGGCGGATGCGCCGGTTCGGCTCCACCGATTCCTTCCTCGCGCTCACCGAGCAGATCCGCGAGTACTCGCCCGAGGCGGGCATCCGCACCAACGTGATCGTCGGCTTCCCCGGCGAGACCGAGGACGACCTGGCCGAACTGGAGCGGTTCCTCACCGGGGCCCGGCTCGACGCGGTCGGCGTGTTCGGCTACTCCGACGAGGACGGCACCGAGGCCGAGACCTTCGACGGCAAGCTCGACCCGGCTGTGGTCGCCGAGCGCGTCGCGCGCGTCTCGGCGCTGGTCGAGGAGCTGACCGCGCAGCGCGCCGAGGACCGGATCGGCACCTTCGTGGACGTCCTGGTCGAGCACGACGGCACCGACGGCGACGACGCGGTCGGCCGCGCCGCGCACCAGGCCCCCGAGGTCGACGGGGAATGCGTCATCCTCGAAGACGAAGACACCAAGCCGCTCGCGGTGGGCGACATCGTCCGCTGCGAGGTCGTCGACTCCGCCGGCGTCGACCTGGTCGTCCGCCCGGCGCCGGACGCCGGCCGGTGAGTGCCGCGCCCAGCGGGGCGGGCGAGGGCGTGCCCCGCGCTGCTTCCGAGGGCGGGGCCCAGCTGCCCGAAGCCACCCCGGTCCCGACGCTGAACCTGGCGAACCTGCTCACCATCTCGCGGCTCGTGCTGGTCCCGCTGTTCGTCGTGGCGCTGTTCACCGGCCACGGCGAGGACACCACGTGGCGCGCGATCGCCACCGGGCTGTTCGCCATCGCTTCCGCCACCGACCAGGTCGACGGCTGGGTCGCCCGCCGCTACGGGCTCATCACCGACTTCGGCAAGATCGCCGACCCGATCGCGGACAAGGCGCTCATCGGCGCCGCGCTGGTCGGGCTCAGCGCGCTGGGGGAGCTGTCCTGGTGGGTCACCATCGTGATCGCGGTGCGCGAGATCGGCGTGACGCTGCTGCGGTTCTGGGTGATCCGGCACGGCGTGATCCCGGCCAGCCGCGGCGGCAAGGCGAAGACGATGGCGCAGATCCTCGCGATCGTGACCTATCTGCTGCCGCTGCCGGCCGGGGCGGACCCGGTGCGCTGGGCGCTGATGGGCCTCGCGGTGGCGCTGACGGTGATCACCGGCGTCGACTACCTGGTCCGCGCGATCCGGCTGCGCGCCGCCGGCCGCCGCGCGATGGGATCCTGATGACCGAGGCTCGCGAACTCGTCGCGGCCCTCACCCGCCGGGGGGAAACCGTGGCGGCGGCGGAGTCGCTGACGGCCGGTCTCGTCTGCGCCACGCTCGCCCAGGTGCCGGGCGCGAGCGCGGTGCTGCGCGGCGGCCTGGTGGTGTACGCCACAGAACTGAAGGCCGCGCTCGCCGGGGTCGACGAACAGTTGCTGGCCGAGCACGGAGCGGTGCACCCCGAGGTCGCCGCGCAGCTGGCCAGGGGCGCGCGGGAGCGCTGCGGGGCGACCTGGGGGCTCGGCCTGACCGGCGTCGCCGGGCCGGATCCGCAGGACGGCGCGGCCCCGGGGACGGTGTACGTCGGGCTCAGCGGACCGGGCGTGAACACGGTGCGTGAACTGGCCGAGACCGGTGACCGGGACACGATCCGGACCGCTTCGGTGCGCGCCGCGTTCGCGCTGCTCCGGGAACAACTAGACTGAAAACGGCGTTCGCCCTTGGCGTACGTACGTGTCAAGTCCTGCACTCGGGGTACCGCTCTGGGTAACGTAGGAGGCACCAGTTCGGGAAGGGAGGCGCGTGATGACCGTGCTGTTGCGCGAGGCGATCGGTGATCGGCTCCGTCATGCCCGCACCAACCAGCGTCGGACGCTGCGTGACATCTCCCGCGCCGCCCGGGTGAGCCTCGGCTACCTGTCCGAGGTCGAGCGCGGCCAGAAGGAAGCTTCCAGCGAGCTGCTGGCGTCGATTTGCGAGGCGCTGGAGCTGCCGCTGGGCGAGCTGCTGCACAAGGTCGCCGCGGACGTGTCGGCCCTCGACAAGGTCGAGGTCGCCCCGGTCGAAGAGGTGGAGACCGCGCCGAGGGAGACCGTTCCCGACCGCGGCGAGGCCGGCTTCGAAGGCGGCCGCCTGGTGTCGGAGCTGATCGGCGACGACCTCTCCGACCTGCGGCTTCAGCCCGCTCCGCGGATGAACACGACGTTGCGGACCACGATCGGCGCGCCGAAGCTGGCGTCCACGATCGCGGCGTAACGCCTGCTCTGTTTCGCTGCCCGGCCCCGGGGATCTCCCCGGGGCCGTCGGCGTGCGCGGGGTTCCCTTCCGGGCGGGTCCTGACCGCCGGTCAGGGCTGACCCTGAATTCCCCCGGGGCCGCCTGGAACGGCGGAGGCCGACCTGACACGATGGAACCCAACGCCGGGGTCGGTACGTTGTGCGACTAGGGGAGCGACGCCCCGCCCCGAAGTAACTCAGGGCCCGTGGGACGCAAGAAGGCAGGCGGAGGAGATGGCCAACCCGTTCGTGAAGTTCTGGAAGTACATGATGGCGGCGTTCTCGTCGAAGATCGACGAGCACGCCGACCCGAAGGTACAGATCCAGCAGGCCATCGAGGAGGCGCAGCGCAACCACCAGGCGCTGACGCAGCAGGCCGCCTCCGTGATCGGCAACCAGCGGCAGCTGGAGATGAAGCTCAACCGCCAGCTCGGCGAGGTCGAGAAGCTGCAGGCCTCGACGCGCCAGGCGCTCGTGCTGGCCGACGAGGCCCGGAGCAAGGGCGACGAGGCGAAGGCCACCCAGTTCGAGACCGCGGCGGAGAGCTTCGCCGCGCAGCTGGTCACCGCCGAGCAGAGCATCGAAGACCTCAAGACGCTGCACGACCAGTCGCTGCAGGCGGCCACGCAGGCCAAGCAGGCCGTCGAGCGCAACGCGACGATGCTGCAGCAGAAGCTGGCCGAGCGCACCAAGCTGCTCTCGCAGCTGGAGCAGGCGAAGATGCAGGAGCAGGTCTCCGCCTCGCTGAACCAGATGAGCCAGCTGGCCGCGCCGGGCAACACGCCGTCGCTGGAAGAGGTCCGGGACAAGATCGAGAAGCGCTACACCACCGCGCTGGGCTCGGCGGAGCTGGCGCAGAACTCGGTACAGGGCCGCATGATGGAGGTCCAGGAGTCGGCCACCCAGATGGCGGGCCACTCGCGGCTGGAGCAGATCCGCGCCTCGATGCGCGGCGACTCGGTCGCCCAGGTCACCGACGGCGGCGCGGCCGCGGGTGCGGCCTCGGCCAAGCCGGCCGCCGCGTCGGGCGACATCCAGCGGGAGATCCAGGCCCGCGTACAGGCGGAACAGGGCAAGAACCCGGCCTGACCGGCCGGGCACGAGCGGCGCAGGGGGCGGCGGGCATGACCAAACGGCGGGACTTCAGCGAGTTCAACGCCAAGCTCGAGAAGCACATCGAGCGGTTGCCCGACTACGCCCAGCGCGCCCAGGAAAAACTGCAGCGGTACTTCCCGCCGGCCGACGAGGCCGGCGGGAAGCCGCAGCAGAACAGCCGGACCCAGCGCGGTCCGGTCTCGCCGCCGCCGGTGCCGCGCCGTCCGTCGGCCCCGGCCGCGGCTTCCGCGGCGTTTTCCACGGTTGCCGGGCAAGTGCCCGCGGTCGCCGAGGTCCGCGCGAAATGGCAGCGCTGGAACGAGCCGAGCGCGAAGCACCGGCGCCGGATCCGCCGCACCTCGCGCGTGCTCACTTTGTGGGTGCTGGTCACGATCCTGCTCGGGGTCCTCACCGTGCTCACCGCCACCGGACTGCTCGGCGGGGCGGTGGCCGGGCCGGAGATCGGCCAGGCGGTGTTCTCCGGTTTCGCGACGCTGGTGTTCGGCACGTTCAGCGTCCGCACCGCGCTGCGGTTGCGAGAGCTGAAGAAGGTCGAGCTCCCCGCCGCGCCCAGCGGCCCGCCGCCGCTGCCCGCCGCCGGTTCGGCCGCGCGCGAGCCGATGGAGCGGCTGGCCGAGTCGGAGGCTTCGCTGCGCGAACTCCTGCGGCAGCTTTCGGTGCCGACTTCGCTGGGCACCACGGCGGTTCCGGAGGTCTCGGTCGCCGACGCCCGCGCGACGGCCGACGAGGCCGCCCGTGCGCTGCGCGGTCTGGCCGACCGGATCCAGGCGATCGAACGGGGCCGCAATTCCGCGCCGGAACGCGAACGTTCGGCGCTGCAGGCCGCGGTGGCGAAGTTGCGCGAACAGCTCGACGACGGGATCGAAGGCTACGGCGGCCTGGTCGCCGCGGCCGGTCGTGTGGTGGCGGCGAGCAGTGACGGGATGGTCACGTCGCGGGAGGCGCTGACGGACGCGACGGACCGGCTCGCCGGGTTGGCGCTGGCGCTGAAAGATCTGGGCTGACCGTGCCTGATCCGGCCCCGTTGCCGGGTCCCGCGGCGCGGTAATCCGCCGCGAAACGCCCGATCCAGGGGTGAATGTGCTCCGGGCCCGCTGCTTCGCGCCGACTCCGGGAATCGCGGCGGACGGACGGAAACGCCGTCCTGATGGCCGAGTTTGGGATTCCGGTCGGCGCAACGGGACACCTTCGGCCGCGACGGTGCGTGAGTTTCCCCCGCATACCGCAACAATCGCGTAATCCGATCCTGCTGGTGACGGAAACGTCTGCGGTTTAACGTTTTTCCCATGAGGTCGGTGTTGGCACCCGCCAGGCCCGGCGTCGCGGGCTGAGGTCGCGGCGCCGGACGTACACAGTGGACTCCTCCGATCCCGCCGAGGAAAGGACGCCCTCGTGACTACGCTCCCGCCGGAACCTGATCCTGTTCCCGTCCCTCCGCCCAGCTCGCACGAGCGGGTCCGCACCGCGTTCGAGCGGCTGGCGAAAGCCGACCGCCCCGGACTCTGGGTCTCGGTGCGCACCATGGAGGAAGTGCTCGTCGAAGCGAAGACCGTCGACGAACGCGTCCACGCGGGCGAAGACCTCCCGCTGGCCGGAACGGTCTGCGCGGTCGACTCCGACGGCCCGCCCGCCCTCGCCCGCCTGATCGACGCCGGTGCGGTGCTGCTCGGAACCACTGTCGCGGACCCGGAAAGCGCGGCGGTCGGTCTCGAGATCGTCGACCTGGCACTGAATTCGTCCGAGCGGGAGATCGCCGCCCCCGCCGGGGTGCTCACGCTCAAGCCGACGCCCGGGCTGATCCCGGGGACGACCGTCTCGGTGTCCGCACATCGCCTCACGACCGCCCAGCGGGCCGTCGCGGCGGGGCTCGGTCCGGAGTCGACGGTCCGCGAATGGCCCGCCGACGTGCGCCTCGCCGCTGGACAGCATCCGCGGCTCGGCATCCCTGCTGAAGCGAGCCTCCCGCTGCCCGCGAGGAGGGCGTTCGACGTCGCTGCCGCGTCTCTGGAGGCTTCCGGTGCTGTCCTGGTCCCAGTGGACGTCAGCGCGCTTTACGGGGCCGGAGACGCCCTTGGAGCCCGTTCGCTGCTGACGGAGCTGGATGCGGTGTTGCTGCCGACCATTGGCGTTCTGGACGCGACGCTGAACGCACTGGACCTCGCTGCGGTGACGGTGCCGGGGGACCGGCGGCCGTACGGGATCACTGTGGTGACGCGGGCGTTCGAGGATCAGATCGGCATCGACCTGGCTTCGGTGCTGACTGGCGAGCAGTCGCCGGATCCGTACCCGAGCGAGAGCGTCGACGTTGTGGTGTTCGGCGCGCATCTGTGCGGACAGCCGCTGCATGACGAGCTGCACGGGGCGCGGTTCGGTGGTCTGGTCCGGACCGCGGAGCGCTATCGACTGGTGCTGCTCGACGGTGTCACCCCGCCCCAGCCCGGAGTGGTCTCCGGCTCGGCCGGGGTGGACGGCGAGCGCTGGCGGCTGTCCCCGGCGGCGTTCGACCGTTTCGCGGAGGGCTTGGCGGCGCCGTTCGTGGTGGGCCGGGTTGAGTTGGAGGACGGGAGTTCGCCGCTCGCGGTGCTGTGCGAACCAGCGGCCGCGGCGGGTGGGGAAGGTCTGGACCGGTACGCGTCTTGGCGGGGATACCTGCGGTTCGTGAGCACCGGCGGGCCGCGGTTCCCCGGCTGAGGCGGAGGGGCCCGAGTGCGCACGGCCGGACTCGGGCCCCGGCGCTGCCGGACTTCGTGAGGCGCGGTTTGTGCCAGTGCCCGGCTGGGCCGGGACCGAAGCCGCCCTTCTGGTTCTGCCGAGCGGTTGTTCGCCGGTGGTTTGTTCGCCGGAGCCCAGACGTTGCGGCTGGGCAGTTTCGCCGGTCGAGCCCGACCGCTACCGGGCGGCGAGCCCCCGGCCGACGCGGCGGACCAGACCGGGCCCGTGCAGCGCGAAGCCGGTGTAGAGCTGGACGAGGCTGGCGCCTGCGTCGAGCATGCGGCGGGCGTCGTCCGGGCCGAGGATGCCGCCGACGCCGATGATCGGCAGGGCGCCGCCGGTCTTTTCGTGGACGAAGCGCACCACTTCGGCCGAGCGTTCGGTCAGCGGGCGGCCGGACAGTCCGCCTGCCTCGGAGGCCAGTGCGGCTTCGGCGGGGGCGATGCCGGCGCGGGAGAGGGTCGTGTTGGTCGCGATGATTCCGGCGACGCCGTGGTCCAGGCAGACTTCGAGCAGTTCGGCGAGCGCGTCGTCGGTGAGGTCGGGGGCGACCTTCACCAGCAGGGGAGTGTCGCCGCCCAGTTCGGTGCCGGTCTTGCGGAGTTCGGCCAGCAGTTCGGCGAGCGCGGATTTGTCTTGCAGCGCACGGAGGCCGGGGGTGTTCGGGGAGCTGACGTTGATCGCGAAGTAGTCGGCGAAGGGGTGCAGGACGCGGAGGGAGCAGCGGTAGTCCTCGACGGCCTCGTCCAGCGGCGTCACCTTCGACTTGCCGATGCTGATTCCCAGCGGCACCGCGGGTTTTCCGTGCGCGGCCAGTCGGTCGGCCAGGGCTTGGGCCCCGTCGTTGTTGAAGCCCATGCGGTTGATGACCGCGTCGGTGGCCGGGAGGCTGAAGAGGCGGGGCTTGGGGTTGCCCGGCTGCGGGTGGCGGGTGACGGTGCCTGCTTCGATGAAGCCGAAGCCCAGGGCCGGCCAGGCGTGCAGGGCCCGGCCGTTCTTGTCCATTCCGGCGGCCAGGCCGATGCGGTTGGGGAAGCGCAGGCCCAGGACGGTGGCGGGATCGTCGGTCCGGTACGCCTTGGAGAGGGGGCGGAGGGCGGTGCCCGCGCGGCTCAGGAGGGTGACTGTGCGTTCGTGGACTACCTCGGGGTCGTGGTAGGCGAGCCGGTACATCGCTGGGCGGACGATCCTGTCGAAGAGCACGTCGTCCATGCTGCCGTATGGGGGGCGGGGTCGCTGGGGTGGCTGGGGGTTCTTGTGGCGGGGGTCGCGTCAGGGGGGGTCTCGGTCGGGGCGGGCTCGTCGCCTGGCGGCGACATTGCGCCCGGGTGCGTGCGGGGCACCCCGAAGCTTGATTGTGATGACGGTCTTGGGGTGCTTGTCAAGGCGGGAAAGATGCCTTGACAAGCACCCCCACACCCCAACTTGGTTTCCGTCCAGGGCTGTAGGATGGTGTGTGTTCTTT
>NZ_JBVKDQ010000013.1:0-289706 GCF_055633755.1 Amycolatopsis sp. NPDC114484 | reverse complement strand
ACACACACCCCACCCGATGATCACCACACCCGGCCGCTACCACCACCGACACACCGAGCGAAACACCAGGTTCCACAACACCCTCTCAGGGAATCTGATTCCCTGAGGGTTCCCCTCACGTCACTTGGCAGCGAAGGTGAGCGACCCCAGCGCGGTCACCAAGGGAGCCAGCTCCGGCAGTTCCTCCGCCTCGGCGAGCGCGGCGGAAAGCGCCGCGTCGTGCGTCGGGCGGGCGGCGGCCAGCAGCTTCTGCCCGGACGGGGTGACCTCGGTGTAGATCCCGCGCCGGTCGTCCTGGCACAGATAGCGCGACAGCAGGCCGCGCTCCTCCAGCCGGGTGACCAGGCGGGTCGTCGCGGACTGGCTCAGCACCACCGCGTTGGCCAGCTGGCTCATCCGCAGGTGGAAGCCGTCCTGGCGGCCGAGCACGTCGAGCACCGTGTACTCGCTCACCGACAGCTCGTGCTCGCTCTCCAGCGCCCGGTTCAGCCGGTCTTCGATCCGCGCGTGCAGCGCCGCCAGCGTCCGCCAGCCTTGTGCGCGCGCCTCGACGGCGTCGTCCGACACCGACATGGTGCACCTCCTCCAGACGGCCCCGGTTGCGGGCGGCCGCGGCCCCGGGCATCCTCGGCGCGTGCCCGTCTCGATGTGACTGCAAGTATTGCGCGCGCCGGTAGTGCCCAGCTGCCACTGTACTCGCGAAATCGACCGGCTCCGCTTTTGTCCTCGCCCGGCGGCGAGTAAGTTGTCCCCGCTACCCCGGGGGAAGGTGATCGGCGAATGACCGGCGCTGGCGATTCGGACGCGGGCACGACCGCGCGACGGTTCGCGCTGGGCCGGTACGGGCCCGCGCCGCTGGTCCTGGCCGGCCGGTACGAGCTCGGCGAGCGGATCGGCGAAGGCGCGACGGCCTGCGTGCATCAGGCCGAGGACCTCGAAACCGGAGCCGCGGTCGCGGTGAAGCTGTTCCACGCCGGGGCGGTCGAACTGGGCCGCAACCGCCGGGACCAGGAGATCGCGGCGCTGCGCGCGGTCCGGCACCCGGGACTCGTGGGGTTCGTCGACGCCGGGGTCGACGAGGGGCACGCGTACCTCGTCATGGACTGCGTGCACGGGCCCAACCTGTCCGAATGGCTGCGCTCCGGGCCGCTCCCCGCCGACCAGGTGGTCGAGCTGGGCGCACAGCTGGCCGAGGCGCTCGCCCACGTGCACACGCACGAGGTGACCCACCGGGATCTCAAGCCCGCCAACATCCTGATGTCCGACGACGGCCCGCGGATCGCCGACTTCGGCGTCGCGCGCATCGTGGACGCGACCCGCGTGACCGACACCGGCGCGGTCGTCGGGACGGCGGCCTACCTCTCTCCCGAGCAGGTGCTCGGCGAGCAGCCCGGCCCGGCTTCGGACGTGTACGCGCTGGGGCTCGTTCTCCTCGAATGCCTCACCGGCGTCCGCGAATACCCGGGCACGGCGGCGGAAACCGCGGTGGTGCGGCTGCACCGGTCGCCGCGAGTGCCGCCGGGCACGCCGGAACCGCTGGCGAGGACTTTGCGCGCGATGACCATGCGCGACCCGGAAGAAAGACCCTCCGCTACCGCGGTGGCGCGTGCGTTGCGCGGCACGGAAACGTTGCGCCTTCCGATCAAAACTCGCCTCGCGGTCTTCTGCCGCCGCCACCGGGTGTCCCGGCGGCGCGCGGTGCTCGCGGCGGGTCTGCCGGTGGTGCTGGTCGCGGCGGGGACGCTGCTGCTGGCGACCCCGCTGCGTCCGGGCACCGGGTCCGCGCCGGGCTCCGAACCGGCTCCGGTTCCGGTTTCCCCGCCCTCTTCCGCTCCGTCCGATTCACCGGATCCGGCTCCCCGGCATTCGCCGTCCGCGCCGCCGGCCCGTCCGGCGAAGGCGGACGGGCCCTCGCAAACGACGACGCTCCCGCCCGGCACGACGACCCACACCGTGCCGGTGACGCGGAACCAGTCGAACCAGGCGGATCAGACCGGCCAGGCGGATCAGACCGGCCAGGCGGACCAGGCGGACCAGACGGGCCGGCCCCCGCGGCGAACCCCGCCGGGAAAGACGAGACAGCCCCCGGATCCCGGCGACGGGCAGCCGAGCGAGAAGAATCCACATTAGACAGACCGGTCCCCCTCGGACCGTCCGGTCGGCTGACGCGGCGCAATTCGGTGGCGAAGTCGCCCCCGGCGCGCGATCCTGGTGGCGAACCGGGGAGGTGGAGGCCATGACCGCGCACGCACGTCGATTCGGGCGGCAGTGCCGAGAACACTTCGAGCACCCGGAAGCCGCCCGCCCCGCCGAGCCGAAGCAAGACGTCGAGACCGCGTCGGCTCCGGTCGAGACAGCGAAGGCCGAACCGGAGCCGGAAGTCCAGCCCGGGAAGTGAGTTCCCCTTGCGGAGCAAGGAAAAGCAGGCTTACTCCGCGCGCGGCGCGGCCTCGATCGCCAGCACCGCGATGTCGTCGTGGCCGGAATTCCCGAGCCACTCCCGCACCGCCTCGCGCAACCGGCGCACGACCACCCGCGCCGGTTGCCCGACGCAATCCTCCAGCACCGTGTAGAGCCGTTCGTCGCCGAACAGCTCGGTGGATTCCGTGCGGTTGCGGGCTTCGGTGACGCCGTCGGTGTAGAGCAGGCAGACGTCGCCCTCGTCCAGATGCGTCGTCGCCTCCGCGAATCGGGCCTGCGGCGACACGCCGACCAGCGTGCCGGGCACGCTGATCTCCTCGACCCCTCCCCCGCGCCGCAGCACGAGCGGGGCGGGATGGCCGCCGGAGGCCAGCGTGACGTCGAGCCCGGACTCCGCGGCCGCGACCGAACCGAGCACGAGCGTCGCGAACCGGTTGCTGCCGCCGGAGATCAGGAGTTCATTGAGCAGCCGGAGCATCGTGCGGCCGTCGCGTTCGACCAGGTGCAGCGCGGCCAGCGAATGCCGCACCCGGCCGGTCAGCGCGGCCGCCTCGGCTCCCTTGCCGCAGATGTCGCCGACGACCACGAACGCGCTGCCGTCGTCGCGGGAGAGGACGTCGTAGAAATCGCCGCCGACGCCGAGGACCCCGCCGGCGGGTTCGTACCACAGCTCGAAATTCGCGCCGTCGACCTGCGCGGGAGGCGTCGGCAGCAACGTCGATTCGAGCCCGCGGGTGGCTTCCTCCTGGCGGGCGTAGCGCTGCGCGTTGGCCAGCGCCGTGCCGGCCGCGTCCGCGAACGCCTCGACCGCCTGGCCCTGCGAGAGCCCGAACGCGGGCTCGCCGCGCCTGCCGAGCAGCACCGCCCCCGCCATGCCGGAGCCGAACGAGACCACCGAAACCTCGAGATGGCCTTCGAACGGCTCGGCGACCGCCGCGGGCAGCGCCGCGACCTCCGTCGCCGGGACCGCGCGGATCTCGGGCCGGGCGGCATCGGTGACCGCGTCGGACACCACCGGCGCGAGCTGCGGCGGCACCCGCCGGATCCGGCCGTGGCCCGCCGCGCCGTGCTCGGTGCAGCTCCACCACTCCCAGCGGCCGCGGGTCGTCGGCAGCAGCACGAACGCGCAATCGCCCAGAGCGGACGCCGCCAGCTCCGCGATCACCCGGGCCGTGCCGTGCCGTCCGCGCGCGAGCGCCAGTTTCGGACCGGCCTCGGCGAGGAACTCCTCCGGACGGCGGCGGCCGTCGTCGACCACGGTCCAGGCGCGCCAGCCGCCGGGAAGCGCCCGGATCCTGGCCGGCCGGTGGCCGACCTTGCCGGTGGTCTCGGTCACGCCGACGAGCTCCGCCGGGCCGAGCCGCTCGGCGGCCGCGTTCGCCCAGCGCAGCGCGCCCTCGGGGTCCTGCAGGAACACCGGCTCCCGCACGTCGTCGAGCACCGAGCGCCAGAATCCGGCTTGCCCGGGCAGCTCGGCACCGGGTGGCAGGGCCGACGCCGGAGCGGGCCGTGACACCATGCACGAACCTCCTGCCTCCGGGTCGACCTGACGGTCCTGGTCCTTCCAGGTTGGCACAGTGTGCGCGGGCGGACTGGGTCGAAGTGTAGGGCGAACCATGGCACGCTGGGTCGACGACCATGGCTGGCACACGCGTGGTGGGAAGGTCGGCAAAGATGACAGAGTCCCTCCAGACTTCCGGGAACCCCCGGAACTCCGGGGCCCAGGAACCGGAACTCGTCCCGGCGAGCGAGGTCGCGGCGCTGGAACGGCTGCTCGGCGCCGTCCACGACCTCGGGGACGGCAACTTCCGGCGGCGGTTCGTGGCGCACGGCGACGGGATCACCGCCCGGCTGGCGTCGGCGTTCAACGACATCGCGGAACGCAATCAGCGGCTGGTGACCGAACTCATGCGCGTGCGCGCCGCGGTGGGCCAGGAAGGCAAGCTCACCGAGCGCGTGCGCACCGAGATCGGCCCCGGCGGCTGGGCCACCGCGGTCGACACGGTCAACGGGCTGATCGAGGACGTCAGCCGTCCGGTCGTGGAGCTGGACCGGGTGCTCGGCGCGGTCGCCGAGGGCGATCTGTCGCAGCCGATGGCGCTGCAGCTGGACGGCCGTCCGCTGCGCGGGCAGTACGCCGAGCTGGCGAAGACCGTGAACGGGCTCAACGCGCAGCTGTCGCGGTTCGCCGCCGAAGTGATCCGCCTCTCCCGCGAGATCGCCGGCGAGGGCCGGCTCGGCGGTCAGGCCGAGGTCCCCGGCGTGGCCGGCACCTGGCGCGACCTCACCGACTCGGTCAACTTCCTCGCCGACAACCTCACCGAGCAGGTCCGGAACATCGCGTCGGTCACCACCGCGGTGGCCCGCGGCGACCTGACGCAGAAGATCAACGTCGACGCCCGGGGCGAGATCCTCGAGCTCAAGAACACCATCAACACGATGGTCGACCAGCTCTCGTCCTTCGCCGACGAGGTCACCCGGGTGTCGCGCGAGGTCGGGTCCGAAGGACGCCTCGGCGGCCAGGCGCGAGTGCCGGGCGTGGCGGGCACCTGGCGCGACCTCACCGACTCGGTGAACCTGATGGCGGACAACCTGACCGACCAGGTCCGCAACATCTCGCAGGTCGCCACAGCGGTCGCGGCGGGCGACCTGACGAAGAAGATCGACGTCGACGCGCGCGGCGAGATCCTGCAGCTCAAGACCACGCTGAACACGATGGTCGACCAGCTCTCCTCCTTCGCCGACGAGGTCACCCGAGTGGCGCGAGAGGTCGGCAGCGACGGCCGCCTCGGCGGTCAGGCGGAGGTCCCCGGCGCGGCCGGCACGTGGCGCGGCCTGACCGACTCGGTCAACCAGATGGCCGACAACCTGACCGACCAGGTCCGGAACATCTCGCACGTGACCACCGCGGTCGCGAAGGGCGACCTGACGCAGAAGATCACCGTGGACGCGCGCGGCGAGATCCTCGAGCTCAAGACCACGATGAACACGATGGTCGACCAGCTCTCCTCCTTCGCCGACGAGGTCACCCGCGTTGCCCGCGAAGTGGGCACCGAAGGGCAGCTGGGCGGCCAGGCCACCGTGCCCGGGGTCGCCGGCATCTGGCGCGACCTGACCGGCTCGGTGAACTTCATGGCCAACAACCTCACCGCGCAGGTCCGCAACATCGCGCAGGTCGCGACGGCGGTGGCGCGGGGCGACCTGACGAAGAAGATCGCGGTCGACGCGCGCGGCGAGATCCTCGAGCTGAAGACGACGCTGAACACGATGGTCGACCAGCTCTCGTCGTTCGCCGACGAGGTCACCCGAGTGTCGCGAGAGGTCGGCACGGAAGGAAAACTCGGCGGTCAGGCGACCGTGCCGGGCGTGGCGGGGACCTGGAAGGACCTCACCGACAACGTCAACTTCATGGCCAACAACCTCACCGACCAGGTGCGGAACATCTCCCAGGTCACCTCCGCCGTGGCCCGCGGCGACCTGACGCAGAAGATCACCGTCGACGCGCGCGGCGAGATCCTGGAACTCAAGAACATCCTCAACACGATGGTCGACCAGCTCTCCGCCTTCGCGGACGAGGTCACCCGCGTTGCCCGCGAAGTCGGCACCGAAGGCCGCCTCGGCGGTCAGGCACGCGTCCCCGGCGTCGCGGGGATCTGGAAAGACCTGACCGACAACGTGAACGTCATGGCCGACAACCTGACCGTGCAGGTCCGGAGCATCGCCACGATGGCGAGCGCGGTGGCGAACGGCGACCTGTCGAAGAAGATCTCCATCGACGCGGCGGGCGAGGTCGCGGCACTGGCCGGGACGCTGAACGACATGGTCGAGACGCTGCGCGCGTTCGCCGACGAGGTGACTCGGGTCGCGCGCGAGGTCGGCACGGAGGGCATTCTCGGCGGTCAGGCACGCGTCCCCGGCGTGGCCGGGACCTGGAAGGACCTGACCGAGAACGTCAACTTCATGGCGCACAACCTGACCAGCCAGGTGCGGAACATCTCGCAGGTCACGACGGCGGTCGCGCGCGGCGACCTGTCCCGCAAGATCGACGTCGACGCCCGGGGCGAGATCCTCGAGCTGAAGACCACGATGAACACGATGGTCGACCAGCTGTCCGCGTTCGCCGCGGAGGTCACCCGGGTCGCCCGGGAGGTCGGCACCGAAGGCAAGCTGGGCGGTCAGGCCGAGGTCGAGGGCGTGTCCGGCACCTGGAAGCGGCTCACCGAGAGCGTGAACCAGCTGGCGGGCAACCTGACCACGCAGGTCCGCGCGATCGGCCAGGTCGCCACGGCGGTGACCGCGGGCGATCTGACCCGGCACATCACCGTGGACGCGTCCGGCGAGCTGGCGGACCTCAAGGACAACATCAACCAGATGATCGCGAACCTCAAGGAGACCACCTCCGCGAACCGCGAACAGGACTGGCTGAAGACGAACCTGGCGCGGCTGTCCGGGCGGATGCAGGGCCACCGCGACCTCGCGTCGGTGGCGACGCTGATCCTGTCCGAGCTGGCCCCGCTGGTGAGCGCGCAGCAGGGCGCGTTCTTCATCGCGCACGACGACGAGGACGGCGGCGACCCGGACAAGCTGCTCGACTGCATCGCCGCCTACGGGCTCGCCCAGGCGCGCACCGGCTTGCGGTTCCGGCTCGGCGAATCGCTGATCGGCCAGGCCGCGGTGGACCGGCGGACGATACTGGTCAACGGCGCTCCCCCGGAGTACGCGCTGGTGTCGTCCGGGCTCGGCTCGGCCCCTCCGGTGAACGTGATCGTGCTGCCGGTGCTGTTCCAGGGCGAGGTGCTCGGCGTGCTGGAACTGGCGTCGGTCAACGAGTTCTCCGCGGTGCACCTGGACCTGCTGGAGCAGCTGCGGCACACGATCGGCGTCAACGTGAACACGATCCTGTCGAACTCGCGCACCGAGGCGCTGCTGACCGAATCGCAGCGGCTGGCCCAGGAACTGCGCGCGCGGTCCGAGCAGCTGCAGGCCCAGCAGGGCGAACTGCGCCGGTCGAACACCGAACTGGCCGAGAAGGCGGCGCTGCTGGCCCAGCAGAACCGCGACATCGAGGTCAAGAACATCGAGATCGAGCAGGCCCGCCAAGAGCTCGAGGAGCGGGCCGGGCAGCTGACGGTCGCGTCGCAGTACAAGAACGAGTTCATGGCGAACATGTCGCACGAGCTGCGAACTCCGCTCAACAGCGCGCTGATCCTCGCGAAACTGCTGTCGGAGAACCCCGAGGGCAACCTCACGGAGAAGCAGATCCAGTTCGCGAAGACGATCTGGGCGGCGGGCAGCGACCTTCAACAGCTGATCAACGACATCCTCGACCTGGCGAAGGTCGAGGCGGGGAAGCTGGACCTGCAGATGTCCGACGTGACGCTGCCGGAGCTGGTGAACTACGTCGAATCGCTGTGCCGCCCGCTGACCGCGGACAAGGGCCTGGAATTCGCGGTCCTGATCGACCCGCCGGTGCCCGGCAGCGTGCACACCGACGAGCACCGCCTCCAGCAGGTGCTCCGGAACCTGCTGTCGAACGCCGCGAAGTTCACCGACGAGGGCGGCGTGCGCCTGCACATCCGGATGGCGGAACCCGAGGAGGTCGAACAGGAGTCGCTGCGCTCGGCGGCCGGGATCATCGCGTTCGGCGTCGAGGACACCGGCATCGGCATCCCCGAGGAGAAGCTGGAAGTCATCTTCGACGCCTTCCGCCAAGCAGACGGCACCACGAGCCGCAAATACGGCGGGACGGGCTTGGGCTTGTCCATCAGCCAGCAGCTGACCGAGCTGCTGAGCGGCGAACTGCGCGTCAGCAGCGTCCCCGGCCGAGGCAGCACCTTCACGCTGTACCTGCCGGTCGGCGCCGCCAACCTGATCGCCCCCACGACGCCGGTCCGCCCGACGCCGAAGCTGCCGGTCCTGCCGAGCACCATCACCGTGGCCGAACCGAACAGCGCCCCGAAACGCTTCAACAGCGAAAAGGTCCTGATCGTCGACGACGACCTGCGCAACGTCTTCGCCCTGGCGGCGGTCCTGGAGCAAGCAGGCCTGGAAGTCATCTACGCCGACACCGGTGTGGCCGGGATCCGGGCCCTGGAACGCCACGAGGACACCGCACTGGTGCTGATGGACGTGATGATGCCGGAACTGGACGGCAACGCGACCATCGCCGCGATCCGAGCCGAAGCGGCCCACGAAGACCTGCCCGTGATCGCCGTCACAGCGAAAGCGACGGAGGAAGACCGCGAACGAACCCTGGCCTCGGGAGCGGACGACTACATCACGAAGCCGGTGGACACCGATCTGCTGCTGGACGTGATCGCCGCCCGCCTGGAGGCGGATGCGGCGTCGTCCTCATCCTCGTCGGAGGTGGAAGCGTTGGAGCGGGTGACGGGAATCGAACCCGCGTAGCTAGTTTGGAAGACTAGGGCTCTACCATTGAGCTACACCCGCAGTGCTCTCGGTGACCCGGGAGCGAAGCAAGCTTAGCGTGCCCGCTAGGGTGGGTCGTACACCCCCCGGGTACCCGGGTTTCCGGAGGCCGCGGGGGTGCCGGGATGTGGCGCAGCTTGGTAGCGCATCCGCTTTGGGAGCGGAGGGTCGCAGGTTCAAATCCTGTCATCCCGACCGATAGGGGCTGGACCTGCGGGTTCAGCCCCTATTTCGTGCCGTCCGACGCGGCCCGGGAGCTAGCACAGCGCTCAGTGACACTCCTATTCGAGGATTTTCACCTGCGCACGCGAGCACTCACCTTGGCTCCGCCGACCTGGCAGGCGTTGATCACCGAGTGGGCCATGTCACTCGAGGCCGAGAACAAGAGCCCCCGCACGATCCGCGGCTGCAGCGACACCGTGCGCTTCTTCCGCATCTGGCTCGCCGGCCCGATCGCGCCGCCCGAAGCCGACGACCCCGAAGCGTGGCTGGCGTCGGTTCCGCCCGAACCAACTGAGCCCGAAGGCTACGAACCGAACCACGTCAAAAGGTGGATCGCGTATCGCCTCGCCACCACCAGCCCAGGCAATGCGAATAACAACTACCGCGCACTGAGCGCATGGTTCAACTGGCTCCTGACCGAGGAGGAAATAGAGCATCACCCGATGGCTCGCATGAATCCGCCGCACATTCCGGACCAGTCGATCCCCATCACACCGGTGGAATTCATCAAGCAGGTTCTCCGGGATTGCCAGGGGCGCGATTTCCACAGCCGCCGGGACGAAGCGATCATCCGGCTGCTCTGGGACACCGGCGGCCGGCTCTCCGAAATCGCCGACATCGACATGGAACGCGATCTCGATCTGTCCCGTCGCGTCGTCAATGTCCTCGGCAAAGGCGGCAAATGGCGGGCGCTCCCCTTCAGCGCCGCCACCGGCAAAGCCCTCGGACGTTATCTCCGCGTCCGTGCGCGCCATCCCTATGCCGACGCCACTACCCGGCTGTGGCTCAGCGACCACCGCCGCAGCACCCCGCTCTCACCGAACGGAATCAAGATCATGCTCCGCCGACGCGGCAACGCCGCCGACGCCCACGGCGTGCTCGGCCGCAATCTCCACGCGCACCTCGGCCGGCACTTCCAGTCGCACACTTTCCTCAAGTCCGGTGGCAGCGAAGGCGACCTGATGCTGCTCAACGGCTGGACAACCGCGCAGATGGCCCGGCGGTACGGAGCCAGCGCCGCCACCGAACGAGCCCACGAAGCCGCCAGGAAAATCCGGGTCGGCGACACCTTATGAGCTAGAGCAAGCACCCTTGCATCGGCCAAGAACAGGCCTGCACCCCGGGCGAGACGAAATCCCGCGAACAACTATCGCCGGTCCGACCGGGCCACCGCCGACCGAGCAGGCTTGCGGGAGCCCGACCTGCGGTAAAGACGCGCGCCGGTGACCGTGATCCTGTGCGCGTGCTCCAGTGCCCGTAGACGGCTTCCTGCGCGGCTGCGTTCCAGCGGTCGATGACGAAGAGGGCCAGTTGGCCGCGCGTGTTCCTCGGCCGGAGAGACGATGTTGTGGTCGCCTTGGCCCCGCCGGGGCACGTACAGCATCCGCCACCCCGGGTCGCCACACTGCGGCGAAGCCCGCCTGTGGCTGTGGCCGAAGGGGTTAGTGGTTGCCGCCGAGTTCGACGACGAGGACTCCGGCGATGATGCAGGCGATGCCCAGCCCCATGATTTTGGTGAGGGGCTCTTTGAACAACGCGCGGCTGGCCAGCGCGGTGAGGGCGACACCAGCGGCCGCCCAGATCCCGTAGGCGACGCCGATGCCGATGCCGCGGCTGAGGATGAGGCTCAGGAGGGCGAACGCCACCAGATACCCCGCGGCGACGGCCGCGTACCAGGCCTTCCGGCCTGCGGCGGCCATGCGCAGGCACACGGTCGCGGCGACTTCGCACAGGATCGCGACGGCGAGGAAGACGAACGTCATGACGCCGTGACCTCCGGAGCCTTCTTGGTTTCCTTGCCCCGCTTGGCTTTTTGGGAACCGAGTTCGACCAGCAGGACACCACCGATGATCAGCACGATGCCGCCGAGCATCACCGGGGTCAGCGTCTCTCCGAAGATCGCCGCGCCCAGGACGGCGGTGAGCGCCACGCCCAGCGCACCCCAGATGCCGTAGGCCACACCGAGCGGGACTCCGGCGAGCAGCACCTTGACCAGGAAGGCGAACCCCCGCGAGGTAGCCCACCGCGACCAGGGTGTACCAGCCAGGGTGGTTCGTCGCCGCTTTCAGCGACAGCGAGCCAGTCACCTCGCTGAGGATCGCGCACGCGAGCAACAGCCACTTGGTCATCGTCGAATACTCACCCTTCACTCCTTACAGTTTGTCGATCTCCGAAGGTCGGCCCGACGGTGTTGCATGGCCGCGGTAACCGGAACGTCGTCTTATTCCTCCAACAGCCGATCGGCCAGCGCCCGCACCCGATTCCGGTCCTGTGTGGACAGAGGGTCGACACGGGCGGCGTCGGCCAGCCACGCACCATCGGCCAGCAGTCGCACGGCGGTCAGCCGGGTGCGCTCGTCGGCGGACAAGCCGGCGAGCAGATCGGTCCATGGCGCCATTCGCTGCCGCCAGTGCTCGATCAACTGCTTCCGCAGCCGGGGGTCGGCGATCATGACCAGATCAGCCTCGTCGAACGAACCCGACAACGCCCAGTCCAGGTAGGCACGGATCCGCTCCCGTGCCGACGCCTCGGCCGCCGGCATCGGCAGGCGGGCGGTCAGTTCCCGCTCCCAGTGCTCGCCCACCAGGTCGACCAGCGCCAGCATCAGCGCCTCCTTGGAGCGGAAGTAGTGCATCACCCCCGCCTTCGTCATCCCTGACTCCCGCGCCACCGCATCCAGCGACACCTGCTTGCCCGCGCGCAGCAACGCCAGCCCGCAGTCCAGAACACGCACCCGAGAACTCGACACTCCGAGAACCTACCAACCGGATGGTAGGTGCCACCACGCGTTTCAGATCACACGATCTGCCGAACTAGCAGCGGCCACACTTGCGGCCCGCGCGGCGGCATCTGCAACGAGCGCGAATCCGAAGCACCTGGCGGCGGGTGCACATCGGCATCACCGCACCCCGCATACGGGTGTGCCCGGGCGGGCTCTGGGCGTTCAGCAGCCTGCGCGGCGAGTCGCGAATCACCCCGGGCAGTCCCCGATCACGTGGGTACGACCGGCCAGAATCCTTGTCTGCCAGCGGGATTCGGCAGTTGCGAACAAGATGGCCTCGCAACCGGTGACCCCTGTCCCGGACCTGCTGCCGACCGAGTCGGCTGATCCCGCGATCCCGACCGTCGCCGAGACGAGACCGGCACCCCGCCCGGCCGGGGGTTGTTGTGCGCGCTCTCGCACGGTCCAGGGCCGAACCAACGCTCTACTGGCCTGATGGGAAAGACACTCATCCTCGGGGCTACCGGAAATCTGGGCGGCCTCACCGCCGCCCGCCTGTACCGCAGCGCTCCGCAGACGGTCCGGGCCGCGACGAGCCGCGAGGCCGGGCTCCGCCGCCTCAGCCGGCAGTTCCCCGGTGCCGAGGCCGTGCTCTGCGATTGGAACGACGAGGCCAGCCTGATCGAGGCGATGCGGGGTGTCAGCAAGGTCCTCGTGGTGACCCCGGACCTCGTCACCGACGAGTCGGTCGTCACCCCGAACATCATCCGCGCCGCCCAGAAGACCGGTGCCGTCGAACTCGTCGTCCGGCTGCTCGGGATGCCGCCCGGCTTCACCCTCGAACAGGCCGACCCGGCGTACGTCGGCGCCCGCTGCGGCGCCGGGCTGCACGTCGTCGCCAAGCCGCTCCTCGACGCGAGCGGTCTGCCGGTCTGCTACGTCAACGTCCCGGCCTGGCTGATGTTCAACCTGCAGTCCTTCGTGGCCGCGGACGTCAAGGCGCATCGCCGGATCGCCATGCCCGCGACCACCGACTGCCCCCGGATGTGGGTCTCGGAGGGGGACGTCGCCGAGGTCTTCGCCCGGATCCTGTCCGGCGACCCCGCGGAGCACGCCGGACAGGAGTACGTGCTGACCTCGCCGGACCGGCACTCCTACGCCGACCTGGCGCGGCTTTTTACCGAGGTGCTCGGCGAGCAAGTGGCCTATGAGGACGACGACCAGCCGCTGCGCGAGGCGATGGGACCGGCCTTCGACCAGCTGATGACCTACCTGAACCACGAGACCGGCTCGTACGCCGCGGTCCGGCACGTCGACACCTTCACGCGGATGCTGGGCCACCCGCGAGAAACCCTGCGCGACTACATCACCTCCCGCAAGGAGCTCTACTCGTGACCGCGGCCCACCCCGTCCCGGCCAAGCGCGATCACCTCGAGGGCAAGAACCTCCGGCCGATGCCGCTGTGGCCGACCGAGATGATGCCGCGGCCGATAGCGACCAATCGCAACGCTGTGTGGTACTCCGGCGAGGACATCACCACCTGCGTCTACGAGGCCGACGACGGCACGGTCGCCTTCACCGACCTGCCCTACGACGAGCACGTCCACATCCTCAACGGCACGGCCGTCCTGACGTCGGCGGACGGCCGGGTGGACACTTACGTCCCCGGCGACTGGTTCGTCGCGCCCAAGGGTTGGTCCGGCACGTGGGAAATGAGCGGCGGCTACCGCGAGATGATCGTTTTCCACACCGCGTCGCTGCTCGCCGCCGCGAAAAAGTGGGGCATTGACGGCTAACCGGCCAATGCGCGGGCGACGCGGCGCAGGTCGAAGTCGTGCGCTCGCACAGGTTTATCGATATCCCTGCCAGAGTCGTTGACGGAAAAGCGAACGCCGAGCCGGCGGCACTCCCCCACCCGGGCACAGTGACTCCGTCCATGGCCCGGCACTGTCGCCGGAACTTCGAAAATCCCTCCATGACGAACAACCCCGGCCTCGGCGCAGGCACAAGAATTCTGGTGACCGGCGGCGCCGGCGAAATGGCGAAGTACGCCTGCCGGGCGCTCGCTGATTCGGCCGAGGTCGGCCTGGTCCTGGTCTCCGACCGCGACTTCGACCGCGCGAAGACCGCCGCCGCGGAACTCGGTCCCAAGGCCGAAGCGCTCGCGCTCGACATCTCCGACAGCGAGGCGTTGGGCAAGGCCCTGGCCGACGTCGACGTCGTGCTGAACTGTGCGGGCCCGTTCTACCGATTCGGCCGCGAGGTGCTCAGCGCGGCGATCGCGGCGCAGACCCATTACCTGGACATCTGCGATGACTGGGAGCCGACCGTCGACATGCTCGAACTGGACGACGCCGCACGGGCCGCGGGCATCACCGCGATCATCGGCATGGGTTCCAGTCCGGGCACCAGCAACCTTCTCGCGATGCTCTGCATGACCGAACTCGATCAGGTCGACAAGGTCTGCACGGCATGGTCGATCGGCGGCATCAAGCCGGACCCGCCGGAGCGGGAAGGCAAGCCCAACGCAGCGCGCGACCACTGGATCCACAACTGCACGGAGCCGATCAAGGTCCGTCGCGGCGGCGCCCTGGTGGACACGTACGCGCTCGACGAGATCAAGCTCGCCTACCCGGGCGTCGGCGAGCACTCGGTCTGGGTGTGCGGTCATCCGGAGCCGATGACGCTCCCGAAGGTCCGCCCGGAGATCCAGGAGTCCTACAACGTCATGGTCGCGCGGCGCGGCTTGATGGAGGCGCTCAAGGCGATCCAGGGCCGGGTAAGGGCCGGCGAACTCGATGTCCCGGCCGCGGGTGTGGCGCTCACGGAAACCCCGGACATCAACGGTCCGGCCGCAGGCGAGCGTCCTCCGTTCGCCGGACTGTTCGCGGTCGCCGAAGGGGTCAAGAACGGCGTCGCCACCCGCGTGGGCGCGACCCCGATCGTCCTGCCGAACGCGAACATGGGCGAGTTCACCGGTTATCCGCTGGCTGTCGCCACCGTGATGCTCTGCCGCGGCCAGGTGACCGAACTGGGCGTCCACGGCCCGGAGGGAGCTGTCGACCCGCACATCTACTTCGACGTCCTCGCCGACTTCGTCGAGGACCGGCCCGCTGGCGTCGAGCCGGTCGAGGTCGTCACCGAAACCATCTGAAACCCTGGCAACCCGAAAGCAGAGGAATACCATGGCCGTCAAGAAGGTCAACACCGACACGCTCGCCAAGCCGCACGGCTTCGCGCACGCGATGGTCGCCTCCGGAAGCAAGATCATCACTACGACCGGGCAGATCTCAGCCGACCTCGACGGGCAGATCGTCGGTCAAGGCGACCACCGCACACAGTCGTACCTCGCGACCCTGAACGCGTTCAAGGCACTCACCGCGACCGGCGCGACCGCCACGGACGTCACTCGCATGATGGTCTACGTAGTCGATGCGACCCAAGAGAACCTCGAGAAGGTCTACGAGGGCCTCGGCAAGGGCGTCGGCGAGGCCGGCGGCAAGTCCACGGCCATGACGCTGGTCGGCATCACCGGTCTCGCGAACCCGGACGCGCTCATCGAGATCGACCTCACGGCGGTCGTCGACTGAGTGCACCGCCACGAAGAGCCGCCCCTCCAGAGGTTCCCGGAGGGGCGGTTTCTCGTCGCGGGCGACTTCGATGCCGCTACTGCGCGGTGTACCCGCCGTCGACGAGGTACGAAGCGCCGGTCACGAAGCTGGCCTCGTCACTGGCCAGGAACGCCACGACGGCCACTACTTCCTCCGGTTCGGCCAGCCGGCCCAGCGGATGCCGCTCCAGCAGCGTGGGGTCCTCTTTGATGTCGAGTTCGACCATCGGGGTCTTGACGTAGCCGGGGCACACGGCATTGACCCGGATCCGGTCCGCGGCGTGCTCCAAGGCCAAGGATTTGGTCAGTCCTTCGATCGCGTGCTTGCTCGCGATGTACGACGCCGCACCGGGCGAGGCCACTCGGCCATAGATCGACGCCGTGTTGACCACTGCGCCGCCACCCGCCTCGATCATCAGGGGGATAGCCGCCTTGGCCATGAGGAAGGCACCGTGGAGATTGACGTCGAGGACCTGGCGCCATTCCGGGAACGGCGTGGAGACCCCGAAGCTCTCCAGCACAATCCCAGCGTTGTTGAACAGGACGTCGAGGCGGCCGTACTCCTTCTGAACGGATGCGACGGCACCGGCAACCGCGGGCTCGTCGGTGACCGAGGCGGAGTGGAAGACAGCGTCGTGGCCGGCGGCGCGCAACGCCGACTCCGCCCGCGCTCCGGCTTCCTCGTTCACGTCGACCAGCGCCACCCGGGCGCCTTCGGTTGCGAACCGCCACGCGGCAGCCAGCCCGATTCCCGATGCGGCACCGGTGATGAGCACGACCTTGCCGTCGAATCGCGCCATGGCAGTCACTTCGACCCCACCTTTCGCTGACGCTCCTCCCCCGACCGCCGAGCGAGGACACTGAACCGGAGTCCGACGGACGGAGCCAGACCCGTGAACCGGGTGACCAGTCCGCTCACGCGCGGGACCGAACGGACCAATCTGGTGCTGTCAAGAAGTTTCACCGCCGTGGTCGCGACGTCATCGGCATCGAGCTGACGGCCGCCCGCGAACAGGATGGCCGCTCCCGCGTCGTTCGACCGGGACGTGACCATTTCGGTGGCCACCACGTCGGGGCACAGCGCGTGGACCCGAATCGGCAGGCCGGCGTGATCGAGGTCGCCCTGCAGCGAGGTCGAATACGAAAGCACCGCGGCCTTTGTCGCGGCGTAGACAGCGAGCCCTGGCACTGGCCCGAGTGCCGCGTTCGAGGCGATGTTGAGGATGCGTCCCCCATGGGGCATCGCTTTCACGGCTGCGTTCGAGCCCGCGATCACGCCGCGGACGTTGACGTCCAAGCTCGCCGCGATGTCATCCGGGCTGTTGGTCCAGCCGTCGCCGGAGATCAGGATGCCAGCGTTGTTCACCCAGATACCCAGCTGTCCCATCTCGTTCGCGCGTTCCGCCACCTGCTCATGGCTCGCGGCGTCTCGAACGTCTTGAATCGCCCACGCGCACTTCGCGCCGACGCGAAGGACTGCTTCGCGAACCAGCGACTCGTCGATATCGGTGAGCAGGACTCGATGGCCTTGCTTCGCAAGCCGGCCGCCGATCGCGAGCCCGATGCCTCTGCCGCCGCCCGTGACCACTGCAACCGTTCCGTTGGCTCTCATAGCGCTCGAGGGTCGTCCTCGTCCGTCCGTCGCGAGTGATTCGCCGCGACGAGGGCGCCCACTTGGGCTACATCCCCCGACTAGGTCCCCATTTCCCCGCTATCGGCCGCTTGGTCTTCAAGCCGAACGAAACTGCGGCGAGACAGACGCCAGGAGGAACACGATGCCCCTTGAGCCGGAATCGGCCCAGTTCGTGGAAGCGCTCACGGCCGCGGGCGACCCGCCGCTGCACGAGAGCACCCCCGCCATCGCCCGGATGGGAGACATGGTCGCCGCGGGCCTGACCGGCCGCGGACCCGAGGTCGGATCGGTGCGCAACCTGAAGCTGGACGGCAAGAACGGCCGGTTCCGCGTGCGGGTCCTGGCTCCCGCCGGACCTTCCCGGGGAGTGGTCGTCTACTTCCACGGCGGCGGCTGGGTGCTGGGCGACATCGACCTGCAGTACGACTTCGTCGGTCGCGACCTGGTGGACCGCACGCATTGCACGGTCGTCCTCGTCAATTACCGGAAGGCCCCCGAACATCCCTTCCCGACCGCTCTCGAAGACAGCTACGCGGCGCTGACCTGGGTTTCGGAGAGCCTGCACAAGCAAGGCCCGCTGATCGTCGCCGGCGACAGCGCCGGCGGCAACATCGCCGCGGTGATGACCCGGTGGGCGCGAGACAACGGCGGGCCGAAGATCGACGGCCAGGTCCTCGTCTACCCGGTCACCGACTGCGACCTGGATCGCCCTTCCTACCTCGACCTGGCGAACCAACTCCTCGTCGGGCGCGAGGCGATGCGGTGGTTCTGGAATCACTACCTCCCCGACGAGGCGAGCCGCAGCAATCCGGATGCCTCGCCGCTGCGCGCCGCGAACCTCGCCGGTCTGCCGCCCGCTCTGGTCTACACGGCCGAGTACGACCCGCTGCACGACGAAGGCGTTGCGTACGCCGCGGCCCTGCGCGCGGCGGGTGTGGAAGTCACCTCCGAAGAGGCTGCCGGGGAAATGCACGGCTTTTTCCAGATGGCCAACATTTTCCCGGGTTATCACGACGGGATCGAACTGGTGTCGCGCTATATCAGCACCTTCGCCGACAGCTTCGAAAGGGAGGCCTGAGGTCATGGCAGTGCACGAACACGAGGTATTGATCATCGGCTCCGGCTTCGCCGGTCTCTACCAGCTGTACCGGCTGCGCGAAGCCGGGTTCGACGCGCACGTCGTCGAGGCAGGCGAGGACGTGGGCGGGACCTGGTACTGGAATCGCTATCCCGGCGCCCGTTGCGACATCGACTCGATCGAGTACTCCTATTCCTTCGACGACGACCTTCAGCAGGAGTGGGAGTGGACCGAGCGATTCGCGGCACAGCCGGAGATCCATCGCTATTTGCGGCACGTCGCCGACCGGTTCGACCTGCGCAAGGACATTACCTTCGCTACTCGCGTGCAGGCGTTGGAGTGGAGCGAAGCAGCGCGGCGCTGGACCGCGACCACGACGGACGGAACGATGCTGAGCGCGCGGTTCGTGATCGCCGCGACGGGAAACCTTTCGGTGCCGACACAACCCGCCTTCCCCGGGCTCGACGATTTCGAGGGCAAGATCTGCTCCACGTCACGCTGGCCCGAGGGCGGTGTTGACCTCAGCGGCAAGCGGGTCGCCGTCATCGGCACCGGCTCGTCCGGGCTGCAGACCATCACCACGATCGCTCGGACCGTGGGGAGCCTGACCGTTTTCCAGCGCACGCCATGCTTTTCGGCGCCTGCGCACAACCGGCCGATCACCGAAGACCTGGCCGTCGCGAAGAGCCGTTACTCCGAGATCCGGGAAAACGCGCGGAACGCGCCCGACGGCTACGAGTGCCGTCCCGGCACGAAGGCGCTGCTCGAGTCGGACCAGATCGACGTCGAGAAGGAGCTGGAACGCCGCTGGGCCGACGGCGGCCTCTGTTTCGGCTGGGCCTTCACGGACCTGGTCCTCGATCTCCGTGCCAACGAGGTCGTCGCGGAGTACTTCCGCGACCGGATCCGGAGCATCGTCGCCGACCCCGTCGTCGCCGAGAAGCTCTGCCCGGCCACCTACCCGATCTTCACCAAGCGGATGTGCGTCGACACCGGGTACTACCAGGTCTACAACCAGCCGAACGTCGAGCTGGTCGACTTGCGCGAGGAGCCGCTCGTCCGCGTGACGCCGCGCGGAATCCTCGCCGGCGAACGCGAGCACGAGTTCGACGCGATCATCCTGGCCACCGGATTCGACGCCATGACCGGCGCGCTCAACGCCATCGACATCCGGAACGGCGGGGCGACGCTGAAGGAGAAGTGGGCCCATGGCCCCCGCACCTACCTGGGACTCATGTCGGCCGGGTTCCCGAACCTCTTCACGGTCACCGGACCGCAGAGCCCTTCGGTCCTCTCGAACATGGTCACGTCGATCGAACACCATGTCGGGTTCATCGCCCGGGCACTGGAATACGCGCGAGCAGCGGGGTACGAACGCATCGAAGCGGAACCGGAGAACGAGGACAACTGGGTCGCCACGACCAACGACCTCGCGAACATGACGATCTTCCCGATGGCGGCGTCGTGGTACATGGGCGCGAACGTGCCGGGAAAGGAACGCATCTTCATGCCCTTCGTGGCGGGCGTCGGGCTGTACAAGCAGGTGACCGACGGCGTCGAGGCGGGGCACTATCACGGGTTCGAGATGGAGTGAGACCGCTGACGACTGCCCGCTTCCCCCGGAAATGCGGGCAGTCGCAGGTCCCACGCCTCAGCGCTGAGATCGGCGAAGCTCAAGCGCCTCGAACGCGCTCTCCGCGACGGGCTGCATCCAGTGGAACCGCGCGTTTCCGGTCTCCTGCGGCCGGACGAAGAACTCGGCCCAGCCGGCGTGGTCGTCGCTCTCCCCCACCAGCGTCGCGCCTCGCTCGCGGGCCGCCGCCCGACACGCGTTGATGTCGTCGGAGTCGAAGGAGACGTGGTGCAGTCCGCCGCCGGTTCGTTCCAGGAAGCGAGTCAACGCACTGGCGGCATTCTCGAACGGCGAGCACACCTCCAGCATCAAGCCCGAGGAGGCCCGGACCCACGACCAGCGCCCGTTGAGTTCCGCGTCGTCGCCGCTCTGGTTGATCTCCCCCGCGAACAACCTCACCAGCGAATCGACCACCGTGTCATGTTCGGTGCCGGGAACCACGATGCCGATGTGGTTGAGGCGACCGAGTTCCGGGTCAGCTGGCAAGGCGCTCACTCCCGGACAGTTCGACCTTGACGAGAAGGCCGAGTTCCTGGGCTCGGCTCGCGGCCTCGGCACGGTTCCGTACGCCGAGCTTGCGGTACACCGCGCTCGTGTGCTGTTTGACGGTGTGGCGCGAGAGGTTGAGGCTGGCCGCCGTCTCGGGATTGCTCAGCCCGGCGGCGAGGTGCTGAAGCACGTCGAGTTCGCGGCGGGACAGTCGGTTCTCGGGAGTCGCGTCGGTCTTCGGGAATACCCGGACGCCCTCCGCGACACTCTTGACGGCGGACACGATCGCACCTCGGGGAAGGTGCTTCGAAAGAGCGCCCGCCGCACCCAGCGAGGTCGCCAACGCCGTCGGCACCCGGCCGAGTCCAGCCATGAGAACCATCTTGACGTGGGGCATCCAGTCCTGGATCCAACAGCAGAGTTCGGCGCTCGAACGTCCGCGAAGAGAGGCGCTGACGACCACGACCTGCGGCTGGTGGCGACGGATCACCTGGACCGCGTCCTTCGCCGTGCTCGCCATGTAGCAGGCTGACACCCAGGGAGCAGCTTCGAGGACGGCACAGAGACCCGCCTGCATCAGTTCGTTCTCGTCGACGACCAGGATGCGCTGCAACTGGCAGAAATCGGTCGTATCGGTCATCTCAAGCGGGCGTTCGGCAAGCACTGTCATGGCACGTTCCCTTGCGTTCAGCGAATCCTCACCCGACGTTCGCGCGGCGATAGCCAGCCTGCGCGACTGTGAGCGGGGACACGCGGGGGGAACTACGTGTTTGAACACCCGCATTGCGTCCGCGCGGGCGCGCTGGCCGAGATCGACCGGCAAGGAAGCAATCACCGCCGCGGCCCGGGGCAAGGTCCGTGAAGTTCCAGCAAGAGAGCCGCCACGGGAATCCCGTGGCGGCCCTTCCGCCCAGCCTTCAACGCCGACCGAGCGCCAGGTTCGCGTCCCACGCCGCGGCACTGATCCCGCGCTCGCGGACCTTGCCCTTCTCGACCCGCTCCGACGGGGTTTTCGGCAGGCTGTCGACGACCTCGACGTAGCGCGGAACGGCGAACCGCGGAAGATCCCGGGTGACGAACTCGACCAGTTCGTCCGGGTCGAGGGCGGCTCCGGCAGCCGGGACGACAAGCACCGCGACGTCCTCCTCGCCCACCTCAGAAGGCACCCCGATCGCCGCCACCTCGAGCACCTGCGGGTGAGCGGCGACAGCCTGCTCGACCTCCCATGCCGAGACGTTCTCGCCGCGGTGGCGGATCGAGTCCTTCTTGCGGCCGATGTACTCCAACATCCCGTCCGGGTGTTGACGGACGAGGTCACCGGTGTGGAACCACAGATTGCGCCAAACCTCGGCTGTCTCCACCGGTTTCGCCCAGTAGCCCTGCATCATCGCGAAGGGCTCGCGCGGCCGGTAGACCAGCTCGCCGGCCTGGCCTTCGTCCACAGGCTCGTCGTTGTCGTCGACCAGCTGGATCTCCACCTCGGGGATGGCCCGGCCGATGCGGCCCGGAATCGTCTGGCCGGGAGGTGCCGACGTCAGCAGAACGCACTCGGTCATGCCGTACGCCTCGATGATCTGGACCCCGAAGCGAGCCTCGAAGTCGCGCAGGATCTCGCCGGGAGTGGACGAGCAGATCGCAGTCCGGGCGGGTTGGTCGGTGTCGTCGGGACGCGGCTCCTGTTTGTGGAGCATCCACAGCATCGTGCCGATCGTGGCGAAGATCGTCGCGCCGCTCTCGCGTACCTCGTCCCAGAAGCGGCTGACGCTGAACCTTCGTCCCAACACGCCCTTGCCGCCCACGGACCAGGCAGTCGTCAGGAAGGCGCGCGCATCGATGTGGAAGAGCGGCTGCACACACAGCACCACGTCGTCCGAGCGAACCTCCATCAGCTGAGCCGCATGAGCCGCCTTCGCGGGGTAGTAGCGCTGCGGCAGCATGACTCCCTTCGAAGGGCCGGTCGTGCCGGAGGTGTACATGATCGTCGCGATGTCGCCTGGCAGCGGAGCCGCCAACTCCTCCTCCGAAGCCGAGCCCAGCGCGAGCAGTTCGTCGAAGCCGAGTTGCCGTACGGCGTCCCCGAACGGCTTCGTCGAGTGTTCCCCGACGCAGACGACGAACTCGGGCCGATCGGTGATCGTCTCCGCGAGGATCTGGAGGTAGTCCTCAGTTCCCATGAGGACCCGCGGCGCCGCGTCGTGCACGAAATACTCCAGGAGCCTGCCCCGCGCCTCGACGTTGAACGGCACGTCGATCCCGCGGGCGGCGTTCGTGCCGAGCCATGCCCAGAGGGTCTCCGGCCGGTTGTCGCACATGATGCCCACTCGGTCGCCGGGCTCGATCCCCAACGCACGCAGGCCCCGTCCGGTGCGCTCGACCAGATCGAGAGTCTCGCGGCGGGTGAAGCTCTCACCGACGATGCGGATGCACTCTCGGTCGGGATCCTCGGCGGCGGCCGTCCGGAGTGCGAGAAGAAGGCTGTCCTGGATGCTCATTCGCCGATCGTGCGCGCAGACCCCGAAAGTGCTTCGGTGCGTGGCTCGCCCGACACCCGCATGGGGGAATTCCGGCGCAGCCAGAGCTGCGCGGCTTCCGGCATACCCACCCAGTCGGGCGGGATACGACGCCGCTGTCGACCACTGTCCGCCAATCGGCGATAGGTCTCGGGTCAACGATCTCACCCGCTATCACAGGAAGGCGTCCTCCATGGATTTCACCTTCGCGCAGGAGCAGGAAGACCTGCGTGACGCCGTCCGGTCCTTCCTGCGCAAACGAGTCGGCGAGGACGCCCGGCGAGAACTCCTCCACACCGGCTACGCCTTCGACCGGGAGGTCTGGCGGAGCATGGCCCGTGACCTCGGGCTCCAGACTCTGACGGTGCCCGAGGAACGCGGCGGCAGCGGTGCCAGCTTCCTCGAGTCGATGATCGTCTTCGAGGAACTGGGGCGCGAACTGTTCTCCGGCCCCTTCTTCTCGACGGTTCTGGCGACCTGGGTCCTCGATGCCTCCGCTTCCGAGGTCGCGGACACCGTCCTCCAGCAGGTGGCCGACGGAGATCTGGTTCTGACCGCAGCCATCGCCGACGAGGCGGGAACCTGGTCGGCGCCCGGCACGGCGACCCGGGCCGTCGCGACTCCCCGCGGTCACCACCTCACCGGGACGAAGGCACGGGTCACCGACCTCCCCGTCGCCGACGCCTTCGTCGTGTGGGCGCAGACAGCCGAAGGACCGGCTTGGTTCCTGGTCCCAGCCGGTGCGGACGGAGTCGAGGCGATCGCCGAGGAGAGCCTCGACCTCGCCCGGCCGATCGGCACCCTGCGGCTCACGGACACGCCCGCGACGCTCATCGTCGGACCCGGACAGGCTGTCGCCGTAAGGGAATCCGTCGACACCCGCGCCTGCGCCGCGCTGGCCGCCGAACTGGTCGGCACCGCCCAGGCGGCTCTCGACCAGTCGGTCGAATGGAGCAAGAGCCGGCATCAATTCGGCCGCCCCATCGGCTCCTTCCAAGCCCTCAAACACCTCTGCGCCGACGCTCTTGTCGAGGTCGAGGCGGCGCGAGTGCTCACCCATTACGCCGCATGGGCAATCGCGGCCGGCCAGGCGGAAGCGCCGGTGCTCGCTTCCATGGCCAAGCAAGCAGCCGCGGATGCCGCAGCACAGGCCGCAGGGAACAACATCCAGATCCACGGCGGCATCGGCGCCACCTGGGAGCACGAAGCCCACCTCTGGCTGCGCCGGGCCAAGGCCTCCGGAGCCCTCTTCGGCACTCCGCGCCAGCACCGCGCCCGGATCTCCGCTCTGCTCCCGGTCTAGTCCTTCCCCGTCACGTCAGGACAGTCATGAACCCCGTCTTTTCGATTCCCGTCCAGGAATTCCAGCGAGAATTCGCCGAGTTCCTCCGGCGGGTCCTTCCGGCCGGCCGGGCCGGGTCCGGTGCCCTGCCGCACGACGAGTTCCCCGCTTTCGCGGCGGATCTTCGCCGGGCCCTCTACGAGGGCGGTTACCTTGGCGTCGACTGGCCCGCCGAGTACGGCGGCCGCGGCCTCACCCCCGAGCACCAGGTGGCCGTCGCTGAACAGCTGACCCGGATGAAGCTCCCCCAAACTTCCCTCAGCGACGTCTTCGGCATGCAGATGTTCGGCACGACCGTGCTCGCGTTCGGCACCGAGGAACAGAAACGCCGGTTCCTGCCGGGGATCCTCAGCGGCGAGGTCAAATGGTGCCAGGGCTATTCGGAGCCGCAATCGGGCTCCGACCTCGCTAGCGTGTCGACGACCGCCGTGCGCGGCGAGGGCGGGTGGCACATCAACGGGCAGAAGATCTGGACCGGCACCGCGCATTTCGCCGACTGGATCTTCGCGCTGGTGCGGACCGACCCGGAAGCGCCGAAGCACCGCGGGCTCACGCTGCTGGCCTGCCCGTTGCGGCAACCGGGCATCGAGATCCGGCCGATCCGGCAGATGTGGGGCGAGGCCGAGTTCAACGAGGTCTTCTTCACCGATGCCGTGACCGCCGACGACAACGTCATCGGCGGCGTCAACAACGGCTGGCGGGTGGCGACGGCTCTGCTCGAACACGAGCGCGGCGGCGCGGCGGCGGTCCTGGCGGTGCGCTTCGAGGAAGAACTCGACCGGCTCTGCGAGCTGGCCCGCGAACACCGCCGCGACACCGACAGCGACATCCGGCAGCGGATCGCCTGGTGCCGCGCGCGCGTGCTCGCCATGAAACTGCTCGGCTACAAGGCTTTGACCAGATCTCTGCGCGGCCAGCCGATCGGTGCTGAGGCAGCGATGACCAAGCTCTACTGGTCCGAGTACCACGTCGTCCTCACCGATCTCGCGATGGACATCCTCGGCGACGAGGCACTCGTGCTCCGAGGCCGCCGGGCCGTGCTGGCCGACGGCCCGGACGCCCCGGGCGCGCCGACCGACAGCGCCGGATGGATCACGACCTTCCTGGCCTCCCGGTCGAGCCGCATCTACGCCGGCACGAACCAGATCCAGCGCAATCTGCTCGCCGAGTCGATCCTCGGCATGCCCCGCGAACCACGCCCCGCCTGAGCCGCCGCCCATCTCCAGGAGAGGAGTCACCATGACCGACGTGGTCGAGGTCGAGGACCGAGGACCGGTGCGGTACGTCGTCCTCAACCGGCCCGAGCGGCTCAACGCGATGAACGAGGCGCTGGCCGACGGCCTGGTCGAGGCACTCGAAAACTGTGCCCACGACGAAAATCTGCGCGTCGTCGTCGTGACCGGCGCGGGAAAAGCCTTCTGCGCGGGCGGCGACCTCAACGCCATGGCGGCCGGACGCGACGCGATGTCCGCCCCGCGCGAGGTGGCCAAGCTCCGGCGCCACGCACGCGCGGCGGAGCTGCTGCGGACAATGCCGGCCGCCACCATCGCCGCCATTCACGGCGCCTGCGCCGGGGCAGGGCTCGGACTCGCGCTCGCTGCCGACCTCCGGATCGCCTCTGAGGCCGCTGTCTTCCGCTCCGCTTTCCTCACGGCCGGCCTGTCGGGCGATTTCGGTACGTCGTGGTCGCTGACCCGGCTGCTCGGCGAGGCGCGCGCCCGCGAACTGATGCTGCTCAACGAAAAGGTGGACGCCGCACGTGCCTTGGACATCGGCCTCGTCAGCGCGGTGGTGGCAGCCGACAAGTTCGCCGACGAGACCAAGCGATTGGCACAGCGACTCGCTGGCTCGGCACCACTCGCCCTGCGGCGGATGAAACAGAACCTGCGCGAAGCGTCGACAGCGTCCTTCGCCGACTGCGTCGCCAGCGAGTCGCTGCGGCACATCGAGTGCGCGTTCAGCGATGACGCCGCGGAGGCCGGAGCCGCCTTCATGGAGCGCCGCACGCCGCAGTACCACGGGCGCTGAGCCCGCAACAGCAACAGGAAGAGAGACACCTCATGGTCGAGTATTTCGACGGAGACGGACTGCCCGAGCCCATCGGCTACCGCCAGGCGTCGCGGACGTCCGGCCACAGTGTGGTCCGCATCGCCGGACAGGTCGGCGTCGATGCTGAGGGCACTCGGATCGGCGAACCCGGCGACTACACCGCACAGGCAGAACGCGCCGTCGAGAACGCTCTGCTCGCCTTCGCGGCCGGCGGAGCACGCCCCGAGCACATCGCGCACCTCACCTACTACGTCGTCGGACTGGACGAAACCACTGCCGGACAGGTCAATCGCGGGATCGGGCGCGCGGTCCGCAGGCACGCCATGCAGGCAGTACCCGCGACGATGATCGGGATCACCGGCCTCATGCGCAGTGACTTGCTCATCGAGGTCAACGGCACCGCAGTGATCGACTGAGAGCAAGGAGCCGAACGTGCACATCGAACGACACGACCAAGTCGCCCTTCTCCGGTTCGGCAATCCGGACGATCGCTCGCGGTGGAGCCACACCGCGGAGACCGACTACTTCGACACCCTGGTCAGCCTTGAGGCGGACCCGGCTGTCCGGGTCATCGTCCTCACCGGTGCCAGCGCGGACTTCTGCGCCGGTCCGGAGCTGGACTCGCTCACCTCGCACGCGGTCCGCGATCCCCGAGGCGACGACTTCCCCCGGACCATCGCGAAGCCGATCATCGCCGCCGTCGACGGGGGCTGCCACGGCATCGGCCTCTCGCTCGCCCTGATGTGCGATCTGCGGGTGGCTTCCGGAACCACCCGGATGTCGGCCGGGTTCGCCTCCGTCGGCCTCGTCGCCGAACACGGGGTTCCGTGGCTGCTGCAACGCATCTGCGGCCACGGGGTCGCCGCCGATCTGCTGTTCGCCGATCGCCGGATCGACGGTGCCGAGGCTCGCCGTCTCGGGATCGTGCAGTACCTCGCAGGGGAAGGCACCGCGCTCGACGAGGCGATGGCGCTGGCCGCGAAAATGGCAGGGCGGCTCTCGCCGCTGTCCCTAGGCGTGATCAAGCATCAGCTCAACAACGAGTGCACCGGCGACCTTCACGAGACCGTCGTGCGCGGCGAAGAGCTGGTCCAGCGCGTCTCGACACAAGGCGACTTCGACGAGGCGATCGCCGCGCTCCGGGAACGCCGAGCTCCCGCCCTTGCCCCGCTGGACCCGGCTGTCCTGCGCAAGGTGCTCGGCTGATCTCCATCGGCTCGCGACCGGGCAACGCCGCCCCTCCGCCGGGAGGGGCGGCGTTGCCCGTCAAGGCGCCGCCATCCGCGCGTGGATCCGAGCCCGCTCGTCCGGCCCGAACGGTCGCGACCTGCGAGCATCGGGGTCCCAGCGCACGAGCACCGCCTCAGCCGTCGCGTGGACGCCCGCGGCCGACCGCAGTTCCTCGACGACTGTCACGCTGCGCTCGGTAAGCACCTTGGGCGTGATCGTGATCAGCACGGGTCCGTCGCTGATCAGCAGCTCCTTCAGGAAACGCAGTCGAATCTCCGCGATGACGAACGCCGGTCGTTCGTCCGCCATGACCTCTGACAGCCAGCGCCAGTGCGCGAACTCCACCAGCTCCAAGTAGCAGTGGGCAGTCATGTGCCCGAGGTAGTCCACCTGGTCGTCGCGCAGCGCGACCTCGGTAGACCACGCTGCACCCACAGCTTCAGACGTCTTCGTCGGTCCCCGTCCGTTCACCACTGTCAGCCGACGGGGAGCGCAGTGGGCGGATGCAGGCCCGGCGGCAACGCCCGCAACCCTCGCACGGCATGCAGCATCCGCGCGGCAGTACCGGGATAAGGATCGACCGGAGCACTGACCCGCACCAGCAGTTCGCTCGCGTCTCCACCGGTCAGGGTCAGGACCACGTCGGTGTCGCCGATGCCCTCCCGCGCTGCCGGATCTGCGAAACCGGCCCAGCTGAGCCGCAGCCGCTCAGTCTCGCCGTCCGACACGACGACGCTCTGGTCGAAACCCTCGACCTCGCCTCGGCGCACCTCGATACCGGCGACGGTCGTGTCCGCGTCAGCGGCGACCAGGCCGCCCGTGGAGATCGGTTCCCGATCACCGAGGCCGAGGACGTCGGCGATGAGGCGAGCCGATTCGCGCAGCAAGGCATCCACGCGCGCCGAGGTGCCCGCGGCCGTGGCGCCGATGCCGAGTTCGTGCGCGAGGACGTCACGTCCCCATGACGAGATGTTCGAGACGCGTTCGGCGCGGACGGAGACCGGTGCGGGCAGACCGCTCGTGAGAAGTGCGGGCAGCACGTCGAGCCAGAGTCCGGGGATCATGCCGGTTCCCACCATCCGCGAACCCGATTCGCTCGCCGCCTTCTCGATCCGGTCGCGGACATCCGGCGCCAGCGCCGAACGCGGATCGACGAAGCACGCGTGCACCAGGTCGACACCGGCGGCGGCGCAGGAGGCCAGAACCTGCTCGTGGCGATCGCCCGTGAGGCCGCCGTACAGGAGGACATCGATCTCGCCACTGCGCAGGGCGGCCTCCAGGTCGGCAGTCGCCAGTACGCCGACGGGCGCTTGTCCGGTGAGTTCCCCGATGTCCTTGCCCGCCTTGTCAGGCGAATGCACCACGGCGGTCGTCAACCGGAGCGGGGTGTGCGGCAGCGCGGCGACCAGTTCGGCGGCAGTGCGCCCGGTGCCGTAGACGCCAATGCGCGGGAGAGTTCTCATCACGCCAGCATGCTGCCCGGGTACGCCGGATTCATCCCCCAGCTGGGCACCGTTGATTTCTCCTGCGCGCACAGCGGCGAGGCACCCTCAGATCATCGGAAGATGCAGAGCTCACAAGAGATTCGGCCGCCGGTCGTCGTCGTCGGAGCCGGGCTCGCCGGACTGACCGCAGCCAAGACGCTGGCCGACGCCGGTATCGAGGTGACCGTGCTCGAGGCGCGTGACCGGGTCGGCGGGCGCACGTTCACCGTCACCGACGGTTTCGCGGACGGCCAGCACGGCGACCTCGGCGGCGAGTTGATCACCGAGGATTACCGCGCTCTCGCGGCGCTCTGCGGCGATCTCGGTGTCGAGCTGTCGGCTCCGGTCTGGATCGAGCGGCCCGACACCCCCGAAGGAGCGAGCCCGGCGGCCGGCTACCTGGCCGAGGGACGCTTGATCGTCGACGGGGAACTGCTCACCGGAAATCGTTTCAGGCAAGCGGAAACCGAGATCCACACCGCGCTCGCGTCCTTTCCGCCGGCACCGCATGAGGTCCTCGAACAGTGGACGCGCCGCGCCGGGCTGAGCGACCTGGCGCGGGCCGCGCTTTCCGGATTCGGCCGCATGCCCACCCAGTACGACGCCTTCCAGGTCGACAGCCACTACCTCACGCACGCGCACATCGGCGAGATCCGGCGTGTGGTCGGAGGCAGCCAACGTCTCGCCGACGCCCTCGCCGCGACGGTGAACGTGCGGCTGGGGGCGCCGGTTCGCGCGATCCGCCAGTCCGGAGGAACCGTTGCGGTGGAACTGGAATCCGGCGAACGCTTCACGGCCGGCCACGCGGTCGTCGCGGTTTCGCCCTTCGTGCTGCCGACACTCGGCTTCGACCCGCCGTTGCCCGCAGATCTCACCGGGGCACTGAGCGCCCTCCAGCGAGCGTCCGGCGGGAAGGTGATCGCGCAGTACTCCGAAGGGGATTCGGTGCGTGCCGCGTTGTCCCGCGCGGTCTTCACGGACGGTCCCGTCAACACGGCGTGGGTGAGCAATCCTTATGTCACAACGGGTCCTGCCGTCGTCAGCGGCTTCGTGTGCGGCGAGAACCGCTATGTCCTCGAGGACGAGGACCTGGCGCTGGCCGAACTCGACGCCGTCGTCGCCACTGCGATCGGCGGCTCGGTGACCCGCTTGGCTCAGCACGTCAAGAACTGGTCGGCGGATCGCTGCGCGCTCGGCATCGGGGGAATGCCCAGCTTCACCGCACGCCGCCCGCAGATCGCCGTCCTGGCCACCCCGGAACGGCGAGTGCACATCGCCGGCGACTTCACCGACGTCTCGCTCTGCGCGACCATGGAAGGCGCGGTCCGTTCGGGGCTCCGCGCTGCCGGCGAGGTCCTGCGGGCACCGGCACGCGTACCCCTCGACTACATCGACCGGAAGCTGGTGCGCGCATGAGGACCGTAGTCATCGGTGCCGGCCCTGCCGGGCTCGCCGCCGCCCGTTCGCTGGCCGGCCGGGGCGAGCAAGTCGTCGTCCTCGAGGCACAGCCGTACGTCGGCGGCCGTACCCGGTCGGATCGCGAGCGACTGCTGCACGGCCAGCCCGCCGATCTCGGCGGCTCGTTCATCGACCTCGGGCAGGACGAACTGCTGCGCACGTGCGCCGAACTCGGAGTCGCCCTCACCCCCCAGCTCGCGCTGCTGCGCTCCGACCCGGACGGACGCTTCTCCGCCGCTGCGTCCTTGCGCAACACCACTGTCGTCGACGGCCGGCGCTTGCCCGACGCTGATCGCGACAAGGTCGCCGACGAGGTAAGGGCAGCCCTCGACGCCTGCCCGCCGGACCCGAGCGAACTCGTCCCCGCCTGGGCGGCACGGGCCGGGCTGAGCCCGCTGGCGCGCCGGCTCTTTCGCGCCCTGACCGGATTCAACCCGGTTCACGACGATTCGCAGATCCAGATGAGCATGGTCGAGCCGCCCCACGTCGGCAAGGTGTGCTGGATGATGGCCGACGGCACCGACGCCATGGCCAGGGCGATGAGCGAGGGGCTCGACATCCGCCTTCGCCACGTCGTGCGCGCAGTCCGGCGCACCGGCCGCGAAATCACCGTGGAGACCGACCGCGGTGATTTCACCGCGCGCGATGTGATCGTCGCCGTTCCGGTGACGCCGACGCTGCGAATCGGTTTCGACCCGGTCCTGCCCGCGTGGAAGACCGAGGCGCTGCTCGCCACCCCGATGGCCCAGGGCGGCAAGGTGATCGGGCAGTACGCCGACGGTGCCGAGTTGTTCGAGAAGGTCGACACCGGCGTCATGAGCGACGGCCCGATCTCTCTCGTCTGGGCCCGGCCGGTCGGCCCGGAGGATTCGGTCGTTCTGCTCGGCCTCGCGGCCGATCGCGGCGACGGTTTCCTCCGCGGCGAAGAGTCGGCACTCGCCGCCCTGGACGTCGTCGTGTCAGCCGTGCTCGGCCGGCCTGCGCGCCGGCTCGCGGGGATCGTGAAGGACTGGACTCGCGAGCCCTTCGCCGGCGGAGTGGTTTCCTCGCTGCTCGGCGACTTCCCGCGCCTCCCAGGCCTGCTGGCCCAGAGCGTCGGTCCCGTCCACTTCGCCGGTGAGCACACGGCGGACATGTGGGCTACCGGCATGGACGGCGCACTGCGGTCCGGCAAGAGGGCCGCCGACCAGGTCCTGTCGCGGCGGGCCACGGCCGCGCCCGCCGGCTGACCACGGCTACGGCCGCGATCGCGGCGCACGCCAAGTCACCGGGATAGGCTCGACGCGGTCACCCAGCCGCTCGTGAAGGATGTGACGTGGACGCTCCGCCAGCTTCCGGGCCGACCCGCGGGTCCGCTCCGAACTTGCCGGCGGAGATCACGAGCTTCGTCGGCAGGCGCAACGACCTCGCCGCGATCCGGCAGATCTTCTCGACGACCCGGCTGGTCACGCTCACCGGGATCGGCGGCGTCGGCAAGACCCGGCTGGCCCTGCGCGCCGCCAGCGAGATGAAGCGCGCCCTCACCGACGGCGTCTGTCTCGTCTCGCTGGCGGCCCTCTCGCAGCCTGATCTGGTCCCCCAGACCGTCGCCGACGCGCTGCAGATCCGGGAACAGCCCAAGTTCGGGGTCGTCGCGGCCCTCACCGAGCATCTGGGCCCCCGTCAGATGCTCCTCGTCCTGGACAACTGCGAGCACCTCGTGGACGCCACCGCGGACCTGATCGACCAGATCCTGAAGGCGGCGCCCGAGGTGCGGATCCTGGCGACGAGCCGCCAAGCGCTGCGCATCGCCGGCGAGACTGTCTATCCGGTGACGCCCTTCCTGGCGCCAGATCCCTCGGCTCGCCTCGATCCGGGCAGCTCGAGCCACTACCCGTCCGTCGCGCTCTTCGCCGATCGTGCCGCGGCGGTCGTTCCGGGGTTCGCCGTCACCGGAGAAATCGAGGCCGCGGTCATCCGGCTGTGCCACCGCCTCGAAGGCATCCCGCTCGCGATCGAACTGGCCGCGGTGCAGCTTCGCGTCCTGACCGTCGAGGAACTCGCGGATCGCCTTGACGACCGGTTCCAGCTGCTGCGCTCCGGGTACCGCAATGTGCCGCGGCGCCACCAGACCCTTCGCGCGCTCGTCGACTGGAGCCACGACCTCTGCACTCCGGCCGAGCGCTTGCTGTGGGCTCGCGCCTCCGTCTTCGCCGGCGGCTTCGCCCTCGCCGCGCTGGAAGAAGTCTGCACCGACGACGCCCTCCCGCACGCCGCCCTCCTCGACACGCTGACTGGTCTGGTCGAGAAGTCGATCGTCATCCGCGAAGACCACCGGAGCCACGTGCGCTTCCGCATGCTCGACACGATCCGCGAGTACGCCGCCGCGCGGTTGCTGCAGTCCGCGGAGGCCGACGCCCTCGCCCGCCGCCACCGTGACTGGATCGCGCACCTGGTGGAGACCGCGACCGCTGCCTGGGCCGGTTCCGAGCAGGAGGAATGGGCCCGGCGGCTCCAGCTCGACCACGCCAACATCCGGCTCGCCCTCGAATACTGCATGGCCCGTCCGGAAGAGGCGGAGATCGGCGTCCGGATCGTCGCCCAGCCGTGGTTCTGGGGAGCCATGGACCACCTCAACGAGGCCCAGCTCTGGCTCGACCGTGCGCTGAAGATGCTGTCCTCGCCTTCTCCCGAACATGCGTGGGCACTGGCGACGCGCGGCTACATCGCCGCCTTCCAAGGCGACGACGCTAAGCTCGCCGAACTGCCCGAGCGCGCACGCACGATGGCGATGAGCCTCGACGACCTCCCTGCGCTGGCGCTCTCCCACCACGTCATGGGATTTCGCACGTCGATCGAACACGGCGACATCCGCGCCGCGATCCCGTTGTTCACCGAGGCGCTCCGCCAGTACGACGAGTCCGGGATACGCGGTCAGGTCCAGGACAGCGTGGTCGTCGAACTCGCGGTGACCCACATCGCCCTCCAGGAGTACGACCGCGCCGAGGAACTGACCGAGGACATGTTCCTGCGCTGCACCGCCGCCGGCGAACGGTGGAATCTGTCTTATTCCCTGTGGCTGCGCGCCCTGATCGTCCTCCTGCGCGACGATGACGCCGCCGCCGCGGAGAGCAACCTCCTCGAAGCCCTCCGGATCAAGCGCGTCTTCCGCGACACCCTCGGCTTCGCGCTCACCCTCGAGGTCGTGTCCTGGACGGCGGCCAGGGCCGGGGAGGCCGAACGTGCCGCCGTGATTATCGGGAGCACCGACCAGATTTGGCGGACCGTGGGCACCCGCCAGTTCGTCGGCCTGCGCCGTCGTTTCGAGGCGGATGCGCGCGCCCGGATCGGAGACACCGCCTTCAGTGCCGCCCGGACGCGCGGCAGCCGGCTGAGTGTCGAGGAGACGGTCGCGTACGCACTGCGCGAGGCCCCTTCGACCGGCGCTTCGGACACGTCGTCCAATCCCCTGACGCGGCGCGAGCGCGAGGTCGCCGACCTCATCGCGGATGGGCTCTCCAACAAGGAAATCGCCGCACAACTGGTGATCTCGCTCAGGACGGCGGAGGGGCACGTGGAGAAGATCCTCGCCAAGCAGGGCTTCAAGACCCGGACCCAGATCGCTGCCTGGGTGACCCGCCAGCGCGCGGGCGCCTGACGCGGGCACGGCCGCCGGACGCACGGATCACTGATCCAGCACCGAGCTTCGGTCCCGCTTCCCTGACTGCGTCCTCTGTGGACTGACGACCCCCGCCCGGAGCACCGCCCGCCTCCCCCACGTGGGCTAACAATGTTCGCGCCGACAGGAACGGGCCGCTGACCGGGCGCATCGTCTGTCTCCCTTCACCGTGTATCCCGAGCAAAGGGTGGACCGTGACCATGAATCCCAAGTCCGCGCTCGCTGCGCTGAGCGCCCTGATTCTCGCATCGGTCGCCGCGTGCGGCTCGCCGGCAGGCCAAGGAAGCGACAGCCTCTCCGGGCAGCAGCTTGTTTACGTGAATTACGGCGGCGACACCCTCAAGGCCGCCCAGGCAGCCTGGCTGGACCCCTTCGCGAAGAAGACCGGCGTCCGGATCGCTACCGATTCGCCGTCGGATCCGGCGAAGGTCAAGGCCATGGTGCAAGCCGGCAACACCACCTGGGACGCCATCGACATCGATTCTGTTTCAGGCGCGGAAGGCTGCGGGACGCTGTACGCGAAACGTTCCGAAATCGGCGTGGACGTCAAGGATGTCGCTCCCCAGTACCTGACCGACGAGTGCGGCGTGCCGATCATGGTGCAGGCCGTGGGGCTCGTCTACAACACCAAGAAGTTCGGCGGCAATCCGCCGACGAAGATCACCGACTTCATGGACGTCCAGAAGTATCCGGGCAAGCGGCTCGTCTTCAACTACGCGCCCGGCAGCATCGACCCGCTGCTGCTGGCGGACGGCGTGGCTCCGGACAAGCTCTACCCGCTGGACACGAACCGAGCCGCCGCGGCGATCAAGAAGCTGGGCAGCAACCTGACGCTCGACTCCACGCTGGCGCAGGAGGCCCAAGGGCTCGAGTCGGGAGACTTCTCGATGTGCCTGTGCTACCTCGGCCGCGCCGCCCTGTCGGCCCAGAAGGGCGCCCCGATCGACGTCGTGTGGGACAAAGCGTGGGAAGGCTGGGACGCCGTCTACGCCGTCAAGGGCTCGAAGTCGCCCCAGGCCCAGGCCGCGCTCATGAACTTCATCGCGGCGCCCGCCGTCCAGAGTGCGTTCACCGAGCGGCTGCCCTACGGCCCGACGACACCCTCGGCCAAGCCCAACGTCCCGGCCGACCTGAAGAAGTGGTTGCCCCAGAACAACATCGACAAGATGGGCCCCCAGGGCGAACTGGTCGCCGACATGAAGTGGTGGGTGGCGAACGCGGACAAGACTTTCGCCGCCTGGACCGCGATGACCGCGGGCTGAGCCCCCTCCCGGAAGACGCGTCCGGCCGCGGTCGTCGCACGACAACCGCGGCCGGCGCCGAGCAAGGCCAAGGAGATATCCAGCGATGAATGTGCTGACAGCAGCGCTGTACCGGTCGAGATGGGTCCTCGCCGCCGCGGCGGCGATGGCTTTCCTCGCCCTGTTCTTCGTCTACCCGCTGGGCACGATGTCAGTGCGGAGCTTCACCGACTTCGTGTCTCGCGGCGACTCCGGATTCGCGAACTACCACTGGTTCTTCACCAGCGACGTGCAGTTGACCATCCTGCGCCGGACCTTCCTGACGTCCGTCTTCGTCACCGTGCTCTGCTTGGCCATCGGGTATCCGTACGCCTATCTGATGACCGTGGTCTCCACCCGGTGGCGGATGATCATGCTGGCCGCCGTGCTGATGCCGTTCTGGACCAGCCTGATCGTGCGCACCTACTCCTGGATCATCCTGCTCGGGGACAGCGGCCCGGTCGTCAAAGCGCTGCGCGCCTTGGGATTCGGCAACGTCCGCCTTCTGGGCACGACGACGGCCGTGACCATCGGCATGGCTCAGATCATGCTGCCGTTCCTGGTTCTGCCGCTCTACTCCCAGCTGACCCAGATCGACCGGACGCTGCTGCGGGCCGCCGAGATCCACGGCGCGACACCTCGGACCGCCTTGCGGACGGTGTACCTTCCGCTGTCGGTTCCCGGGATCACCGCCAGCAGCACCATCGTGTTCGTGCTCACGCTGGGCTTCTACTTCACGCCCGCCCTTCTCGGATCGCCCCAGAACAGCCTGCTGTCGCAGCAGATCGTCAGCCAGGTCAACTCCCAGCTGGCCTTCGGACGAGGTGGAGCCATGGCGCTCGCACTGCTCCTCATCACCCTCCTGATTCTCGCCGGAGGCTCACTGCTCGGACGGCCCTTCACGCGAGCGCTGGGCACGAAAAGCGAGGCGCGCTGATGAAGCAACCACGCCGCATCGCGCTCAAGGCGTTCTGCGCTCTGATCGCGCTGCTTCTCGTCGCACCCGTGCTGGTGGTCGTTCCGATGGCCTTCACCAGCTCACGCACCTTCCAGTTCCCTCCGCCCGGGTTTTCGACCCAGTGGTTCGGCGAACTGTTCTCCGATCCGGCATGGACCGATTCGTTCGTGCTCTCGCTGAAGGTGGCCGGCATCGTCGTGGTCCTGGCCACCTCGCTGGGCACGTTGGGTGCTTTCGCGCTCGTACGGGGCCGGGGACGGTGGACGACGCCGGTGTCCGCGTTCCTGATGGCCCCGATGATCGTGCCGGGTGTGATCACCGCGATCGGCGTCTACTACGTTTTCCTGAAGTGGCATCTGGCGGGATCGTTCACCGGCTTCGTCGTCGCCCACACCGCCCTCGCGATCCCGATGGTCGTGATCCCCGTGCGCGCTTCCTTGCAGGGCTTTGACCGACGGCTCGAACGAGCGGCCGCCTCCCTCGGGGCGGGACCCGTCGCGACTTTCTTCCACGTCACCGTGCCCCTGCTCGCGCCCGGCATCCTGACCGGCGCGCTGTTCGCCTTCCTGGTCTCCTGGGACGAAGCGATCGTCTCGCTCTTCCTGGCCAGCCCGTTCTCCCGCACCCTCCCCGTGCAGCTCTACCAGAGCGTGACCAGCTCCCTGACCCCGACGATCGCCGCGGCGTCGACCGTGATCATCGCGGTGAGCACAACGCTTTTGGTCGCCGCCGGGATCATCGCCGTCAGAAGAGAGGCCAAGAATGCCTGAACGCGTCCTCGGCGCCGCCATCGAAATCCGCGACCTGAGCAAGCGCTACGGCGAGGTCGCCGCTCTGGACAAGATCTCCCTGGATCTTCCGGCAGGCGAGTTCGTCACCCTGCTCGGGCCCAGCGGCTCCGGCAAGACCACCACCCTCAACACGATCGCCGGCTTCCTGCAGCCCGACAGCGGTCATGTCCTGCTGGACGGCAAGCCGATCGAGCAAGTGCCGCCCTACAAACGCAACATCGGCATGGTCTTCCAGAACTATGCGCTCTTTCCGCACATGACCGTCGCCAACAACGTCGCTTTCCCGTTGAAGCGGCGCAAGACCTCCAAGGCCGAGATTCGCGAGCGGGTGGGCCGGAGTCTCGAACTGGTCGGACTGGGCGGCATGAGCGCGCGGTATCCGCGCGAACTCTCCGGAGGCCAGCAGCAACGCGTGGCTCTCGCCCGCGCGCTGGTGTTCGAGCCGCGGGTGCTCCTCATGGACGAACCCCTCGGCGCGCTGGATCGCCGGCTTCGCGCCAGCCTCCAGCTGGAGTTCAAGCGGATCCACCGCGAGCTGGGCATCACCTTCGTCTACGTGACCCACGACCAGGACGAGGCTCTGGTCATGTCCGATCGCATCGCGGTCTTCAACAACGGCTCCGTCGAACAGGTCGGCACCGCGACAGATCTCTACGAACGGCCCCGGACGCTTTTCGTCGCGGAGTTCCTCGGCGACTCGAACGTTCTCCCCGGCACAGTGGCCGACACCGGCGCCGGGCGCCTGCTGCGCGGCGACGGCTACGACCTGCGGCTGCCCACGTCCGGCTCAGTCCTGCCCGCCGGGTCGTGCGGAGTCGTGACCGTCCGCCCGGAGCGGGTGCTCGTCCGGCCTGATACGGGTACGGCGGTCTCCGTCTCCGGGACGAACGTTCTCCCGGGTCGTGTCTCCCAGGTGATCTACATGGGCGGCATCCGGCGGCTCGACCTCCAGCTCGACGCAGGCTTCTCGATGATCGCGCAGGAACAGTCGGGCAACCAGTCGTCCGTCGCCGCGGGCGACCCGGTACTGGCGACGTGGGACCCCGAGCATTCGGTCGCGCTCCCCAATTCCGATGGAGCTGCCAAGGCCGGCGTGGTCATCGGAACCGTCGACGCAGCCGATTGACGGCTAGGTCCGTGAAGGCCCCTTCAGGGGAGATTCCTTCAAGGGGCCTTTCATTGACCGCAAACCCGATGCCGCGGACTCAAGGCGGTGCTGCGGGTGTGGCTGAAGCGAGGCTGGCCAAGTCGAAGGGGCCGGCGGGAGCGGCGTGCGATCCGTGAGGGGAACCCTCGCGGACTCTGATTTCCCATGCCGGGAACTTCAGCTGCGTGGTCCCCCGCCTGCCGACTGTCCACAAAGGATGCCAGACTCGGCGCAATGCCCGATCAGTGCCCGCATGACCGGGTGCGCGGGTCCGTGAGGGGAACCCTGAGGGAATCTGATTCCCTCAGGGTTCCCCTCACGGACACGAAGACCAGGTCAGGCGGGGTCAACCAGGTATTTCGGCGGGCTTATCCGCCGGCGACGGCGGTGCTCCCCGACCGAGATCAAGAGATCGACTGGCCTGGCCGGCGCCGCGTCACGGGCGGTTCGTACGCGCGGCTCTTCGGCGCCTCCGGGAACGCGGAGATGCGGACGAGACAAGTCTGTGCGGAACTGGCTTGGGCGAGGCGTGATGTCCCGAGATCGGGGGTGAGCACGTTCGGGTTGCCCTGGAGGTCGAGGGAGCCCGGCTCGCCGGGATTTTCCGGGTCATACCAGCCTCCGGTGGCCATCACCACGACACCGGGCAGGACACCGTCGGTCGTCCGGACGGCAGCCACGCATGCCCCGCGCCGGTTGCTCACCTTCACGACGTCGCCGTCGGCGACGCCCAGCGAACAGCGACAGTCTGTCCGGCCAAAGGCTCGTTTACGTGAACTCCGGCGGGGACACACTGGCCGCTGCCAAGAAGGCATGGCTCGAGCCCTTCGCGCATAAGACAGCAGTCCAGGTTGCCACCGACTCGCCTTCCGACCCGGTCAAGGTCGTCCAGAACCACAGCTTCGCCGCGCGGGCGGCGCTGTACGCGATCAAGGGATCGAAGGCCCCGAAGGCGCAAGCCGCACTGCTGAACTACATCGCGACGCCTGAAGCGCAGGCCGCGTTCACCGAGAACATCCCTTACGGCCCCACGACTCCCAAGTCGAAGCCGAAGGTACCCGCGATCTTCGAGGAATGGCTCCCGCAGAACAACGTCGACAAGATGAACGGCGAGGCCGCGTACAACAGCAAGTGGTGGGCACAGAACACGGAACCTGCCTTCTCTGCCTGGGCCGCGATGACTGCCGGATGACCTGCTGGACCGGGGTGTGGCCACCGGGGTGGCGACACCCCGGTCTGTCACCGGCCCGGAGCACTCGCACCGCCCGGCTGCCGCGTGGTCCGGTCGGGGCGCGGCGAACCCGCTGATTCCCCCGGCTGGGTGCGGTTGGTCTGCGGCCGACAGCGTGCACCACCTCGCGTGCCGACGATGCCTCCATGACGGAAGCCGTGGTGCTGACCTCGCTCGAAGACGACGTTCTGACGATCACCCTGAACCGGCCGGCACGACTCAACGCCCTCAATCCCGAACTCCTGCAGGCATTCGACGAGGCCTTCGAGCAATTGGACGCGTCGACCCGGGTCGTCGTCCTGCGCGGAGCGGGTCGTGCGTTCTCCGCGGGGCACGACCTCAAATGGTCCGCCGAACAGGCCAGCAGACCACCGATGACCGAGGACGAACTGGCCGCCGCCACGGACCGGCTGCACGAGATCACCCGTCGCATCCGGTCCTGCCCGGTTCCGGTGGTCTCCCGGGTGCACGGTTACGCGATCGGCGGCGGCGCCGAGATCGCGCTGAGCGGCGACCTGGTGATCGCGGGCGGTTCCGCGGTGTTCCGCTTCACCGAGACCGCCGTCGGGCTCGTCGTCACGAACAGCTTCACCGCGGTGCTGCCGCGTACCGCCGGTCCGGTCGTCGCGAAAGAGATCATCTTGCTCGGCGAGCCCTTCGACGGTGCGCAAGCCCAAACATGGGGGCTGGTCAACCGGGTGGTCGACGACGCCGAACTGGATGCCGAGGTCGCCCGCGTCGTCGCCGTCCTGAAGCGCAAGTCGCCTACCGCACTGCGACTGGCCAAGAACCTGATCGACCAGGCCTGGGACGGCACCGCAGAGGAAATCATGCACCGCGAGACGCTCGCCAGCGTCGAGGCGTCCCAGGGACCCGACTCCACAGAAGCCGCCGCGGCCTTCGCCGAAGGTCGCGAGCCGCGGTTCGCGCCGCGCGTCACCGTCCACGAGAACACGAGGAGCTGATTGAGATGGCGGAATCTCCAGAGGTGGCTTATGCCCCGCTCGAGGCCGACGGCGAGTGGGGTCGCGCCTTCAACTACCACGCACTCGACGTAGAAGTGGAGCGAGCCGAGGGCGTCTTCATCTACGACACCAAGGGAAACCGGTACTACGACATCTCCGGCGGGCCGATGGCCGTCAACCTCGGACACGGACATCCGAAGATGCGCGAGGCGATCGTCGAGCAGTTCGACCGGTACTGCTTCGTGCACCCGACGCTGGCCAACCGGCGCCGGATCGACCTCGGCGAGGCCATCGCCGAGATCACGCCGGAGGGGCACAACAGCAGCTACCTCGTGTCAGGCGGTTCGGAGGCAGTCGAAACCGCACTGAAACTCGCCCGGCAGTATCACGTGGCCACGGGAAACCCGGGCAAGCACAAGATCGTCAGCTGCTACGAGTCGTACCACGGGATGACCCTGGCGACGATGGCGCTGTCGGGCCACCCCGGCACACTGCGGCACTACGACCCGATGATCCAGCACTGGCCGAAAATCCATCAGTACAGCGACGCACGCCGCCCCGAGGGCGTCAGCCGGGAGGACTGGGCACTGAGCTGCGCGCGCGACTTGGAGCGCCTCATCGCGTTCGAAGGAGCCCCGACCATCGCCGCCTTCATCGCCACCCCGCACGGCTGCGGCTCCGATTACGGCATCGTCGCACCCGCGCTGTACTGGCAGGAAGTACGTCGCATCTGCGACGAGCACAACGTGCTCTTCATCGACGACGAGGTCGTCACCGGATTCGGCCGCACCGGCGAATGGTTCGGCATCGACCACCACGGCGTCGTGCCGGACATCATGACCTTCGCGAAGGGCATCTCGTCGGCCAATGTCCCCCTGGGCGCGGTCTCCGTCCACGACCGGGTCAATCAGCCCTTCGTCAACGGCGTGGGCTTCGTCCACGGCTTCACCAACGGCGGAAACGCACTGGCCTGCGCGGCCGGCGTCGCGACGATCGACATCATCAAGGCGGAGGGCCTGCTCGACAACTGCCGGGCCCGGAGCGCGCAATTGTTCGCCCTTCGCGAGAGCCTGCTGGCCCATCCGTCCGTGGCGGACGTCCGCGGGTGGGGTCTCTTCATGGTCCTCGAGCTGGTCGGCCCTGACGGGCGGACCTACTTCCCGAGGAATGCCTACGCCGAGCAGCGCTTCCAGCAGGTCGGTCTGGCAAACGGCCTGGTCTTCTACTCGGCGCTGTACGGAAACCGGCGCGCCATGGGCGAACGCGGCCTTCCGATGTGGATCTCTCCGCCGCTGACCATCACCGAGGCGGAACTCGACGACATGGCCGCGCGCCTCGACGACACGCTGACGGGCTGGGAACACCTGATGGGCTTCCCGCTGGCTGGAGTGGAACGCCCGTGACGAAGAAGGGCGTGGCACCGCCAACTCGATGACCTCCCCGCGCTGTGGCCGCGAATGCGCGGGGGCAAGGGCGCGTGGATGCAGGTTCGGGCGCGGGCGCACCCACGCGCCCGAACCGGCATTGCGCGCCCATAGTGGTCGTTCCCGCGGGGAACCGTCCGGCGCGCGGCGGGAAACGGCCCGGCTGGGGGAAGTTCCGCCGCGAAACGGACTCTCCCGCCCTCGGCACCGTGCTGCCTCCGCCGCGCGGCGGAACATCCGGGACGACCGGCGAAGCATCACCCATCTGGGCAGGTTTCCTTCCCGCCAACGGCATCTGCGGCCCGTTGGCGGGGAGCCTCCAGTCCATGAACGCCTTCTCCGATACCAGCGACCTGTTCGACCTCACCGGCCGGCGGGTGCTCGTCACCGGCGCCAGCCGCGGCATCGGCCAGGCCATCGCCGTCGGCCTCGCCCGCCGCGGCGCGAACGTCGTCGGCGCCGCCCGGTCCGAAGACGGTTTGCGCGAGACCGCCAAGCTCATCGCCGACACCGCCGGGACTTTTCAGGCCCACGCGGTCGATCTGCGGTCCAGCGACGCGATCCACTCCTGCGTGACGACGGCCGCGGAGACGCTGGGAGGTCTTGACGTCCTGGTGAACAACGCCGCGGACGACCACGACTCCTCGATCGAGGACACCGATCCGTCCGTCTTCCAGCGGGTCATCGAACTGAACCTCCAGTCCTGCTGGCTGCTGACCCGCGCCGCGTCGCCATACCTGAAGGACGGCGGCGGCAAGGTCATCAACATCGCGTCCGTGCTCGGGCTCGTCGGCATGCGCGACGACAGCGCCTACATCGCCGCCAAACACGGGCTCGTCGGCCTCACCAAAGCCGTCGCACTCGAATGGGCCCGCAAGAACGTGCAGGTCAACGCGATCGCTCCGGGCTATGTCCAGACGGCGATGCTGCCGGACCTCGAAGCCAACGAGGCCGTCGCCAAGTACATCCGCAGGCAGGTCCCGATGGGCCGCTGGGCGCAGCCGGAGGAATTCGTCGGCCCGGCGACGTTCCTCGCCTCGGCCGCCTCGGATTACCTGACCGGCCACACGCTGGTCGTCGACGGCGGCCTGACCGCCCAGTGACCGCCACCGGACAACGCCACGACGTCACGGTCGTCGGCTGCGGTCTGATGGGCGCCGCGCTCGCGCGGACGCTCGCCGACCACGGCCGCGCCGTCGCGGTCTGGAACCGCACGCCGGAACGCGCCGAGCGCCTCGCCCGTGAGGGGATCGTGCCGGTCCGCGCGATCGAGGACGCGGTCGCCGGCACGCCGCTCGTCATCGCGTGCACGGCCGACTACGCGACAACTCGTTCTTCGCTGGAGCCAGTGCGAAACTGGAACGGGACCACCTTGGTCAACCTCGGCACGAGCGTCCCCGCCGAAGCGGAATCGATGGCTGCATGGGCCGCAGAGCGCGGCGTGCCCTATTTGGACGGTTCGCTCCTCACCTTCCCCGAGTTCGTCGGCTCGCCGGACGCGCTCGTGCTGTACTCGGGTTCTCCTGAGGTCTGGTCGGCGCACGAAAAGACCCTTCGGTGCCTCGGCGGCAAGTCCCAGCACATCTCCGAGCGGATCGGCGCGGCCAGCGCGGTGGATTCGGCGATGATCGGGTCGTTCTACGTGACCGCGATGGGCGCCTACCTCGAGGCAGCCAGCTACGCCAAGGCGCAGGGCGTCCCGGCGGAGATGCTCCGCGAGACCACCAAACTGGTGCTGCGCACGATCGGCCACAGCAGCAAGGAGGCAGCCGCGGCCATCGAGAGCGGCGACTTCGCCACCGACCAGGCCACGCTCGAAACCTATGCCGCGGGCGCGAAACGGACGGCCGCCGCACTGCGCGCGGACGGCCGCCGGCCGCGGCTGCTCGAGGCCGCGGTCACGACACTGGAGGAGGCGGACGCGGCGGGCTTCGGCAAGCTCGGCCTGTACGCACAGGCACTTCTCTCCCTCCCCCTGCCGGACGGGAAACCTGACGAAAGGGGCAACGCCTAGCCCAGCCCAGAAACTCTCGCACCGGACCCGTCGTCGAGTAGCGCCCGAGGAGATCTGACCGCTTGCGCGAGACGGGGGCGGCCGTCTGCACCGCGAGACCGGCCTCGACGACCGCCCGCGCGCTCGTCGAGGCCGGTGTCGGCAGGGCACTGCTGGAGGGGTTCGGTCCAGTCGGCGGACACGCCCGGACTGGCTTCGACCGCTTCGCGCAGGAACGGGTGCTGACCGCTTCTCCGACGCCCGTGTTCGCGCGGTCCGAGCCGCCTGCCGACGCCGCCCGCCGGGATCGGCCGGGCATAGACTTCTCCACGACCAGCCCACCGCGAGACCAAGGACCTCATGGCTTCTCCGTCTGCCTCAACGACGAGGACAGTCCCGGCCAGCCTCACGAGTTTCGTGGGCAGGCGCAACGACATCGTCGCCGTCCGCCAGTTGTTCTCGAGTACCCGGCTCGTGACGCTGACCGGTCTCGGCGGAGTCGGCAAGACCCGGCTCGCGCTCCAGGTCGCGAAGGAGCTGAACCGGGCGTTTCCCGACGGGGTGTGCCTGGTCGAACTGGCCTCGCTGAAGGACCCCGACCTTCTTCCGCACACCGTGCTCGACGCACTCGGGATCCGCTCGCGGACCACAGCCGGCCCGCTCGCCGTTCTCCGCGACTACCTCCAGCCGCGCCGGCTGCTGCTGATCCTCGACAACTGCGAGCACCTCGTCGAAGCGATCGCGGACTTCGTTGACGAGGTGCTCGGCGCCGCGCCCGAAGTGAGCGTCCTCGCCACCAGCAGGCACGCGATCCGGCTGCGCGGCGAGCACCTCTACCCGGTCTTCCCGCTGCTGGTCCCCGACCCGAACGCCGACCTCGCGCCGGGCGACTCCCTGCACTATCCCTCGGTCGCCTTGTTCGCCGACCGGGCGGCGTCGGTCGTGCCCGGGTTCCGGATCACGCCCGGAAACGAGGCCGCCGTCGTGCGGCTCTGCCATCGTCTCGAAGGCATCCCGCTGGCCCTGGAACTGGCCTCGGTCCGGCTGCGGGTGCTGACCGTGCAGGAGCTGGCCGACCGGCTGGACGACCGCTTCCAGCTCCTGCGGGAGAGCAACCGCACCATCCCCGAACGGCACCGGACGCTGCAGGGGCTCATCGACTGGAGCTACGACCTCTGCACCGACGCCGAACAGGTGCTGTGGATCCGTTCGTCGGTCTTCGCCGGCGGGTTCGACATCCCCGGGGCGGAGGCGGTGTGCACGGACGACCGCCTCCCGCCTGCCGACGTCCTCGACACCGTCGCGGGGCTGGTGGACAAGTCCATCCTGGTCCGGGAGGAGCACGGGACCCACGTCCGGTTCCGGATGATGGAAACCATCAGCGAATACGGCCGCACCCGGCTGGCCGCGGCCGGCGAGGAGACCGCCCTGGCTCGCCGCCACCGCGACTGGTACGCCCGTCTCATCAAGACCGCTGAACGGGAATGGGCGGGACCGCGGCAAGAAGAGTGGGCGCTGCGGCTGCAACAGGAGTACGCGAACCTGCGCCATGCGCTGGAGTACTGCGTGTCCGACCCGGCCGAGGCCCGGACCGGCCTTGCCATGGCCTCCGTCCCGTGGTTCTGGGGTGCGATGGACCACATGGACGAAGCACGCCTGTGGCTGAACCGGGCGCTGGCCCTGGACCCCGCACCGAGCCGCGAACGAGCTTGGGCACTGGCCACGACCGCGTACGTCGGCGCCTTCGAGGGCGGCGACCAGACCTTGGCGAAGCTGCCCGAGCAGGCGCGGGATCTGGCGGTCGAACTGGGCGACCTCGGCGCACTGGCGTTCGCCAACCATGTCCGCGGGTTCTTCCGGTCGTTCGGCCCGGTCGAGAAGATCGGGGCCGCGCTCTCGATCTTCGCCGAAGCTCTCGAGCAATACACCGAGGCCGGCGTTCCCGCTCAGTACGCCGACAGCCTCCGGGTGGAAATGGCCACCACCTACATCCTCCTTGGCGAGTTCGACCGCGCGGCGGAACTCGTCGAGGAGCTTTTCGAACGCTGCGCCGCGGCCGGGGAACGCTGGAATCTCTCGTATGCCCGATGGCTGCGCGGGATGCTCGCGTTAGTCCGGGGCGAGCACGAGACGGCGGAAGCCGAGCTTTTCGAGGCGCTGCGGATCAAACGGCCCTTCCGCGACACCCTCGGCTTGGCCTTGACGCTCGAAGTGCTCGCGTGGGTCGCCGCCGACCGCGGCGAAGCCGACCGCGCGGCCACCCTGGTCGGCGCCACCGACAGTGTGTGGCGGACGATCGGCGCCCGGCTGATGCCCGGGACGCGCAGACGGTACGAACGGCAGGGCCGGATGGACCTGGCCGCGGAGAAATTCCAGCCTGCCCGCGAGCGCGGCGGCAGGTTCACCGTCGAAGAAACGCTCGCGTTCGCCCTGCGCGAGCCGCAGCAGCAGCCCGAACGCAGAACGGAATCCGCGCCGTCCGGGCTGAGCCGGCGCGAACTCGAGGTCGCCCGGCTGGTCGCCGAGGGCATGTCGAACCGGGAGATCGCCGCGAAACTGGTGATTTCCCTGCGGACCGCCGAAGGCCATGTCGAAAAGATCCTGGCCAAGCGCGGGTTCAAGGCGCGCACCCAGATCGCGAGCTGGGTGCTTCAGCAGGAAGCGGACGGGCGGTAAGCGATTCGCTTGCGCTGCCAGGGCTTCCGCGTCAGTGGAACTGGCCGCGACGGCCGACGGGCTCCAGCAGGTCGCGCGCCGCACCTGCTGGAGCCCCGTGGTCCCACCGAGACAGCCGTCAGGCTGGGCGGACCGGCGCAGGAGGCAGATCCGCCAGACGCGCGAGGGCGCCTCGGTGCGCGCCCGGAGACCCCAGCGCGAGCTGATCGGCCTTGGCCCGCTTCAGATACAGATGGGCCGGATGCTCCCAGGTCATCCCGATGCCCGCGTGCAGCTGAACCGCTTCCTCCGCCGCGTGCACTGCCATGTCGCTGCAGTAGGACTGTGCGACTGCAGCTGCGACCGGCACGTCCGGGTCGTCGGCGGCCAGCGTCGCGGCGGCGTAACCGGCGGCTGCCGCCCCTGACTCGATCTCGGTGTACAGGTCGGCGAGCCGGTGCTTCAGCGCCTGAAACCCGCCGACGACGCGACCGAACTGCCGCCGCTCCTTCAGGTAGGACACCGTCGTCTCCAGGCACCACCGCGAGGTCCCGACCTGTTCGGCTGCCAGGAGTGCTGCTCCCGCCGTGAGCGCGTGCCGAATCGCCGGCTCCGCATCGGCGAGGACCAGCAAGCCCGGTGCCCGGTCGAGCGTGAGGTCGGCGAGCTGCCGGGTCATGTCCAACGAGACCACCGGTTCCGTCGAGACGGCGGCAGCGTCGACCGCGCACACTGCGATCCCGTGCGATGTTGCGACCGGCACCAGCAGCAAGTCCGCTTCGAGCGCTCCGGCGACGCTGGTGACCGTGCCGGTGATCCGGTCGCCCTCTGAGGTGAGCGCCGGGAGCACGTCATCCGGACCGGTCGACCACGGCACGGCCAGCGCGGCGGTGCGGGTCCCAGCCGCCAGTTCGGCGAGCAGCGGCGAGTCGGAGTTCAGCAGCACGGTCGTGGCGATCACCGAGCTGGTCAGGAAGGGAGACGGCGCCGCTGCCCGGCCCAATTCCTCGACTACGACCGCCGCCTCTCGCGCCGATGCGCCGTGCCCGCCGCGAGACTCCGGCACGAGCAGGCCAGCCAGTCCGAGATCGATCGACAGGGTCTTCCACAGGCCGCCGACGACCTTTCGATCACCGTCGTACAGCGCCGTCACCGCGTTCGGGTCGCACCGGTCCGCGAGCACGTCCCGCACGCTGGCGCGCAGGTCCTCCTCGATCTCCGTCGGGAGCAGATCGAGATCGCTTGCCGGGGTCATCGCGGGATTTCCTTCCAGGGGACGTCTTTGTCGACGCGCGGTTCGCCGGGCAAACCCAGTACCCGCTCCGCGACGATGTTGCGCAGGATTTCCGAGGTGCCGCCCTCGATGGAGTTGCCCTTGGCGCGCAGGTAGCGGTATCCCGCGTCGCGGCCGGTGAAGTCGACCAGCTCCGGTCGGACCATCGTCCAGTCGGAATAGCGCAGGCCGTCCTCGCCGAGCAGTTCGAGTTCGAGGCCGGACAGCGCCTGGGAGAGCCGCGCGAAGGTCAGCTTCATCGTCGACCCCTCGGGGCCGGGCTGGCCCTGAGCCAGCTTCTGCCGCAGCCGGGCGCCGGTGGCGCGCGCGACGTCGGCCTCCACCCACAGCTTGAGCAGACGGTCGTGCAGTTCGGGCGTCCGCTTCTCGGGATGCTCCCGCCAGGCAGCGGCGACGACGCCGATCATGCCGGACTCGCGCTCGGCTGACTTGCCGATCGAGACGCGCTCGTTGTTGAGCGTCGCGTTCGCGACCTTCCAGCCCTCCCCGACCGCTCCGAGCCGCTGGCTGTCCGGGATCCGCACGTCGGTCAGGAAGACCTCGTTGAACTCGGCCTCGCCGGTCAGCTGCCGCAGCGGGCGGACGTCGACGCCCGGATCGGTCATGTCGCACAGGAAGTACGTGAGCCCGAAGTGCTTGGGCTGGTCCGGGTCAGTCCGGGCCAGCAGGATCGCGAACCGCGCGTTGTGCGCGCCGGAGGTCCAGACCTTCTGTCCGTTGACGACCCACTCGTCCCCGTCGCGCACCGCACGGGTGGAGACGTTCGCCAGGTCGGACCCGGCGCCTGGCTCGCTGAACAGCTGGCACCAAATCTCTTCGCCGGTCCACAATGGACGCAGGAACCGGTCCTTCTGTTCCGTCGTGCCGTAGCTCAGGATCGTCGGCGCTGCCATGCCGAGCCCGATGCCGTTGCGCTCGGGCCGGTTCGTCGGGGCTCCCGCATCGGCGAACCCGCGGTCCGCTTCGGACTGCAGCGCTTGTGGCAGCCCGAGGCCGCCGTATCCCTCGGGAAAGCCGACCCAGGCCAGACCGGCATCGAACCGGGCCCGCAGGAACTCGGTGCGCTCGGTGGTCGCGGGGTCGTGCGCGGCGAGAAAACCGGTGACCCTTTCGGCGAGTTCGTCGGGCGTCATTTCGCTTGCCTCCGTTCGGCTTGGCGACGCAGTTCCGCCTTCGCCAGCGCGTTCTTGTGCACCTCGTCCGGCCCGTCGGCGAACCGCAACGTCCGGTTGGCGGAATAGGCGGCGGCCAGGGGAAAGTCCTGCGAGAGCCCGCCCGCGCCGTGGAGCTGGATCGCTTTGTCCAGGATCCACTGCACGGTGCCGGGCGTGGCGATCTTGATCGCCTGGATCTCGGTGTGCGCGCCTCGGTTGCCGACGGTGTCCATCAGCCACGCCGTTTTCAGGACCAGCAGCCGCAGCTGCTCCAGCCGCACTCGCGACTCGGCGATCCAGTCGCGGATCACCCCTTGCTCGGCGAGCGGCTTGCCGAACGCGACCCGTTCCGCCGCGCGGGCGCACATCAGCTCGACGGCCCGCTCCGCGACACCGATCGCCCGCATGCAGTGGTGGATCCGTCCCGGCCCGAGGCGGGCCTGAGCGATGCCGAATCCCTCGCCCTCGCCCGCGATCAGGTTCGCGGCGGGGACCCGTGCGTCCTCGAAGACCAGTTCCGCGTGGCCGCCGTGCTCGTGGTCGTCGTAACCGAACACGTGCATGTCGCGCTCGACGGAGAAGCCGGGCGTGTCTCTCGGAACCAAGATCATCGACTGCTGCCGGTGCCGCTCGGCGGACGGGTCCGTCTTCCCCATCACGATGAAGATCCGGCAGTTCGGGTTCATCGCGCCGGTGATCCACCACTTGCGGCCGTTCAAGACGTACTCGTCGCCGTCGCGCACGATGCTCAGCTCGATGTTCGTCGCGTCCGACGAAGCGACCGCGGGCTCGGTCATCGCGAAGGCCGACCGGATCTCGCCGGCCAGCAGAGGTTCGAGCCAGCGTTCCTTCTGCGCCGCAGTGCCGAACTGGGTCAGCACTTCCGCGTTGCCGGTGTCCGGTGCGGCGCAGTTCAACGCTGCTGGCGCCAGGTGTCCGCTGCGTCCGGTGATCTCCGCGAGCGGGGCGTACTGCAGGTTGGTGAGACCGGCGCCATGTTCCCCGGGCAGGAAGAGATTCCACAGACCGCGACGCCGCGCTTCGGTTCGCAGCTCACGCATGATCGGCGCGCTGTCCCACGCCCATCGGTCCGGCAACGCCGCAAGCTGCTCCGGGAACACCGCCTCGGCCGGATAAACGTGGCGGTCCATGAAGTCGAGCAGTTCGGCTCGCAGTTCTTCGGTGCGGGCGTCGTACTGAAATTCCATCAGCGGTACTCCCTCATCGCGTCCAGGCCGCGCTCGAGCAGCGGTTCGACGGACTGCCCGACGTCCGCGAAACCGTCGCCGACGGTCTGCCCGTTGACGTACCGGAAATGGATGCCCTCCACGATTCCGGCCAGCTTGAACGACGCCAGGCCGAGGTAGAAGCCGAACCGGGAAAGATCGCGGTCGCTCGCGGCGGCGTACCGCTCGATGATCTCGCGCTCGGACAGAAACCCGGGCGCCGACGCGACATCCACGATCTGGTTCCCGGACGCTGTCTCGCCGAGGCGGCCGTAGACGAGCATCAGCGCGAGGTCGGTCAGCGGGTCGCCCAGTGTCGCCATTTCCCAGTCGATCACTGCCCGCAGCCGGTCCTGGTCGTCCACGAGCACGTTGTCGAGCCGGAAGTCGCCGTGCACGATGCCGGTCGCGGATTCGGCGGGCACCTCGGAGAGCAGCGCGATGTACAGCTGGCCGACCCGCGGCAGGTCCCGGGTATGCGAAGCGTCGAATTGCCGCTTCCACCGGATCACCTGGCGGTGGAGGAATCCATCCGGACGGCCGAAGTCGGCCAGCCCGACCGCGATCGGGTCGACGGCGTGCAGCGCGGACAGCGTGTCGACCAACGACTCGGCGATCGCCCGGGTCCTTTTCGGGCCCAAGGGCGCGATCTCCTTCCGGAATCGGTATGGCCGCCCGTCGACCCGTTCCATCACGTAGAACGGAGCACCCAGCACCGTCTCGTCGCGGCAGAGCGCGAAAGTGCGCGGCACGGGCACCGCGGAATCCTGCAGAGCAGCCATGACGCGGTATTCGCGGGCCATGTCGTGCGCGGTGGCCAGCAGGTGACCGACCGGAGGGCGACGGACGATCCACGTGCGGACGCCGTCGCTCACCTCGTAGGTCAGATTCGACTTGCCACCCGCGATCAATCGCGCCGACAGTTCCGCACCGGCCTCCGGGACCGCGCCCGGCAGCCACTCCCCCAACCGGTCGAGATCGAGGCCCGGCAACGACTCCTGCCCCATCACGGCACCACGACCGCGAGCAGGTCGACCACGCAAGCCGGTTTACCGCCGTCCTCGCGCTCGACTGTCACCCGGGTCGTCACCTGATAGCCCATTGTCTTCCGAGTGACGCCGAGAAGCTCAACGCCCGCCCGCACGCGGGAGCCGACCGGAACGGGCGAGGGAAAGCGCAGCCGATCAGCTCCGTAGTTCAGCCCGGCCGACACTCTGTCGATCCGGTAGACCTGCCAGCTCAGCATCGAAACGAGGCTCAGGGTGAGGAATCCGTGCGCGATCGTCGTGCCGAACGGGCCCGACGCTGCCCGCTGGGGGTCGACGTGAATCCACTGGTGGTCCCCCGTCGCCCCGGCGAAGGCATCGATCCGCTCCTGGCTGATCGTGTGCCACTCCGAGTACCCGAGATGGCTCCCGACCGCCTGTTCCAGCTCCGCGACTCCGTCGAATGTCCTCATGCCTTCGGGCCGCCCGCCACGTAGAGCACCTGGCCGGAGACGAATCCGGCGCCTTCGCTGGCGAAGAACGAGACCGCGTGCGCGACGTCGGCGGGCAGACCGCCGCGGGCGACCGGGATGTCCTTGACCACGGCGGTCCGGAAGTCCTCGAAGGACACGCCCATCCGCTCGGCGGTGGCCTTGGTCATCTCCGTCTCGATGAACCCGGGCGCGATCGCGTTGGCGGTGACCCCGAACTTGCCCAGTTCCAGGGCGAGGGTCTTGGTGAAGCCCTGCAAGCCCGCCTTGGCCGCCGCGTAGTTGGCCTGGCCCCGGTTGCCGAGCGCCGAAGTGCTGGACAGGTTCACGATGCGTCCCCAGCCGCCCTTCGTCATGAATCCTTGTACCGCGCGGCTCATCAGGAAGGACCCTCGCAGGTGGACGCCCATCACGGCGTCCCAGTCCGCGGCCGTCATCTTGAAAAGCAGGTTGTCGCGGAGGATCCCGGCGTTGTTGACCAGCACGGCCGGGTCGCCGAGTTCGGCTGCGACGCGGCCGACAGCGGCCTCTACCGCTTCCTCGTCGGAGACATCGACGCCGACGGCGAGCGCGGTGCCGCCTGCTTGGGCGATCCGGTCGACTACGGCCGCGCACGCCGCCTCGTCCAAGTCGAGAACGGCGACCGCGAATCCGTCCGCGGCAAGGCGTTCGGCGACACCGGCGCCGATGCCTCGGGCAGCGCCGGTGACGATGGCGGTACGGCGGGTGGTGGTCATGCATGACTCCTGTCGATTGTGGTGGTCATTCGCCCGCGGTGAGGCTGACGCCGCCGTCGATGACGACGGTCTGCCCGGTCATCCAGGCCGCGTCCGACGAGAGCAGGAACGCGACCACACCGCCGATGTCCTCGGTGTCACCGAGCCGCTTCAGCGGATAGGCCTGCGCGGCTTGCTCCTCGCGTCCTTCGTAGAGCGCAGTGGCGAACTTCGTCTTCACGACCGCGGGAGCGACCCCGTTGATGCGAATGCCGGGCCCGAGTTCCACCGCGAGCAATTCCGTCAGGGAATTCAGCATCGCTTTGGTGGCACCGTAAAAGCCGATGTTCGGGGCCGTCCGGACGCTGGAGAGCGACGAGACGTTGACGATGGCGCCCCCGTGGTCGCGCATCCAGGCGCGATACACGTGCTGCACCCAGGAAACTGCGGCGACGCAGTTGACCTCGACCACCTTCCGCGCCACTGCGAGGTCGAGGTCGACCAGCGGCCCGTAGACCGGGTTGATCCCGGTGTTGTTGACCAGGAAATCGACGCTGCCGAAGGTGTCGATCGTCTGCCGGACAGTATCCGCCTGGTGCTCGGCGTCGTCCGCCTTGCCCGCGACCGCCAGTGCCGTTTCCGGCCCGCCGAGGCGAGCGACCGCTTCGTCCAGGGCCTCCCGCTTGCGGGCGGTGATGACCACTCGCGCGCCATCGGCGACCAGGCGTTCGGCGACGGCGAGCCCGATGCCGCGGCTGGCGCCGGTGACGATCGCGGTCTTGCCCGCGAACCGGCCGGTCACGACAGCCGCTCCAGCACCATCGCCATGCCCATGCCGCCGCCCACGCACATCGACTCGACACCGAACTGCTTGTCGTGCCACTGCAGGGAGTTGATCAGGGTCGCGGTGATCCGGGCGCCGGTCATGCCGAAGGGGTGGCCGACGGCGATCGCACCGCCGTTGACGTTCAGCTTTTCCAGCGGGATGCCCAGCTGCTGCGCGGAACCGAGCGACTGCACGGCGAACGCTTCGTTGATCTCGACCAGATCGATGTCGCTGAGAGCCAGACCGGCGTTCTTCAGCGCCGCCGGGATCGCCTCGACCGGGCCCAGCCCCATGATCTCCGGCGAGAGCGCGGTGACCGCGGTGGAAACGATCCGGGCCAGCGGCGTGAGCCCGAGTTCCTTCGCGCGGGTGTCGCTCATGACCACCAGCGCGGCCGCACCGTCGTTGAGCGGGCACGCGTTCCCGGCCGTCACCGTCCCATCCGGACGGAACACCGGCTTGAGCTGGCTGACACCTTCGAGGGTCGTGCCCGGCCGGGGGCCGTCGTCGGCGGTCACGACCGTGCCGTCCGGCGTCGTCGCCGGCGTGATCTCGCGAGCCCAGAAGCCCTCTTCGATCCGTTGCACGGCAAGGTTTTGGCTGCGGACGCCGAACGCGTCCTGCTCCTCGCGGGACATTCCGAGCACCTGGGCGACGTTCTCGGCGGTCTGCCCCATCGCGATGTAGAGGTCCGGCAGCTCCCCCGACTCGCGCGGGTCAGTCCACGCTTCCGCACCGCCAGCGGCGCGTTTCTCGGTGCGCGCCTGGGCGTCGGCGAATGCCGGGCTCTGCGCCTCGGGGATGTCGGCCGTGCCGTTGGCGTAGCGGCTGACCGTCTCCACCCCGGCGGAGAGATAGGCGTCGCCTTCCCCGGCTTTGATCGCGTGGAAGGCCATCCGGGTGGTCTGCAGACTGCTTGAGCAGTAACGGTTTACGGTCACGCCGGGCAGATGGTCCAATCCGGACAGGACGGCGACCGCCCGGCCAAGGTTGTTGCCGGACTCGCCGGCCGGCTGCCCGCAGCCCAGGATCAGGTCGGCGATGTCGCGCGGGTCCAGCTCGGGCACCTTGCCGAGCACCGCCCGCACCATCTGGGCGGCGAGGTCGTCGGGCCGGATCTCCTTGAGCGATCCCTTGCCCGCCCGGCCGATCGGGGAACGGGCGGTGGCGACGATGACTGCTTCGGGCATGTGCTCTCCTGGTTTGACTAAGCGCTCGCTTATGTCAAGCTAGGCCGCACCGCCGCGCATCCCGCGGCACATCCACGACGTCGCACCCGGCTGGGGGATGCCCCGGCGGCCCGACGAGAGGACCACCCGTGCCGGACACTCCAGAGCACCCCCGAGACACTCGTTCCCTCCTCCACGAAGCGGCGATGAAAGCGTTCGCGGACAAGGGTTTCCACGGGACCACCACGCGCGACATCGCCGCCGCGGCCGGAAAGAGCCCGGCAGTGCTCTACGTGCACCACAAATCGAAAGAAGAGCTGCTGTACCAGATCTCCAAGGACGGACACGAAACAACGCTCCGCCTGGTCCGGGCGGCGATCGCGGCTACCGGCGATCCGGCCGAAGCGCTGTGCCGGGCGATGCACGATTTCGCCCTGCACCACGCGAGCAGCCCGACCGGCGCGCGCATCGTCAACTACGAACTCGCCGCGCTCGCTCCCGAACACCTGACCGAGATCCGCGGCATCCGGCACGCGATCGACGCAGAGATGCGCGGGCTCGTCGCCCGTGGCGTCGAGGCGGGCGCGTTCGACGTGCCCGACGTCGACCTCACCGCGGCCGCGATCCTCTCGCTCGGCATCGATCTCGTGCGCTGGTACCGCGATGGCGGCCGCTGGACCCCGGAACAGATCGCGGACCGGTATGCCGGCCTGGCGCTGCGCCTGGTCGGCGCAGCGCCTCGAAACTGATTGCTGGCCCCGGCCGCGCATCCCCCGGCCAGGCACTCCTTGAGAGACGAAAGCCCAGCCGCGCTTCGGGTCGCCCAGGGTGGACGCCACGCGCCCGGCGATCGAGAAAGAAGGATGACGTGAGCACCTACGCCGTTGTCGACCCCACCAGCGGGGAGACCCTCAAGGAGTACGCCGCGCTGTCGGACGGCGAGCTGGCCGCGAAGCTCGACCGCGCCGACTCCGCCTACCGCCAGTGGCAGCGTTCGTCGTCGGTCTCCGACCGAGCGGCGCTGCTCGGCAAAGCGGCAGCACTGTTCGCCGAGCGCCGAGACGAGCTGGCGCTCATCATCAGCCGGGAAATGGGCAAGCCGACCAACCAGGGCGTCCTGGAAGTCGACTTCGCCGCCGCCATCTTCGAGTACTACGCCGAGCACGCCGCGGAATTCCTCGCCGACGAACCGGTCCCGCTCCAGTGGGGCGAAGGCACCGCAGTGATCCGACGGCAGCCCGTCGGCATTCTTCTCGGCGTGATGCCGTGGAACTACCCGTACTACCAGGTCGCCCGCTTCGCCGCGCCGAACCTGATGGCAGGCAACACGATCCTGCTCAAGCACGCGTCCCAGTGCCCGGAGTCGGCGGCCGCGATCGAACAGCTGTTGCTGGACGCCGGTTTTCCGGCCGGTGCCTACGAGAACGTCTACGCCACCTACGCTCAGATCGATTCGATCATCGCCGACCCCCGGGTCGCCGGAGTGTCGGTGACCGGTTCGGAGAAGGCCGGCGCGCACGTCGCGGCGACCGCGGGCCGGCACCTCAAGAAGGCGGTCCTCGAACTCGGCGGCTCGGACCCGTTCCTCCTGCTGAGCACCGACGATCTCGACACCGCGGTGGAATCCGCACTGGGCGCCCGGTTCTACGACAACGCCGGCCAAGCGTGCAACGGCGCGAAGCGCTGGATCGTCATGGACGATCTCTACGACGCGTTCCTCGCGAAGGTGACCGCGACGCTGGCGCAGCTCGAACCCGCATCACCGACCGCCGAGGACACCGTCCTCGGTCCCGTCTCCTCGGTCGGCGCCGCGGAGGGCCTCGAGGAGCAGCTGCGCCGCGCCGTCGACGGTGGAGCGCGAGTCGCGTTGGGCGGTACGCGGGACGGGGCTTTCTTCGCTCCCACTGTCCTGGTCGACATCGACGCTGGGAACGCGGCGGCCAAAGAGGAGTTCTTCGGCCCCTTCGCGAATGTGTACCGCGTGCGCTCGGAGGAGGAAGCGATCGCCGTCGCGAACGACACTCCGTTCGGGCTCGGCTCCTACGTGTTCAGCACCGATCCGAACCAGGCGCAGCGGGTCGCGGACGAGCTCGAAGCCGGCATGGTTTACGTCAACCTCGTCGGCGCCGAGGAACCCGGCCTGCCGTTCGGCGGCGTGAAGCTGTCCGGGTTCGGGCGCGAACTCGGCCGGCTCGGCGCGGAAGAGTTCGTCAACCGCAAGCTCATCCGGACCGCGGGCTGACGATCCGCGCGAACAAAATATGAAGCAGCGCCGCCGTCGCCCTCGTCGAGAGAGGCGACGGCGGCGCTGTGCTCGGTCATCCGGCCCGCGGGCCGAGCCGGACCGGCAATGCCTTGACCTGATTGATGAAGAACGACTCGGCGTGCGGCGCGTCGCCGACGATCTCCATCTCCGGATAGCGTTTCAGCGTCTCTTCGAGCATCAGTCGCAGTTCCAGACGCGCCAACGCGTTGCCGAGGCAGAAATGCCTGCCGCCGGCCCCGAACGCCTGGTGCTCCGGGTTCCGGGTCACGTCGAAGCGATCCGGGTCCTCGTAACGGTCCTCGTCGCGGTTCGACGACGGATACCACATCACGACTTTGTCGTCTTCTTTGATCAGCTGGCCGCGGATCTCGACGTCTTTGGTCGCGGTGCGGCGCATCATCGAGAACGCCGGGAACATCCGCAGCGCCTCCTCGACCACACTCGGCGCCAGCGACGGGTCGTCGAGGACTTTCTCGCGTTCCCCCGGGTTCTCGATCAGCGCCTTCACAGCGCTCACGTACGTAGCCATCGTGCTGTCGTTGCCTGCCCCGATCAGCAGCAACGTGCCGTACATGATCTCCTCGGCCGAGAGCGTCTCGCCGTCGATCTCGGCGTGCACGAGGATGCTGATCAGGTCGTCGGTCGGATTCGTACGCGTCGATCCCGCCGGGGTTCAGGTCCGGGTCGTCCCGCCCCATGTACCGCTTCATGCAGCCTGCCCACTTGGCGTCCTCGGACTCCGGAATGCCGAGGAGCCCGTGGATCACCCGCGCCACGATCGGCTGGGATACCGCGCTCACCAGGTCGCAGGTCTCCTCGCCGTCGAGGCGGTCGAGCACGGACACGACGATCGCCCGGATCCATTCCTCGTGCTCGGCGATCTTCTCCGCGGTGAAGCCCTTGAGGAAAAGCTGCTTGATCCGGTCGTGCTTCGGCGGGTCCATGCCGATGAACTCGGCGCGCGCGAACTCCAGCGGGATCTGGTGGTTGGTGATGTCGATCCCCTGCCGCTCCGAGGAGAACGTCTTCCAGTCGCGGCTCACCGCGGCGATGTCGTCCGCCTTGGTCAGCGACCAGAAACCCTCTTCCTCCGGCAGGACCGGGATGCCCGGTGACCAGTGGACAGGGCGCTTCGCCCGGAGTTCGGCGAAGATTCCGTGCGGAGGACCTGCCGTCCACAAGCCGAATTCGGCCAGGGTCAGATTTTCCGGAATTCCGTCCGCGGCCATTGGCTTCTCCAGGTCCGTCGATGCCGGTGAAGTCGCGAGCGCGGTCAGGAGCCGACCGCGTCCGCCCAGGACACGCTGTCCAGAATGGCCCGCTTTCCGAGTGCCAGCTGACGCGGCGCGTTCACGCAGAGCACCCCGCGGAGCTGGTCGCCGCGCCCGAACATCGCCACCAGCGACTTCTCGTCCGCCTTCGTGATTTTCACCTGGTCGTCGCCGCTGACGTGGCCCACGAACTTGACCTTGGCCTCGAACTGGTCGGACCAGAAGTACGGGACCGGGGCGAACGGCTCGCTCTCGCCGAGCAGTGTCCGGGCCGCGTGCACGCCCTGCTCGACGGCGTTCAGCCACTGCTCGACCCGCATCGTCTCGCCGAACAGCCGGTTCGGCCATTGCACGAGGTCGCCAGCCGCCACCACGTCCGGCGCTGTCGTCCTCAGCGTCTCGTCGCAGACCACGCCGTTCGCGACTTCGACGCCGCTGCCGTCGAGCCAGCCGGTCGCCGGCTGGACGCCGACACCCGCGACGATGAGGTCGGCCGCAAGCACCGCGCCGTCGGCCAGATGAACGCGGTTCCCGTTCGGCGTGCTCTCAACCCGCTCGATTCCGGTGCCGCAGTACAGGTTCACCCCGTGCCCGACGTGGTGGTCCTGGAACCAGCGGCCGAGTTCCGCGCCGAGCACCCGGGTCAGCGGGACCGGCGCGATCTCCACGACCGAGACGTCCAGCCCCATCTTCCGGGCGGTGGCGGCGACCTCCAGCCCGATGAAGCCCGCGCCGATCACCACCAGATGGCGGCCCGGGACCAGCTGCTCGTGCAGACTCAGCGAATCCGACAACGACCGCACCTCGTGGACGCCCGGCACCCCTGCGAGAACCGGCAGCGGCCGGGTCCGGGATCCGGTGGCGACGACCAAGCCGTCGTAAGACAGCTCCCGGCCGCCCTCGAGGAACACCGTTTTCCCGCCAGCGTCAAGCCCGACGGCCGCCGCGCCGAGCGAGACGTCGACGGCGTTCTCCTGATACCAGCCGGGTTCTTTGATCAGCAGGGCCGCGTGCTGCTGTCCCTCCCGCAATGCGTCCTTGGACAGCGGAGGACGGTCGTAGGGCAGCACGTTCTCGGCGCTCACCAGCGTGATCTCGCCCTCGTGCCCCGCGCGCCGGAGCCCGTCGACGGCGTTCACCGCCGCCACCGAGCCGCCGACCACGACGATGCGGTCCATCGCCGTCAGCCCTTCCCCAACGTGATGACGCCCTCGGGGCACGACCGCACCGCGCGCTCGGCCTCTTCGAGGCGGTCGTCGGACGGGTGCGGCTCCAGAAGGACGGCCTGGCCGGATTCGTCGTCGATGTCGAAGAGATCCGGGCATTCCATCATGCAGCAAGCACAGCCCGTGCATCCTTCGAGGTCGATCGTGAGCGTCAGCGCCATGATGTGCTCTCCTTGCGTTCCGGCGAACCTGGCCGGAAGTGTGGAGCGTTCCCGGCGGGCACCCGCGCCGCGCGGGCAAAGAATGCCCGACCGGGGGTGTCCCCCGCCCCCGGAACCGGCTCGCTCATCCCCCACCCGGGCACGAGCACGCGCGACGGCCGCGAGGCAGCCGGGGCGGCTGCCTAGATTCCCGGACGCGCCGCACTCCCCCGAACAAGCTGAGGTTTCATGCACCGCACTGTGTTTGACGAAGACCACGAGTCCTTCCGCAAGACGCTGAGATCCTTCCTGCAAGCGGAAGTCCTCCCGCATTACGACGAATGGTTCGCGGCCGGCGGAGTCCCCCGCAAGCTGTACCGGGATCTCGGCGAACTCGGCCTGTTCGGCATCTCGGTGCCGGAGGAGTACGGCGGCGCCGGCCTGACGACGCACAAGTTCACCGCGATCGAATACGAGGAGATCGCCCGGGTCGGGGTCCTGCTCGGCGGATCAAGCTGCCATGTCCTGCTGGCCCTCCCGTACCTGAAGATGCTCGGCACCGACGAACAGCTGCGGCGGTACCTCCCCGGGTTCGTCACCGGCGAGCAGATGTGGGCGCTCGCCATGACCGAGCCCGGCACCGGCTCCGACCTGACCGGCATCCGCACCACGGCCAAGCTCTCCGCCGACGGCACGCATTACGTCCTCAACGGGGCCAAGACGTTCATCACCGGCGGCGTCAACGCCGACCGGGTGATCGTCGCCGCCCGCACCAGCCCGCCCCGCGAGGACGACCGCCGGTTCGGCCTCTCCCTGTTCGCCGTCGACACCTCGCTGCCGGGATACCAAGTCGGGCGCAAACTGGACAAGCTGGGGCTGCGCACTTCCGACACCGCCGAACTCGCGTTCACCGACGTCCGCGTGCCCGTTGAGGACCTCCTGGGCGAGGAGGACAAGGGATTCTCCTACCTAGGGCACAATCTCGCCTCGGAGCGCTGGGGAATCGCGCACGGCGCGTACGCCCAGGCGAAGGCGGCTGTCGCGCTCGCCCAGGCCTACACCGCGGACCGGAAGGTCTTCGGCAAACCCGTCGCGACGTTCCAGAACACGAAGTTCGAGCTGGCCGCGTGCAAGGCGGAGGTCGACGCGGCGGAAGCGGTCACCGACCGCGCGCTGGAGGCGCTCGACGCGGGCGAACTGAGCCCGGCAGAGGCGGCTTCGGCCAAGCTGTTCTGCACGGAGGTCGCCGATCGCGTGATCGATCGCTGCCTGCAGTTGCACGGCGGCTATGGCTACATCAACGAGTACCCGATCGCCCGGCTTTACGCGGACAGCCGGGTCAACCGGCTCTACGGCGGCACGTCCGAGGTGATGAAGCTGATCATCGCCCACGACATGGGGCTCTGACCTTCCGCAGGAAGACTGCCGCGGCACTGTTCCGCGGCAGTCTTCCTGTTTCACGATTCCAGGCTCTGCAAGGTTTTCCGGGCCGCGCGCTGCCCCGACGCCGCCGCGGCCGCCAGCGAAGGATCGCCGAGATAGTCGCCCGCGAACCAGATCGGACCGACCGGCACACGCAGAGTTTTCTGCGACGCGTCCCGCTTGCCCGGCTTCCAGTAGGAGACCACCCGCGGCTGCCGCTTGACCACCACGCGGTCGATCGCGCCGTCGAGTTCCGGGAACAACCGGATCAGGTCGCGGAGGAACAGGTCCTCGATTTCCTCGTCGGAGAGCCGGGACAGCTCATCGGCGGCGGCACCTCCGGACAGCAGAACCAGCGCACCCCCCGGCTTTCGCGGACCTTCGACGCGCTGCGGAGCCGCGTGGTTGAACACCATCTGGAAAGACAGCTCCGGCGTCGAAATGCCGTAGTAGTCGTCCCATCGCTGCGAACCCTGTTCCTTGGTGAAGACGCCGGCGAGGACATACCGGCCGTACTCGATGTCGGCCAACGCCGTGCGGTACGCGTCCGGCAGGTCGGGCATGACCGCGAGGGCGCAGTCGGCCGGAGTCGCCACGATCGCGCGTTTCGCCGTCAACCGCACAGCGCCGTCCTCGTCGGCGTACTCGACAGTCACGCTGCTGTCCGTCCAGGTGAGTTTCCGTACCTCGGACCCGAGCCGCAGCCGGTCGCCGAGGTCTTCCGCGAGCGCGTCGGTGAAGGTCTGATTCCCGCCGACGGGCAGTGCGAAGTTCGGCACTTTCGCCGCCTTCTCCAACGCTGTTCCGATGGAGATCGCGAGCTGGGTCGCCGCGGTTTCCTCCGGCTCGCAACCGATCCACTGACCGGACCACGCGCTGAAGAGCGCGGTCATCTCGCGCGATCGGACGCCCGCCATCAGGGCCTCCGCCCCGGTTCGCGCTTCGAGGCGGGCCCGCATCGCACGGGCGGCCTCGGCGTTCTTCCCGAAGAGCCGGGCGTAGGCATACTTGATGCGCAAGCCGACCCGCGCCAGCTCCATCTTGGCGGCCAACGGCATCCGAGAGCGAAGGAGCAGCAGCGGCGGGTTGTCCGTCGTCACCATGCGGCCTTTGAGATACAGCGCCGCCTTCCGTCCGGCGAGCGAGCCCCGCTCGATCCGGTAGCGGTCCATCACCTCGAACAACGGCCCGGCGCCTTCGGTGAACTGGGTCCCGATGTTGAGCCAGTAGTCCCCGTGCCGGACGGATTCCACGCGGCCGCCGGGCCGCTTCGCGGATTCGAGCACGACGACATCCGCCGATTCCGCCAGCGTCGATCCGGCTACCAGACCGGCTGCCCCGGCACCGATGACAACAACTTCACACTGCTGTTCACGCACGCTTTTGTCCCTCTGCACCGGGAGATCGTGCTGGCGGCGCCAGCGGCGAGGGGCAGACCCGGCGACACTGCGCCCGGCTGGGGGATGACCCGGTGCTCCCCCAGCCGGGCACCGCTTGGGAACCAGCGCGTCCTCGCGTGCGATCTGCGCGGTTTGCTGCCATCCGGGCCGATGCGCCGCACAATGCTGAGAGATTTCGCTGGGAAGGAATTCCGCTGTGGGTGAAGCCACCGTTTTCGCCGTGCTGAAGGAGCAGGCCGAGCAGGCCCCGGACGCTCCGGTTCTGCTGATCGACGGCGAGGAGTGCTCGCGAGCGGATCTGTTCGGGTCGGTCACGGCGATCGCCGCCGGTCTGCGCGCGCTCGGTCTCGACCGAGGCGACCGCGGCTTGATCGTGTCGGACAACCGGCTCGAGACAGTGGTCGCCTGGCTCGGGGTCGACTGTGCCGGGATGATCGACGTGCCGGTCAACCCGGAAGCGCGCGGCGCGTTCCTGGAGTATCTCGTCCGCGACTGCGCCCCGCGGGTGGTCATCGGGCTTCCCGCCTATCTGCGCGCGGTCGCCACGGTGGCCCCGGAGCCCCCGGAGTTCGCGGTCCTGATCGACCCCGACGCCGGCGAGCTGCCGTTCGGGCCCGGCACCCGGCACCTGACCTTCGACGACCTTCGGGAGCTGGGCCGCGACGGCACGGTCGTGCCGCCGCTGGAAAGCGACATCGCGACGATGATCTACACGTCCGGCACGACGGGCCCGTCCAAAGGCGTGCTGCTTCCGCACGCGTACCAGATCACCTGGGCGCGCCGCGGCGCGGAAGGCCTCGGCATGCGGGCGGGGCAGACGGCGTACACGCCGGAGCCGCTGTTCCACTCCGACGCGCGGTCGTACGTCCTCGCGGCCCTGCTCACCGGCGGACGGCTGGCTCTCGGCAAGCGGTTCAGCGTGAGCCGATTCTGGGACGAGGTGCGCGCCGCCGACGCGTCGTACTTCGCCTACCTCGGCACGATGCTGTCGATGCTCTACTCCGCCGAGCCCAGCGACGCCGACCGCGACCACCCCGCCGTCATCGGGACCGGCGGCGGAGCCCCCGCGGCGCTCCAGAACGCGTTCGAAGAACGGTTCGGCGTCCGGCTGGTCGAGATGTACGGCATGACCGAGGCGCTGTGCATCACCCAGAACACGGCGGAGCACCACCGCGTCGGCTCGGTGGGGCTGCCGACGCCCGAGCTGGAGGTCCGGCTTGTCGACGATCAGGACCGGCCCGTGCCGCCCGGCGAGATCGGCGAGCTGATCCTGCGGCCGAGGGAACCGCACACCGTCATGGCGGGTTACTGGAACAAACCGGAGGCGACGGTCGCCGCCTGGCGGAATCTGTGGTTCCACACCGGCGACCGGATGCGCGCGGACGAGGACGGCTTCCTCTATTACATCGGACGGCTCAAGGACTCCATCCGCCGGCGCGGCGAAAACGTGTCGGCCTGGGAGGTCGAGTGCGCCGCCAACAAGCACGAGGACGTGCGCGAAGCAGCGGCGATCGGGGTGCCCTCGGACCTCGGGGAGGAGGACGTCGCCCTCCTGGTCGTCGAGCAGGAAGGCCGGCGATGCGAGCCGGCGACGCTGCGCGACTTCCTCGCCGCGGACCTTCCCAAACACGCCGTCCCGCGCTTCATCGAGATCGTGGACGAGCTGCCGAAGACGCCGACCCAGCGCGTGAACAAGGACCAAGTCCGCGCCCGCGGCATCACCGCGACGGCGTGGGACGGCGAAACGGCCTGACGGGGCCTCCCCCAACCGGGCCGAGACCTCGCCGGTCCCCGCTGGCGCCGGGTCCCCGGCTCTACGTTCGCGCGCATCAGCGTTGGCTACGTCACTGCGGAGGAACGATGAGCACACTCGACGACCCCGGCTTCACAGTCGCCGACCCGCAGCTGTGGGCCGCCGGCCCGCCGCACGAGGTTTTCGCCGAAATGCGCGGCAAATGCCCGGTGCACCACTCGTCCGGCATCGCCGGGATGCCCGAGGCGGCCGGTTTCTGGTCGATCACGAAAGCCGAGGACGTCGCACGCGTCAGCCGCGACTGGAAGACGTTCTCCTCCCACCGCGAGGGAGCGGTCGACCTGACCTGGCACGGCATGCCCGAGGACCTGGTCGAACTGGCCAAGACGGACATGATCAACCTCGACCCGCCGCGGCACGACCGGCTCAAGCAGCTGTTCCTCGAGGGCTTCACCCGCGACCGCATCGCGGCGGAGGAGGACCGGGTCGTCGAGGCGGTCAAGAACGTCCTCGACCGCCTCGACGGGAAGGATTCCTGCGACCTGGTCAACGACGTCTCGAAGCCGATCGTCGCCCGCGTCATCCACGGGTTCATGGGCATCCCCGAGGAAGACGACGCCCGCTGGATCCACAACATCAGCCGCTACATCGCCCTCGAGGACCCGCATTTCAATCCCGGCGGGCTCGAGGAGTGGCTGACCGTCTTCATTCCCGACCTGATCGGGCAGTGCGTGGCGCTGGTCGAGGACCGCAAGGCCAACCCGGGCGACGACCTCATCAGCATCCTGGTCGACGCCGAGGTCGAAGGGGACAAGCTCACCGACGACGAGATCATCGCGGGCATGCTGCTGCTGTTCGCCGCGGGCAACGACAGCACGATGGCGACCTACACCAGCGCGATGATCGCGCTGATGGAAAACCCGGACGAACGCCGGAAAGTGCTCGCCGACCCGTCGCTGGTGCCGAACGTGGTCGAGGAGGCACTGCGGATGTTCCCGGCGTTCGCGCTGATGCGCCGCACCGCGACCAAGGACGTGGAACTCGGCGGCGCGCAGATCAAGGAAGGCGACTCGGTCGTCATGTGGTACCCGTCGGCGAACCGCGACGAAGACCGTTACGAGGACCCGGATCGCTTCGACGTGACCCGGAACCCGGAACACCTGGCCTTCGGAGCGGGCGGCCGGCATTTCTGCCTCGGCAACGCACTCGCCCGTCTGGAGCTGCGGGTGATGATCGGGGAAACCCTCAAACGCTACCCCGAAATGGAAATCGCCGGAGACGCGCCGTTCACCGCGTCGTTCTTCGCCAACCAGCGCCAATCGCTCCCGGTACGCCTCGGTCCCCGCAAGGCCTGACCCGCCCGACTCAATCGAAAGAACGCGGAGAATCCATGACTGACACCTCTTCAACGACGAAGACCTACGACGTGGCGGTCCTCGGCTGCGGGCTGCTGGGATCCGCCCTCGCCCGCAACTTCGCCGCCAAGGGCCACCGGACCGCCGCCTGGAACCGCACCCCGGCCAAGGCCCAAGCGCTCGAAGCCGACGGCGTGCGCGCCGTGGCGGACATCGGCGAAATCGTCCGGTCCTCGAAACTCGTAGTGGCTGTCACCTCCACCTACGCGACCACTCGCGAAGCCATCGCAGCTGTCCCCGACTGGACCGGGACCACTCTGGTCAACGTCGGCACCGGCACTCCCGCCGACGCCGAGGAGCTCAAGGCGTGGGCCGAGGCCCGCGGCGTTCGCTACCTCGACGGCGCGGTGCTCTGCTACCCGCAGCAGGTCGGCACCGACGAGGGCATGGTCCTCTATTCGGGCTCGGCCGAGGCATGGGCCGAGCACGAGCAAACCCTGACCGCACCCGGGCCGTACTCCATGTTCGTCTCGGACAACGTGAAGGCGGCGAGCGTTCTCGACGCCGCGATCATCGGCGGGTTCTATTCGGCAGCGCTCAGCGCATACGTCGAAGCCTCCACCTATGCGCTTGACCAGGGCGTCGACCCGGAGACGCTGAACGCGATCAGCGAGCTGGCGTTCCAGACCCTGGCCACTACGGGCAAGGAGGCGGTGGCAGCCATCGCGAGCGGTCAGCACGAGACCGAGACCGCCACGCTCAGCGTCTACGCCGAAGGATGTCGCGCCACGGTCGGCGCCATGCAGTCGGCGGGCCACAAGGCCCGGCTGCTCGCCGCGGCCGTGGAGAACCTCGCCGAAGCCGAAAAAGCCGGTCTGGGCAATCTCGGGTTCTTCGCCTCGACGAAGATCGCCCGCGTCAGTTCCTGATCCGGCGCCGGCCCCCAACGAAGCGGGCCTGCCTCGCCGGGGCAGGCCCGCTTCCGGCTTCCGCGGCGCTGGCGCGCGCCCCGGCTCCCCCGTCCGGGCATTCCCCGCACGACGGGGGCGGAGAACGGGCACGCCCGGCCTAGATTCGCCGTCCCGAACGAACGAGCCAATCCGAGGAAGCGCAATGAAAACCACTGCCGCGGTGCTGACCGAGGTCGGCAAGCCATTCGAGATCGTCGAACTCGACCTGGAGGGCCCGAAGGAGGGCGAGGTCCTCGTCCGCTATGTCGCCGCGGGCCTGTGCCATTCCGATCTGCATTTGCTCAAGGGCGATTTCCCGTCCCGGCTGCCGATCGTCGGCGGCCACGAAGGCGCGGGCGTCGTCGAGGAGGTCGGCGCGGGCGTCACCAAAGTCAAGCCGGGCGACCACGTGCTGGCGAGCTTCATCCCGAGCTGCGGCGAATGCCGCTGGTGCCGCAGCGGCAAGCAGAACCTGTGCGACCTCGGCGAGAACCTGCTCGACGGGCAGCTCCCGGACGGCACCTTCCGGTTCAAGCTGAACGGCGAGGACGCCGGCGGCATGTGCTCGGTCGGCAGCTTTTCCCAGTACGGCACGCTTTCTCAGCACTCGGTCATCAAGATCGACGGGTCTCTCCCGCTCGATCGCGCGGTGCTCACCTCCTGCGGTGTACCGACCGGCTGGGGCACCGCGGTCAACGTGGCCGGCGTCCGCCCGGGCGACACGACGGTGATCTACGGCGCGGGCGGCGTCGGCATGAACGCGGTCCAAGGCGCGGCCGCGGCCGGCGCGAAGTACGTCGTAGTCGTGGATCCGGTCGAGTTCAAGCGCGAAACCGCGCTGAAGCTGGGCGCCACCCACGCGTTCGCGGACGCGGACCAGGCACTGGAGTCGGTGTGGGAGATGACCCACGGCCAGGGCGCCGAATCGGCGATGGTGATCGTCGGCGACGTGAACCCGGAGGTCGTCACCGCCGCGTTCACCGTCGTCGGCAAAGCCGGCACTATCGCGATCACCGCCATGGGCCCGTGGGACGACCCGAGCGTCCAGCTCCCGGCCGCCCAGCTCGCGATGTTCCAGAAGACGGTCAAGGGCTGCATTTTCGGCCAGTTCAACCCGCAAAGCGACGTCCCGCGGCTGCTCGGCCTTTACCAGACCGGCAAGCTCAAACTGGACGAGCTGGTCACCCGGGAATACCGCCTCGAAGAGGTCAACCAAGGCTACGACGACCTCCTCGCCGGCGAGCTGATCCGCGGCGTGGTGACCTTCTAGCCGGGACGGCAGCGGCGGAACGACCTGCCGGACAAGGAAAGTCCGCTCGCGCGCCGTCCGCCGCTGCTCCCCCAGGCGGGCAGACTGCCTCCGCCACGGCTGCCCTCTTGCCCGCTTCCCCGCCACGATGCGGCCATGACTTCGACAGTTTCCGCGCGCGGCGCCAAGCACGTTCTGGTGACCGGCGGCGCCGGCGAGATGGGCGCGTACGCGTGCGGCGTACTCGCCGGCGCCGCCGAGATCGAGAGCCTCGTCATCGCAGACCGGGACGAGGAGAAGGCCGCCCGGCTCGCGGCCAAGCTCGGGTCGAAGGCGAGGGCCCTCGCACTCGACATCTCGGACTCCGATGCACTGGCTGTTGCGCTCTCCGGCGTCGACCTCGTGCTCAACTGCGCCGGCCCGTTCTACCGGTTCGGCCGCGAGGTGCTCAGCAGCGCCATCGCCGCCGGCACCGACTACCTCGACATCTGCGACGACTGGGAACCCACCCTGGAGATGCTCGAACTGGACGGCGCCGCCCGCGCGGCCGGCGTCACCGCGGTGATCGGGATGGGCGCCAGTCCGGGCACCAGCAACCTGCTCGCGGTGCTGGCGATGGACGAGTGCGACACCGTCGACCGCGTCTACACGTCGTGGCGCGCTTCCGCCGCGCACTTCCCGCGACCCGGCGAAGGAGAAGAGTTCCCCGAGGCGACCGCGGCCATCGAGCACTGGGTGCACAACTGCACCGAGCCGATCAAGATCTGGCGCGACAACAGCCTCGTGGACGCGCACGCACTCGAGGAGCGGACGCTCGCGTACCCGGGACGCGGCGAAGACCAGGTCTGGGTGTGCGGCCACCCCGAACCGCTGACCCTGCCCAGGGCCCGGCCCGAGGTGCGGGAGTCCCTGAACGTGATGAGCGCGCGCCGGGGCCTCATGGACGGGATCAGCCGGATCGCCGAGCGCGTCCGTGCGGGCGAGCTGAATGTCCGGCAGGCCTCCGACGAACTGCTGCGCCAGCCGAACCTCAGCGGCAAGGCCGCGGGTCCGTCGCCGAACCTGCCCAGCAACATCTTCGCGGTGGCGGAGGGCGTCAAACACGGTTCCCCGGTCCGGGTCGGCGCGCAGGCGCTGGTGCAGCCGGAAGGGAACATGGGCGAGATGACCGGCATCCCGCTGGCCGTCGCGGCACTGATGTCGGCGCGCGGCCAGGTCGCCAAGCCGGGCGTGCACGGCCCCGAGGGCGCGATCGATCCGAAGGTCTTCTTCGCCGAGCTGGCGAAGTTCGCGCCCGAACCGCCGGTGCCCGGCGCCGAGGTGTACGAGGTCGTCACCGAAACCCTCGACAGTTGACCAATCCGCGCAGAGACGAGCGAATCGAGTGACCACAATGGACAACGCGGGCGGAGCGTCCGTCACCTATCTCTCGGGCACCGGCTGGGTCGACCGGCCGGAGACGCTCGAGCCGGCTCTGTCCGGCGAGACGACATGCGACGTCGCGGTCATCGGCGGCGGGCTCGGCGGGATGGCCGCCGCGCTCCGGCTCGCCGAACTCGGCCGGGACGTCGTGCTGGTCGAGGCCGACCTGTGCGGCTGGGGAGCCAGCGCGCGCAACGCCGGGTACATCACGCCGACGCTGGGCAGCGACCCCCGGATCCTGAAGACCTTCTACCGCGACCGCGTTCGAGGTCTGTACCGGTTCGCCACCAATGCCGTGAGTTTCACCGAGGAACTGATCGACGGCCGCGGGATCGAGTGCGGCTACCGCCCGACCGGCAACATCGCGGCCGCCCCGACCGTCGCCGCGTTCCGCAAGATGGCGGCGCACGCCAAGCCGGGCCGCCGATCCGTCGTGGGCGACGCTCAGCAGCTGGGCATCCCCCCGGCGTTTCCGGGCGGAATGCACGTCAAAGTCGGCGGCACGCTCAACCCGGGGCAGCTCGCTCTCGGAGTCCGCGAGGCGGTTCGTGCTTCGAACGTCCGCGTCTTCGAGCAGAGCCCGGTCACCGGCATCGCCGACACCGGCGATGCCGTCCGGATCGACCTTCCCGGTGGAAGAATCCGTGCCGGCCAAGCGATCCTGACCGTCAACGCGTTCGCCAACCAGTTGCCGATCACGCCGAGGAACCTCAGCACGCCGGTGTACGTGACCGCCGTCGAGACCGAACCGGTCTCCGCCGCACAACTCGACGAAGCGGGCTGGACGAGCCGCGTCCCCATGACGACGAACCACTTCGTGATGCAGAGTTTCCGGACCACCAACCGCGGCACGATCGTCTTCACCACCCGCAGCCTGCAGACCGCGCGCCGGGCGCGCGCCGACCGGATGCCCGCCCAGGCGGTCGTCGACGACCTGATGCGCGGCTTCCGGGAACGCTTCCCCACCTTGGCCGACCTCGCACCGGCGCGCGCCTGGGGCGGCTGGATCGGGCTCACCCCCTCCAACATGGCCGTCGCGGGACAGGCCAGCCCCCGGGTGCACTTCTCGCTGGCCTGCAACGGCCACGGGCTTCCCCAAGCGCCGTACCTCGGCACCCTGCTCGCCGACAGGCTCTGCGACAAAGGCACGCACGACGACCTCGCCGCTGTCTGGCGCGAGTCGCCCCGGTTCGCTCCCGGCGTCGTGAACCCGGTGACGCTCCGCCTGGGCTGGCTGGCCGACCGCACGCTCGACCGAACCGACCAGCTGTTGAACCACAACAAGATCCGAAGGAGCACCCGTGGCTGACCAGAACCCGCCTCTTGGCACCGTGATCATCGTCGGCGGAGCTGGCGCGATGGGCCGCTGGGCCGTGCGCGGCATCGCCAAGCTCGGCTCCGCCCGCAACCTCCTGATCGCAGACATCGACCTCGCCCGTGCCCAGCAACTGGCTGACGAAGTCGGCGGGCCGTGCGCGGCGGTGCGATTGGACGCCACCGACCCGGCTGCGCTGCGCGAGGCGTTCGGGGACTGCGACGTCGTGCTCAACACCATGGGCCCGTTCTCGAAGTTCGCCCGGCCGATCCTCGAAGCCGCCGGCGAATCCGGCTGCGACTACCTCGACATCGACGACGACTGGGAATCCACCGTCGAGGCATTCGAATTCGACGCGTCGGCCCGGGAGAAGGGCCTGCGCGTCGTGAAGGGCATCGGCGGCAGCCCCGGCATCTCCAATCTCGCCGCGGTCGCGGCCGCCCGCCGGCTCGACAAGGTCACCGAGATCTTCACCGGCTGGTCGATGCGCGGCGCCGTGCTCGAAGACGAGCCCGCCTACCCGTCGGCGGGAGGAGCCGGCGCGGCGGTCGAGCACTGGCTGATCCAGATCAGCGGCTCGATCCGCGCCTACCGCGACGGCGCCGAGAAAGACATCGAGCCCATTGCTCCCGTCGAGCTGCTTTACCCGGGCAAAGGCCAGGTTCAGGCCTACACAGTCGGGCACCCGGAGGCGATCACGCTGCCTCGCTGCTTCCCCACGGTCGTGAACTCGACCAACCTCACGTCCGGTCCGGCCTGGGTCTTCGACCACGCCCGCTCCGTCGCGGCGGACTACGACGCGGGCCGGGTGACGCTCGCCGAGGGCGCCAGCCGGCTCGAAGACATGCCCGGCCCGCCCGAAGGCACGCCGCGAACCCGCGACCCGCTTCACCAGGTGTGGGCGCTGGCACGGGGAGAACGCGACGGCGAACCCCTGGCGGTCTCGATCGAGCCCGCGTCCATGCCGCCGGGCAAGATGGGCGGCGGCACCGGCGCGGCACTGGCCGTCGGGCTCGAACTGCTCCGCCAGGGCCGCATCGCCAAGCCGGGCGTGCACGCACCGGAAGGCGTCATCGAGCCTCGGGACTTCTTCTCCGTGTTCCTGGAGTTCGTCGAACCGGCCGTGGACTCGGTCGACGACCTGCTGATCGTCCGCGAAGGACCGATCTCCTGAGCACAGCGGAAAGCCCCGGCCGCGATCGGCCGGGGCTTTCCGCTGTGGCGAGGCGGACTGGTCAGTCGCTGGCGCCCACCAGCAGGCTGAAGCCGTGCGGGTGCCGCAACCGGGACACCAGCGTCGCCACGATGACGAGCACCGGGAAGACCAGCGTGATCCAATACCCGTAGGTGTACACGTCCCCGAGCGGGAAATGCGTGCCGTCCAGCAGCAGGTCCGAAGTACTCAGGTTCACCTGGCTCGCATAATCCGTGTACGCCTTCACCGCCGCCGGAGAACCGCTCGCGGCCTTGGTCCCGAGTTCGGTCAGCACTGCCGCGTCGACGGACTGGTAGACGAAGCCCGACGCGTTCTGCACCACGGTGATCACCGCCGCGCCGACCGCGAACCCGATCGCCATGACGGTGCCCGGCATGCCCGCCGCCATGCCGGCGCGCTCCTCGGGCACGACGAACTGCGGCACGGCGAACGCGCCGCTGTAGCCTGCCCGGCTGCCCAGGCCGACGATGCCCGAACCGACGACGTATTCCCATACCTGATCATGCGCGACGGCAAGGAAAACCAGGCCCACCGCGCAGATCACCGCTCCGGCGACCAGCACCACTCCGGGCCGTCCGCGTGCGACGAATCGCTCCGAAGCCTTGCCGGACAGGAACATCGTCAGCGCGAACGGCAGCATCACGAGGCTGGTCGCGAGCGGGCTGAAGTTCAGGCCGTACTGTGCGACGTGATCCGGCCACCCGGCGCCCGCGGGCAGGCTCACGCCGCCGACCGGGAACGGGTTGGGGAGATTGCCGTGCAGCATCGCCGGGTCGTTCGGGTTCTGCAGGTAGTAGTTGACGAGCACCAGGAACGCGGCATCGACACAGCCGAACAAGCCGGCCGACAAGCACGCCGTGACGACGAAAGGCTTGCGCAGCAAAGCCAAGTCGAAGGTTGGCTTCGAGGACTTGCGCTCGGCGAAGACCCAGCCGACCGCCAGCACGAGGCCGAGCAGCAGAACCAGGTCGGCGTGCTTGCCGATCGCGGTGTCGGCGGGTGCGCTGAAGCCGAGGAGGATGACAGCGACCCAGCCGATCAGCCACACGGTCCCGAAGATGCCGATCCGCCCGCGGGACTCCGGCGGCGAGTTCGGCACGATCGCCAGTAGGCCGACTGTCGTGAGCACGAAAAGCCCCGCCAGCACATAGAAGAACGGCGCGATCGACTGGTGCGGGATGACCGGGGCCATCGTCGTCGGATCGAGGGTCAGCCGATCCGGCACCGGCCATAGCTTCAGCGAGACACCCCCGCCGACCATTCCGAGCACGACACCGGTGCCGGTGGCCATGATCAGCACGGTGACCGCCGTCGACACGGCGTTGCCGCCCAGGTGCCGGCGCAGGAAGCTCAGCGGCACCAGCTGCGCCGCGCCGCCGAAGCCCATCAGCGCCGAGCCCGCGACGAGGGCGACATAGTTGTCGGCCACCGCCGCGATCAGTGCGCCGCCGGTGAGGAATCCGCCGGACAGCAGCGAAACGGTGCGATCGCTGAGCACGTCGGTCATCCTCGGGATCAGGACGAACCCGGCGCCGCCGCCCAGGGTGAGCGCGGTGAACACCCACGTCGCGGCGGTCACCGAGTTGTGCGCGTAGCTGATCGTGATGAGCGGCAGCAGCGGGGGAAGCATGAAGGCCACCGCGTTGGTCACGGTCGCAAGCACCGCGGCGATCCCGATCAGCGCGGCGCGATGGGGCGCGGACCGCGCCCCGACGTCTTCGGCGACGGACAGGCTCGCCGGCTCTTGCATGTGGGTCATCGTTGATCCCGATCTTTCGAGTGGCTCGCTGGGTGGCGGACAAGGTAGAAGCGCCCCCGCACCGGATCTGCCGCCGGACTCGCGATGTGACCGGATGGGGGATGCCGCCGGTCACACCTTCCGGCGCAAAGCTCGCGGCACAGGGCAGAACCGGCGATATCCGGCAGCCCCCGAGGGGCCGGGCAAGTCCGCGGTCCACCGCTGCGCAGGCGATCCCGCGGACCTGCGGCCCGAATCCCCCGAGCGGGCGTAGAACGCCTGCGCCGGCTCCCCGGGCCTGTCGCGCGCCCGACCATGGCCGCATGACGAATTCCTCCACGAACCGCCGCGGGCGCAAGCGGATCCTCGTGACCGGCGGTGCAGGCGAGATGGGCGCCTACGCCTGCCGCGCCCTCGCCAAGGCCGACGAGGTGGAATCGGTCCTGGTCGCCGACCGCGACCAGAACCGCGCCACCCGGCTCGCCGCCGAACTCGGCCCGAAAGCCCAGCCGCTGGACCTCGACATCTCTGATGCCGACGCCCTCCACGACGCGCTGACGCCGGTCGACATCGTCCTCAACACAGCCGGGCCGTTTTACCGCTTCGGACGCGAGGTGCTCACCGCGGCGATCGCGACCAGGACGAATTACCTCGACATCTGCGACGACTGGGAACCGACGCTCGAAATGCTCGGCCTCGACGACGCAGCCCGCGCCGCCGGGGTCACCGCGGTGATCGGGATGGGCGCGAGCCCCGGCACAAGCAACCTCCTCGCACTGCTGGCGATGAACCAGTGCGACACCGTCGACCGGGTCTACACCGCGTGGCGCGCCGGAGCGCTGCCGTACCCGACCGCCGAGGATCCCGACCCGAAACCGAATGCCGCCTTGGAGCACTGGGTCCACAACTGCACCGAGCCGATCAAGACCTGGCGCGACGGCGGGCTCGTCGACGCCTACGCACTCGAGGAGACGACTCTCGCCTACCCCGGCCGCGAAGCAGGCTCCGTCTGGGTCTGCGGGCATCCCGAGCCGCTCACTCTCCCGCGCGTCCGCCCCGAGGTGCGCGACTCGCTCAACCTCATGGTGGCCCGCCGCGGGTTGATGGACGGCATGGTCCGCGTCGCCGAGCGCGTTCGGGCCGGCGAACTGGATGTTGCCGGCGCGGCCAGGCAGATCCTGCGCGAACCGAACACCGGGGGTGCCGTCGCGGGCCCGTCCCCGACGCTGCCGAACCTCTTCGCGGTCGCCGAAGGAACCAAGGACGGCAAGGGAATCCGGGTCGGTGCTCAGCCCATCGTGCTGCCCAACGCGAACATGGGAGAGATGACCGGGTACCCGCTCGCCGTCGCGACGCTGTTGATGGCGCGCGGCGTGGTCGACAAACCCGGCGTGCACGGGCCGGAGGGCGCGGTGGACCCGGACGCATATTTCGGCGAGCTGTCCCTGTTCGTCGAAAACCGCCCCGCCGGGCCGGTCGTCGAGGTCGTCTCCGAGGAGATCTGACGGTGCCCGGCACCGCGGCCCGCGCGTCACCGCGAGGGCCGCACCATCCAGTTCGCGATCTGGGTCCGGGTCGAAAAACCCAGTTTCGCGAGAATGCTCTCCACATGCCCTTCCGCGGTCCGCAAGGAGATCACCAGCTTCTTGGCGATCTCCTTGTTCGACAACCCCTCGGCGACGAGTTCCGCGACCTCGCGCTGTCGCCGGGTCAGCACTGATACGTCCGCCGGAACCGGCTCCGGACCGCTGTCCGGCGAAGCGTCGAGCAACGCCAGCGCCACGATCTCCGCCCGCGGCTGCCCAGCCCCGCGGACGAACGCGGTTTCGAACCGCTCGTCCCCGAGATCCTTCCGCGCCGCGGATTCGTACTTCTCCCGCTGCGGACCGAACTGGCGGGCGCCAGCGCCGGGCTGTGGGGCTCCGATGGCCTGCCACAGCTTTTCCGCACCGCCGAAGAGCATCGCCGCGCGCTGACTGTCCCCCTTCGCCGCGGTCGCACACGCCAACTGCTCCATCGCGAAGGCCATGCCCAGTGTGTCGTGGAACGTCCACTTGATCCGCAGCGCGGCCCGCAAGTCCGATTCGGCGCGGGCGACGTCGCCTTGGAGCAGTTCCGCGAAACCCCTCCCCCACAACGCGTACGAGAGATTCCACTGGTCCCCGTTGGCTTTGCAGTGCTCGAACAGTTCGGCGAACAGGTCGGCCGCGCGGCCGACCTCGCCCGCGCGCAAATGCGCCGCTCCCAGCTCGACCCTCAAACTGTCCGGGTACTGGGAGTTCACGCAGGCGCGCTCGTACAGCGCCAGCGCCTCGGTCAGCACCGGCACCGCTCCGGCGGGATCGTCGGACACCACGAGCCGCATCCCCATGACGTGCGTGGCGTACGCGAGCGCCGCCGTGTCGCCGAGCTGCCGGGCGAGGTCACGAGCCTGCTCCGGCGCGGCAGTGAGCGCGTCCTGGTCGCCGAGAAAGGCGCCGACGTAGGCAGCGGTCGCCAGGGCCCAGGCTCGTTCGTGACTCGGCTCCTCGTCCAAGGCCAGCCCGCGCTCCAGCCAGAGCCTTCCCTCGGACACCGACGTGATGGCTCCCCAGAACCAGGGCATCGCCGCCAAGCGCAGGCCGGTTCGCGCTTCCCCCGGCACGGAAAAGGAGAACTCCAGCGCCCGGCGAAGATTGGCGTGTTCTGCCAGCACCCGGTCCGTCCACTCCTGCTGCCGCGGGCCGACCCATTTCTCGCCCGCCGCTTCGAAGAGTTTCAGGCACCAGTCGCGATGCCGCCGCTCCAGATGCGTCCGCTCGTCGGCCTCCGCGAGCCGGGACTGCCCATACGCCCGGACCGTGTCGAGCATCCCGAACCGAGCGTGTCGCGCGTGCAAGTCGCGAGTGAAGATCGATTTGTCCAGCAAACCGGCGACCGTGTCGAGGACGGCCTCCCGGGGCAGACCCAGGTCCGCGCAGACCTCTTCCAGCGCCTCGGTGTCGAATCCGCCCGCGAACACCGACGCACGGGCCCACAACAGGCGCTCAGCCGGGGTGCACAGCTCGTAGCTCCAGTCGACGAGCGCCTGCAGCGTCCGATGCCGCTCCGGCACGTTCCGGTTGCCCTCGCGCAGCATCGCGAAGCGGTCGTCGAGCCGGCTCACGAGATCGTCGATGGACAGCACCCGCAGCCGCGCCGCGGCCAGCTCAATCGCCAGCGGAATGCCGTCGAGCCGGTGGCACAGCCGCACGACCGCCGCCTCGTTCTCCGCGGTAAGGGCGAAACCGGGCACTGCGGCCGCCGCGCGCTCGGTCAGCAGCGCGACGGCCGGATAGTGCGTCGCCGCGCCCGGCGTGCTCGGCTCCTCCGGGTCCGGCACCGGCAACGGCGGCACCGAAAAGACATGCTCGCCCGCAATCTTCAAGGAGTGCCTGCTGGTGGCCAGAATCCGGATCTCGGGCGCCGCGCGCAGCACCGCGTCCGCGAGGTCGCCGACAGCCGCCACCAGATGCTCGCAGTTGTCGAAGACCAGCAGCATCCGCGAGGTCCGCAGCTGATCGCACAGCGCCTCGACCGGTTCGCGCGCGGACTGCTCCCGGACGGCCAGGGCGCCCAGCACCGCGTGCGGCAGCAACGCCGGATCCTCGAGAGCCGCCAGTTCGACCAGGCACACACCGTCCGGGAACGCACGCCGCACGTCAGCCGCGACACGGTAGGCCAGCCGGGTCTTGCCGACGCCGCCGATGCCGGTGAGCGTGACCAACCGCGCCGCGGCGATGAGTTGCCGGACCGCGGTGACGTCGTGCCGCCGGCCCACGAAACTCGTCAAGTCCGCCGGCACGGTCGTCGGCGCTCTCCCTTGCGGTGAAGCCATGGGCATCCTGCGTGTATGGGTGGCCGGGACGCGCGTCATCGTACGTCTCCGGTTCCCGGCTCACCAGGCATCGGAACCGGGATGCCGCCCCAGCGCGCCGTTGCCCGAATTGCGCGCCGTTGCCCCGTCGGACCGCAGCGCTGCACGCGAGGTCAGGCGACGAGCCCGAGTTCTTGCGCACGGCTGGCGGCCTGCGCCCGGTTGCGGACGCCGAGCTTGCGGTAGACCGCGCTCGTGTGCTGTTTGACGGTGTGCCGCGAAAGGTTCAGCGACAGCGCCATTTCGGGATTGCTCTGACCGGACACAAGGTGCTGCAACACGTCCAGCTCGCGCTTGGAAAGCTGCACCGGCAACGGCCCGGTGTCCTTCGGAAACACCCGCCCGCCCTCCGCGACGCGCTTCACCGAAGCGACCAGCGCCGCGGTCGGCATCTGCTTCGGCAAGGCCGCGACGGCGCCGTTCACCAAGCCCAGCGCGGCGGATACCCGCCCCTCCGCCGACATCAGCACGACCCGGACATGCGGCATCTGCGCGTGGAATTCGCGGCACAGCTCGAGCCCGGACCGGCCCGGCAACGACGTGCTCACCAGTACCAGCTGCGGCTGGTACCGCCGAGCCACCTGCCAGGCCAGATCGGCCGTCGAGACCCCGAGACACGACGCCACCCACGATTCGCCGTGCAGCACCGCCCGCAACCCGGCCTGCAGCAATTCGTGTTCCTCGACGATCAACACCCGCTGCGCCTGGCACCGGTCGCGCGGGACCTCCCCGGCTGGAACCGGCCGCTCCATGGCCATGACTGTCATCCGGGCACCTCCGGCTGCTCGTGCGGTCAACGCCGACCCACGGGACGGCTCCCGCAGCGCCGCGCCGGGCACTGCACCACCCGCCTCGACGGGGTGAGCCATCCACCTGTGATGTGAATCATTGCTGGTCACAGGTGTCCGGACACCCGGGGAACTACCCGGGTAGTACCTGTCCCCGGTTCCGGCGGCGCCCGCTCCGCGCGAGTCGGCGGGGGTGCTTCACACCGGCGAAATGACAGCCCGCGACGTCGGGACAGCGCCGAGCCGAGCACGCCTGACCGTGGCGTACGCGCCCGTTCCAAGCCGGAACCTCTCCCTGACTGCGCCCGGCTGGGGGATGCTTCCCCCGACCGGGCGGAGAACCCGCCCGCCGTCCGAACAACGCGGCCGGGGTTGAATACCGTGCGTCCATGTGGCGAAGCGACTATCAACTCCGGCCCAACGAGATAGACGCGATGGGCCACCTCACTGCGACCGCGTATCTCGGCTTGCTGGAAGAAGCCCGGGCCGCGTGGCTGGTCAAAAGTCTCGGCACACAGCACCCGCCGTGCGTCCTCCGGTCTCAGCACATCGACTACCAGCGCGAAATCACGCCCGCGGACGGCACGGTGACCGTGACCCTGGCAGTCCTGCAACTGGGCACGTCCAGCGTGCTGATATCCGAGGCGATCTCGGCCGGCGGAACCGTCCGCGCGAGGTCGGAGGCGGTGCTGGTCATGTGGGACGGACAGCTCCGCACCGCTCGCCCGATGACCGAGCACGAGCGCTCGTCGCTGGCAGCCTTCGTCCCGCCGGGCAGGCGGACCTCGGCCCGAGAATACGCGAGCCGGGAGTGCGTCCAGCCAGTCAGCGACGGTCGGGCGAGGAGCTGAGCAGTCGCGTCCTCAACAGTCAGCACTGCCGCGGTGAGACGGCGGCGGCACCGGTCACGACCACGCCCTCGGGACCCGCGACTGCGCAGACAGATCCTCAGAGCCGTCGAATCAAATATTGGTCGTGCCTCGCCAAAGCCGAGCCAGATACCAATGCACCGTCTGCCCGCACCGATCGAGCCGCCGTCTCGGGCACGAGCGGGACCCGAATCTTTTCGACCACCGAACGCAAACCGCGTGGTCTTTCTGCAGCGGAAAGCTTCGGGCCCGCACTTAGGCAGTGGACCAGCTTTCCCGAGCGGGCGATCGGCGCAGGTAAACCGTCAACAGGATTTGGTGATCTTGACAAACTTTTCACGCAGCCACATCAGATAAATGCAGCCCAAGCATTCGATCAGCCCGTAGGCAGCCGAGCGAGCACGGTCCAGACGGCGCGCGACATCGCGCCAGTCGGCGATGTTCCAGACTGCGTTGACGTAGTCTGTCTTGACGTTGAGGTAGTCGAGATAGAAGGCGTGCTCCCACATGTCGAGCATGAACAGCGGTGTGATCCCGACCGGAACGTTGCTTTGCTGGTCGAACACCTGGAACACCGACATCCGCTGCCCGATCGAGTCCTATCCCAGCACCGCCCAGCCGGAGCCTCGGATACCGGTCGCGGCGGCGGCGGACTGCCCTTGAAAGGCAGCGAAGGATCCGAACTGCTCGGCGATGGCATCCGCCGCTTCGCCCTGGGCTCACCGCCTCCGTCCGGTGAAAGGTTCTGCCAGAACACGCTGTGGTTCGTGTGCCCGCCCAGATTGAATGCCAGGTTCTTCTCATGCAGGTCCACGGCGGCGAAGTCCTCGTGCGCCCGGGCCCTCGTCAAGCTTGTCCGGCGCCGCGTTCGCCCTCGCCACGTAGGCCGCGTGGTGCTTGTCGTGATGCAGCTGCATGATTTTGGCTGAGATGTGAGGCTCCAGTGCCGCGTAGTCGTACGGCAGCTCAGGCAAGCTGTAAACGACAAAACACAGTCCCCTTTCACGCGATCCGCGGGCGGGACGCGACAGGAGACCAGCCGAACGCTCGCGAACTCGGCGCGGTAATCGACACCAGAACACTTCTCCGTTAGCCGACACGCCCATGTCGCGCGGCAGCACCGGCACGCGACCTCGCGCTCGCGAATAGTTTCCCGGCATCGCGGCCGGACACCGGGAACCCAGGCGCGTCATCCATTCCCGCGGCATTGTTCCGCGGCACAGTAAATCTTGTTTTCCCCGCCAAACCTTGGTTCGGTAACGTCGCGCGACTGCGACGCGATGATCCCGGATACCGTCGCACGATGCCGTCCAGGATTCTCACCTCGCCGACGTATCGGCTTGTCAGCGCAGCTGTCCTGGGCATTGCGGCAGGACTGGCGGTCACCAAGGCCGTCGCCGCGTCGCTGGGCGTGTTTGCCGGGATCACGACGGCCGGTGCGGATTTCGTGCGGCCGCTCGGGCGCGGCGAGTTCGCCAGCGATGGCGCGCGGTCCGTCGCGGACCCGCCGCGACTGTCCATTGTGGCCGGAAGCGGTCGGCGGCGCCCTTGCCAGCGCGCTCGTCGCGTCAGCGCCGGGTGGCCTCGACGGGGTCGGCCCAGAAGTCCATCGGCACGCAGCCGGTGCTGCGCCCCCAGTCGTCCAGCAGCCGCCCCATCCGCTTGGCGAAGCCAAGGGACACGGCGCGGTCGGTCACCGCCAGGCCGGGCATCCGCTCGACCAGTACCGCCTCCAGCCGCTGGGCATCCTCGAGAGAACGCAACCACGCGCAGTACAAGAAGTTGCTGGTGCCGCCGGTGAGGCCTACGCACGCCCGGGTCTCCGGCAAGGTCGCCAGCAGCCGGGCGGCGTCCTCGGCGCTGGCCGGCGGGATGCTCGCCCACAGCCAGAACGACACAGGCCAGCCCGACATCGGCTGGGCGACGTCGCACCGGAAGGTGATCAGCCGATGCCCGACCATCTCCTTGATCCTTCGGCGGACCGTGTTGACGCTGCAGCCGAGCCTGGCGGCCAGACGTGTCAGCGGCGCACGGCCGTCCTCCGACAAGAGCCGTAGCAGGTGGCGCTCCATCGCGGTGACCGGTCGTGCCGCGGCGCCGGGGGACCGCGGCACCTCGCCGATCCCGGCGCGCTGCTGCGGGTCGAGCGCGCGCAGCTTCCAGTCACTGCCGTAGGAATACACGCGTGTGACCAGATGGGTGCGGGTCGAGCGGACACCGTCCAAGCCGCTGATCGGGCCGAGCACGTAGCGGGACATCGCGGTCAGGTCCGCCACGTCGACTGTCAGCAGAAGGTCGCGGCCGCCGCTCGTGAACTCCACGGTGAGCACGTGCGGCCAGTTCGCGAGGCGGGCGGCCGTCTCACGGACCAGCTCCGACGCGCAGTCGAGCTCGATGAACGCGGCGCAGCCGCCGAAGGTCGGTTGCACGGTGACCCAGGCGAGGCCGGACCCGGTCAGGCGGGACCATCGCCGGGCGACGGTCACCGGGTCAAGGCCGAGGGCTCGGCCGACCGTGGCCCACGACGCCCGGGCGTCGAGCTGGAGGGTGTTGATCAGCGCGAGGTCGACTTCGTCGAGCTCGGCAAAATCGTGATTTGCGGCTTTCATAATGGACGAATCCTGCGATTCCGGAGTACCCGAGTAGATGACATGCCCATACTCCCCCACCCGCTGGATGTCAGGCGGCCGAAGAGGGAGAAGCTGCTTTGTCTGTCGTACTCGATGACGCGCGCGAGCTCCGCGGAGACCTCGTGCGGCTCCGCCGCGAGCTGCACGCACACCCGGAGGTGGGCCTGAACCTGCCTCGCACCCAGGAGCGAGTGCTCGCGGCGCTCGACGGTCTTCCGCTGGAGCTGAAGCTGGGCACCGGCCTGACCTCGATCACCGGTGTCCTGCGCGGGGCCAGGCCTGGCCCGGCCGTGCTGCTCCGCGCCGACATGGACGCGCTGCCGGTCGCGGAGCGCACCGGCGTCGATTTCGCTGCCGCCACCGGGACGATGCACGCGTGTGGGCACGACCTGCACACTTCGATGCTGGTCGGCGCCGCGCACCTGCTCGCCGGCCGGCGCGACCGGCTCGCCGGTGACGTGGTCTTCATGTTCCAGCCCGGCGAGGAAGGCTGCGACGGTGCGCGGCTGATGGTCGAGGAGGGCGTCCTGGACGCCTCCGGCTCCCGCGCGGTCGCGGCGTACGGGATGCACGTCAGCTCAGCCGGCCTCCCCGCCGGGCTGTTCGCCACCCGGCGGGGCCCGGCGCTGGCCGCTTGCGACGCCGTGCACGTCACCGTGCGCGGGGCGGGCGGCCACGGTTCGGCGCCCCACACGGCGCGCGACCCGATCCCGGGCGCGTGCGAGATGGTGACCGCGCTGCAGGCATTCGTGACGCGCACCTTCGACCCGTTCGACCCGGTCGTGCTGTCGGTCTGCCGGTTCGCGTCGGGTACGACGACCAACGTGATCCCCGCCGAGGCGGCGTTCTCGGCCACGGTCCGCTCGTTCTCCAAGGAGAACCAGGCCCGGGTGCGCGACGGGTTCGCCCGTGTCTGCCAGGGAGTCGGGGCCGCGCACGGCCTCGAGGTCGACGTCGACTACCAGGAGCAGTACCCGGTGACCGTCAACGACGTCGCCGAGGCCGAGTTCGCCGCGAACGTCATCGCGGAGGTGCACGGCGAGGAGCGGTTCAAGTGGCGGCCGGACCCGGCGATGGGTTCGGAGGACTTCTCCCGGGTGCTCGACGAGGTTCCCGGGTCGTTCGTCTTCCTCGGCGCATGCCCGGGCGAGCGCGACCCGGCGACGGCGCCGTACAACCACTCCCCGCTCGCCGAGTTCGACGACGGCGTGCTCGCGGACGGCGCGGCCGTCTACAGCGAACTCGCGCTCCGTCGGCTGGCCGGCCACGTCGACCCGGTCTGAAGGAGACCGTGATGACCACCAACACCCCCGGCGACGCGGTCCCCACCGCACAGCCGCACGCCGCCGCGCGCATCGCCGGACTGGGCACGCTGCTCGTCCCGCTGATGCTCGTCGAGCTGTTCAGCGGCGTGCTGCAGCTGTACTTCAGTCCGCTCTATCCAACCTTCGCGGCCAAGTACCACATCGACATCGCGACGCTGTCGTGGGCGCTGATCGTCTTCACGCTCGCCGGTGCGATCGCCACCCCGGTGTTCGCGGCGCTCGGCGACGTATACGGCCACCGGAAGGTACTCAAGGTCGAGGTCGGCGTGGTCCTCGTCGGCACGATCCTGATCGCCGCGGCGCCGAGCTTCCCGGTTCTGCTCGCCGGGCGCTTCCTGCAGGGCACTTTCCCGGCGTTCCTGCCGCTCATGTTCGGCATCGTCCGCACCCGCCACAGCGCGGACACGACCCGACGGGCGGTCGCGTACCTGTCGTCGGTGCTGCTCTTCGGCACGGCCGTCGGCGCGGTCAGCACAAGTCTCCTGGTGAAGCTCTCGGACGGGCCGCAGCTGGTGACCTGGCTGCCGGCGGCCGGCCTGATCGCCGGGTTCGCTGCCTTGCGGGCCGGGCGGGAGACCGGGTTCGTGCGCAACCTCGACGTACGGATCGACTGGCTGGGCATCGCGCTGCTCGGGGTCGGGCTGGCCGCGCTGCTGCTCGGGCTCGACGAGGGCCCGACCTGGGGCTGGACGTCGGCCCGCAGCGTCGCCGCCGTGGTCGGCGGGGTCGCCGTCCTCGCCGTGTGGGTGGTGGTCGAACTGCGCGTCGCGCAGCCGCTGGCCGACCTGCGGTTCCTGTTCCGGCCGACGCTGGTGCCCGTCTACCTGGTCGGAGTCGGCGTCTACTTCGGCATCGTCGGCGGCCAGGTCGCCAGCGCCACGTTCATGGCACTGCCGCGCGGCAAGCTCGGCTACGGTCTGGGCTTGGACGCCTCGCACATCGCTCTGATGTTCCTGCCGATCCTCGGGGTCGCCGCGGCGATGGCGACGCTGACGGCACCGCTCGGACGTCGTATCGGGTACTCGTGGGTGATGGCGCTCGGGGCCGCATGCGCATGCTTGAGCGCAGTCGGGCTGATCCTGTTCCACGGCTCGGTCGGTCAGTACCTTCCACTCGTCACTCTCGCCGGTGCTGGCCTCGGCTTCGTCGAGGGGTCGACGCGCGCCGTCGTCGTCGGCGAACTGCGCGACGGCGAGGTATCGATGGGCCAGGGGATCTACGAGCTGTCCACCGTCCTCGGCTCGGCACTCGGCGCCGCCGTACTAGGCGGCATCCTGTCGGCCCACACCCTCGCGCGGGCGCCCTCCGAGCACGCCTTCGTGCTCGTCTGGACGACGATGGCCGGGCTCGGCGTGGTCGCCGCAGTCGCAGCCGTCGTGCACGCCGTCCGCGACGGCCGGGCACGGGTGTAGGAGCCCACACCGTCAACTCGGCCCGACGACCATCCGACGGTGGTCGCAGACGCCGGTGCCGGTGAGTTCGTCGCAGCCGATGAACGCACCGGCGCTGCACTGGCTTGACGTTGACACAATCAGCCGGCACCGGTGCGACCGCGACGGCTGGAGCCGCACGGCACCAGCCGCTCGCCGAGACGATGCGGGGAAGCCACGAGCCTGGCCCGCGCCCTGGAGATGGCATCGTCGCCGAAGCCAGCACCCGACCGCACCTTCCGCCGGTGGTCAGGACGACCGTGCCGCCGAATCTCGCGATGTTCGCGGCACCTCTTCGCCGCCCGCCGCCGGCGTCGCTCCATGCGGTACAGCGTGCCGAGTCGAGTGCGGGGATCCCATGCGTTCCCGGAGAGGTCTCACTCGCACGCTGATGCCGAAGATGCACAGTTCGCCGACCTTGCGGTACCGCTCGCGCGGCGCGATGCCGGGCGGTGAACCGCTTGTCGTGATACGACGCGACCCCGACTGGATGAACGCCGAAGGGCCGTGCGGAAGGACTCGTGGTCCTCGTCGAATACGTCGCGGCGCATGGATTCGTCGAATTCTGGATCCTGCGGGGCGCTTGTGGACGCGCGACACAGGCTGGTCATTCACTGGCCGGCCGCGCGCCGCTCGGCGATGCGGGTCTGAGCCGAGAACCCCAGCTCGCCATGACCAGCCGCCTCGGCGGCAGTCAGGTTCTCGGCCCGCCGCAGCGAGAACCCGGACGTGGAATCCCTCGTCCTGCATTGCGGCAGCCGTCACTCGTGCGCCTTCCCTTTCCCGCCGGGAAGTGAACTCCCCCGGGTCGAGCACCGCCTCCGGCTTGTTCCAGTAGCCGCTCATCAGGCCGGCGCCGCGGTAACCGATCTCGCCGACCCCTCCGTCAGGGACGTCGTTCATGTCCGGGTCGACGATCCCGATCCCGATCGCGACCGAGGACACCGGCTTCCCGATCGACCCCAGCTTGCGCAGCGCGTCATTGCCGTCGAGAGCGCACGCCACCGACGACATCTCGGTCTAGCCGAACAGCGACACGTTCTGCGCGGCGGGGAAAGTCGCGGCCATCCGCCGGAGCAACGCATCCGTCGCCGGAGCCGCGCCCCGGCTCAGCCAGCGCAGCGCAGACAGATCGCGCACGCCAGCTGAGGGTTCGTCGCACAGCGCCTGCCACTGGACCGGCACGAGGAAGACACTGTTGACCAGCTCCCGTTCAAGAAACCTCCGCACCTGCCCGGAGTCGAACACGCCCGACCGCTGGACGACGATAGTGCCGCCGATGTGGAACGTCGGCGCGGCGACGAGGTTGACCTCGTGGCCGTTTCCAGATGGCACACCGAGATGCAGGTCAAGCTCGGGGAAGCAGGTTCTGATGGGTCAGCATCGCGCCCGTCGGGTGCCCGGTGGCCCCGACGGGTACGTGATCAGCGCATGACTGCGCTCTCTCACGTCGGCGACCGCGGCGCCTCCCGGCTCGGCGAGGAGCCGATCGTGGGACTCGGCCGCCTCCCAAGCGGAAGCTCCCGCCAAGGCGACAGTGGAGCGGTCGCCGGAAATCAAGATGACGCATCACCCCGGTTGCGAAAAAGATGATCTCCTGCAGCACCCCCCGGACCTCGCCTCTCCTCGGCGCGCGACGACCGGAATGATGTCGTTCCCGGAAAAGCATTTCCAGGGCGTTTCCACACCGCGAACCTGGAAGCGGAATCTGAACCTCCGAAAGACCGCGCGGCCGGGTGCGGGCGCCGCGCTCGGTTAGAATTCGCGGAAACCCGTCGAGCGCAGGAAACCCATGGCCTTTCCCCTTTTGGGCTTTCGCGCGGGACAATGAGACCGCGATCCGCGACCACGGGGCGTTACCCCGTGACAAACGCACAGTGCCGATCTCCCCCTCACGGGCGATCTCATTCGAGTGCATCGACGAGAACGTCCCGGTACGACCTCTTCGCCGAATGAGAAACTTTCGGCTTAACAACCGGAGCGCCATGACACGGAAGTCCGCCGACCTGCCCGGCACCCCCATTTTCGATGCGATCATCGCGGAGATGAGAGCTGACAGCCCTGAGCTTCGCGCGAGCGAGCCGGCCGATGATCGCTCGCGCGCGACGGACGCACCGAGCACCCCCGCGCCGGCCTCACCCGGCTGAGGACGTGTGCCAGCCAAAGCGGGCCGCGTGATGGGGCCTGCCCACACGCTGTCCTGATCCGACGAGCAGCGGAGGCAGGAAACCCGATGCCCCGAAATCTCACTGTCGTCTTTGCGCGAGCCCGCCCGGCATGCCCGAAGCGGAGCTGGCCTGATTTCCTTGCCGTGGTGACTTAGAATGATCACCCGTACCAGCAGCGTCACCCATGCGGGTGATCCGGCACGTGGGGGCAGTCATCGGCAGCGACGAGTCCGGTCCGGTGTTGCGGTTCACCGTGCTCGGGCCGGTCCGCGCCCGCTACCGCGACCGGCCGATCGCGCTCGGCCCGGCTCGGCAGCAAGCGGTGCTGGCCGTCCTCCTGCTCGACCGCGGCCGCGCGCGCACCGCGGACGACCTCCTGCGCATGGTCTGGGGCGGCAGGCCGCCGTCGAGCAAATCCAACCTGGTTTCGGTGTACCTCTACCGGCTGCGCGCCGCCTTCCGCGCGGCCGGCGTGCCGGGCGAGGTGATCAGCAGCGGCCCCGCCGGGTACCGGTTCGCCGCGGACGCCTACCTCGACGCCGCGCATCTCGACGAGCTGCTCGAAACAGCGCGTGCCGCCCGCCGCGTCACCGACGAGGAGGCCGCTCTCGCCCAGGCGACCGGACTGCTCGGCGGTGAACCCCTGGCCGGGTTGCCGGGCGACCACGCCGCCGCGGAACGCGAACGGCTCGCCGGCCGCGGTCTCGCCGCGTGGCGGCAGCTGGCCGAGCTGTGGCTCCGCCAGAACCGGCTGACGACCGCCATCGACGCGCTGACCAAACTGGTCGCCGCGCATCCGCACGACGAGCCGCTCGTCGCGCTCCTCATGCGGGCCCGCTACCGCGGCGGCTGGGCGTCCGACGCCTTGGCCGACTATCGCGGCCTGCGCCGTCGGATGGTCGCCGGACTGGGCGTCGAGCCGGGTCACACGCTGCGCGCTCTGCACGAAGCGATCCTGCGGGACGACGCCGCGGCCGTCGAAACCCCACGCGGCGCGGGCCGCGACGAACTGCCGCCTGACGTCTTGCTCGCCGGGCGGGAGGCCGCGGTCGAGGAGATCGCCGACTCGCTGGTCGGGCACCCCGGCGACACACCCCGGCTCGCCGCGGTCGACGGCATCGCCGGAGTCGGAAAAACGGCGGCCGTCGTGCACATCGCGCACCGGCTGCGCCCGGCGTACCCGGACGGCGCGCTCTTCCTCGACCTGCACGGCTACACCGCGGGCCGCGCGCCGCTGACCGCGCCGGACGCGCTCGGCCGGCTCCTGCGGACCGTCGGCATCGCCGACCGCGAAGTGCCCGACGACCTCGACGAACGCGCCGCTCTATGGCGCGCGCGGACCGCCGGCGCCCGGTTTCTGCTCGTCCTCGACAACGCCGCGTCGGCCGATCAGGTCCGGCTGCTGCTGCCCGGCGGGAGCGGCAACGCGGTCCTGGTGAGCAGCCGCGGCCGGCTGGCCGGTCTCGACGCCGACCGCCAGCTCACCCTCGACGCCTTGTCCGAAGAGGTCGCGGCGCAGCTGATGACCGCGTTGGTCGACGACTCCCGCGCCGCCGCCGAACCCGAGCAGGTGCGCGCCGCCGCCCGGCTGTGCGGCGGCCTGCCGCTCGCGCTGCGAATCGTCGCGGCCCGGATGCGCAGCCGTCCTCAATGGACATTCGCACACCTCGCCGCCCGGCTGGCCGAGCGGCGGCTCACCGAACTGGCCGACGGGCCGCGCAGCATCGAGGCCGCGTTTTCCCTTTCTTATCAACGACTTCCGGAAGCAGAGCAACGAGTGTTCCGGTTGCTGGGCGAGATCCCCGGCACGACTCTGGACAAGAATTGCGTGGCCGCCCTCGCCGCCGTCTCCCCGGCCGAGGCCGAAGAACTGCTGGAGAACATCGTCGACGCGAGTCTGCTCGACCTCGTCTCGCTCGACCGGTACCGCCTGCACGACCTGGCCGCCGACTACGCCCGGCGCCTTGCCCGCGAAATCCCGGATCCGCATGCGCTGGACCGAGTTCTCGCCCACTACGAAGCCGCCGCCCGCGACGTCCGCGGGTGCCTGACCGGCGACGGAGACGTCGCCGACGCGAACGCGTGGCTGACCGGCAACCGGGTCGCGCTCGTGGAACTGGTCGAGTACGCCGCGGCGAATGACCGGCTCGCCGCGGCGGCCCGGATCGCGACGATCCTCTCCGAGCCGTTCACCATGCACGCCTGGTTCAGCGACGCCCGCCGGATCCACGAATCCGTCCTCGCCGCCCGGCCTTCCGACGACGCTCCATTGTGGATGGAACTGGCGCACGTGCACGGCATGCGCGGCGCGTACCGGCAGGCGTGGGACTGTTTCGTCCGTGCGGAGGAAGGATTCGCCCGCAGCGGCGACGACGAGGGCGCGACCCGCGCGCTGGCCGGCCTCGGCGCCGCGGCGCGGGCACTGGGCCGATACCGCGAAGCCGCCGGATACCTCGAACGCGCACTCGCCGAAGCCGACCGGCTCGGATACGCGATCCCGAAGTTCACCCTGCTGCCGAACCTCGCGATGGTCCATGAGCACAACGGCCGCTACGACCAGGCGCTGGAGCAGGCCCGCGCCGCCGTGGAGCTGGCCGCGGACATCGGCGACAACCGCCGGCTCTGCTCCATGCTCGGACTGCTCGGCCAGCTGCTGCGCGACTCGGGCGAGCTCGCCGAAGCGGCGCGGGTCCTCACCGACACCGTCGAGCTCGCGCACCGCACCGGCAACGTCCGGGTGCACGCGCAGGCGCTGACCGAATTGGGCGCGGTGTCGTCGCTGCGGGGCGACCCGGACACCGCGATCCGCCACCAGCTCGCCGCGCTGGAGATGGTGGACACGGACGCGCTCGAGACAATGATCATGCTTCGCACCCACCTTGGCGAGGCTTACCTGGCCGCTCGGCGCGAACAGCAGGCGGCGGACCAGTTCACGGCGGTGCTGGCATTGACCGACCGGGCGCCGAACCCGGTGGCCCGCACGCGCGCACTCGCCGGATTGTCCCGCTGCCCGTGAGCTCGTCCCGCCGGCCCAGTCTCGCGAGATGGAATCTGGATGAAATCGGCCGCCGCCAGTGATTTTCCCCCTCCGCACACTCTTGACCAGACGATCACCGCGCCCGGAAACTGCTGGCACGCCCCGGGCAGCCGCGCCCGGGACCACTGGAGGGACCAGATCTTGCGACTTCTCAAAAAAACCTGCCTGCTCCTCGCCGGAGCGGTGACCGCGGCCGGCGTGACCGTCCTCGGCGCGGGCGCACCGGCGTCGGCGGCCGACTGCAGCCACGTGTACTTCCTCACCGACGGCCACACCAACGGCACCACCGGCGGCACCTGGGACAGGAACGGCACTGTCCCGCCGCCCGGGGCGCACCTGGAGAAATTCCTTTACGACGACGGCATCATCCCGGTCGTCGAACCGCACGACCTCGACACCACGCAGAAATACGCGGGCCCCGCGCTGGAGAAGAAGGTCACCGACTTCCACCAGTCCTGCCCCGGCGCCCCGATCACGCTCGTCGGCTACTCGTTCGGCGCGCTGATCTCCGGCAACGTCGTCGCGAGCCTCGCGAGCAAGAACGCCGTACCGCACAATCTGCTCAACGCCGTGCTGATCGCGGACCCGCGGCACGCCGTGCACACGACCGGCGTCGAGGGCCCGGCCGGCGGCATCATGTCGGTCGCCCCGGACGGCCCCGGCATGCACACCACCGGGCCGCGGAACTTCGGCGACATCAAGGTCGCGAACATCTGCCGGCACGACGACATCATCTGCAACGCGGTCAACCCGGTCTCCAACGCGCAGGGCTTCATCGGCGAAATGCAGCGCTTCAACACCGCGCACACCGCCTACGGCGACCAGAACCCCGACCGCAGCCCGTGGCACAACCCGGCCGCCTTCGAAAACTCCGGCGACCTCATGCTCGCCCCGTCCGCCCCGATCACCTGGGGCGGCCCCGCTTTCCCCGCCCCCATGCCGCGCGACGTGCTGAACCCCAACCCGCTCTACCAGGGCGTGATCAACGGCCTCAGCCAGTCCGGGGACACTCTCGACTGGGCGAACGTGCTCAACTCCTTCGGCCTTCCCGGCGACCAGGCCACCCACGAGATGATCGCCGCGCTCGAAGCCGCCGGAAAGTACTGGTGACCCCCTAGCGGCACAGCTGACCCGCGCGCGGCGCCCAGCGCCTGCTCCCCGGGTGCCGCGCGCGTCCGCACGCCCCTCGACCGGCCGCATCCACCCGGCGCGTCCGCCCCAACCCGGTTCGAGCCGACCTGCCCGTTCCACGGCCAAAGGACCCGCCGCCCGTAACTGAACGGCCACGCGACCCGATCGACCTCCGCAGCGAGATCGTCGGCTGGGCGATCGGCTGGGATCTCCTGCTGGAGTACACCGCCATCGTCGCCGTGGTGGCGATCGGCATTTCGGGCTACTTCAACGATCTGATCGGTTTCCTGCACATCGGCCTGCCGCAGTGGATGATGGGCGCGCCGAGAACCGAACCGGCCAGCGTCGCCGCGGGACCGTACAAGATCAACCTGTTCGCGGGTGCTCCTCTGCCTGCTCATCGCCTGGATCCTGAACCTCGGCACGCAGAAGGCAGCCCGGTTCGAGACCGCGCTGGTCTACCTCAAGGTCGCCGTGGTCCTCGTCGTCATCGTGGTCGGCGCGTTCCACATCAAGACCGGGAACTACAACCCGTTCTTCCCCTTCGGGATTTCCGGCGCGTTCGCGGGCGCGGCCACCGTGTGTTCTTCGCGGCGTTCGGCTACGACGCGATGAGCACGGCCGCGCAGGAGTCGAAGGACTCGCAAAAGCACATGCCCAAGGCGATCCTGTACTCGCTCGCGATCTCGATGGTGCTGTACATCCTGGCCTGCCTGGTGCTGACCGGCATGGTCAAGTACACCGACATCAACTCCGAAAGCGCCTTCTCCAGCGCGTTCGGCTCGGTCGGGCTTCCCGTCCTCGGCGCGGTGATCGCGATCGGCGCGATCCTGGGCATCCTCACGGTGTTGTTCACCTTCATGATGAGCGCCTCGCGAGTGGGCTACTCCATGAGCCGGGACGGGCTCTTGCCGAAGTGGTTCGGCAAGACGCACCGGAGCAAGCAGGTCCCGACCCGGATGACCTGGCTGCTCGGCGCCGCTTCCGCGGTCATCGCGGGCCTGCTGCCGATCGGCGAAGCGGCCGAGCTGACCAACATCGGCATCCTGCTCGCGTTCGTCGTCGTCTGCGTTTCGGTGATCGTCCTGCGCTACCGGCGCCCGGACCTGCCCCGCGGTTTCAAGTGTCCCGGGATGCCGTTCGTGCCGATCGTCGGGATCGTTTCTCGCTGCGGCTGGTCACCTTCCTCGACCCGCACACGTGGTTGCGGTTCGGGATCTGGCTCGCGGTCGGACTGGCGATCTATTTCGCCTACGGACGCCGCAATTCCCTGCTCGCTTCCCCCTCCGCGGAAAAACCGCGCGAGGACGGCTGATTTCGCATCGGTCTTCCCGCCGGTGCTCAGAGCGCGCGTCCGTGCCGGGCCCCGGAGGGTGAGTGAAAGGGCTCCCAGATTGACGTCTACTCCACGAACCCGGATTCGCCTTCCGGGTCCTCGGTCGTGGAGACGTGCCGGTCGGTGAAGGAATCGATGTCGTCCAGACGGACCGCCCAGCCCCGGCGGCCAGGTCGCACACGGCCACCCACGCGGACGACACACAGCGCGAGTCGCGGGTGTGTTTGTTGCGGTTAGCCGGGAAACTTTCCGCCTTCGTCTTTGCGTCGGCCACGGCCTTCGCGTCCTGGGGGTTCACGGTCAGTTCCACGGCGCATGCCTCGAGCGCCTGGGCGGCTGCGTAGTCGGTGCCTTGGCTCGGTGCCTTGGCGCGATCCGATGCTCAGGACAGCGTTGTGCGCGGTCTTGGTGCCGGGGTTTCTGCACCTCGGTGTCCCATCATGGCCCCAGAGGAAGGAGGCAGAAGGGGCGTTGCCCGTTTCGGGCAGGTGAGCGGGGTGCGGGCAGACCGATGGCCCGGCTGTCGTGCCGGGCTGGCGGCGTCCCACGACGACCGGGGAGGGTTCGGCCCGGTTGAGGCGGTCGGTCAGGCGGCCTCGTGCGCGGACGCTTTCGGCGGCAGGCACGTCCGCTTGCATCATCGAACGAGTGAACCCCATGGGGCTCGGGTCAATAAAGGCTCGCGAACCGTCCTCTCAGATCAAGGCGGGCTTTTGTCTCAACCAAGCCAGGAAGGGAAGATGCCGCATTCAGATAAGCCGGTGGTTCAGTCGCAGTCGACGGGATATTCGGCTCCACGGCCGCGCGCTGCCCGCGAAGTCAGCGGGTACCTTGGATATCGTCGAGGGAAGCATTGAAGCTCGGACTGTTCTGTAGTGGACCCGGCGCGTCAGTGAGCAGGGAGAGGGCAGGCTATGGACTGGGTTACCACGCTCGACCCGGCATTCCAGCAGGAACTGGAGTCGCTGTACAAGGATCTCCACGCTCATCCGGAACTGTCATTCGCCGAGAACCGGACCGCCGGCATCGTCGCCGATCGGCTGACCGCGCTGGGCCTCGAGGTACATACCGGTATCGGCCGCACGGGTGTGGTCGGCGTGCTGCGCAACGGCGAGGGACCGGTGATCGCGGTGCGCGCCGACATGGACGCCCTGCCGGTGCGAGAACAGACCGGGCTGCCCTATGCCAGCACCGCCACCGGAACAGGCACCGGCGGCGAGGAGGTGCCGGTGGCGCACGCCTGCGGCCACGACATGCACATGACCTGCCAGTCACCGCGAGCGGTTTGCCCAGCGGATCGGGTCCCAGGGTCTGAGTGGGGTCGTAGGTGTAGGCGGTGCTGGTCGGCCGGCGCACGATCTGCGTGGCGGTGAGGGTTTGGCCGAGTTCGTCGTAGGCGGCTTGGTCCGTAGCGGAGGTCTGCTGGCCGAGCGAGTTGTAGGTGTACGTGGTCAGCGGGGTGATCGAGGTCGTGGAACCCCGTGGGGTGCAGGCGGGTCGGGAGACGCCGAGCAGTTCGGAGTCGGCGTCGTAGGTGCTGGTGGTGATGTTGCCGTCGGGGTCGGAGACGGTCGTCTTGTCGCCGAAGGTGTTGTAGCCGTATTGGCTGATCGGGTGGGTCGAGGCGGGTGCGCCGCCGCTCGTTTCGGTAGCCACCGCGGGGGCGATGACGGTGACGGCCCGGCCGGCGGCGTCGGTGGCGACGGTCGTGGTGTCGTCGCTCGGGTTCGCGCCGGCGGCGTTCCCTCGCGGGTCGGTGACGCCGGTCAGCTTGCCGCGCTGGCCGTAGGTGGCGGTGGTGGTGGTGAGGACGGCGGCGCCCTTGTGCACGGATTGGGTGGTCTGGTCGCCGAGGGTGTCGTCGCCGTACTCGGTCTGCTCGGTGACAGTCCCGTTCGCGACCGTCTTCGTCGTCACCTGGTTGTTCGCGTCGTAGGCGAATGTGGTGACGTGGCCCGTCGGGATCGGTGCTGGTGCTGACGCGGCCAGCCGCGTCGTAGGTCTTCGTGGCCGCCCCGGGCACCGACGACAGATCGAACTGCGAAGCGGGGTGCCCGGCCGGGGCGTAGAGGGCGGTGGCCACGCTGACCGCGACCTGGGTGCCGATGTGCGTCGAGGCGCGGGCCGAGGCCGACAGCCTCGACGCCCCCGCCGACGACGTCGGAAACCTCCGAAGTTCAGCGGCGCTCGTCGCGACCGGTTCGAGCGGGCAAACCAGTCGCGTACGGCGTTCTGGAATTCTCTGCCCGGTCCACATCCGACGTTGCCACTTCTTCCTAATCTTGGGTTCGAACGTGATTTCTCGATTCAGTGGAACGTCGGTCCGTACTTCGCCTGCAGCGTCCGATACCACAGTCTTCGAAGCACGGCCAGGATTGTCCCGGTGTTTCTTGCGTCCGAGATGTTCGGTCATTTCCTCGTGCGGCACCGTTTCCGGAACGTTCACGGCGAACAGCATCGGCAGCCTGTCGGGACCGCCCAAACGCCAGCCCCGCGCCTCGGTCCGCCATCGCCGCGGCAGGCTGCTCCGGCGACAGCGGCACCGGTCTCCCGTCACGCTTCCGTGGACTCACAAGGGTGATATGACCACTCACGGTGCTGTTCTTCCGAGCGGCGCTGGGCGTCGGAAACATCGATCGTGGCATGGTCCAGACACCGGCTCGGCCGTAACATCGGTGCCTGCCGAACAGTGCTGGATTGGGGTGCCCGGAATGGCAGGAACGCCGGACTTGCGCGAGTTTCTCGAGAAGCTTCGCGGGCTGGGTGAACTCTTTTTCCACTCCAAGGCCGGCTTCCCCCTCAAGACCATCCTTGTCGTGACCGACGACCTCGATATACACGATCCGAACGAATTGATCGGGGCACCCGCCACGCGTCATTCTCATTCGCGTTCCAACGGGGTTTTCCGCAATCAAAAAATCTGGGCCGTATCGCCGTTCATCAGCGGTTTCGACGGAGCGTCCGGCGTGGACAAGGTGGTCTTCAACCTCTTGCCGCCGCCCGGGGTGGCGATTCCGCCGCGAACCAAGTTCGAGGTGAACTATCCGCCCGAAGTGCGGGTTGCGGCACTGGAGAAGCTGCCGTCCGCCCGAGCGGGGCAGTCCGGATGAGCCAGGCAGGCAGCCAGCGGCTCGTCGTGGGGATGTCCGGGTCGAGCGCACCCCACCTTGCCTACACATTGTTGCGAGCCCTGCGCGAGATCCCCGACGTGCAGACGCACCTGGTGGTGACCCGGGGCGCCGAACTGTCCATCAAGATGGAGATGGACATGGACGTCGGTGAATTCGAGCTGCTGGCCGACGTCGTCCATGACGCCGGCAACCTTGGCGCCGCGATATCTTCAGGATCGTTTACCACCATGGGAATGGTCGTGATCCCGTGCTCGATGAAAACACTGGGCTGCATCGCCAACGGAATCACCGTCGACCTGGTCGCCCGCGCCGCCGACGTGTGCCTCAAGGAACGACGCAAACTGGTGCTGGTCACCCGCGAGACACCGCTGAACCTGGTCCATATCCGCAACATGGAGACAGCCACGCTCGCGGGGGCAGTGGTGCTCCCGCCGATGCCGGCTTTCTACCACCGCCCGAACACGATCGAGGATTTGCTGAAACAGACTGCGGGCAAAGTGCTCGATCAGTTCGGCATCACACACAGCCTGTTTCAGCGTTGGGCGTAATGGACACCGGCATATCGTTGCGTTCGGCGCGTGATGCTCGATGCGGACGACGTTGCCGCCGGTATCCGTTCTTGTTGAGCAGGCCGATGACCCGGTGGGCGGGGTGCTCTTGGCGATCCGCCGTCCCGCCGGGTCAACCCCGACCCGGCGGGACGGCGAAGACCGTGCGGCCCCGCGGCCAGTCGGCCGAAGACGTTCCGCACCACCAGAACGACGCGTGATTCGCACCGGAAGGCGTGTACCGATGAAACTCGGAGCATTTCTGATCAACTCCCACCCGCCGGAGCGGTCCGTCGTCGACGGGCACGAACAGGACCTGGCTCAGATTCAGTTTCTTGAGCAAGCCGGGCTGGACGAAGTCTGGATCGGGGAGCACTACACGGCCCGATGGTCCCCATGCCCAGCACCCGACCTCTTGATCGCCCAGGCGTTGATGCTCACGCGCCGGATCAAACTTGGCCCGCTCGGCCACTTGCTGCCTTACCACCACCCAGTCGAACTGGCCCACCGGGCAGCCTATCTCGACCACCTCAGCGGAGGCCGGTATCAGTTCGGCGCCGCGATCAGCGCGTTGCCCACGGATCGGCAACTGTTCGCCATTGAGCATCAGTCCGGCCTCAACCGCGAGATGACGTTCGAAGCCCTTGACATCATCGACGGCCTCTGGGCGCAGGGACCGACTGAGTACCGCGGCCGATTCTGGAACATGGACCGCCCGGTCGGTTCCCTGCCGACACTCGGCTACTTCCTCGAGCCGTTGCAACGCCCCCGACCGCCGATCGCGATGGCGGGCATGACCGCCGGTTCGGCAAACCTGCGGCTCGCGGGAGCCCGTGGCTATCTCCCGGTGAGCCTCGCGATCACCCCTGACGGCCGGCAGCTGGCCCGGCAGTTCGACACCGTCGCAGAAGGTGCCGCCGCGGCGGGCCGGACCGCCGACCGCGGGCAGTGGCGGATCGTCCAGGACATCTTGGTCGCGCCGACCGACGCGGAGGCGCGCCAGCTGGCTCGGGACAGTGCGATGGCTCGTTGCTGGAGTGAATTCTTGCTGCCGCTGTACCTGCACCTGGGACTCGGACCGCTCCTGGGTGCGCTGCCGGACGGCACCGTCGTTCCGGACGACGAGATCGGCCTCGATCATCTGCTCGAGCACCTCTGGCTGGTCGGGTCTCCCGAAACCGTCACCGAAAAGCTCAATGAACTGTCCCGCACGACGGGCGGTTTCGGAACGGTGCTGCTCAACTGCTACGACACCGCCGACGAACGCGAAACCTGGCAGCGGTCGGTCCGCTTGCTGGCCACGGCCGTGCTGCCGCGGTGCGGAGAATCCTGCGATGTGCCACCGGGAATGGCCGTCGACGCGCAACCCCGATGACGACGGTGCAGCACATGCCCGCTTGCTGTCTTGGGTCACAGCAGCGCCGGCCTGTGCCAGTTGCTCAGCCAGCAACGCGACCCGTGACAAGACCGGCAAGCCGAAACCAGATGAGTGAAAGGTGGATGCGATGACGAACACCCGTTCGGATATGAGGCGTCTGAAATCGATCGACGAATTCATCGGAGTCCTCGAAGGCCATAACGATGTGCAGGTCGTGACGGCGCCGGTGTCGTTGCAACTGGAGGCAGGCGCCGGGATCCGCTACGCGTATGAAAACAACCTGCCGGCGGTGTTGTACACGTCCGTCGAAGGCTATCCGCGATACAAGCTCATGGGTGGCTGCACCCCGTTCTCGTCGGATTCGCGAAACCCCTACGGCCGGCTGTCTGCCGCGCTCGGCCTTCCCTGGGAGACCAAGCCTCTCGAAATCCTGGAGTTCCTGATGGAATTCCAGCAAGATCACCGTTTGATCCCGCCGGTCGTCGTCGAAAACACCACTCGCACCAGTCACGAGACGGTTGATCTTTTCTCGTTGCCGGCACCGTTGTTGCACGACGGCGACGGCGGCGAGTACCTCAATACCCTCGGCACGATGGTCGCGCGAACTCCCGATGGCGCATGGACCAACTGGCATGTCTGTCGAGTGATGCGGGTAGATGCCACGCGACTGACCATTTGGACCCGCGACTTTCAGCATTTCGGCCAGATCTACAACATGTGGAAGGAGATCGGCAAGCCCATGCCGTTCGCCTTCTGCCAGGCGCCCGAGCCAGCCGCCACTGTGGTTTCCGGGATGCGCGTGCCCGCGCAGGTCGACGAAGCGGCGTTCCTGGGCGGATGGTTCGGCGAAGCACTGGAAGTGAGTCCGTGCGACACCGTGGACCTGCATGTCCCCGCTACTTCGCAGGTCGTCGTCGAGGGGTACATCAATATCGACGAACGGCACAGCGAAGGGCCGTTCGGCGAATGCGCCGGCTATCTGATCCCGTCGTTGGTCTGCGAGGAACTCGTCGGGCACGTCACCGCGATCTCCTCGGTGCCCGAACCGACCGTGAGCGCGGTGCCGGCCGGCAAGCCGGTCGACGACGACCACACACTCATCTTCATCGCGCACTCGATGGTCAACACCCAACTGCTTCGGGATGCCGGCCTGCCCGTCTCCCACTGCTGGGTCAGTCCCGAGAGTGCCGGATCCCAATGCACCGTCACCGTGGACAAGAACTGGCCGTCGCGTTACTCCGGTGATCGCGTCAGCTTGTTCACCGAAATCGCAAACCTGCTCATAAAGGAAGGAAAGATCCCGTGCGTGATCCACACGGTCGTCCTTGAAGACGATATCAACCCCACCGACCCCCGGGATGTGCTGTGGGGGTGGTGCAGCCGCGCTCCGGCAAACGAGATGCTGACTCTTGACGGCTACGCCACAGAACTGTCCGTCGGGTTCAGCCTGGAAGAACACAATGCCCTCAACGGGAAACACAACTTCTACAACGGGCTGCAGCAGGGGTGGTCACTGCAGTCCACCCCTGCGTCCTTTACCGAAATCTATCCCCCCGACGTCCAGCGGAAGATGAAGGACATCATTGACGGCACCACCGCGCAGAATCGATAGCTGAGAACTGCCGGTTCGCCCCCGCGCTCTCCGCGCCCGAAGCTGGATTCCTTCGACGAGCTACGGTTTCGGTGCATTCGATCGGGCCTCGGCTCGACAGTCCAAGGACAGCTGCTGCCCGGTGCCTCCTCGGCAGTGATGCACACGCCATCACGATCCACCACGCACTGGCCTGACTGAGACTCCGAGGCGAGGATCCGGTCGCCGAACCTGAGAGGACATGACATGACCGCCACCACGCCTGTGCCGATCCCGAAGGGGTTGACGTCGTCGCCGGACATCTACGCCGATTTCGCCAGGATCCTCGAGCCGCTGGGCCTGGACATCCGGGACACGGGAGGCCAGGTCGCGTTCACCGGCGAGGATCCGATCCTGCCGAGCAAACACCGCCTCGGCGCCATCATGGCGATGGGCATGATGGCGCCAGCCGTCGGAACCCAGATCCTGTACCGGATGATGGGCGGGCCAGCCCAGGATCTGTCGGTCGACCTGCGCGATGCGGTCACCCAGATCTTCCCCCAGACGTACTTCTCGCCGACCGTGGCGGGATACCCGTACTTCAAGGCCATGTTCGAGAATCCCCTGGGGATGGCGGTCTACCCGACCAAGGGAGAGCGCTGGTACATGCCGACGGCGATCTACCCGAAGATGGTCACCGATTGGCTGGGATTGCTGCGTTGCGACTTCACGAAAGCCGCTGTCGGGCAAGCCTTCTCGACTTGGGATGCCGATGAACTCGACGCGGTGGTGGCCGAGCGCGGCATGATCGGAGCGCCGTGCCTGACGCCTGAGGAATGGTACGCACACCCTCAGGGCGGCCACCTCGCTGAGGTTCCGATGATCGAGATCGTCAAGATCGGAGACTCCGACCCCGAGCTGCCCCCGCTGCCGCGGCCAGACCGGCCGCTGTCCGGGTTGAAGGTGCTCACCATGGCCCACGTCATCGCCGGCCCGATCACCGCCCGCACTCTCGCCGAACAGGGCGCACAGGTCCTCGATCTTTACGGGCCGGACTTCGAGGAACGACCGGGAGCTGTGCTGGACTGCCGGCTCGGCTTCCGCAGCGCCTGGTCGAATCTGAACCGCGCCGAGGACCGTGACCGAGCCAAGGACTTGCTCCGGTCCGCGGACGTGTTCGTGGAGAACTACCGCGGCCGCAGAATCGCCCAGTTCGGGCTCTCGGCGGAGGAGGCTGCCGAACTGCGGCCCGGGATCATCTACACGTCACTGCGCGGATTCGGCTGGGACGGGCCGTGGTTCGACCGCGGAGCCTTCGACCCCGACGCCAACGCCTGCACCGGCTACATGAGTCTGGAAGGCACCCCCCACGCTCCGAAACTTCCGCCGACCGTGGTCCTCAACGACTACCTCGCCGGATACCTCACCGCCGCAGGCGTCCTGGCGGCCCTGAAACTGCGGGCCGAACACGGCGGCAGCTACCACGTCCGAACCTCCCTGGCGCGGTTCTCGATGTGGTATTCGCAGCTCGGACTGTTCGACAACGCCTACCTGCGCGATGCGGTCAAACACCCCGACCATCAGGCCAACCCGGTTCGAACCTTCGAATTCCGCGGGGGCTACGGCAAGCAGGTGCACCTTCAGCCAGGCATCACCTTCTCGAAGACTCCGAGCCGATGGGAAATCCCCGGCGGTGGCCCGATCGTCTCCCCCATCGGCTATGGGGAACCGGAGTGGCTGTGAACGGTCGATCCGCGCGGCCTGCTGGTGCAGAGCCTTGGTGGCATGCTCATCGCCACCGGGCCGGGGTACGCCGAAGCCGCGGGTGTCATCGCTGACCTCCGCGGGAGCGCGGCATAGTCCGGCGATGGTGGCGCTACGTCGAGCCGATCAGGGAGACGATGGAAGATCGACTGCGTGCTGACGGTGTGCCGGGCCGAGAGATCATCGGAATCTGCGATGCGCTCCTCCTTGCCCGGCAGCAGAACTGCGAACGGGCATCGTTGGTCGCGGACGCGGTGGGACTCGGGCCGCGGGATCGGGACGAGTTCCTCGACGCCGTCGAGCTGCGCGCCGCGGTAACAGGCCGCGTCCTGCTTCCGGCGGCAGGTACCTGTGCTCGGATGGGGAAGCCGGACATCGATCTGATAGGGGTCCGCTCGATGGCGACGTCGCGGCAGGGCAAGCGCACGTTGCTCGATCGGCTCGGCTTCTGCTGCGATGGAGCGGTGCGGCGTACTTCGTGAACTGTCCGCGCGGTCGCTCCGACGAATACAGGAAGCCGAGCCTCGGACCGCCCGCTTGGCTAATAGTGCTTTGTGCAGCTTCCCCCCGAATCGTGGAGGACTCCTCTATGCGGCTCGGTTGGCCGCGGCGGTCTCGTAGTCGATCGGGGACTGCATGCCACAGGAACTGAGGCGACGTCGTCGATTATAGAGGTCGACGACCCGTTTAACAATAGTCTGCTGCGCTTCTTTCCGGGTTTGAAATTATGCCGGGAGAGTACTTCGTGTTCCAATGTTGAGAAGAACGATTCTGCCGCGGCGTTGTCGAAACACGACCCGGTCCGACCCATCGATTGCCGAATGTCGAGCTTGTCGCAGAGCACGGTGAAGGTATGCGCGGTGTAGGTCGACCCGCGGTCGGAGTGGAAGATCACTCCGGCCACCCGGTCCTTCCCGCCACGCGCGGCGACGGCCATCTTGATGGTCTCACCAGCGAGTTCGGCGTCCGGGTGACTACTGGTGGAGTAGCCGAGCAGCCGGCGGGAGAACAGGTCGATCGCGGTCGAGAGGCAGAGTTTGCTCTCGTCGGTGAGGATTTCGGTCATGTCGCCTACCCACTTTATGCTCGGCGCCAGCGCGGTGAAGTCCCGTTTCACCAGATCCGGGAACGGCACCGCCCGTTTGTCCGGCCGGGCCAGGTTCTTCCGCCGCTTCTTGGGGCGTGCGACCAATCCCTGGCGGGCCATCGACTTCGCCACCGTCTTCTCGCTCACCGTCCACCCGGCAGCGCGTAAATCGACGAGAATACGCGGAGAGCCGTGCAGGCCATGCGCGGCGTCGAACGCCTCGGCGACCGCCGCGTCCAGCTCGGCCCGTCGCTGCTCGCTTGATGGGGTCGAACTCCTCCCCACGACCTGCGCGTCGGCCACTGACAGCTCACGACTGAACCACTGGCGGCTCCAGCAGCCCGCCTCGACGGCGGTCTCCCGGAACGCGCTCAGATCGGCCGCGGGCGACCAAAGCCCGGCCGGCCAGGCGCGGACCTCGTTACGGACTGTCATGCCGAACTGCCTTCCAGGCGTGCCCCTGGCTGTCCGGAATGATCGGGGTGTGCGGGCGCGGAGCGGGGATGGCTTTCCTGCTGGCGGCCCTCGATGGTTCAGGAGGCCTGGCCCCTGCCCCGCACCCTTGTGCTGACCGCTGAATAGGCATTGCGATCCAGTGTCAGCGCCGCGACGCAGCTTGAGGCCGGCAGACCCGGACCGCGAATCCGGCCAGATCACCTCGTCGTGCCGCCCGGCGTGCACGAGGCCCTGAGCGGGAACCCGAAGGCATGGCTGCTTCCCGGGCACAACTGGCCAGCAGAGTGATCCGCGAACCCGAGCGCGATCGGCCGACGGTTGATTATCTAGCGATAGCTATATACCGTCAGGCTCGGAATACCGACAAGGAGCCGTGTGCGGGTGCCGACCGCCAAGCGGCTTTGGCAGCCAGGAGAAGAAGGGTCGGCGTCGCAGCGGCACCGAATCCCGAAGGCGGCGCCGGACCTGCCGCTTCCGGTACCTCGCGTGCGGGAACTAAGCGACCGGGCACAGGACGGCAGCCCGGCGACGGGTGCCCCAGGGAGCATGCCCGCGGCGCCTCAGCGGGACAGCGCCCGGCACCATCGTGCCGGGCCTCCGCCCGCTCCCGCGCATCACGGATGACCGGCGCGACGGCGGACGTCGTCGCGGATTGGAGCGAACGATGAAACGGCATCAGCTCGAAACGTTCTCCGAAGGACACTGTTTCCTGGAAGGCCTGCGCTGGCACGACGGCAGCGTGTGGGCCAGCGACTTCTTCACCAAGGAAGTCAAGAGGTTCTCCGCCGACGGGTCCTGGCGGGCGGTGGCTCAGATCGCGGGAGCGCCCTCCGGGCTGGGGTTCCTCGGCGACGATTCGATCCTCGTCGTCTCGCAGGCCGACACGACGGTGCGCCGGATCGACCGCGAGGGCGCCGTCACGCTGCACGCGGATTTCAGCGCGGTCGCCGGCGGCCTGGGCAACGACATGGTGGTCTCGCCGACAGGACACGCTTACGTCGGCAACTTCGGCTTCGCGGTGGGCGAGGAGGACCCCAAGCCGACGCGGATCGCGCACGTACGGCCGGACGGCGGAGTCGATCCGGTCGAGGGCGAACTGTTGTTCCCCAACGGAATGGCCATCACCCCGGAGTCGGTGCTGCTGGTAGCGGAGACGTGGGGCCATCGAATCAGCGCCTTCGACCTGGCGCCCGACGGCTCCGTCTCGAATCACCGGATCTGGGCACAACTCGACGAGTCGCTGCACCCTGACGGGGTCGCGCTCGACGCGGACGGCGGGCTGTGGTTCGGCAACGCGCTCTCGCTTGAAGCCGACAGCGGGTTCTACCGGGTCGTCGAAGGCGGCGAGATCACGGACGTCGTGCCCGTGACCGGAGCTTGGGCGGTGACCTGCGCGTTCGGCGGCGCGGGACTCGACACGCTGTACCTGGCCTGCACCACCACGACCGCGGAGCAGTTCCACGACGGCATCTCCTCTTCGGTGCTGGCGAAAGCGGACGTCGGTCGCCGCGGGCGGCCGTGAACGAGCCTCCCGCTCTCGCCAGGGCCGGCCCGGTCCCTGCACCAGCGGCCGTATCTGTCGATCGCTCAGTCTCCACAAGTCGATTGAGGTGCCTCTCCATGACAGACCTCGTCCTCCGTTCGGACTCCGACGGCGTCGCCACGCTGACGCTGAACCGTCCGGACAAGCTCAACGCGCTCAATCCCGACGTTTTCCACGCGTTGCGCCGGCACGTCGACGACATCGCGCGGGACCCGTCAGTCGGCTGCGTGGTGCTCACCGGAGCCGGCCGGGCTTTCTGCGCCGGCCACGACCTCGCCGCGCTGAACACCGTTCCGTACGATCCGTCGTTCGAGGCCGAGACCGTCGACGCGCTCGAGCGGCTGCCGCAGCCGGTGGTCGCCGCGATCCGCGGCTACTGCCTGACCGGCGGACTGGAGCTCGCCCTCGGCTGCGATCTGATCGTCGCCGGCGAGGGCGCTCAACTGGCGGACACGCACAGCGAGCGGGGGCTGGTCCCGGTGTGGGGGATGTCAGTGCGGCTGCCGGAACGGATCGGCACCGCCCAGGCCAAGTTGCTTTCCTTCACCGCCAGGCGGGTCACCGCCGCGGAGGCGCTCCGGATCGGGCTCGTCGACCAGGTCGTCCCCGAGGACCGGTTCGACGACGCGGTCACCGCTCTCGCCGCGGAAATCAGCACGAACTCCCGTGACAGCAACCGCATCGTCAAAGCGCTCATGCGCGATCGGCACGACAGGCACCGGCAGGACGCACTCGGCCACGAACGCTCCATGCCGTACGGCGTGCCCGAGGACGCGCACGAACGCCGCTCTGCGCGCTGATCCCGTACGGTCCGAAGGCGAAAGACGCTGGAAGCTCGGGAGATCGCCGCCGGCTTCTCCCTTGCGGTGCCGCGAGCTGACCCGGCGAACGGGCGCGACTGTCGCCTCGGACCGGGCTCCCCGGACCTGAGCTTCGTTGTCGATCCGCGGTGCGTGTCGTTCTTGCCCGCGGGGATCGCGCACGCGATCGCGCGGTATGCGGTCTTCGTCCTCGGCTGCGGACTGGCCGCCTCGATCAGCGTCATGAACGCGTCCACGGCCCTGTTCCTGTCGCGACGCACCGAACAACAGGTGCGCGGCAAGCCGAAACTGGCGCCGCGCGGTTCGCCTGACACGCGCGGCGGGCGCGGGCCAGTGCCACCGAGTCAAAGCCCGCTGGCAGCGAGTCCCGATGCCGGCGACCACGACCGGCAGTGTCGCGGTCGTGGGCAGCGCCCGCGACCACGCCGTCCGGAACGGCCGGACGATCCGCCGGGCCAGTCGCTAACCGCGCTCGCCATCGCTCGCGGCGCGGGCGAGTTCGAGATAGGGCTCCACCGCCTCCCCGGCGGTGTCGAAGCCAGGTCCGGAGGCGGCCCCGGCCCGGGTCCGCGCCGCGATGCCGGCCGCGATGACCGCGATCTTGAAATACGCGATCGCGAGGTGGCGATCCCACTCCGCCAGCACGACGCCGCCCAGTTCCTCGTAGCGCGCGGCGAGCCGGTCGACGCCGGGGATCCGGTCGCTGGTCCACGCGCTCGCGGAACCGACGATCAGGTCGAACGCGGGGGCGCGGTAGCCGCACATCATCGCGACGTCCGCGACCGGATCGCCGATCGTGGAGAGTTCCCAGTCGACGACAGCCGCCACCCGCGGGACGCCGGCCTCGACCCTGAGCAGGGTGTTGTCGATGCGGAAGTCTCCGTGCACGATTCCGGAGGCCGTCTGGCGGGGCAGGCGAGCGCGAAGGCCGGCGGCCACCTCTTTCGCCAGCGGACCGAGCGCGGGGTCGCCGATCAGCTCCCACTGCCGTGACCAGCGGTCGACCTGGCGCCGGGCGTAGCCGTCCGGCCGTCCGAACCGCTCCAGCCCGATCGCGGCGTGGTCGACGCGGTGCAGCGCGGCGAGCGTGCGCAGCAGGTCGTCGACGGTTCCCCGCACGGCGTCGTCGTCCAGGGCGGCCAGCTCGTGCCGGGTCTGGATCGCGCGCCCTTCGACGTACTCGGCGATCGCGAACGGGCCGCCGATCAGCGAATCGTCCTCGCACAGCGCCACTGCGCGGGCCACCGGCACCCCGGTGCCCGCGAGGGCAGCGGTCACCCGGTGCTCCCGGGCCACGTCGTGCGCCGACGGCGTGCGGCCGGCCCGGGGCGGCGTCCGCAGCACCCAGGACGCGTCGCCGTCGCTGATGCGGAAGGTCAGGTTCGAACGCCCGCCGGCGATGAGACGCGACTCCAGGTCGCCGCGCGGCGCCTCGCCGGCACCGGCGAGGACGGACGCGACGCGCGCCAGTTCGATCTCGGTCAGCTGCGCTGGTGCGACTGGCGGAGCGTTCACCGGACCGTCCTCTCGAGGTCGCGCACCGCGCGCTTGGCCAGCGACCAGCGGTGCACCTCCGACGGCCCGTCGTAGATCCGGAACGCCCGGAGTTCGCGCGCGATCCGGGCGACCGGGAGATCGGCGGAGAGTCCCATGCCGCCGCAGAGCTGGGTGGCCCGGTCCGCGACCCTGTTGAGCGCCTCTGCCGCGAAGGTCTTGGTGATGGAGGTGATCTTGGCGCCCTTGCCTCCGGCGTCGAGTTCGGCACACGCTTCCCGCAGCAGGGCGCGGGTCGCGGCGAGGTCGATCTCGTTGTCGGCGATCAGTTGCTGCGCCATGCCGAGGCCGGCGAGCCTGCCTCCGAACGCACTGCGCTCCGCCGCGTACCGGACCGCGGCCTCGTGGGCCCGGCGGGCGGCGCCGGTCCAGCGCATGACGTGCGTCATCCGGGCGGGGCCGAGCCTGACCTGCACGTACCGGAAGCCCTCGTCGACCTCGCCCAGGACATCCTCGTCGGGAACGAAGAGGTCCTCGAAGAGCAGTTCGCAGTGGCCGCCGAGCATGGAGCGGTCGGTCGTGCGCAGGTGCCGGACCAGGGTGATGCCCTCGCGCCGCGCGGGGGCGAGGAACATCGTGGCGCCGCCGTTGTCGCCGGGCTCGCCGCTGGTGCGGGCGAAGACGATGAAGAACCCCGCGCCGTCCGCTCCGGTGATGAAGTGCTTGCGGCCGTTGATCACCCAGCCGCCGTCCGCCCGGCTCGCCGTCGTGCGCAGCGCCGACGGGTCCGCCCCGGCGCCCGGCGCCGGCTCGGTCATCGCGAACGCGGAACGCACTTCCGCTCGCGTGAGCGGCTTGAGGTAGCGCTCGCGCTGGTCCGCCGAGGCGATGCGCTCGAGCAGGTGGACATTGCCCTCGTCGGGGGCGTTGACGTTGAGCGCCATCGGGCCGAAGAGGGAATAGCCGGCTTCCTCGAAGACCGGGGCGCGCTCAGCCATCGACAGTCCGAGACCGCCGTACTCGCGCGGCCCGTGCGGCGTGAGCAGCCCGGCCTCGCGGGCCAGCCCCTGGAGCCGCAGCCGCGTCGCCTCTCCCCCGGCGGCCTCGATGTCTCCGTCGAACTCGTCGTCCGCGCCCAGCACGGATTCCCGGATGAACGCCCGGACGCGCGCGGCCAGGTCGGTGTCGTGGTCGGCCATCGTGTTCACTGCTCCTTGTACGCGGGAGTTCCGGCCCGATCGGGAGCCGGGACGCCGAAGACTCCGTCGGCGAGGAGCCGGTCGATCTCCTCGGCTGCCAAGCCGAGCTCGGCGAGGACGGCCCTGCTGTCGTCCCCGGGGGCGGGCGCGGGGGCCGGCGGACCGAGCGGCGTCGCGCCGAAGCGGGGAGCCGGCGCAGGCTGCACCAGTCCGTCCTCCTCGACATAGGTGCCGCGCGCCGCGAGGTGCGGGTGCGCCAGGACGTCGTCAGGCGCGATCACCGGGCTGACGCAGGCATCGGTGCCCTCGAACACCGCCATCCAGTCCGTACGGGTGCGCTGCCGGACGCGTTCGGCGAACCGCTGCCGGAGCTCGGGCCAGCGCGACCGGTCCCCTTGTTCGACGGCGCCGAACTCGTCGGCCAGGCCGAGTCCGTCGAGGAGCTGCGCGTAGAACTGGGGCTCGATGGCGCCGACCGCGATCCAGGCGCCGTCGGCAGTCTCGTAGACACCGTAGAACGGCGCACCGCCGTCCAGGAGGTTCTCTCTGCGCGGCCCGGGCCAGTCGCCCATGGCCCGCATCGAGTGCAGCATCGCGGTCAGGAGTGCGGTGCCGTCGACGATGGCCGCGTCGACTACCTGCCCGGCGCCGCTCTCGCGGGCGTGCAGGAGCGCTGCGAGCACTCCGCAGGCGAGCAGCATCCCGCCGCCGCCGAAGTCGCCCAGCATGTTGTGGGGCGGGCTGGGGGCCAGGTCCGCCCCGGCGAGCGGCTCAAGGGCGCCGGCCACGGCGATGTAGTTGATGTCGTGCCCGGCGGCGGCGGACAGCGGGCCGTCCTGTCCCCAGCCGGTCATCCGGCCGTAGACCAGCCGCGGATTGTGCGGCAGCACGTCGTCCGGCCCGAGTCCGAGGCGCTCCATGACGCCCGGGCGGAAACCTTCGACGAGGGCGTCGCTGGTCGCGGCGAGCCGCAGCACGAGGTCGCGCGCCGTCTCGTGCTTCAGGTCGAGGACGAGCGAGCGCCGCCCGCGCAGCAGGACGCGGTGCGACCCGGAGTCGATGCCTCCGGGGCGGTCGATCCGGATCACCTCCGCGCCGAGATCGGCCAGCAGCATGCCCGCGAACGGCCCCGGACCGATCCCGCCCACCTCGAGAACCCGCACTCCGTGCAGCGGACCGCTCACTGTGCCACCGCCCGCGCGGGGCGCGCGGCCACGATCGTTTCCCCGTCGTCCCCGGTGCGCGCGGTGACCAGTTCGACCGGCGTTCCGGCGCGCAGGGCCGCCCCTTCGGCGCCGAGCAGGCGGACGAAAACCCAGGGACCTTCGTCGCACTCGACAACCGCCGCCGTGTACGGCGGTTCAATGCCTGGAACGGGTGAGCGGTGGACGACGCACCAGCTGATCAAGCGACCGGTGCCGCGGGCGGCGACGGCGACGTGCTCGGCAGCGTGGCAAGCCGGGCAGAACCGCTCCTGGGGCCCTCGAACGCCGGAGCAGACGGCGCAGCGGCGCAGAAGCAGCACGCCCCGGGCAGCGAAGTCGAAGAACTCGGCACTGTCCGCGCCGCGCCGCACCGGGACGGGAAACGGGTTCACGAGCGGGCCTCCCGACCGAGGACGAGCGTGGAGTGGTATTCGAGGATCCCGCCGTTGCCGCTGACCATCGCCAGGTCGTTGCGAGCGACCTGGCGGGAGCCGCCGGCTCCCCGGAGCTGGATGACCGCCTCGCTCAGCGGGGTGAATCCCCACATGTAGTACGACGACAGCTGGCCGCCCCCGGTGTTGCAGGGCAAATCGCCTCCCGGGGCGAGCCGTCCGCCCTCGACGAACGCCCCGCCTTCCCCCTTGGCGCAGAAGCCGTAGTCCTCGAGCGTGACCAGCACGGTGTAGGTGTAGCAGTCGTAGAGTTCGAGGAAGTCGATGTCGCCGACGGTGACGCCGGCGGCTTTAAGCGCCTGCCGGCCCGAAACGACCGCGGGCGTCTCGATGCCCCAGCCTGACCCGGCGGCCAGGCGGCGCGGGCGGTGCGCCTGCCCGTAGCCCCACACATGCACCGGCGGCCGCGGCAGGTCCGCCGCTCGCTCGCGCGAAGTCACCACCACGGCGACGGCGCCGTTGCTGACCAGACAGCAGTCGAGCCGCCGCAGCGGGTCGGCGATCCACGGCGAGGACTGGTGGTCCGCGAGGGTCATCGGTTCCCGCATCTGGGCCAGCGGGTTCTCCGTCGCCCAGGCACGCTGGCCGACGGCGATCTCGCCGAGTTGCCGCGAGGTGGTGCCGTAGGCCTCCATGTGCCGGCGCGCCGCCATCGCGTAGAGAATGTTCGGCGTGACCGCGCCGCTCGCGGTCTGCGCGCCGCGGAAGCCGGTGAGCTCCTGGGCGGAGGCAGTCCACGCGGTGCCGGCACGGCGGTCCTGGCGCAGCGGCGTATCGGCGAAAACGCACACCACGACGCTCGCTACGCCGTCGGCGATCGCCCGCGCGGCGGCGCCAACCATCACGCCCGCGCTGGCCCCGTAGGTGTTGACCGAGGCCAGCAACGACAGCTCGGACATGCCGAGAGCGCCTGCCAGCTGAGGATTCAGCTCCTGTTTGACGCCCGAACTCACCAGGAGCCCGTCGACCTGCCCGAGGTCGAGGCCGGCGTCGGCCGCGGCCCGGTGGATCGCGGTGACCGCCAGTTCCTCGGTGCTCTGGCCGTAGACCTTGCCGAGTTCGGACATCCCCAGCCCGACGATGGCGGACGCGGTCACTTTCCGGCCCACTTCGGATCGCGCTTTTCGGCGAAGGCACGCGGACCCTCCAGCGCGTCCTCGCTGTCGAAGACCGCCCGCGCGGCCGCCGCGTTGACCTGCCACGGATCCTCGCCCGCCCACTCGGGGTTCCAGTCCGAGGGGCCGGTGGCGGTGCGGTGGATCATCCGCTTGGTGTGCTGGACCGACAACGGCGCGTTCGCGGCGATCCGCCGCGCCAAGGCGAGCGACTCGTCGAGAACCGCCCCGGCCGGGACGACCTTGTTCACCAGCCCCCAGGCTTCCGCGGTCCGCGCGTCGACGCCGTCGCCGGTCAGGGCGAGCTCGAGAGCGCGCTTGATCGGCAGTTGCCGCTGGAGACGGACGACACCGCCCGCGGCGGCGAGCAGTCCGCGTTTGACCTCGGGCAGGCCGAACGCGGCCGTATCGGCGGCGACGACCAGATCGCAGGCGAGCGCGATCTCGGCGCCGCCTCCCATCGCGAAACCGTTCACCGCGGCGATGACCGGTTTGTCGATCCAGTGCCGGACGAGGCCCGCGAAGCCCCACTCGGGATTTCCGGCGGCGTGGATCGGGCGATTCCGGGCGATCTCCTTGAGGTCGGCCCCGGCGCAGAAGGCCCGGCCGGTGCCGGTCACGACGACGGCACGCACCTCCGGATCGGCGGCGGCGGCCTCGAGCGCGTCGCCGACCGCGGTCGAGAGAGCCGCGTTCACCGCGTTGAGCGCATGCGGACGATTGAACGTGATGACGCCGACGCCCTCGCGCACCTCGTACCGCGCGGCGGGTTCGGCGCTCATCGGCGCCGCCCCAGGACGTCGCGGGCGATGATGGTTTTCATGATTTCGGTAGTCCCTCCGAAAATGGTGGTGACCCGGGTGTCGGCGTAGGCGCGGGCGATCGGGTATTCGAGCATGTACCCGTAGCCGCCGTGCAGCTGAACGCACCGGTCGACGGTCCGTTTGTGCATCTCGGTGGCCCACCACTTCGCCTTGGCCGCGTCGACCGCCGACAGCTCGCCCCGGTTGAGCCTCAGGACCGCGTCGTCCACGTAGGCCTGGGTGATCTCCAGTTCGGTGACCATCTCGGCCACGGCGAACTGGGTGTTCTGGAACTCGGCGATCTCCTTCCCGAACGCCCTGCGCTGGCGGACGTAGCCGAGCGTCCAGGCCAAGGCGGCGCGAGTGCCGGCGCAGGCGGTGACGGCGATGCTGAGCCGCTCGAGCGGCAGGTGGGACATGAGCGCGTAGAGCCCCTCGCCCTCCTTGCCCAGCAACGAATCCGGCCCGAGCCGCACGTCGTCGAAGCTGAGCTCGGCGGTGTCCTGGGCTTTCAGCCCGACCTTCTTGAGCCGCCGGCCGCGAGTGAACCCGGGCATTCCGTCCTCGACGACGAAAAGACTGAACGCTCGGCTCCCGGCGGAGGAGTCCGCGCTGGTCCGGGCGACGACGATCACGACGTCGGCGTTGATGCCGTTGCTGATGAACGTCTTCGAGCCGTTGAGAACCCAGCCGTCGCCGGCCCGGCGCGCGGTGGTGCGGATTCCTTGAAGGTCGGACCCGGTGCCCGGCTCGGTCATCGCGATGGCGCTGATGTGCTCCCCGGACGCCAGCTTCGGCAGCCAGCGTTTGGCCTGCTCGGGCGTGGCGAGATCGACGAAGTACGGGAGGAGGACGTCCGTGTGGACGGAGAAGCCCGCCGCGAGCGACGCCGCACCGGCGCGGGCGAACTCCTCGATCATCGCCGTCCGGAACCGGAAGTCGTCCACGCCGGATCCGCCGTGCTCCTCCGGCACGGGGAACGCGAGCAGGTCCTTCTCCCCCGCGCGCGCCCAGACGGAGCGCGGAATGCCGCCGGCCTCCTCCCACTCCTCGACGTACGGGATCACCTCGCGGGCGAGGAACTCGCGCACGGCGGCCCGGAACGACTCGTGCTCCCCGTCGAAGAGCGCGCGACGGGCGTACAGATCAGTCATGTCAGAGCCTCTCGATGACGGTCGCGTTGGCCATGCCCGCGCCCTCGCACATGGTCTGCAGGCCGTAGCGGCCTCCGGTGGCCTCCAGATGGTTGACCAGCGTCGTCAGCAAGCGGGTGCCGGAACCGCCGAGCGGGTGCCCCAGCGCGATGGCGCCGCCGCGCGGGTTCAGCTTGGCCGGGTCGGCGCCGAACTCGGCCGCCCAGGCCATCGGGACCGGCGCGAAGGCCTCGTTGACCTCGAACGCGTCGATGTCGTCGAGCGAGAGCCCGGATCGCTCGAGGATCTTGCGGGTCGCCGGGATCGGGCCGGTGAGCATGATCTCGGGGTCTGAACCGACGACCGCGAAGCTGTGCAGGCGGGCGCGCGGGGCGAGGCCGAGCCGGGCTGCTTTCTCCTCGCTCATGATGAGCGCCGCCGAGGCGCCGTCGGTGAGCGGCGAGGAGTTGCCAGGGGTGATCACCCAGCCGATCTCGGGGTAGCGCGCCGAGAACTCCTCTGTGCGGAAGGCCGCGGGCAGGGCGGCGAGCCCCTCGGCGGAGGTCATGGCGCGCACGGTCTCGTCGACGGTGTGCAGGCTCCCGTCGGGAAGGACGACCGGGACGATCTCGCTGTCGAAGAGCCCTTCGGCCGCTGCCGCGGCAGCCCGCTGGTGCGACCGCGCGGCGTACTCGTCGAGCTCGTCGCGGCCGATCTTCCAGCGCGCCGCGATCACCTCGGCGCCGATTCCCTGGTGCGGAAGGCTGGCGAACCGCGCCGCCAGCGGACCGTGCGGGTCGCCGCCGGCGGCCGCGGCGCCCATCGGCACCCGGCTCATCGACTCGACGCCGCAGGCGATGGCGATGTCGTAGGCGCCGGCGATGACGCCTTGCGCCGCGAAATGAACCGCCTGCTGGCTGGAGCCGCACTGCCGGTCGATGGTGGCGGCGGGAACCGAAACCGGGAAGCCTGCCTTGAGCAGTGCGGTGCGGCCGATGTTGAGCGCCTGGTCGCCCGCCTGGCCGACACAGCCCGCGATCACGTCGTCGACGAGCGCGGGGTCGACGCCGGTCCGCGCGATGAGCGCGTCGAGCACGCCGGCGAGCAGGTCGGCCGGGTGGACGCCGGACAGCGCCCCGCCGGGCTTTCCCTTGCCGGACGCGGTGCGGACGAGGTCGACGATCACGGCGGTGGTCATGCCGGGGTTCCTTCCTGGAGGTGAGCGAGCAGGGTCGAATGCTCTGCTTCCGCACCTTGCTTACCTAACGCTCGCTAAGTAGATTTAGCAGCGCACCCGTCGTCACGTCAAGCAACCCCCCGCCCGACCCGAAGGAGTTCCCGTGGATCCCTTGAGCCGCTTTCGCCTCGACGGCAAGGTCGTTGTCGTCACGGGAGCCAGCTCCGGCCTCGGCGCCGGCTTCGCCCGGGCACTCGCGGCCGCGGGAGCGGACCTGGTCCTGCTCGCCCGGCGCGCCGACCGCCTCGACGCGCTCGCGGCGGAGCTTCGGGACTCGGGCCGCCGTGTGGCCACGCATGCCACCGACGTGAGCGATCCGCGCCAGTGCGAGGAGGCCGTGCGCGCCGCGGTCGCGGAGTTCGGCCGGGTCGACGTGCTGGTCAACAACGCCGGGATCGGCGGCGCCGTCCCGGCTTCCCGGGAGACGCCCGAGTCGTTCGCCGCGGTGATCGACGTGAACCTCGGCGGCTGCTTCTGGATGGCCCGCGCCTGCGCGGGCCGCATGCCCGCCGGTTCGTCGATCGTGAACGTCGCGAGCGTCCTCGGCCACATCGCGCCGCGCTTCCCCCAGGCGTCCTACGCCGCGAGCAAGGCCGGCGTGCTCGGCCTCACCCGCGACCTGGCGCAGCAGTGGTCGGGCCGCAAGGGCATCCGCGTGAACGCCCTGTGCCCCGGCTACTTCGCCAGCGAGATGACCGAGGGCGACGACCAGGTGCTGCGGGACATGGTCGCGACCGAAAGCATGCTCGGCAGGTTCGGCGAGCAGCCCGAACTCGACGCCGCCCTCCTGTTCCTCGCCTCGCCCGCGTCGTCCTACGTCACCGGCACCAGCCTGCTCGTCGACGGGGGCATGGCGGCCCTCTGAGGGCCAATGCCAGGAACTTGAGGCGGCGCTGGGGGTCCAGCGGGCGGCGGGAGCAGGGTTGTCGTCCGTGAGGGGAACCCTGAGGGAATCTGATGCCCTCAGGGTTCCCCTCACGGACGTGAAGATGCGGCCAGATGGTGAGCAATCGGGCATTTCGGCGGCAGCGGCGTCTCTTGTGGACAGTCAGCGGGCTGACTCGACGCGGCTTAAGTTCCCGCTGAGGGCCGCGGATCAGGACCCCGCCGGTACGGCGGCGGCCGGGAAACGGGCCCCTGCCGTACCGCGGAAGGGCGGTCACGCCTTCGAGGAGCTGCGTGAGCGCACGGTCAGGGCGGCAGCCGAGCCGGTGGCTCCCGGCGGACGCCCGAACGAGTTCGAGACGATCCGCACGATCGCGCGCAAGCTCGGCGCCGGATCCCCGGGACACGGCGCGAGCGGCGGTCGCGTCCGGCCGAGGCTGACGCGGCACCCGCCCGGCAAGACCGCTCAGGAACCGGCGGAGGCCCGCGGCCGGCGCGGCGGACCAGCCGCTCCGGAGGTCATCGCGGGGCCATCCGGATCGCCCCGTCGAGGCGGATCGTCTCTCCGTTGAGCATCGGGTTGTCGATGATCGCCATCGCCAGCCTCGCGTACTCGTCCGGCGAGCCGAGCCGGCTCGGGTGCGGCACCTGGGCGCCGAGGGAGGCGCGCACGTCCTCGGGCAGCGAGCCGAGCAGCGGAGTCTCGAACAACCCGGGCGCGATGGTCATCACGCGGATCTTGAACTGCGCGAGGTCGCGCGCGACCGGCAGGGTCAGGCCGACCACCCCGCCCTTCGACGCCGAATAGGCGGCCTGCCCGACCTGGCCGTCGAAGGCGGCGACCGATGCCGTGTTGACGATGACGCCGCGCTCCGCGCCGGCGGGCTCGTTCGCCGCCATCGCGGCGGCGGCCAACCGGATGACGTTGAACGTGCCGATGAGGTTCACCTGCACGATCCGGCCGAAGTCGGCCAGCGGGAACGGGCCCGCCTTGCCGACCGTCTTGACGGCGTTGCCGATGCCGGCGCAGTTCACCGCGACCGCCAGGTCGCCGCGCTCGTTGGCGAGTTCCGCCGCGGCCTCCACCGCCTCCTCGCTCGTCACGTCGGCGGCGGCGAACTCGACCCGGTCCCCGAGCGCGTCGAGCGCGGCGGTGTCCGCACCGGGCAGGTCGATCGCCACCACCCGCGCGCCCGCCGCGGCCAGCCGTCCCACGGTCGCGAGGCCGAGTCCGGACGCGCCGCCGGTCACCAGTGCGCTCTTGCCTTCGATGTTCATGGCCGTTCCCTGTCTCCTGTTGACGACTCGCCGAGTCGACTGATTTAACGTTCGCTATAGACTATGTCCTCGCGACCGCGGAGGGAAGGATTCCGCGTCGCCGTCCCGCCAGGCGCCGGGACGCGTGCTCCGCAGCCCCGGGAGGCCCCCGTGTCCACGCGACCAACGAACGTGCTGCCGGCGGATCGCTGGGACCGGTACGAGGACCTCGCTCTCACGCCGATCCTCGAAGCCGCCCTGGACTCCATTCAGGAGCAGGGCTACCACGGCACCGCCGTGCGCGACATCGCCAACCGGGCCGGCCTGTCCATGCCCGCGCTCTATTACCACCACGGCAACAAGGAGGGCATCCTGATGGCTCTCCTCGACATCGCGATGGACGACGTCCTCTCGCACGTCCGCGGCGGGCTCGACGCCGCCGGGCGGTCCGCGCACGCGAAGCTCGCCAACCTGACCACTGCGGTCGTCATGCACATGACGCACCGCCAGCGGCTGGCGAAACTGCACCCCGAGCATCGCTTCCTGGGCGCCGAGCGGCGCCGGCGCTATCTGACCAAGCGCGCCGAGCTGACCGTCTCGCTGGTCGACGTCCTCGCGACCGGCGTCGGCGACGGCGTCTTCCGCGAACAGGACGTCCGGTTCACAGCCCGGGCCATGCTCGGCATGCTGCAGGCGATCGCCGACTGGCACCGGCCGGACGGGCCGCACGCTCCGGAGGGGATCGCGGAAGAGTACGTCGCCGCGGCCCTGCTCCTCGCCGGCGCCCGGACGACGCCCGGACGCTAGCGGACGGCCGCGGTCAGAGCTGCCAAGTCCCCTCGAAGGCGGGTTCGGCTTTGTCGAGGAAGGCCCGCTTCGCCGCGGGCGCGTCGGTCGCGAGGTTGACCAGCTGCGCCCGCGCCTCGCTCTCCAGCGCCTCGCGCAGCGTCTGGCTGCTCGCCTCGTTCAGGAGGGCCTTGGACTGCGCCAGCGCGACCGGCGGACCGGACGCGAGGCGGCCGGCCAGTCCGGCGACGAACTCGTCGATCTCCTCCGGCGGCTTCACCCAGGTCGCCAGGCCGATGCGCAACGCCTCCCCGGCGTCGACGATCTCGCCCAGCAGTGCGAGCCGCTTCGCTTGCAGGAGACCGACCGTGCGCGGCAGCAGCCAGGAGCCGCCGAAGTCGAGCGAGAGGCCGCGCCGCGCGAAGATCTGCGAAAACCGCGCGGTCGTGGAGGCCGCCACGAAGTCGCACCCGAGCGCGAGGTTGCACCCGGCCCCGACGGCAACGCCCTCGACCTTGGCGATGGTCGGCTGCGGCAAATGGCTCAGCGTCTCGGCGATCTCCGCGTACCAGCGCATCCGATGCAGCGGGTGATCCGTCGCCGGAGGACCGGCGAGGTCGGCGCCGGCGCAGAAGTCGCCGCCTGCCCCGGCGAGGACGACGACGCGCACCGACTCGTCGCGTGCCGCGTTGCCGAACGCCTCGTGCAGACCGGCGAACGTCTCGGCGTCGAGCGCGTTCTTGCGGTGCGGGCGGTTGATGGTCACGGTCAAGACGTGGCCGTCCCGGCCGACGAGCACCGGACCGGCCGCGGGCGACCCTGTCCCGGCTGAGCGATCAGTCATGAAATCCTCCGCGCAGTGAATATAGCGATCGTTAGATATAGCCTAACGGTTCCGCGGCGTCCCGCAAGGACGAGCCGACGAGCGTGTGCCGACGCGGGTAGACTGCGTTAGTCTGATGGAGCGTTCGCTCAGTTCCCCGGGGAGACCTATGTCCGCGCAGGAGACCGAAGCACCGCCGACGGAGTGGTGGGGCCGGTACGACGACCTGTCTCTCACTCCGATCCTCGAGGCCGCGCTAGACGCGTTCCAGGACAAGGGTTACCACGGCACGGTGGTGCGCGACATCGCCAAGCGCGCGAACCTGACCATGCCCGCGCTCTACTACCACCACGGCAACAAAGAGGGCATCCTGATCGCCCTTCTCGACATCGCGATGAACGACGTCACGGCGCATGTCGAGGCGGGGCTCGCCGAGGCCGGGGACGACGTCCGGCAGCAGTTCGTCAATTTCGTGACCGTCGTGGCGCTCCACACGACCTATCGGCGCGATCTCGCGTCCCTCCACCCCGAGTACCGGTTCCTCGGCGCGGAGGGCCGCAAGTCCTACGTCGCCAAGCGGGACCGCGTCTACGACCGCCTCGTGGCCGTGCTCGACCGCGGCGCCGAGGAGGGCGTCTTCGCCCACCAGGACAGCCGCTTCACCGCGCGTGCCCTGCTCGGCATGCTGCTCGCGATCACCGACTGGTACCGCCCGGGCGGGCCGTCCGCTCCGGAGGAGATCGCGGAGGCGTACGTCGACACCGCGCTGAACCTCGTCGGCGCCGCCGCTGTCACCCGGAAGCCGGCCGCGCCGCGCCGGCGCGCCCGAGCGCGTCGATGAGGGCTTGTCCGGCCTCGTGCGGCACGAGGTGCCCCACCCCCGGCAACTCAACGTAACGAGATCCGGGGACCAGGGCGCTCAGTGCCCGCCCGTTGGCCACCGGGATCAACGGGTCCAGTTCGCCGTGCAGCACGGTGGTCGGGGCGCTGATGTGCGCCAGCCGTCCGGCTCCGTGCCAGGAAGACATCGCGCGGACCTGGTCGAGCACGCCACGACGAGGGGTGGGCCTGCGCATGATCTGAGCGACGATCTCCTCCAGCACGCCGGGGCGGGCCGCGGCGAAGCCGGGTGCGGTGAAGCTGCCCCAGACACGCCGGAAATAGCCGGCGGCCGTCTCTTCCCCGACCGGGCCGCGCAGGGCGCTCGTGACCAAGGCGAGATCGCCGATCCGGGCCCGCGGAGCAGGCGGGCGGGTGCCGGCCAGCACCAGAGCGTCGACAGCGTCCGGGTAGCGCACGGCGAACTCCTGCGCGATCATCCCGCCCATCGAGAGCCCGAGCACCCGGGCTCGGGCGGCTCCGGCCGAGCGCAGCACCGCGTAGGCGTCGTCGGCCATCGTCCCGACCGAGAACGGTCGCGGCGCGGTGCGCGACCAGCCGCTGCCGCGGTTGTCCGGACGGATCACGCGGAACCGCGCCTCCAGCCGGTCCAGCCAGGCTCTCGGCCAGACCAGCCCGCTGGCGCTCCACCCGTTGATCAGCAGCACGACCTCGTCACCGCGACCGCCGGCATGCCAGTGGATGTGCGTAGTGTTCATCTGGCTCCCTCTTCGGGCTCGGACCCGGCCCCTTGCGCGTCGAGCTGCTCCAGGCGGTGCTCCAGCGCACGGACGAGTTCGCGAAGCCGGAGAACCTCCTGCCGGGACGCGACACCGCACCAACGCGCCACGCGGGCCTGGTGCTGGGCGACAGCCTTTCGGACGAACGCCTCGGCCGAGATTCCCGCCGCGACCGCGGCGGCGAAGGGAGTACGGCCGGCCTGCCTCGCGACGACGCGGGCGCCGGCCGCGAATGCCCGGGCGGCCCCGCCGGCACGCGGATCAGGGAAGTTCACGGGGTGCTGCTCCTCGTCTCGCTGACTGGCGGTTCGAACCGCGAGGTCCGGTCTCATCGCAGTTCCCGCCGCAGGACCTTGCCGGTGGCGGTGCGCGGCAACTCGTCGACGAGCTCGACCGTGCGCGGGACCTTGTAGTTCGCGAGACGCTCCCGCACGAAAGCGCGAAGCGATTCGGGTTCGGCCGACCGCTGCGGCTTGAGCACGACGAAGGCCTTGAGCGCCTGGCCGAAGCGCTCGTCGGGAACGCCGACCACGACTGCCTCGGCCACGTCGGGGTGGGCGCCGAGGAGGTCCTCCACCTCGATCGGATAGACGTTCTCGCCGCCGGAGACGATCATGTCGTCCTCCCGGCCGTCGACGAACAACCGGCCTTTGCGGTCGAAATGGCCCAGGTCGCCGGTGACGACGAGGCCGCGGACGACCTCCTTGGCGGCGCCGTTGGTGTAGGAGACGAAACGGTCCTTGTTCCCGACGACGATGCGGCCGGTCTCCCCCGCGGGCACCGGGTCTCCGAGCGAGTCGACCACCTCGACGCGCACGCCGGGAGCGGGCCGGCCCGCCGTCGAGGGCGCGACCCGCAGATCGGCCGGCACCGCGACAGTGGCTGTCGAGACCTCGGTGGACCCGTAGGTGTTGTAAAGGACCGGGCCGAACCGTTCGAGAGCCTGCCCGACGACGCGGGCCGGCAGTGCGGAGCCGCCGGAGGCGATGATCCGCAGCGATCGCGCGTCGTGCCCGCCAGGAAGGGACGGCTCGAGGTCGCAGATCCGCTGCAGCATCGCCGGCACGACCACGAGCGCGTCGGCGCGGCAGGCGGCGATGTCGATCAGCGTCTTCTCCGCGTCGAACTCCGCCCGCGTGACGATCGTGCCCGACAGGGACAGGCTGATCAGCAGCGTGCCCAGGCCCCAGGCGTGGAAAAACGGCGCGGGCAGCACGACGGTGTCCCGCGCCCGCAGCGGGATGCGGGCGAGCAGCGCGGCGACGCCGGACACGTTTCCCTCGGCAGACCGGATCGCGCCCTTGGGACGGCCGGTCGTGCCGGAGGTCAGGACGACGAACCTGCTGTTGCGGGGCGGCGGCGGAAGCTCCTCGACGGATCCCGCGCGGTGGCGAGCGCTTCCGGAGCCGAGACCGGGTACACCCGCCAGCGCGACGCCGCCGGCGAACTCGTCGTCGTGGACGACGAGGGCGAGATCTTCGGCCCTGATGACGTCCGCGAGCTGAGGACCTGCCATCCCGGTGTTCAGCAGAACCAGGTCGGCGCCGATCATCGACACGGCGAGCATCGCCCGGACGAACGGCGGACCGTTGCGGCAGAGCACTCCCACGCGGCTTGCCTCGCTGAGGCCTTCGTCCCGCAGCAGGTGCGCGAGTGCCGTCGCCGACCGCCACAGCTCCCGGTAAGTGAGCCGCTCCTCTCCCGCGATCAGGGCCGTTGCCTCCGGGTAGCGGGCCGATGCCGCGGCGACGGCGCCCAGCGCCGACGAACCGTAGGACCGGGAGGCGAGCATCGCTCGGGCCAGCCGGTCCGGACGCTCGAACGGGACGGTGCTGGCGCGCAGGACGACGCTCCAGTCCCGCGCCTGGTGAAGGACGTTCACGGTCTCATTCCTCACTTTCCGCTGTACTCGCCGGACGCGGCGGGTTCAGTCCCGCGCCGCCAGCCAGGAGACGATCGAGGGGACGCAGTTCTTGCGCGCCGACCGGCCCACGAACAGGCCGGCGTGCCCGGCCGGGAGGTGGATGCTGTCGAGGGCGACGCCGGCCAGCGCTTCCTCGATGACGGCATTCGCTTCGGGAGGCACGAGCGCGTCCTGGTCCCCCACCACGTTCAGCACCGGGCACCGAATCCCGCGCAGGTCCACCTCCCGGCCGCCGACCGGGACGCGCCCCGAGACCAGCCGTGACTCCCGCAGCAGCAGGTGCACCATGTCGGCGAACGCCGCGCCGGGGAACGGGATGTGCTCGTTCGACCAGCCGATCAGCGCCTGGTGCGCACGGGTGGCCTCGTCGTCGCCGGTGCTGGCCCACCTGCTGGCCGCGGTGGTGAGCTTCGCGGTCGGCTGGACCAGGGAGAAGATGTCCTTGACCGCCGAGGCGGGAACGTTGCCGGTGTCGTCGAACACCATCTCGGGTTCCAGGCGGCCGGGACCGAACATCGTCGGCAACGGAGGCATCCGGGTGAAGTCGAGAGGAGTGGCGAGGAGGACGAGGCTGCGGATCGGCAGGTCCGGGCGGCCGGCGACGGCGAGCATCGCGAGCACGCCGCCGAGGCAGTACCCGAGCAGGTGCGTTCGGTCCTCGCCCGAGATTCCGAGGGCCGCGCGGGCCGCCAGCGGGAGGTACTCGTCGCAGTAGGCGGACAGTCCGTTGCCGGCTTCGGCGGCCGACGGCACGCCCCAGTCCAGGAGGAAGACGTCGAAACCGGCCGCCAGCAGGTCCTCGACCAGGCTGCTGCCCGGGCGCAGGTCGAAGACGTGCGCCCGGGTGACCAGCGACATCACGAGAACGACGGGAGGACGCCGTTCGAGGCCGCCGCCCTGGTAGCGGTACAGCGTGACGGTGTCGCGGGCCCACACCGCTTCCCGCGGCGTGCACGCCACGTCGTCGACCGGGGCGTCGCTGAGGTGGCGCAACGTGTTGATCGCGCGCCTCCTCAGGGCACGGGAACCGTCGAGGGCCAGCCGTCGGAGCCCCCGCGGTTCACTCCCGCTCATCGCGCTCGCCCTCGGAGAGCGCCTTGACCTCGTCGACGGTCTTCCCGAGTTCGCGAACCTCGCGTTCCACCAGTGCGACTTGCGCCAGCAGACGCCGCACGTCGCTGCCCGCCGGCAGGTTGACCGCGTGCAGCGCGTGCCGGGACAGCCGCTCGGCGCGGGCCATCAGGCCGCGCCGCACGCGCACCCCGACCGCGATGCTGAGGCCCACGACCTCGCTCTGCGCGATGCTGGTGAGCTTCGGCCTGATGACGGCGTCGACGAGACCGACGCCCTTCACGAGCAGCGGCTGCTGTTTCCTTGCCATCGCACGCCTCCTGGTGGGTTCGCCGCATTCACTGACTGATCGCCTGCCTCGGCGGTCACGCGCCGGCCGAGGCCGGGAGAGCCGAGGTCTGACGGGCGACGGCGAGGTCGCCGTGCCGGCGGCGGACGCGCAGCGTCTTCTTGTCGATCTTCCCGACGCTGGTGAGCGGAAGCGCGTCGAGGAACGCCCAGTACTCCGGGATCCACCAGCGAGCGACCTTCCCGACCAGCCAGGCGCGCAACGCCTCCGGATCCGGGTCCGCGCCCTCGGCGGGTACGACGACCGCGCACGGTCGTTCGTCCCACCGCGAGTCGGGGATCCCGATCACGGTGACCGCGGCGATCTCCGGGTGGCCGAGCAGCACGCCCTCCAGCTCGACCGAGGAGATCCACTCGCCGCCCGACTTGATGACGTCCTTTGCCCGGTCGGTCAGCCGGAGGCAGCCGTGCGGGTCCAGCGTGCCCAGATCGCCGGTGCGCAACCAGCCCTCGTGGAACTTGTCCGGTCCCTCGTCGCCGAGGTAGCTGCCGGAAATCCAAGGCCCGCGCAGCAAGATCTCCCCGACGGTCTCGCCGTCGGCCGGCAGCTGCTCGAGCGTGTCCGGCTCGACGAGCCGCACGTCGACACCGGCCACGACCCGGCCTTGGGAGAGCCGGGCCGAGAGCTCTTCGTGCTTCGCCGCACCGCGGGGAGACAGGGCGACGCTCACCAGCGGCGAGGTCTCAGTCATGCCGTAGCCCTGCACGATGGGCGCGCCGACCTCGCGGTCGAAGGACTCCAGCAGCGACGGGGTGACCGCCGCTCCCCCGACGACCACCATGCGCAGCGAGGAGAGATCACGATGGGGTTCGCGTCGCACCAGCTGGAGCACGTCGTTCCACACCGTCGGCACACCGTTGGCGAAGGAGACGCGCTCCTGCTCGACAGCGCTCGCGATGGTGTCGGGCTTCAGGAATCGGTCGAGCAGCACCATGTCGGCTCCGTGCCACCAGGCCGTGAACGGGTAGCCCCAGGCATTGGCGTGGAACATCGGGACGCAGATCAGCATCCGGTCCTCGAACCCGATCCGCAGCGCGTTCTGCGTGCACGAAGACAGCGAGTGGATGAGGATCGAACGGTGGCTGTAGGCGACCCCCTTGGGGTTGCCCGTGGTTCCCGTCGTGTAGCAGATAGTCGCGGCGTCACGCTCGTCGACATCCGCCCACTCGTAGGCATCCGGGCGGTCCGCGATGAGATCGCCGTAGGCGACCACTCGCCGGCCGGAGCCTTCGAAGAGAGCATGGTCGACGGCGCCGTTGACCACGACGGTGTGAACTGTCGGCAGTTCCGGCAGCAGCGGCGCGAACTGGGCGGCGAGCGACGCGTCCACGATCATGACCCGGTCCTTGGCGCCGTTGATCGTGTACGCCAGCTGGTCGGGGAACAGGCGGATGTTCGCGGTGTGCAGCACCGCGCCCATCGCCGGCACCGCGAGGTAGGCCTCGAGGTGCTCCTGGTTGTTCCATTGGTAGGTGCCGACTCGCTGGTCGCCGGTGATCCCCAGTCCGGCAAGGCCGTGGGCCAGCCGCGCGGCGCGGGCCGCCACCTCGGAGAACGCGGTGCGCCGGTGCTCCCCGGACTCCGACCAGGTGATCACCTGACGATCGGCGTGCCAGCGCTGACCGTGGCGGAGCAGGCTCGCCACCGTCAGCGGGGCGTCCATCATGGTGCTCTTCATCGCCGGCCCGCCTCGGATTCCTGAGCGATCCCCGACGCCACCAGCGCCTCGATCTCGTCGGCCGAGCGGCCGAGTTCGGCCAGCACCGAGCGGGTGTGGGCGCCGAACATCGGCATCGGCGCCAGCTTCGCGACGGCGAGGCCGGGCGAGCGCACGGGACAGCGCTCGACGAGCACCTCCTGATCCGTGCCGGCGACCTGGGTGGTCGCGTACCAGTCCCGGCTCTGGATCCCCGGGTCCTGAGGCAGCTCGGCGACCCGCAGCATCCGCGCGGCCGGCACGCCCGCCGCCTGCAGTTCGAGGGCCGCCGCATCAGGCTCCCGGTCGCGGACGTACGCCGCCACCGCCGCCGTTTCCCCGCCTTCCGGGGCGCCGAGCACCCGGCGCAGAGCCGCCAGCTGCTCCGGCGTCCGCGGGTCCACGACGCACCACTGGTCGTCGCCCGCGGCGGGGAAAACGACCTCGGCGAGCAGGTGCTCGGAGAGATCGCCCGGCGGCGGCACCGATCCCGGTTCGACGGACTCCGCTGCCAGGTGCTCGGCCAGTTGGACCAGGCCCACGTCGGACTGCGCGACCGAGACGTGAGCACCGCGCCCGGTGCGTCGCGCGTCCAGCGCGCAGGCGAGCGCGGCGAACGCGCAGACCCGGCCGACCAGGTGGTCGGGATAGAGCGTGATGCCGTCGGCGAAGTACCCCGCTCCCGGGCCTTCCCGCCACAACCAGGTCAGGCCTGATGCCGCTCGCACCAGCGGGCCGTAGCCCATCGCGGTGCGCCAGGGCCCGGTGTCGCCGAAGGCGCTGCTCTCGACGCACACCAGCCGCGCGTTGACGGCCGCAAGGTCCGAATAGGAGATCCCGAGCCGTTCGACCGTGCCGGGCTTGAAGTTGGACGTCACCACGTCGGCGCGGCGGGCCAGGTCGTGGAAGATCCGGCGCCCTTCCTCGGTGCGCAGATCGAGCCCGACGGACTCCTTGCCGCGATGGCCGCGGGCCTGCGACGGCGTGCTCCAGTCGAACGATCGGCGCATGCCGTCGGGGAAATTCCTGTTCTCGACCCGGATCACCCTGGCGCCGAATTGCGCGAAGAGCTGGCCGACGGTCGCACCGGCGACAATCACGCCCACGTCCAGCACGGTCATCCCGCTCAACGGGTACGGACCGTCCGGGTCGTCCGACGGCGCCCAGCCGGCCCGGGGTCGCGCCGTCGCGGGAGCCGGGGCGAGCGGCACGGACCGGCGGCCGTCGACGCGCACCATGCCCTCCGCGGTCACGACCGGCTTCCCGTCGAGCCGTCCGACTTCGGCGATCGCGCCGGTGACGCGATAGTGCTCCTCCTGGAGCACCTCGGCGACCGAAAGCACCCGCGCCGCGGGGATCCGCCGCTCCCGGCACTGGCGCACGACCTCCTCGCTGGCCATCGGAGCGACGAAGCCCGAGATCGTCTTCGCGATGAGATCCGCCTTGGCGTACCGGCCCGGGTTCGTGAGCAGATCGTCGCCCAGCAGCGGCTCGGGGTCGCCCATCCACGACCGCATCGCGAGCCATTGTCCTTTGGCCAGCAGGCAAATGCGGACGTAGCCGTCGCGGACCCGGTAGATCGGGTAGACGTTCGCGGTGTCGGGCCGGCCGTACGCTTCGAGGATGTCGGGAGTTCCGGACCCGGTCATCCCGTGCGCCGGATCGAGACAGGCCGCCCCCGCCTCGAACAGCGAGCAGTCCAGCACGGCGCCGCGCCGTCCGGCCCGGGTCGTCGACCGGCAGACCGCCGCGAGAACCGCCAGCGCGATCTCCTGCGCGGCGCTGTGCAGGAACAGCCCCCCGGCCGGAACCAGCGGCGCGCGCCCCGGTTCGCCGGATCGGGACAGTACCCCGCCGAGCGCCTGGAACACCGCCTCGCTGCCCGTCCAGGACGACCGCTCCCCGGTCAAGCCGAAATCGGTCAGGACCGCGACGACCAGGTGCGGATGCTCGTCGGCGATCTCCGACGGGTCGGCGAATCCCGCGGCCGCCGCGGCCCGCGGCGTGACCACCACGGCGTCGGCCTCCGCGAGACTCTCGGACACCAAGCGGCGGGCGGCGCCCGGATCGACGGTGACGTCGGTGACGCGCTTTCCGCGTGTTCGCAGGAAATCGCGCAGCGGCGATTTCTCCGCGGCGGCCGCGAGGCGCAGCACCTCCACGTCCGCTCCAAGGTCCGCGAAGGACTTGGTCAGCGACGGAAGGACCTCGTCCGCGAGACTGACCAGGCGCAGGCCCCGAAGCGGGACTCCGACGATGTGTGCGCGTTCGTTCACTGTCGCACCTTCCACAACGGCTTGTGCTTCAACGGGTGTTCGTTCGACCGGGGCGGTTTCACGCGCTGGCAGAGCCGAACCGGGCGCGGAGCTCGGTCTTGAGCACCTTCCCGGACGGGTTGCGCGGCAAGGCCTCCACTGACTCGAGCATCGTGGGCAGCTTGTACCGGGCGAGGTGCGCCGACGCCCAGGTCCGCAGTTCCTCGAGATCGAGCGCACTCCGCGCGTCGTGCCAGGCCACTACGGCGACCGGGGTCTCGCCCCACTTCGGATGGCGCCTCCCGATCACGCTCACCTCACGGATCGCGGCGTGCCCGGCCAGCGCGTTCTCCACCTCGGCGCAGTAGATGTTCTCGCCCCCGGAGATGATCATGTCCTTGGCGCGGTCGACCACGTAGAGGAAGCCGTCCCGGTCGCGCCGGACCAGGTCGCCGGAGTGGAACCACCCGCCCGCGAAGGCTTCGGCCGTGGCCGCCGGGTTGTTCCAGTAGCCGGACATGACGCCGGTGCCCCGGTAGACGATTTCGCCGACCTCGCCGTCGGGCACGTCGCGCAGGTCCTGGTCGACGATCCGGGCGGAAACGGCCGGCACCGGCTTGCCGATGGACCCGAGCTTGCGGACGGCGTCCTCCCCTTCGAGCGCGCACGTCACCGGAGACGTCTCGGTCTGCCCGAAGAGCGACACGTTCCGCGCGGCCGGGAATGTCTCGGCCATCTGCCTCAGCAGCCGGTCGGTCGCCGGAGCGGCGCCCCAGCAGAGCGAACGCAGGCTCGAGAGGTCCCGTGCGGCCACAGCCGGGTGCTCGCACACCGCCTGCCACTGGGTGGGCACGAGGAAGACGTTGGTGACCCGCTCCTCCTCGAGCAGCCCCAGCACCCGCTCCGCGTCGAAAGCACCTGTCGGCAGGACGACGATCGTGCCGCCGAGATAGATCATCGGCGCGAGGGAGCCGATCGCCCCGATGTGGAACATCGGCGACGCCACGAGATTGATCTCGTGGCCGGTCCCCAAGCGGCACACGGCGATGTAGGTCAGGGTCTGAGACAGCAGATTCTGGTGCGAGAGCATGGCGCCCTTGGGCCGCCCGGTCGTCCCGGAGGTGTACATGACGAGCGCGGTGCCGGTCTCGGGGACGTCGACGACGGGGGCTTCCGGCCCGCACTCGGCCAGCAGGCCGGCATAGGAATCGGCAGCCTCCCACTCGGTCGCGCCGGCCACGACCGCCGGAACCGGGTTCTCCGTCCCCGCGACCGCGGATCGAGCGACGTGTTCGGCGAACTCGTCGGTGAGCAGGAGCTTGGCTCCCGAGTCCTCGAGGACGTACGCCGCCTCCGGCCCCGTCATCCGGAAGTTCACCGGAACCGCGATGGCCCCCAGCCGGTTGACGGCCAGGACCGACTCGACGAACTCCGGGCGGTTCCCCATCAGCACCGCCACCCGGTCCCCCGGCTCGACACCGCGACGGGAGAGCGCCGCGGCGAGCGCGACGACCCGCTCGCGGAACTCCCCCCAGGCAACGGTCCGGTCCTCGAACCGGAACGCGACCCGCTCCGGCTGCGCGAACGCGTGCCGGTCGAGGTGAGTGTTCCAGTGGCTGCGCCGCGCGGCCGCAAGCGAGGCGGCCGGATCGGCCGGCGAGGGCAAGGTGCTCATGGACGCCTCCAGAACGGCGGTGGTAGGCGCGTTCGCGCCCGGACTGTGCGGCAGTCGCCGGGGCCACGGATCAGCCGGAAGCCTGGTGATCCAGGTCTCGCTCCAGGCTTCTATCTTACATAGCGCTCGCTATAATCCAACCCTTGACTGTGCCCGCCATCACAGCATATTCATATAGCGAGCGCTAGCACAGTAGATGCCGCGCCGGTCCGGCAGACCGATCGGACCGGCCGCGCATCACTCCGAGGAGAGGTAGTCCCCATGAACGCCATCGCCGCCCCGATCACGGAAGAGCCCGCGGCCCCGGTCGCATCCCCGGCGAAGCCGCCGACGATCGCCGATCCCCTGCCGATCGCCACCGGCATCCTGGGCCTCCAGCTGGTGATCTACGTCGCCCGCTGGATCTCGGTGACTCCGCACTCCCTCGCCGAGAGCGCGCTGACCGCGGCGAACAATTACGCGCTGCTGATCGCGGGCATCAGCCAGATCGGCGCGGGCGTGCTCAGCCTGATCCGCGGCAATGCGTACGTGGGCTATGTCGCCACGACGTTCGGGCTGTGGCTCATGGGCTTCTACCTGCTCGCCACCGGCAACAAGACGGACCCCGACTCCTTCGCCTACTACATCGCGGCGCTCGCCATTCCGCTCGTGCTGCTGATGATCCCCGCCGTCGTGCACCGCCGCTGGGCGTTCATCATCGCGTTCGGCGCGATCCTCGTCATGCTCCTCGTCGACAGCGTCGCGTTCCATCTCATGCACGTGAAGCTGACCGACGCCGCGGCCGCCAAGTCGGTTCCCGACCTCTCCACCGCGGTCACTCTCCTCCGCGCCTCCGCGTGGGCAGCAGCCGTCGCGGCCGTCTGCCTGTTCTGGCTCACGGCGCGCGGCATCTTCGAGGCAACCGGGCTCGCGCGTCCCACCGAGCACATCAGCTGACCGCCTCGACGCCGGGAGCGGCTCTCGCCCCGGCAGAGCCCCGATGACGTGCCGCGCTTCGGCGCCCAAGTGCGGAAGCGCGGCACGTCACCATGCGCCGAGAGACGTCCGCACGGCGTCAATCCAGCTCGTTGCGCTCTTCGTCGCGGACAGCGGCGACCAGGTCGTCGTGTTCGCCGAGCGCAGGGACCACTCGATCCTCGGAGGTGTCGAAAGCGGCGTAGCGAGCGGGAGTCCGCAGCACGTCGACCGCACGGCCGTCCTGCTGTGCGGTGATCCGGAGGCCGCGCCGCGCGAACAGATCGGATTCCGCGACCTCCCGCCAGGAGGCGATCCGCGATGCCATGAGACCGGCCTGCTGACAGCGGTCGATCCAGGTCGCCGCGGACGCGCTCGTCAGCACCTTCGCGATGACCTCGCGCAACTCGGACGCGTGGACGGACCGGGCCTCCTGGTCGGCGAACCGCGGGTCGGCGGCGAGCTCGGGCCGGCCGAGCACCTCGGTGAACCGCTTCCAGTGGGCCGGCACGTAGGCCGCGAGCACGATCGGGCGATCCGCCGTCGGGTACACGCCGGACGGCTCGACGGCCACCGCGCGCCGCCGTTTTCCTCGGCCGGCGGACGGCGGCGCGGGCGGGGTGTTCAGCTGGAGGCCGAGGTAGTTGGCCTGCAGATGGCAGGCGACGTCGTACATCGAAACGTCGACCGCGCCGACCACACCGAACCTCTCGCGGTGCAGCAGAGCCGCGAGCACGGCCTGCGCTACGACGTGGCCGGTGGCCCCGTCGACCAGCTGGAAGGGAATGACGCGGGGCAGCTCGCCCTCCGGCTGGCCGGTGAGGCAACCCGCCTCGGCCTGCACCAGCATGTCGACTCCCGGCCGATCTTCGAGATCGCTGCCGCCCCCGTACGCCGAAATCGACGCGTAGACGCAGGAAGGGTTGATCCGCGCGACGTCCGCGACGCCGAAACCCTTGCGCGCCAAGGTTCCCGGCCGCATCGCCTGCACGAGCACGTCGGCGGACCCGATCAATTCCCGCAGCCGGGCCGCCCCGTCCGGCGTGCCCGGGTTCAGCCTGACCGACTTCTTGCCGCGGTTGTGCGGGGTGAAGTACGGCGTGAGGTGCTCCGCACCGGGGGCGGTCGCGGTGATCCGCCGCGCCGCTTCCCCGCTCTCGGGCTCGATTTTGACGACCTCGGCTCCCAGGTCCCCGAGAACCTGGCACGCGGACGGACCGGCGACATTCGCGGTCAGGTCGAGCACGCGAATCCCGTCGAGCGGCTTGGAAGGAGATCCCGTCTTCATCACTGAACCCTTCATTGATGTAGCGTTCGATATAACGATAACCGACGGCGAGCGCACCGTCGGCGCTTGCTCTCCCCGGACAGGCTCGACCCCCCTCTCCGGCTTGACGCCCGGCGGCGGATCGCGGCTCCAGGTCGCGAACGTCGCATCCGGCGGTCCGAGCCGGCGGGGCTCGCAAAGTCGTCGCTGCGGCCCGCGCGGACGTATCGGCGCTCGTTGCTGACGCCGTCGTTCTTTCGGTTCCCGCAAGCGGTGTCGTTCGCCGCCCCGCCGCAACACATACGATGAGCCCAGGCATCCTCGGGCCTGCCCCAGGCGCGCCCTGCCTCGCCACGCGCAACCGTCGGAGCGAGTCGCGCTGTCAGCGACGGCTTCGTGCTGCCCGACAGCTGCGTAGCGGTCCTCGGGAAGCTCTCGTGCCGCGGTCACGATGTGTCGCGCTCGGAGTCCTCGCCGAGCAACGTCCCCGGGTCCAGATCCGGCGATTCGCACCGGGGCCGAAAAGCGGATAACCCGATGCGGACGGCGGGCGCCGGCCGCCTCGGGAAGATACGCCGCACGTCCAGCGTCCATCAGGTTTTCCCGGCCCGGCAAAGGAACTTCGCTCGCGTCCGCAGGCTATCCGCACCTGCGGCGGTGCGGCGCCGGGCGGCGTACGGTGGAGACATCGCTCCGGACCGCGGCGATCCGAGAAGCACCTACGGCCGCGGCGGCGCGCAGCCGAGCCGGATACCGGGACTTCGGCCTTGGTGGCGAATGCGAAACGCGACGCCGGAAATAGGGGCGATTTCCGGGATTTACCGCTCCGCCGGGTGTGCCGCGCGCTTGGTCCGCGATCGACAACGGAAGAAGCCGAGATGACAGCAATGGGCACACAATCGGGTGACGTCGGCTTGGAGAGCGGCGGCACGGCGGGAGTTTCGTGCGGGGCGTGCCCGCATTCGCCGGATTCGCACGACGTGATCGCGCGCCGGTACTGCACGGCCACCGTGGCGGGCGGATTCACCCGCGGATGCGTCTGCGTCGGCGGGCCCGGCGAACCGGTGAAGGAGGAATCCTGACCCCCGGATGCGCTTTCGCGGCCGGATATGACTTGCGGGTCGAGTCGCCGCGCACCCATGGACCCCATTCCCGGAACGGCGCGGCGAAAACCCCGGCACGCCACCGCTTCACCCACGATCCTTTTCCGCCGCCCCGGGCCGCGCTGGCCGTTGTGGGAGAACGTGGTCCAGGCATCGGTGGCCGCGTAGAAGTAGTCGTTGTCCGGTGCGACCGCGACCAGCCCGAAGTATCCTTCCCGTTCCTGGCAGTAGTACGGCTGGTTCGCGTCCCGAGGGTGGCAGCGCGGCACGATCCTGGTCACGTCTCCGTCGCGGGTCCGGCGTTCCACGGTGCTGCCGCCCATCCAGAACCTCGTCCCCGGCTCCGGCGGCGGGTGTCCCGAAACCGTCCAGCCGGTCCGGTAGAGGTCGCCGGTGGTCTGGTCGATCTTGGTGTTGACCGGGTCGAAACGTTCCGCGCCGGTGTCCGGCGGAACCGGCGGTTTCGCTGCCAGCACGGACTTCCAGTCGGCGTACACCGGGTCCTCGCGGTCGTCCTGGGTGAAGCCCGCGATCGGCACCGCGACCGCGGTCGGCGGCCGCCGCACGGGCGGGTTCGAGAAGTCCCACGCCCCGTGCAGGGTGAACCAGACGACGCCGTCGTCGTCCACTCAGACGCCGGGCGCGCTCATCACGCCCAGTTCCGGATTGTCGGTCAGGGTCAGCTCGTCGTCGGTGACGGTCCCGTTGTGGTCCTTGTCGAATCCGGCGAACCACTTCCTGTGCCCGTCCTTGTCGACGGCCAGCTGCCCGATCACGGTGGCCAGCCGGATGCGGTTGTCGGCCTCCGAGTATTCGTAGACCGAGACCTCGTTGTACCGGGTTGGACTGCTGGAGCCGAAGAAGTACAGGTAGGTCTTCCCGTTCTGCGGCCTGCGGCGCACGCTCGTCTTGCCCCGGTCGATCGCGCCGGCCGTGCCGTTGGGCCGCCAGTTCGCCCGCAGCCGCCAGCCACGACTCGAATCGTCCAGCTTGTACTCCAGCGCGCCCGCGGTGACCGTGTCCGAGCCGAGTTTCGTGTTCACCTGCGGGAACGGGACGAACTGCGCACTGCGCACCAACGGCTTGCCGTCCCAGCCCGTCTTCGCCTCGGTGCCGTCGGCGGAGTACGTCACGACCCTGCTGTTCAACGGGTCTGCCACGACCATCTCGCCGGTCGGCAGGACGGCCAGACTCGCCAGCGCGCCTTGCGGGTACTCGGGGTTGTCGTTCTTGTCCGGTGGGAACGCGCAACCGGCCCTCGCTGTGAACTCGTTGTCCGGCCAGCGAAGTTTCGTCAATTGGATCGGCCCTGGCGTGGCCCTGCCGAAGAACGTGTCCTCAGTCCTTCCCGCCGCCGTCGTGGCGTAGCGGTGCACCTGCCCGGTTCCCGCGTCGCCCACGTACAGCGCGCGGTGCGGGCCGCCCACGGCAACCGCGTACGGATTGCGCAAACCTGAGATGGTGTCGACGGTCTTGCCGTCCTTGTCCAGCTTGACCACGCTCGTGCCGGTCGCCACCCACAGCGCACCCGTCGAGTCCAGGGCGATCCCCTTGGGCGCGGCGACCGGGATCGAGCCCACCAGTTCACCGGAGGCCTTGTCGTACTTGCGCACCTGTCCGGCGTAGTGATCGCTCGCGTACAGATACGTGGCATCGGCAGCGAGTCCGAACACCGAGGCGCCCGCACTCTGATTCGCCACGATGTAGCCGTTCACCGAACTGGGACCGGTCCAAGCCGTCCTCGGCATTTCCTGACCGTAGCTGTCCGCCTTCTGGTCCCGCGGATAGCGCATTAGCATCGTCCGGTGACAGAAGGACACCGTCGGCGGACCGGGTTTGTCCACGATCACGTCGCCGTCGACGGCGACGTAGACGAACCGGTCATCGACGGCGACCGCCATGCCGCCGCCGTTCCGGCCGCCGCCCCAGACCCGTTTGCCGTCACCGGTCCACTTCCGCAGTTCGGCGTGGAACTCCTCGTACACCGACGATTCGTACACGTTCCCCGCCTCGTCGGCGGCGACCGCGCCGACCCCGGTCGAGAACACTCCCCTGCCGTACGTCGGCGTGCTGCCCTGGCCGATCGGCTCGTCCTCGACCGCGGTGACGTTGCTGGACAACGCTTTCCAGGAATCGCTCCCGTACGGGACGGTGTGGTGGTAGTCGTCCGTGCCGTCCCAGCGAAGCTCGACGGACTGGGCCTCGCCCGGCTTGCTCTTGGGCATCGCCTCCACCAGCGTGCGCACCGGTTGCTTGCCCGCCGTGTCGTAGATGGTGACACTCAACTGCTGCTGGTCGCGCGGAACGACGACCGTGCCGATCACCTTCCCGTTCTGATCGTCGCCGACGAGCACGCCCGCCGACGCGCCGGCGGTGACGACGCAGAACGGCAACACGACCACGACCGCCGTCAACACTGTTGCGGGACGCCGAAAACACTCTCTCATTTTCATCAGTCTCCTTGGAGCGGTGTGCGACACGATGTTCTGTTCGCAGAAGAACGACGACCAGTCCTGCGGGCTCACGACCACACCGACAAAGCTCCGACCTCCGCACTGGCCCTGGGAGGTACACGGGACGAGGGCAAAGTGCGTGCTCTGCGGACGCGCCGCCGCAGCGCTGGGCCAGCCGATCCCGCCTTTGAACTGGTTTCCAGCACATGCGCGGAGCCGGTCCTGCGCTGCCGGACATCCCCAGCTTGACCTGAATCGAGCAGTCGATTGCCCGGCACGGAGGGTCTCGCCCGGCTGGAAGTCCCGGCTCCGACAGGCGAGATGTCCCGCCGTCCCGCCCGCGCTGATCGCGAGGACGGAACGGCGGTCCGCGTTGCTTCAGACGGCTGGCCGCGGGATCGACCAGCCGGTCGTGTTTGTGATCAGCAGCGGTAGTGCTGTTGCGTCTGGTAAATGTCGATGCCGTTGTAGTCGCCGGGGTTGAAAGTGAAACCGGCACTCCAGCTGTACCGCGGCGGCGGATTGCCGTCGTTCATCCGCGGGCTGTCGAAAGTGCCGTCGCGCGGCGCGCGGAACAGGTGGTATCCGGCCGTGGTGTAGAAATCGAGGCTGGTGTGCCAGACGTCCCCGGAGTGGGTGTGGTAGGTGAGCGTAGTCGCGCTGAATTCACCCGTGCCGTCGGACCGGACGACGATGGTTCCGTTGTCCTGTTGGCAATCGCCGGAGTGCAGTGAGTCCCAAACCGCGCTTTTCTGCTCCGGCAGGGCATGCGGATGCGCCGAAGCGGCGAGCGCGGGCGACCCGGCGAGCAAGGTCGCGCCTGCGGTGATCGCGCCGAGAATCGCCGCGAGCCTGCGAGCGGTGGCAATCATCGTTCCTCCCTGATTCAGTCTTGGCGGTCAATACGCGCGACAGCCCGTGTACTCCGGCGCCATGCCACCCGAGCTGATGCTTCGGGCGGACGTCAGCTGAAGCGCCTCAAGATCCGGGCCTGCCGCGGAACGCTGCGGCCGGCGCAGTCCCCATCGGTCCGCGCGGCCGCCGGTTACTGTGTAGACCAGCTGGGTTGTCAGGTTCCGGCGCGGCGCGGCCGAACAACCAACGTCCGCACAAGCAAGGGACGGCGGCCACCTGCGTTGGCCCTCGGACAGGCGCGGAAGCCCGGCGCGGATCCCATCCTCCCGCCAGAGGGCGATCGGGGCTGACGGGACGGTTCCGCACCGGCCGTGTCGTTCGGATCCAGCGGCGGACACCGAAACAACCAACCGGTCCGATGACCACCGGGCCAACTCCCCGGGGCGAGGAGCAAACGGTGCCACGACCCGAGAACCCCCTGGACGGCGAACACGGTGTGCTGGCCCGGTTCGCGGCCGATCTGCGGCGGCTGCGAGAGAAGGCAGGCAGTCCTCCCTATCGCGAGCTGAGCAAATCCGCGCACTACTCGCCGACGGTCCTGTCCCAAGCGGCGAACGGCCGCGGATTGCCCACGCTGGCGGTCACTTTGGCCTACGTCCGGGCCTGCGGCGGAGATTCCGAGGCATGGCGGTCCCGCTGGCACGAAATCTGCACAGAGCTGGCCGCCATCGACAACACCGGGCACGACACCTCCACCGCATCCGACACCGCGGTGCCTTACGTCGGGCTGGCCGCCTTCCAACCCGGCGACGCCGACCGGTTCTTCGGCCGCGACGCGGTGGTCGCCGATCTGATCACGCGAGTGCGCCGGCATCGCCTGCTCGGGGTGTTCGGCGCCTCCGGAGCCGGGAAGTCCTCGGTGCTGCGCGCCGGACTGGTGGCCACGACCGGCACCGCCGGGCTGGACGGGAGCGGCTCGCAGCCAAACCTGCTGCTCACCCCGGGGGTGCATCCGATCGAGCAGCTCGCGGTCAAGCTCGCCGATCTCACCGGCCAGTCCGTGGTGTCGTTGCGCGCTGAATTGGCCGCCGACTCCCGGGCCCTCCATCTCCGGGTGCTGCACGCTCTGCACCACCGCCCGGACGAGGCCGACCTGCTGCTCGTGGTCGACCAGTTCGAGGAAGTCTTCACCTTGTGCCAGAACGCCCGTGACCGAGCCGGGTTCATCACCGCCCTGGTCACCGCTGCGACAACGGCGACCAGTCGCGTTCGGGTGGTGCTCGGGGTGCGGGCGGATTTCTACGGCCATTGCGGCCAGCACCCCGGCCTCGCCGCGGCGCTGCGCGACGCGCAGGTGCTGATCGGCCCGATGACCACCGAGGAACTGCGCCAGGCGATCACCAATCCCGCGGTGCGCGCCGGCGCTACGGTGGAGACCGCGCTGGTGTCCCGGCTGATCGCCGACGCGACCGGGCAACCCGGAGTGCTGCCCCTGGTCTCCCACGCACTGCACGAAACCTGGCGGCGAAGACGCGGCACCCGGCTCACCCTCGCCGGATACGAGGAGACCGGCGGAATCGAACAGGCTATCGCCCGCACCGCCGAAGCGTTCTACTCCGGCCTGACCGGCGCCCAGCAAACCGTGACCCGCCACTTGTTCCTGCGCCTGACCGCGTTGGGCGAAGGAACCGCGGACACCAAACGCCGCATCAGACGCGCCGAACTCGACGACACCGCCGACACCGCCACCGTGCTGGACACCTTGGCCCGCTGCCGCTTGGTCACCGTGGACCAGGACGGCGTCGAGATCGCGCACGAGGCGCTCATCGCCGGTTGGCCTCGTCTGCGGTCCTGGCTGAGCCAGGACCGCGACGGTCTGCGCATCCACCGTCAGCTCACCGAGGCCGCCGACGCTTGGCGCGCGCTGGACCGTGATCCGGGGGCTTTGTACCGGGGCACCCGCTTGGCTTTGACCCGCGATTGGGCCGCTGCCGACGAAACCGCGCTGACCGCCGCAGAACGCGAGTTCCTGCGGGCGGGCCTCGCCGCCGAGGCCGCCGAACAGCGCGCCGCCCGTCGCCGCACCGTGCGACTGCGCCACCTGGTCGCCCTGCTGGGCGTGTTGCTGCTGTTAGCGACCACCTCCACCGTCCTGGCCGTGCGCGCCGAGAACGCCGTCACCGTGCAACGCAACACCGCGCTGGCGCGCAAGGCCGCCAGCGACGCCACCGCGATGCGAGCAGCCAACCCCGCGCTCGCGCTGCAGCTCAGCCTGGCCGCCCACCGATTGGCTCCGGCCGAGGAAACCAGCGACAGCCTGCTCAGCGCGTTCGCCACCCCCTCCCCCAAGCGGCTCACCGGTCACACCAACGACATCCTCCACCTCGCGTTCAGCCCTGACGGACACCTGCTGGCCACCGCCAGCACAGACCACACCGCCCGGCTGTGGGACAGCACCGCCACCCGCCGCCCTCGGCAGGTAGCGCTGCTCGACCACAGCACCGACGTCACCAGAATCGCCTTCGGGCCCGCAGGGCACCTCCTCGCCACCGCCAGCGGGCACCTCGCACGGCTGTGGGACATCAGCGATCCCGCCCATCCCCGTGAACGCGGACAGATCGCCAACGGCTCCGGCAACGTCAAGTCCGTGACGTTCGGCCCGGACGGACGCACACTGGCCGCCGGCAACGAATTCAGCACACAGCTGTGGGACATCGCGGAACCGGCCCGCCCCAGATCGCTGGCCGCCCTGCCCGCCGGCAACGGCGACCAATCGAACGCGGTCTTCAGTCCTGACGGTCGTATCCTGGTCACCGCGAGCGACAAGACACCGCGGCTCTGGGACGTCAGCGATGTGCGGAGACCGCGTCTGCTGCACGCACTCCCAGGACACAGCGGCAACGTATGGAACGCCGCGTTCAGCCCGGACGGCCGCACGCTCGCGACGGCCAGCTGGGATCACACCGCACGGCTGTGGGACCTCGCCGACCCGAGCAACCCGCGCTCCTCGGCGGTGCTCACCGGGCACAGCGCCGTGCTGTATTACGCCGCGTTCAGCCCGGACGGACGCACCTTGGCCACCGTCGGCGGCGACACCCGGCTCTGGGACATCACCGACCGGACCCACCCGGTGCAGCGGATCATTCTTCCCGGCGGGCAGTACACCGCCGCGTTCAGCCCGGACGGGCACACGCTGGCGACCGACGACGCCGACTTCTCCGTGCATGTCCACGATGTGCGCGAGTTTCCGCTCGTCGGACACGACGACACCGTCGCGTCCGTGGCGTTCAGCCCCGACGGGCACACCCTGGCCACCGCGAGCTGGGATCACACCGCACGGCTGTGGGACGTCACCGATCCCCGCGCCTGGCGCCCGCTGACGACCCTGACCGGCCACACCGGCTTCGTCCGAGCGGTGGCTTTCAGCCCGGACGGGCGCACGCTGGCGACCTCCGGCGACGACGGCGCCGCGCGACTGTGGGACATCACCGACCGCGATCACCCGCGACCACGAGGAGTCTTAGACGCGAGCACTCGCGAACTCCTCGCAGTCCGGTTCAGTCCCGACGGGCACACCCTGGCCACCAGCGGATACCAGACCGCGCGGCTGTGGGACGTCACCGACCAGGACCGCCCGCGGCAGATCGCCCGGCTGGACGGATTCCCGGGTCAGGTCAGGTCCGTCGTGTTCAGCCCCGACGGGCGCACCCTGGCCACCGGCTGCGGCTGCGCCGGTCCGGCGGCCAGGCTGTGGGACATCGCCGATCGGCGCCACCCGCGCGAAATCGCTTTCCTTTCTCCCGCACGGACATCATCCCCGCCAGCGCGATCAGCCCGGACGGACGCACCCTGGCCACCATCAACAACGACACCACCGTGCGCCTGGTGGACATCACGGACATCGGCCACGCGCGGCAACTGTCCACAGTGGCCACCACAACCGCGACTGGACACCGCGGCGTGATCCACTCGGTGGCGTTCAGCCCCGACGGGAACACCCTGGCCACCGGCAGCGCCGACGCCACCGCACGCCTGTGGAACATCGCCGACAGGTCACACCCCACGCAACTGGCCGCGCTCAAAGGACACACCGGCAACGTCGCCGCAGTGGCGTTCAGCCCCGACGGGCACACCCTGGCCACCGGCGGCAACGACCACACCGCCCTGCTCTGGGAAACCGACATCGGCAAAGTGAGTGCCCGGGTCTGCGAGGTCGCCTACCCCAGGATCACGCCGGCGGAATGGGAACAGTACTTCCCCGGACTGGACTACGCCCCGCCCTGCCCCGGGCGATAGCTGCACCGCGCCCGCCAGGTCATCGATCGCGGGTCCCCTGCGGGTCGACGGACGACGTGCGCTGCTCAGGCCGGGCACGAGCCGCACCGCCCTTTGCCGACGGAGGTCGCTCTCGCGCGTGCGACAGCGGGTACCAGGCCGAAGCGCCCGGCCTGATTGTCCGCATTCGACGACGCCTTGCAGCTTGGGCACGCCAGCTGCCAGCAGGTGCACGACAGGCGGTTTCCGCAGCGAAGGCGGAAGCTTTTCGACCACACGGTGCGACTGCGGGAACTGCCCGGCCTGGCGCTCGCCAGCGACCATGCCGCAGTCAACACGGCTGAAACGCCGCGAGCCTGACAGACGGACATTCCCGATCGTCACGGGTGCTATTTCCGGACTCCACGGCCGGTGCTTGCCTGGCAGGCCGGGGCGTCGACGGCGGCGCGAGCGCGGGTGCATTCGACGAAGCTCTTTCAATTGAGCACGAAGACCCGCGGGTCAGCGGACGGCCTGTCGGGATCCCGCAGCCCACATAGAAAGCGCTGGTCTTCTGGGCGTTCACGAACCTTCGGACAGCCGATGTCCGGCCAAGCGCTCCGCCAATCTCGGGTACAAGGTGAGGGCGTTGTGACCGATTGCCTCGCGCTCGGCCACCGACAGCTGCTCGTATCCGAGAATGGCCGCGAGGTTGGCGTCCATCGTGGCGTCGGTCGTGCACGGCACCCCGCAGTCGGATCCGTAGACCAGGTGGTCCGCGCCGACCATGGCAACCGCCGGGCCCAGCGCCGTCGGCGCGGTCGCCGCTGTATCGACGTAGAGCCGCTTCAAATGGCGGTCCATCTCGTCGGCGGTCAGGTGCTGTGGATTCGGAACCCATTGTTCGAGACCGAGCAGGCGAAGCCGGCCGGAGAGCACTGGCAGCGCTCCGCCGCAGTGGGCGATCACAAAAGCGATGCCGGGGTAACGGCGGAACACGGCCCGGTAGAGCATGTCCGTCACCGTGCGCGCGGTCTCGAAGGCGACGTCGATGATCACCGGAGGCCGCCCCATTTCGCCCATCGCATAGGCGTCCGGATGGACGAAAACGGTGGCCCGCCGCCGATCGAGTTCGGCCCACAGCGGCTCGAGCGACGGATCGCTCAGGTACACGCCGTTGTAGTGGCACGTCACCGCGTAGCCGTCCGCGTGGAGGTCGGTGCCGGCTCGCTCCACTTCGGACAAAGCCGCGTCGCAGTCATCGGTGGGAAGCGCGGCCAGGAGACCGAACCGGGTCGGATACCGCTCGACCAGCGAAGCGCCGTAATCGTTCGAGAGCCGGAGCGCTACCGCGGATTTGGGGATATTGCTCAGCAGTTGCGTCGCGATACCGGTTCGATCCATGTACGCGAGCGTGCTGTCCGGGTCCCACTCCGGCGGTGCCGGAGTCTGCCAATCGGCCTGTTTCATCAGTTCCCAGCGCGCCGAACGCTGCTGCGGGGTTTCCGGGGGATAGAAATGGGCGTGGGTGTCAATCCATCCGTCGACGAGCACGGTCGTCCTTTCGGTACTGGTCTGCCGGGTCGTCGCCCAACTGACGGCGAAGGTTGGCCACAAGGATTCGGTCGAGGGCTGCGACCGAATCGATCCCGGCCGCGGTGAACGCGGCCTGCTGGCGCCGGAGCAAACCGGAGCACATCCGGAGGTCCTCGCCGAACCAGAGCACGTCCCCGGTCGATTCGTCGAACCGGGTCCAGTCCGCGCCCGGCTCACCGTGGTGGACGAACCGGCGGTAATGCTCTCCCATCTCGCGCGAGACGCGGCCCATCCGCGCCCGGTCGATGCCTTCGAAGGCCGGCCAGCGGGCCAGGTCGGCTTCGCTGTAGTTGCGGAACAGGAACGGTGTGTCACCCGTGTGCACCGCCCGCAGCTCCCCCTGCGATCCGGGCAGGTCCCAGGAGAACTGGAACACCCAGACCGGGATCTCCGCCCGGGCCAGGTTCGCGGCGATCGCCAGCGACGACATCGCGAAGAACTCGAACGACATGAGGTCCGACAACGCCACCCCTGGCGCCGTGCCGGGTGGCCGCAGAGCCCGGAACTCCTCGAGGACGCCGCCGGCCCGGTCGCCGAAGACCTGTTCCGCCACCGCGTGAACCGCCTGCTCGGTGCCGTGCCGAGCGGTCGGCGAGTGGCCTCGGAAGAACTGCCATTCGTCGCGGGCGAAGCCGACGATGACCTCCAGCGACTTCTCTGCCCCGATCCGGTCGAGGTCGAGCTGGGGCGTGGACAAGTAGGAGGCCGGCTGCTCGTGGACCCAGGCACCGTCGACCACCGCGCCGAGCGGACGCCAGGCGACGTTGGCGTCCGCGGGCACGTACCGCGTCACGATGTTCTGGACGGCGAGCAGGCGCTCGACCTCCACCGTCGCCAGGGCGCCTGGGTCGTCGACGCCGAGCAGATCGAGGTACAGGCGAGCCACCTGCTCGGCTTCCGGCCGCCACTGGGTGCACCAGTTGTTGAACGGCGACAACGACTGCAGCACCGCCCGGCGGATGAGCGGCCTGGTGCCGGGGTTGGCCAGCAGGTGCGAGACCGCGGTCGCGCCCGCCGATTCCCCCGCGGCCGTGATCCGATCCGGGTCGCCTCCGAACGCCGCGATGTTTTCGTGCACCCACCGCAGGGCCGCGACCTGGTCCTGGAGCCCGAGATTCACCGCCTCGCCGAGGGAGCCGCCCAGCAGTCCGAAATGGACCCAGCCGAGCGCGCCCATCCGATAGTTGGGACGGACGACGACAACCTGCGCGTCGCGCGCGAGGTTCGCCCCGCGTTCGAGGTGGAACGACCCGGAGCTGACCGCGTTGGCCCCGCCGTGGAAGTACAGGTAGACGGGCATCGTTCCCTCGACGCCGGCGGGAACCCAGATGTCGAGGTAAAGGCAGTCCTCGCTCGCGTTCGGCTGGTCGTAGGTAGCCGGGGTGTACGGCGGCCAGGACACGATGCCGGGCACCCCGGGATCGAGTTCGGCGATCAACTGCCGGACGCGGTCCGCGTTCGACGAATTGATCTGGGCCGACGCGGGTCCGGAGCGGGAGGCGTCTCGCACTCCCGGCCAGCTCGGCACAGGCGCCGGAGGCCGGAACCTCAGCTCGCCGACGGGCGGCGCGGCGAACGGCACGCCCCGGTAGACGTAGTTCCCCTCTTCGCAGACACCCTGCAGCGTTCCGAAACGGGTTTCGGCCACAGCGCGCCGATCGGCGAAATCCGCGGCCGGAGAGGAAGAAGTCACGCGCCCCCGGTCGAGTTCGAGGAAACCGCTGCTACGCCTGGCATCCATGCGTGACTCCATCCCTTCGCGGCCAACCTGTTCGACCTTACTTTGCACTGCACTGTGCAGTGCAATCAAGGATCGCGGCAATGCCGTGGACAAGCTCACATCACGCCGCGAGCGCCTCCCGCTCCGCGTGCCGCCGTCCAGTGGCCCAGCGCAGCCCCGCGCCGGACCACCTCGCCGATCGTCGCGACCACGGCGCAGGTTCCCTACGAGCACCTGCCGGATCTCGTGCTCGTCGGGCAGGGGTTCTCCGAGAGCAACTGCCGACTCGCCCTCCCCGAGCCTGCTACGGTGCACTACACAGTGCAGTGCACCGTTCGGGCGGTTCGGAGAACGCGGGGACAACATGACAGAGGCAGGTGCGGCCGTGTCGCCGGCCAGGCAGAAGGTGCTGGACGCGGCGGTGACCGTATTCCTCGAGTGCGGCTTCGAACAGTCCTCGATGGAACAGATCGGTGCGGCCGCCGGAGTCGTCCGGCGGACCGTGTTCAATCTGTTCGAGTCCAAGGAGGCGCTGTTCCGGGCGGCCGTCGAACAGGCATGGGCGTCCATGCCGATCGCCGAGATCGGCATGGACGAGGAGGCATTCACCGATCCCGTGGCCGGGTTGACCAGGATGGGCTTGGCCATCAGCGACTTCTGGGCTCCGCCCGCGGCGGTAGCCATGGTGCGCCTCGTGATCAGCGAGAGCCGGCGCTTCCCGCAGTTGGCCGAGGACTACCTCTCACTCGGCAAGCTGCCCGCGCTGAGCGCGTTGATCGAATACCTCGGGGAGTGGAACCGGCGCGGGGAACTGGCCGTGCCCGACCCGGATCTGGCCGCCCGGCAATTCGTGGGGATGATCAACGAGCCGCTGCTGTGGTTTCGCGTGCTCGGACAGCCGGGCGTCCCGACCAAGAAACGGCGGGCCCATACCGTGGACGAGGCCGTGCACACGTTCCTGGCCCGGTATCGGCCGCGCTGAGACATGGCAGGTACGCAGAGAGCGTGCCCCCGGGACTTGGCCGCCCCCCCCCGCAGTCGCGCGCCGCCCTATCCACCAGCTCCGATTCCTCTTTCACCGTCGACGGGCCGCACCGTCGCGGAAAGCCCGGTGGCATAGAAATCCAGGGACATCAAAGTGGTGCCGAGGGAAAATCCGGCTCTTCTCTCGAACCCAGGTCGAGTATCTCGCCAGGCTCTCAGCTCAGTTAGCAGCGCATGTCCGTACGCCGGATCGACTTCGAGTGGAAGCTCCGGTTCAAGGCTGAAAACGCTGACATCGGAGAACAACAGAGTCAACCTCGCTCCGCCGGACCCGTTCTCCAGTCCGAACTCGACCTCCAGGTCTATCGACCTGAGGCTCACGACGAGACCCAGCCGGTCGACATGGGCGCCGTTGCGCAGGTCGACCGAACCCCATCCGTCAAGCACTACGTCGGTTTGCCCCAGCTCGCCCAACGGCTGAAGTCCGTCGTACCTCACGTCCATCCCTGCTTCCTACCGCCGCAGATGCCGGTAAACACGGGCAATGTCCCGCCATCCCATAGAACGGACCGGGCCTTTGCCGCCCCGGCGGTCGGGTTCCGATGATTCCGCCCTTGCAGGTACGTGTGCGGTGTCGGAATAGCACGATCGACCTTCTTCTCGTGGTGCTTCTTTCCATAAAGGTCGTTGTGATACCAGCCTTTTCGTGTCTCAACGACCACGCGTGACTTGCCCTTGTTCATCGTGTGCGCGATTCTCAAGGCAACCTTCGCCTTCGCTGCGGAGTTTACGCGAGAGACCGCCCGGCTGACGAACTTGAGCGCAGGGCTCATCACCGGATGGACTGACCTTCGCCCCGACTGCGTCCTGGTCACCGACTCCGCCGGCATCGTCACCGGCGGAGGAATCACCGGACTCCCCTCCCCCCGCACCAGGAATCCCCGACGGCACCGCCTGGCAAGCGACCGCGCGCCCTGGCGCTGGGCCGGTCACCGTCTACGCGGTACTCGGCGGCCGCTTCTACCGGCTGCACGAATCCGTTGCCACCGCGAACTGAGCGAGACGGCGATGCCCACCAGTTCCGGTTAGCTGGGCACCGTCGTCAGACGGTTTCGGCTGAACCGGTGTCCGTCTTGGACAGTGCCGCAGTTCTCCGCGACCATCGGCGGTCCGAGGGAGTACGGAGGTACTCCTCCCCCGGCTGGAGAGGCTTGTCGACGATCTCCTTGACCTCCGGGTACATCAGCACCACGTCGCGGAGTCGGATCTCGGTGCCTTCCTCGCCCCCGGATTCGTCGCCCCAGCCGCAGAAGAACAACGACTCGTCGTCACCTCGCGCTATATGCGAGATGAACCGGAATGGATTGTCCTCGCCTTGCTTGTACTGGGCCAAGTCCAGCGTGTCGAAGCACAGCAACGCCGGGTCGGACCGAGCCAACCCGGCGGGCGCTGCCCACTGGCGGTATTGAGCGTCAGTCCATCGTTCGTGCCCGTCCCGGGCCAGCCCCTGCTCGACGTCGAGCGAACCGATCACCCATTCCCGATCTTCCGGGTACCAGTCGGCTGCCGTCCCGGAGTGCAGTGATCGCAGCAGGGTCAGCTGCGGCAGCAACTTGACGACATCTTCCAGGCACACCGACGCCAGGCGCCCGGGATCGCTCGAGAACAGCTGCCACTCGTCGTCCTCGTCGAGGACGACGTAGTCCAGGTCGCCTGGACTGGTCAACAACCGTCGATCGCACAACGTGAGCTGCGCGGCGTCTTGACGCATCGGCCAGGGAGCCATCCTGCGGTCCTCCTCCACGGGGTTGAACGGCCTTGTTCCACCGCGAATGACTGCCGTCCGCGTTGGCGTAATCGGCCGGGAGTCTCCTGCCAAGTACCAGAATCTTGCATCAGGACCAAACCCTAGAACGAGTCGGACATAAGTGATTACCAGATGCTTTCCGGCACCATCCGACAGCGGGACCGGCGCAGGTTCTGGACGCTGCCCACGTATCAACTGTGCGCGACCGCTCAGCCGGGTTTCGTCGACGCAAAGCGATTGTCCGCCGGATTTTCTTGCGGCGCGGGTGATTCCGCCCCAATCCCGGTAACGCTTCCGGGATCCCGGTGATAGCGGTGTGAACTGATACTGGGTGGAGGTTTGCGGTGGGATGGATTCGTGGTGCGGTGACTGCTGGCGCGGTCTCCGTGTTGCTCACTTGTGCATTGGCCGGGACACCGGCCGCGGCGGCAACTAACTCAACAGGCCCGAGCGCCCCGGCGCATCCGGGCGCGGACTACCTGGGCTCGACCGTCGGCAAAGACCCGGCACCGAAAGCCGCCCCGCGCATCGCGATGGCCGCGGGCGTGACGACGCCGGGCATGGACGTCTCGCACTACCAGGGCACCGTGGACTGGGGCGCCGCAGCGGGCAACGGCGCGAAATTCGCGTACATGAAAGCCACCGAGAGCACCACCTACACCGACCCCCAGTTCGCCGCCAACTACGCCGGCTCCGCGAACGCCGGGATCCTGCGCGGCGCCTACCACTTCGGACTGCCCGACACCTCGACCGGCGCGGCGCAGGCGCAGTTCTTCCTCAGCCACGGCGGCGGCTGGGTCTCCGACGGCACAACCCTCCCGCCCGTGCTGGACATCGAGTACAACCCCTACAGCACCGCGGACTGGACCGGCTGGTGCTACCACATGACCCCGGCCCAGATCACCGCCTGGATCACCGACTTCACCACCACGATCCACGACCGCACCAACCGGTGGCCGGTCATCTACACCACCAACGGCTGGTGGAACCACTGCACCGGCAACAACCCCGGCTTCGCCCACGATCCACTGTGGATCGCCAGCACCATCACCATGCCCGCCAGCTGGACCGACTACACCTTCGCCCAGACCGCGACCTCCGGCACCTTCCCCGGCGACCAGGACGTCTTCAACGGCACCCTCGCCGACCTGCAGACCCTCGCCGCCGGCACCGAACCGGACAAGATCACCGAGCACTACACCGCACTCGGCGGCCCCGCCTCCTACCTCGGCACCCCGACCGGCAACCGCTACCCCGCCGACGGCGGCTGGGCCCAGAACTACCAATACGGCGTCATCGGCTACAACCCGCCCACCGGCGCCTACGCAGTCCACGGCGCGATCGCCCAGCACTACCAGGAACTCGGCGGCCCCACCGGCTTCCTCGGCCTGCCCACCACCGACGAAACCCTCACCCCGGACAGCAGCGGCAGCTACAACCACTTCGCCAACTCCGGCTCCATCTACTGGACCTCGACCACCGGCGCACGCTCGCTCCACGGAGCCATCCGCGACAAATGGGCCGCGCTGGGCTGGGAACGCGGACTGGGCTACCCCACCACCGACGAAACCGGCACCCCCGACGGAACCGGCCGCTACAACCACTTCACCAACACCGCCTCGGTCTACTGGACCCCCGCCACCGGCGCACAGTCCATCCGCGGCCCCATCCGGGACAAATGGGCCGCACTGGGCTGGGAACGCGGCCTCGGCTACCCCACCACCGACCAAGCCACCACACCCGACGGAACCGGCCGCTACAACCACTTCACCAACACCGCCTCGGTCTACTGGACCCCCGCCACCGGCGCGCAATCCATCCACGGCGCCATCCGCGACAAATGGGCCGACCTCGGCTGGGAAAAGGGAACCCTCGGCTACCCCACCAGCGACGAATACGCCGTCACCGGCGGCCGCCGCAACAACCTCCAGCACGGAACCATCACCTGGAACAGCGCCAACGGAACCACCCAAGTCGCCTACAGCTGACCGGCTAGTCGGCGAGCCCGCAGGCCATCCAGCCTGCGGGCTCGCCGCTGCAAGACTCGCCGATCCAGACCTCACCCGACCTCCGCAGGATCCCGTTGACAGCAAGGATCCGGCACATCGCGGCCGCCTCAGCCGTTGCCGTTGCCGTTGCCGTTTCCCGAATCCCCGCCGAACTTCGTCCAGACCTTGCTGGCCGCGCCGGCGACTGTCTCTCCGACTTCGGTGAAGACCTTCGTCAGCGGATCCGCCGAGGCGTTCCAGGAATCCTTGTACGACTTCGCCGCGGACTTCAGGTCTTCCTTCCAGTCCGTCACCGGCGCGTCGTCGTCCCGGCGGGGGTAGTCGCCCGACAGGATCGCCCGGTACTGCTCCGACGCGGCCCATTTCTGCAGCTGCGTCGCCCGGACCACGGCGAACGGGTGGGTCTCGGTCTCGACGTTCTTCAGCTTCAGCAAGCTGTCCCGGATATCTTCGACCGATTCGTATTCCGCCCCCTGCCGGAGGAACGACGGGATGTCGATGCGGGACGGGTCGACCCCGCCGGCGAGCTGGATCTGGGCGCGCAGCGCCGCGGCCGGGTCCTGGCCGCACAGCAGTCCGGCGCGGTCGCACGACAGTTCGGCCTTGCGGTACCACTCGCTCAGCGCCGCGATGATCGCCCGGATGCCGAGCGCGCTCACCGGCGTCCAGGACATCGACAGCTGGAGGTTGATCAGGCGGATCATGATCGTGCGGTAGACCGCGTGCCCGGACAGCACGTGCCCCATCTCGTGCCCGATGGCGAACCGCAGCGATTCGTGGCTCATCTGGTCGACGAGCGCGGTGCTGATCCGGATGAACGGCTCGTCCATGCCCAGCGCGGAGGCCTGCAGCCGCGGATCCTGGTAGACGAACAGGTTCGGCACGGCGGGGAGATCCAGCGTTTCGGCGCATTCGTGGCGCAGCCGGTCCAGTTCCGGGTACTGCCGCGGTCCGACGCGGATCGACGAGGCCAGCGCCATCAGCCGTTCGCCGCGTTCGTTGTAGAAACCGGAGACGGCTCGGATCACCTGGGCGAATCCGGGCACCGCGCGCAGCGCGGCGAGCGCGCCGCGATCCACCGGATGTTCGTACGCCCGCGGGCTGATTCCCGGAAAACGGACGGCGTCCCGGCGCGCGGGCTCGATTTCGTCAGCCATGACTCCCCCATTGAGTTGCTGACCGCAGCCTACTCAACGCTGATCATTCCGCGGCCCCCAGGTACGGCGATTCCTGTTGCCCGCCCACGGAAATCCTGCCTCCGGGCAACAATCCTGTGGTTCAGACCACTGCCCGAGCACGGTGCGTGCCACTGTGGACACGGCGGGCTGTCGCACGGGGTGGGCGGATGGGCCGAACGGAGGATTCGCCGAGCGGGGGATCCCAGCACCGCAGAGCGAGGAGCGGGGCGGGTGAGCGCGGACCCGCGCGGGGAGCGGGGCAGCACGCCCGTCCAGCGCGATCGCCCGGATTGGATACGATTGGTCACGACTGCGGGGGAGGCAGCGTGGCGCAAGGACCTGAAGAGCCCATCCCGGGCGTGGACCTCGACCGCCCCAGCGTGGCGCGGGTCTACGACTGGTATCTCGGCGGCACGGCCAACTGGGCCATCGACCGCGAGTTCGGCAAAATGGTCCTCGCGGCGTTCCCGGCCGGGATGTACTGCGCCCGAGCCAACCGCGCCTTCCTGCACCGCGCGGTGCGGCACCTGGTCCGCCTGGGCGTCCGCCAGTTCGTCGACATCGGCTCCGGCGTCCCCACGATGGGCAACGTGCACCAGATCGCCGACGAGGTCGCACCGGACTCCCGCGTCGTCTACATCGACCGCGAACCCGTCGCGGTCGCGCACTCCCGGATCCTGCTGGAGCGCCACGGCGATCCCGAACGCCACGCGGTGATCCAGGGCGATCTTCGTGAACCGGACGAACTGTGGCAATCCGTCGCGGACACCGGCGTCATCGACCTCGGCGAACCGCTGGCCCTGCTGGTCACCGCGGTCCTGCACATCCAGCAGCCCGGCCCGGACGGCCGCGACCTCGGGCCCGAGGCCATCGCGCGGTACCGCGAAATGCTGTCCCCGGGTTCGTATCTGGTGCTGTCGCAGATCACCCACGAGGGACTGCCCGACGACATCGCCCGCCAATTGCACGCGGTCATCCAGCTGTACGACACCAACGTCAGCAAGCACGTGCTGCGCTCGAACGCGGAAATCCACGCCCTGTTCGGAGACTTCGAACTGGTGGATCCCGGCGTCACGTGGACCGCTGCCTGGCATCCGGAGGAAAGCGGGCTCAACACCCCGGTCATCGACTTCGCGGACCCCAGCGAGGCCGCGATGCTGGCCGGGGTCGCGCGCAAACCCTGAGCGTTACGGAAGCTGTTGTGGCGCAACGGGAAACAGCTAACTGCAGGTCAGGGCCGAGCGCCTTGCGCGAGTCACGATCCGGGGCGTAGCTCAGCCCGTACCAGCATCGCGTTCCGGAAAATCCCGTCCGGCGGCGCGGTCGTCCCGCCGTCGGTGGTCACGTAGAGGGCTCGCCCCTCCTCGCCCGGAACCCAGACGGCGCTCGACGGCCCGACCAGGAGTTCGTCGAACGGCTCCCCCGCGATGTGCCGGACCTCGCTGCCGTGCCTCGGGATGAGCGGCACCCGGTCCAGGGTATTGGCCCGATGCCTGGTGACGTAAGCGAATCCGGCCTCCTCGTCGAGCGCGAAGTCGTCGGCGTTGTCGATCGCGGCGACGAATTCCGGGGCACCCGCCGGGTCGAGCGTGGCGGGGTCGACCGGCACGCGCATGAAGACTTTCTGCGCCGTGGAGGTGTAGTAGAGGTATCCGGTTCGCGCGCTGTACCGGACGCCGTTGACGCCTGGCTGGCGCGGCGGGGCGACCTCGGCGTCCGGGTCGTCGGCCATGGTGTCGTGGGCCAGCCAGATCCGGGCCTGCGCGCCGCGTGCGTCGGCATCGAGGTCGACGCGCCAGATCAGCCCGGCGAAACAGTCCGCGACGGCCAGCACTCCGCTGCCGAGCAGACAGCTGCCGTTGAGTGCGCGCACGCGGTCGTCGAAGGTGAAGACGACCTCCGGGGAGACCGGTTCGCCAGGCGTCCAGCCGGCGAGGTCGAGCCGGACCAGGTGCGATTCGTGCGTGGTGTAGCCCTCGGTCAGGCTGACGAGGAAGACGTCCGGCTGGACTTCGACGATTCCCGTCACCGGATGGTCGAAGCGATGCACGAGAACGGGACGCTGCGGCTCCGGCACGAGCCACAGCTCCTGCTGCAGGAGGACGGTGACCAGCACCGAACCGTCGGCGCGGACGGCGAGGTTCTCCGGGAAGTACTTCTCCGGGAAGGACGCGACCGGGGTCAGCGTGACGTCGGGGAGGGGAGTCATCGGCATGGGGCGCTCTCCGTGAGTTAAAAGAGGACGGACATCCGCTTTTCTTTCACGCTAGGCTGCCGGGGCGAGGAGTGTCAAGGCGAGGGAGCGGACGTTGCCGAGGGTGAGCCAGCAGTACAAGGACGACCAGCGGGGAGAAATCCTGGCGGCCGCGCGCCGCTGCTTCCTCCGCGACGGCTTCCACCGCACGTCCATGCAGGACGTCTTCGCGGAGGCGGGCAAGTCCGCGGGCGCGGTTTACCGGTACTTCCCGAGGAAGGAGGACATGATCGTCGCCGTCGCCGCGCAGAATCTCGACGACGTCACCGGGGTCCTCCGCGCCGTCCTCGCTCGCGGCACCGGCGACAACAGTGTCGGCGAGGTGCTGGCGGAACTGCTGGAGGCCGTGACCGATCTGCACCGAGACCGGCAGTTGGCGGGCATGGCGGTGCTGGTCTGGTCGGAAGCCCAGCGCAACCCGGAACTCGCCGAACGGCTCACCGCCGCGTCAGTCGAGATGAGTGCCGAAGTGGCTGGCCTCGTGCGCGGCCGGCAGGAGGCGGGAACCTGGACCGGCGCACCGGCTGATGCGCTCGCACAGGCGATTTTGGCGCTCCTGCCTGGGTTTCTCTTCAACCTCGCCCTGTCCGGACCGGACGGAGTGGCCGGATTCCCCGACGCGGTCCGCACGCTTTTGCCGCAGTAGGCGTTTGCGTCCGCCCTCAAGAACGGGTGAGATGCCCTGATGCTCATCCCGTCCGAAGTCACCCCGGTCCCCTGGCGCAATGGAGCGGGCACCACCCGGGAACTCGCCGCCGACCCCTCGGGAGAAAAGCGGTGGCGGATCAGCGTCGCGGATCTTCTCGAAGACGCGCCGTTCTCGGTTTTCCCTGGCATCGACCGGCTTTTCACCGCGCTCGGCCCGCTCCGCCTGACGATCAACGGGACGACGACGGACCTCGATCTCGGCGACCAGATCCGGTTCGCCGGCGAGGACACCGTGACGGTCGCGCTCGATCAGCCGACCCGGGCCCTCAACGTGATGACCCGGCGCGGGCAGTACCGAGCCGAGGTCGTCCTCCGCTCCCCGGACGCCGACCGCGCGGACGACGCGGTCGCGACGGTCGATCTCGGCGAGCAGATCGCCGATATTTTCCTCGCCACGCTGGCATGATGCAGCCCATGACCCGCACTGCCCGGCGCATGTTCGAGCTCCTGGAGCCGATCTGCCTCGTCACGTTCTTCGCCGACGAGTGCAACGAGGAACTGGCCGCACTCGGCCATCGCACCTACTGGGACGGCTATTTCGCCAGCCGCGCCGCACCGTTGGGACGACCGCCGGCGGAGGTCGTGCACGCGGCCTTCTACAACTTCGCCGAGGGTGAGGTCGCGCGGCACATTCCGAGCGCGTGGGAGACGATCCCGGCCGAAGCCTCCGTCGCCGCGCGCGAACGGGGCAGCGCGGCCTCGGTGCGCCGGATCCTCGGCGACGAAGTGGCCTCCTCCCCGGGGTTGGTGCGCGCCGCCGACCTGACCACCAAAGCCGCGACGAGCGCGCCGACCGTGGGCCGCGCGATGTACGCCGGGATGCGCACCCTTCCGGTGCCGAGCGACCCGGTCGCCCGGCTGTGGCACTCCGCGACCATGCTGCGCGAGCACCGCGGGGACGGGCACATCGCCGCCCTGGTCGGCGCGCGCATCGGCGGGGCGGAGGCGCACATCTTGTCCGCGCTGGAGATGGGCGTCCATCCGCCGGAGTCGTTCGGGCGCGTCCACCACCTGCCGAAGAAGCGGCTGGCCGCGGTCATGGACGGGTTGCGGGAACGGGGACTCGTGGACGCCGAGAGCCGGTTCACCGACGCTGGGCGCGAGCTGAAGCAGCGCATCGAAGACGTGACCGACGAACTGGCGGCCGCGCCGTACGAAGCTCTGTCCGCTGCCGAACTCGACGAGCTGATCGCCGTGCTGGAACCGATCACCGCGAGGCTGGTGGCTGCCGGGTCGAAGTGACGCAACGGGCCCCGCCGCGCCTCGATTTCGGGGAATCCGAGCGACTTCGTCAGTGTTCGATCGCTGACCAACTTCGCCGCTTGGGGCGGAGCGCGAAACCTCTGGAATCTCTTGCCCGGCCAGTGGTTCCCCTTCGCGCTCCGCGCCCTGTCCGGCCTGGCGTCGCGGCCGGGCGAGAAAGCTCTCGACGTCGGCGGCACTCCGTTGCCCGACCAGCCGTCGTTTATCGCGCCGGTCAACGTCTTCGTGCGTTACGGAGCCGCCGCGTGATCCTCAGTCGTGCCGAGCGGCCAGCCGGACGGCGTCCATGGCCGCGACCTCCTTGGGCGTCCGGCGTTGCGCGCCCACTCCGAGGAATCCGCCTTCCTGGTTCACTTCGGCGACCACCGTGGCGATCTCCACCAGGAACTCGCGGAAGTCCGGCAGTTCCGCCGGCGCGGCGCCGGCGACGATCGCGGCGGCCGAGCGGATGGTCTTTTCCGCGTACGGCAGGTATTCGGAGTATTTGACGCCCGGCCGCAGGCCCGTGTCGAAGGCCGACGAGGCCGCCGCCTCGCGGATGAACCGCCGCGGGTGCGCGACGCTCGCCTCGCGCAAGGTTTTCACCAGCGCGAACATCTCGTCCGAATCGACCCCGCCGACGGAGAGCCCGACCAGGATTCCCGACGCCATCATCGCCCGCTGCAGGGTCGCCCATTCCTCGGCGGTGAAGTCCTCCTCGCCCGCGCCGCCGCGGGCGCGCCCGTCGCGGACCACCTGCATGCCCACGCTCGCCACCAGGCCCGGGATGCTGCGTGCGACGTGCAGTTTCCGCGTCCGCGCCGACGCCGGCAGGTCGTCCCAGGCGACCAGGTCCGGGTCGGGCAGCTCGCCGGAGGACTGTTCGGTCCGCCACCGGTCGTGTTCGCGCTGGGCCAGCAGCAGGACCTCGTCGTCGCCGAACGCGACGGTGAGAGCGGGGTCGAAAGCAGGCACCATCACGCAGCCGACCAGCGCCAGATGCTCGCCCAGCTGCCGGGCTTGCGCGCGGGAGAGCGCCTTGTGCTCCTCGGGGGCCTGGTCCCAGCGGGGCGGGACCCAGGCGTGGACGGTCCGCAGGGCGTGGCCGTCGACGTCGTGGATGGCTCGCGCGAGATCCTCGATCAGCTCGCCGCGGGTGTAGCGGCTGAGGTCCTCGATCAGCCGGTCCTGCGCCTCCAGCCGGGCTTTCATCCGGCGGCATTCGTGCAGGACCGCCTCGCCGTTGAGGAAGGTCTGCTCGGAACGCCGGTCGCCGGCCTGGCCGAGGACCCCCTGGCCGACCATGATCACGATCATGAAGACCAGCTGGACCAGCGTGGACAGGAAGGTCATGAACGCGAACGGGTACGGGTCCAGCCGCTGCACGCCCAGCCCGGCCAGCCCCATCCACACCACCTGCGTCCCGGCGGCCAGGTAGAACGCCCACATGCTGCCGAGCCGCTGCGTCAGCCAGGCCGCGATCCGGCCGTTGACGCTCACCGCCTGGTCGAGCGCCTGCGGCGGCCGCTGCACGCGGTGCTGCTGGATCCACGGATGCGGGCTCGATTCCAGCAGGCTCACGCCGCGGCTGAGCGCCCGGTCGTGCTGGTCGAGATGCCGCTGCAGGTCCGAGATCTGCTCGAAGACGGCCTCGGCGTTTTCGTAGGTCTGGATCGAACGCCGGTCGGCCGCGCCGCCCAGCACCCGCTGGCCGACCAGGATCACCAGGCACAGCACCAGCTGCACCACGTTGTCGAGGAACAGCAGGAACGCGAACGGATACGGGTCGGCCGCGCGCAGCGGGCCCCAGGTCGCCAGCGCCATCCACCCGGCGACGAGAGCGAGCACGACATACAGCGCGGGCATCGAGCCGACCGCACGCGTCAGCGCGGCCGCGAACGCGCCGTTGAAGCCGACCTGTTCGTCCGCGGTCGTGGCCGGACGCCGCGGCAAGCGCGGCAGCCGCGGCATTCGGCGGCGGTTCACCCGATCCGTCCGGATTCGGTGGCCGCGGCGGCTTTCCCGCACGCTTTTGTTTGCTCCGTGGATCCGCGCCGCGTCACCGTCGAGCCCCTTTCCGCTTCCAGCCGGTCTCTGCTACCCAGTATCCCGGCGCGGCCAGGGAGGGGTCCACGGCACCCGTGCCCGAATGTCCACTGAGGACTCGGCAAAGGCGCGCGCGGATCAACCAAGACGGTCGTCCGGAAAGGAAATCGTTTTCCGGGCCATTTCGTACCCGGCTGCCGGAAACGCCGCCTCCCGGCCGTCCCCGGCGCGGGGTACCGTTGCGGAAGCGCCGGCCCGGCGGAAAGGCAGGTTCCGGCGGACCGGCGACGATGAGGCGTTTTCGCATTCGGCGCGCTGCCGTGGGACGGCGATTTCCTCCGGCCCGGAATTGCCTGCCCGGCAGGCAGCGCTTCGCTGCCCGAACGTCCGTGAACGGCGGGAATCGTGATGAAAGAACTCGATTTCGACAGCGAAGACCTGGAAGTCACCGAGGAGTTCCTCAGCAGGGCCTACACCAGGATGCAGATCGGCGGCGACGTCGAGCGGACCCGGGCGCACGTCTCCCGCAATGTCGTCGGATCGGTCAGCGTGGACGATCTCGAGTTCAGTTACGACATGAGCCACGACGCCGGGACCCTCGGCAAAATCTGCCTCGGCAACGTGCATTCCGGTTCGATCGTGCGGCAGTACTTTCCCGACGGGGAGGAAGGGTTCTTCGGGCCCGGCGGCGTATTCGTCTACACCCCGCACGACCGGCCCTACGCCGGGGTGATCCGCCGTTCCCGCTACAACCTCGTCATGTTCGACCCGCGATTGCTGACCCGCGTGGCCGCCGCGCTCCCCGGCCGCAGACCCGATCCGGTGCGGCTCGTCGGCGACCGGCCCGTTTCCCCGGCGGCGGCGCAGCATTTGCGGCGCACCACCGCCTACCTGCGCGACGGCGTCTGCGCCGATCCGGAACTGAGCCAGCAGCCGCTGCTCGTCTCGGCCGCGTCGCAACTGCTGGCCGCGAGCGTGCTGACCGCGTTCCCCAACACCGCGACCACCGAGCCCACCGGCGAGGACCGCCACGACGCGCACTCGGACACTCTGCGCCGCGCGATCGCCCACATCGACGAGCACGCCCACCAGGACCTCTCCGTGGCCGACATCGCCGCGGCCGTGTACGTCAGCGTCCGCACGGTGCAGGTCGCCTTCCGGCGGCGGCTGGACACCACCCCGATGGGCTACCTGCGCCGGGTCCGGCTCTCCCACACGCACGCCGACCTGGTGGCCGCCGACCCCGCGAGCACCGTCACGGTCACCGCCGTCGCCGCCCGCTGGGGTTTCTTCCAGCTCGGCCGGTTCGCCGCCGCCTACCGCACCGCCTACGGCTGCTCCCCGCGCCAAACCCTCGTCCAAGGCAACCCTGAGGGGGACTGCGTGTCCGGCGCTGGGTACTGCGTTATCGGCATAGCCACGGCAGGCGGATCCGGGCTTCACTGAACGCAGGCGGCAGACAGCCGCCTGCGCCGGCGCCGTACCGCCGCGCAGCCGGTGGACGCCCCTCCCGAGGACTCCCCGCACGCGCACCGGTTCCCGCTTGCCCGGAGGGAACTATGCCTGCCACCGAACGCGAAACGCTGATCGCCGAGGCCGTGCTCGACCTGGCCGTGCGCGAACGGCCGGTCCCGGACCTGGTGCACGACCTCACGACCGACCTGGCCGCATTGCTCGATCTGCGGGCCGCCGGGGTCGCCGTCCTCGACGCATCCGGCAACGCGGACTGCCTCACCACCTCCGACGAAACGTACCTGCCCTTGGCTCGGAGCCAATTCGACCTCGGCGAAGGTCCCGCAGTAGACAGCATCCGCACCGGCGCCGCGCTGCCTCCGGTCACGCTGCGCCCCGCGAGCACCGGACCGCAGCGCTGGCCCCGCTTCACCGCCCGGGCGCTGCGGGCCGGGGTCACGCGCGTCGCGGCCGTGCCGCTGCGGGCGGGCGGGCACGCCGTGGGCGCTGTGACGTTGTTCGGCGCGACTCCGCCCGCGCTCTCCACGCAGGATCTGCGGCTGGCTCAAGTCCTGGCCGACGCGGCTGGAGCCGGGTTGTCCCGGCATCAGGCGTTGCGCACGAAGGACGAGATCATCGAGCAGCTGCAGAGGGCGCTGAACTCCCGCGTCGTGATCGAACAGGCCAAGGGGATTCTCTCCGCGCACCTGAACATCGATGTCGGAGAAGCCTTCGAAAGGCTGCGTTCGCACGCCCGCGCGCAGCGGCTGAAGATCAGCGAACTGGCAGGGATCGTCGTACGAGGAGAAATCCCGTCCGGGTTGAAGGAGGTCGCCTGAGCGGGCCCATCGGCGAGGGGCGGCTGGCTGGTTCCCCCGGGGCCCAGCCAGCCTTCTCGCGTTTTGGCCCGGGTTCCGCCCCAGTGGCCGCGCGGTACCGGGCGAGCGACGGCATACCTGCTCCTTCACCTGGACCCGGCCATCCGGCAAGCTGGACCGGTGGCCATGGAATCAGTGATCGACAGCTCCGCCAAGAAGCAGCTGGAATTCTTCGTCGACGAGCACCGCGAGGCGCTCCAGCACTGCCTCGACGGGCTCACCGAGGAGCAGGCCCGCCGGTCGCTCGTGCCGTCGCGGACCACGCTGCTCGGGCTGGTCAAACACGTGACCGTCGTGGAGAAGGTCTGGTTCGACGAAGCCGTCACCGGCCGTACGCGCGCCGAGATCGGGATCCCGGAGACGCCGGACGAATCGTTCGCCCTCGCCGACGACGACACCATCGAATCCGTCCGGCGAGCGCACCGCGAAGCCTGCGAGGACGCCCGTCAGGCCACCTCGGCGCTCGAACTGACCTCCGTCCTGCCCGGCAACCGGCGCGGTCCGCTGCCGCTGCGGTTCGTCTACCTGCATGTGCTGCGCGAACTGGCGCAGCACTGCGGGCACGCGGACATCCTCCGCGAGCAGATCCTCGCTGAGCCGCCGCGGGGAGGACGGGCTACTTCTTGACCGGGTACGCCTTGGGCGAACCGTCCTTGTCGACGCCGGCCGCGGCGTACTTGCTGACCCAGGCCGGCACGTAGCCGACGTCGGTGGACAGGTCCTTGCCGGTCTTGGCATCCAGGACGATCGGCTGCCTTCCGTTGGTGTAGCCGTACAGCGCGCCGTGCCAGGCGACGGTCAGGCCGCCCGGCGGGACGCGGTTCGCGGCCTGGTCCGGAAGGCTCCACAGCTTGGTCCCGGCCTTGGCGTCATAGCCGGTGAGCACGCCGGAATCGGTGCAGGCGAGCACCGACTGCTCGTCGTAGAGGCAGTCGCCGTACGAGTCGGGGCCCAGGTTGCGCGTGCCCTCCACGGAGAACTTCTCCGCGCCCGTCGCCGGGTCGAGGAACTTCAGGAACGCGTGGCCGCTGCTGTACTCGTTGGCCTTCAGGACCACCATCGCCGGGTCGGCGGGCAGGATCTCGACCGCGCTCGATTTGGCGACGGCGACCCACTTCTGCTGGCCGGTGGCGACGTCGAGGGCGGTCGCCTGGACCTCGGACGAGTCCGGGACCACCTTCGCCGCGACGCCGACCACGACGTCGCCGTTCAGGCTGCCCGCGACGTAGTCCTTGCGCTCCCACAGCTGTTTCCCGGTCGCCGGGTCCAGTGCGACGGTGAGGCTGTAGTCCGACTGCGAGAAGCTGGCGACGACCGCCTTGTCGGTGGCCGCGACGACCTGCGTGACGGAACGGCCGCCGCTGATCCCGTACTGGTCGTCGGCGATCTTGGCGTTCGCCTGCCAGGCCTTCGCTCCGGTCTCGGGGTTCACCGCGAGGACGGCGAGCGCGAGGTAGCCCGGCGTCGTGCCTTGCTCGGGCATCCGCAGCGGGACGGCTCCGACGGCCAGTTTGTCCGTGACGAGCGGCGGGCGCGGGCCGCTCTGCTCGACGAACGGCCCGTTGTGCGCGTTCGGGTCCGCGGCCGGGCCTTCGATCTTGGTGTTCCACTTCTCGCCGCCGGTCAGCACGTCGACCGCGCTCAGCGATTCGGGGGCGATGATGTAGCCGGTGCGGTCGCGCAGCGTCATGAACTTCGACGTCACGGAGCCGCCGAGGTTGGCCTGCAGCGACGTGCGGGGCAACGAGACGCCCTTGCTGGTGTCGAACGCCAGCGGCGGGTCGGCGGTCACCGCCTCGGGCTGGGCGGGAGAGGCGGGCGGCTGCTGTCCCGCTTGCCCGGTGGGCAGGCCGGTCGGGACGGACCCGCCGCCGCATGCCGCCGCGGCGGCCAGCACCCCCAGACAAGCCGCAGTGATCAACATTCGCCGCATCGGTGTCCCCGTTCTCCCGAATCGCTGCTCCATTCGGAGTCGTCGGAGGAACTTAGCCGACAGAACGGCCGGGCGTGCACGAGATCGCACAAATACGGCGAAAAAGGTGACTCGCTCGCGGTGCTAACCCGGACGAGTGACGAAGGCGGACCCATCCGCGGCCGGTCCGGCCGCGAATGCCTGGCATGACCTCCCGTCCGCGGTTCCTTCCGGCGGCGCTCTGCGGCGTCCTCGCCCTGATCACGGCGCTGGCCGCCGGGCATCTGGCGGCGTCGTTCGGCAATGTCAACGCTTCGCCGTATCTCGCGGTCGGGAACGGGGCCATCGATCTGACTCCGCTGCCGGTCAAGGACTTCGCGGTGCGGACCTTCGGCACTTACGACAAAACGGTCCTGCTCGGCGGGATGGCGGCGGTGCTGCTGGTCATCTCCGCGGCGGCGGGGTTGCTGTCGCGGCGATCGCCGTGGCCGGGCGTCGCGATCATTGTCGCGTTTGGACTGGTCGGCGGGGTCGCGGTGGCCGCGCGGCCGGATCTGACCGCGGCCGCGTTGCTGGCTCCCCTGGTCAGTTTGGCCGTCGGGGTGGCGGTTTTCCTGCTGCTGCAACGAATCGCCGCACGACAGCAGGCGACGAACTCCTCGCGGCGATCGTTCCTCCTCGGCAGTGCCGGCACCGTCGTCGGGGCCGGAGTGCTCGGCGGTGCTGGGCAATTGGTCAGCCGAACCCGGGACGCGACTGCTTCTCGCGCGGCGGTGGGCCCGCTCGTACCGGCGGTTTCGGCTCCGCCGATTCCCGCCGACGCGGATTTCGCCAAGCTCGGGACCCCGCCGTTCCTCACGCCGAACCAGAACTTCTATCGCGTCGACACCGCGTTGTCCGTTCCGCAGGTGCGAACGGAGGACTGGAGCCTGCGGATCCACGGGATGGTCGAGCGGGAAGTCCGGTACCGGTATCGCGATCTCCGCGAGCGGCCGCTGGTCGAGCGCACCGTGACGATGACCTGTGTGTCCAATGAGGTCGGCGGCGATTACGTGTCCACTTCGAACTTCATCGGGGTCGATCTCGCCGATCTGCTGGCGGAGGCCGGGGTCCAGCCGGGCGCGGAGCAGTTGTTCTGTTCCAGTGTGGACGGTTGGACGTCCGGCACGCCGGTCGCCGCCGCGCTGGACCGTTCGCGCGGGGCGATGCTGGCGATCGGCATGAACCGCGAGCCCTTGCCACTGGAGCACGGATTTCCCGCGCGGCTGGTCACTCCCGGGTTGTACGGGTACGTCTCGGCGGTCAAGTGGGTGGTGGACATCGAGGTCACCACCTGGAAGGCCCGCCAGGCGTACTGGCTCCGCCGCGGCTGGGGCGAGCAGGCGCCGATCAAAACCGAATCGCGGATCGACACGCCCAAGGGATTCGCGACTGTTCCCCCCGGTGCGGTGCGGATCGCCGGGGTCGCCTGGGCGCAGCACACCGGGATCGCCAAGGTCGAGATCAAAGTGGACGGCGGAGCCTGGCAACCGACGACGTTGTCCGCCGAGGTGAATCCGAATACCTGGCGGATGTGGTGGACGCAGATTTCGGTGAAGCCCGGCACGCACCAGGTGTTCGTGCGGGCGACCGACAAATCCGGCTACACCCAGACCGAAGCCCGTGCCGGCACCGTGCCCGACGGGGCGACCGGATGGCATTCCTCGACTTTTATCGCTTCCTGACCAATCCGGTTCCGAACCAGCTCCGAATCCCTGATGAAAAGTCCACTGTGAACGGAGAATTCCCGTGAAGACCCTTCGCCTCGCCGGTATCGGCGCCGTCGCCGCCCTCGCCCTGACCGCGTGCGGCACCAGCACCGACAACAAAGCCCCGAGCGGCAGCAGTCCGTCGGCGATGCCCTCGTCGATGCCGTCGTCGGCGCCGATGTCGAGCAGCAGTTCCGGCGTCACCACCAACGACCAGGTCTTCGGTCCCGCCTGTTCCCAGCTCCCGCAGGGCAGCGCGCCGGGTTCGCTCGACTCGATGGGCCCGCAGCCGGTCGCGTCCGCCGCCTCGACGAACCCGCTGCTCACGAAGCTGGTCGCGGCGGTCAAGGCCACCAACCTGGTCGACACGCTCAACAGCCAGCAGGCCATCACCGTCTTCGCCCCGGCCGACCCGGCGTTCAACGCCCTCGGCGACGCGAAGTTCAAGGAGCTGGCGGCCAACCCGAACCAGCTCGTGCCGATCCTGCAGTACCACGTCGTCGGAAAGCGTTACGACGCCAAGGGCCTCGAGCAAGCCGGCACCTTGACCTCGCTGAACACGGCGGGCGGGCCGCTGAAGATCGAGGGCTCCGGCGACAATCTGACGGTCAACGGCGCGAAGATCCTGTGCGGGAACATCCCGACCAAGAACGCGACAGTCTTCGTGATCGACAAGGTGCTCACCCCGGGCACCAACAAAAACTGAGCCACCGGGCCCGGCGCGCCTCCCCGGCGCCGGGCCCGGCTTCCGCTCAGTTGAGCGAAGAAGCGACGTGCAGATCGACGTTCTTCGTCTCCGGAGCCATGAACGCGCTCACGATCGCACCCAACGCGGCGATACCGGCGGCGATGTACATCGTGGCCGACAGCCCGAGATTGGTCAGCGACCACGGCGTCGCGAACGTGCCGACAGCCGCGCCGATCCGGCTGATTCCGTTGCACAGTCCCACTGCCGAGGCGCGGACCTCAGTCGGGAACAGTTCGTTCGGGTAGATCCATTCCAAAATGGACGGTCCGCCGTTGAACACCGCGTACACAGCGAACGCCAGGGCGATCAGCCACAGCGCGGCGCCCGGCCGCAGACCGAGGTAGAACAGCCCAGCCGCGGAGATCGCGAAGCCCCAAATCAAGACCGGGCGCCGGCCGAGTCGGTCCACCAGCGGCAGCGCGGCGATATTGCCGACGAAGAAGAAGAAATTGATCAGGCCGTACCCGAGGTGCGACAGGTTGCCGCCGCCGAGGTTGAACAGTTCGAGAATCCGCGGCCCGAACGCGTAGATCGCGAACAGCGGAACGACCGTGCAGGTCCAGAAAATCGAGATGAACACGACCCGCTTGAGATACTCGCGGCGCCACAACGCGGACATCGGGGTTTTGGTCTCGGCCTCCGGCAGATCGTCCAGCGTCGCGTGCTCGCCGATCGTCGCGCGCAGCACCTCCAGCGCCTCGGCGTCGCGGCCCTTGCTGTGCAGCCAGCGCGGCGATTCCGGGACGCTGGTGCGCGCGATCACGATCAGCAGCGCGGGCACCGCCGACGACGCCAGCATCCACTTCCAGCCCTCCGGCACGTTCAGCAGGAAGAACCCGACGAACGCGGCGACCGTCGCGCCGACGAACCACATCGCGTTCAGCCCGCCGACCAGCCGCGCCCGCCACGCCCTTCGGCGCGAACTCGGTGACCAGCGCGGTGGCGATGGGATAGTCCGCGCCCACCGCGACGCCGATCAGCAGAACTGCAGCACCGAGCAGACGATGATCGCGATCAGGTCGATCGTGTACCTCAGCTTCCGGCCGATGCGGTCGGTGAGCGGGCCGAACACCGCTCCCCCGAGGAACACTCCGACCAGCGCGGACGCGCCGATCAGGCCGGACCACAGCGAGTCCATCCGCCACTGCGGGCCGATCCGCGCCAGCGCGATGCCGATGATGCTGAGGAGGTAGCCGTCCAGGAACGGCCCGCCGGACGAGTACAGCGCGAGCTTGCGATGGAACCCGTTGAGCCGGGCCGAATCCAGGGTCACCCGAACGGCGTCGCCCGATGCGCGGTCAGTCTTCATGTCGGTTGGTCTCCTCGCTGCCGAATGCGAGTGGTCCAGGACGCTGTCCAATTCCCGACCATGCTCGGTCTCGTCGCCGCTGACACCGGCATCGCGATCGTGCCGAACGCCTTGCGCGCCTTGCGGTTGCCCGGACTGCGCTACCTCGCGCTCACCGACCCCGGCGCGTTCTCGACCGCCTCGGCGATCTCGCGCACCGACCGCGAAAACAACCCGGTGGTCGACCGTTTCCTCAGCGTCGCGCGTGCCGGATGATGTCCCGGTGGACTTCGAACCGCACCGCAGCGAACTGACCGCCTACTGCTACCGGATGGTCGGCTCGTTCCACGAGGCCGAGGACCTTGTGCAGGAAACGCTGCTGCGCGCGTGGAAAGCCCGCGACCGGTACGACCCGGCGCGCGCTTCGGTCCGGACCTGGCTGTACCGGATCGCGACCAACGTCTGCCTGACCGCTTTGGACGGCCGAGCCCGACGTCCGCTGCCGTCGGGTCTCGGTGCCGCCAGCGACGATCCGGGCGCACCGCTGCAACCGGCGATGGACATCCCGTGGCTGCAGCCGTTCCCCGACGCCCGCTGCGATGCCGACACCCGCGCCGGGCTGCGGCTGGCGTGGGTCGCCGCGACGCAGGTTCTCCCCGCGCGGCAGCGGGCGGTCGTCGTGCTCCGGTCGGTGCTCGAGTTCAGCGCGGCCGAGGTCGCGACGCAGCTGGAGACGACCGTTCCGGCGGTCAACAGCGCGCTGCAGCGAGCCCGCGCCGCACTCGCCGACGCGGGCGGGATGGACGAGATCGCCGAACCGGACGACGCGGAGACCCGAGCCGTGATCGACCGGTACGCGCAAGCCTTCGAGGCCGCCGACGTCGAGGCGCTCGTCCGGCTGCTCACCGACGACGCGATCCTGGAAATGCCGCCGGTGCCGCTGTGGTTCCGCGGCAGCGACGACTACGGCCGGTTCATGCACCGGGTGTTCGAGACGCGCGGGGCCGGCTGGACCGTCCGCGGGCTCACCGCCAACGGGCAGCCCGCGCTCGCCGCCTACACCCCCGACCGGCAGCTGCACACCCTGCAGGTCTTCACCGTGACCGGCGGGCGGATTTCGCACAACGTCGTCTTCGCCGATCCGCGCGTTTTCGAGGCGTTCGACCTGCCGCCGAAGATTTTTTAGCCGGAAGCGATGAGTTCGGCCGGGGCCGCCGGTAAGTACTGGCGACACCGATTGAAGGGATCTCCGCCATGAGCGTCATCGTCATCGCCTTCACCACCCTCGACGGCATCTCGTCCGACCCGGACGGCTCCTCCGGCGCCCCCGGCGGGGGCTGGGCCTTCCGGCACGGCCCGGAGTCCGTCGCGGGCGACAAATTCCGGCTCGGGACCACGCTGGACGACGGCGTCCTGCTGCTCGGCCGCAAGACCTGGCAGCTGTTCTCGGGCCTGTGGCCGCACCGCGACGACCCGTTCTCGCAGCGGATGAACGCCGTGCCCAAGCTGGTCGCCACGAGCACGCTCGCCGACACCAGCGCGTGGCAGAACTCGTCGGTCCTCGACGGCGACCTGGTCGACGCGGTGAAACGGGAGGAGCGGGACATCGTCGTCACCGGGAGCCTGAGCGTCGTGCACACGCTGATGGCAGCCGACCTGATCGACGAGTACCGGCTGCTGGCCTTCCCGACCGTCCTGGGCGCCGGGACCCGCCTCTTCCCGGACGGCACCGGACCCGCGCACCTGGAATGCGTATCGGCCGAACGCGTTGGCGCGGCGACGCTTTCGCGGTATGTGCGGGAAAATTCGGTGGAAGGCTCCGGCGCTAAGCCGTAACGTCACGGGCCATGTTGCTGCTCGTCTCAGGCGCGTCCGGCGTCGGCAAGACCACTGCCCGGTTACACGCGCGGCATCTGCTCGGCGAAACGTACGAGACCGCCGAACTGTTCACGCTCGGGCCGATCCCAGCCGTGCCGACTGTCGCCTGGCGGCAGGAACAGGTGGAAGTCGCGGTGCGGCGCGCGATCGCGCTCGAAGCCGAGGGCAGGCATCTGCTGTTCGCCGGTGATCCGGTGCCGGTCGGCGAAGCGCTGGCCGCGCCGAGTGCCGACCGGATCGACATCGCCGCCTGCCTGCTCGACATCGACGCCGAGGCCCACCTGGCGCGGCTCTCCCGACGCGGCGAGCCGAGCCAGGCAATCCCGCTGCACCAAGGATTCGCGGCGTGGCTGCGCGCGCACGCTCACGATCCCGGGCACGTTCCGGAAGCCGTGACGACCGACGCCTGGCCGGAAATGCGCTGGGACCGCTGGGTTGGCCGCGGTCCGGGGCCGGAGTGGGCGATGACGGTGATCGACACGTCTTCGCTCGTCCCGGAGGAGGTCGGCGAGGCGGTCGCGGAATGGTGCCGCCGGGCGGTGGCCGGGGAGGCTCCGGTCTTTCGGGCTGGGTGGTTCGCCCGATGACTGTCCGTGAGGGGAACCCTGAGGGAATCAGATTCCCTCTCACGGACTGCGAACTCCGCGAGCCACGGCCTTCCGGACCGCTCAGTCCGCGTACCCGTGCTCATGCGCGTAACGCACCGCCCGCGCCCGGGTCCCGCACCCGGTCTTCGCGAAGATCCGGTTCACGTGCGTCTTCACCGTCGCCTCGCTGACCTGCAGTTCCCGCGCGATCTCCCGGTTCCCCAGCCCCGCCGCGACCAGCTTCAGCACCTCCGCCTCCCGCGCCGTCAGCCCGTCCTCCGGCGGCGCGGCCGGACGCCGGGCCGCGGCCAGCAGCGTCCGCTGCACGGCCAGGTCCATCACGGTCTGCCCGGCCGCCGCGGCATGGATCGCGCGGCCGATCTCGTCGCCGTTCGCCGCCTTGGTCACGTAGCCGACCGCTCCCGCGTCCAGCGCGCGCACGATCGACGCGCTGTCCGCGTAAGTCGTGAGCACGACGACCCGGGCGCCCGGCGAGTCCGCGACGATCCGCCGGGTCGCCGCGGCCCCGTCGCAGCGCGGCAGGTCCAGGTCCATCAGCACGACGTCGGGCCGCAGCCGCACGGTCTCCTCGATCGCCGCGAGCCCGTCGCCCGCCTGCCCGGCGACCTCGATGTCCGGCAGCAGCCCGACCAGCAGCACCAAGCCTTCCCGCACCGCGGGCTGGTCCTCGGCCACGAGCACGCGCACGATCGTCATGCCGGGATCCTCACCGACAACCGCCAGCCCGCGCCGTCCGGGCCCGCGACCACCTCGCCGCCGACCAGTTCCGCTCGCTCGCGCAAGCCGGTCAGGCCGTATCCGGCCCCGGGCAGACCGCTGCCGGAACCCGTCCGGTTGACGACCGTCATCGTCACCTCTTCGTCCAGATAGGACAGTCCGACCGACACCGGCGCGCCGGCCGCGTGCTTGCGGGCGTTGGAAAGTCCTTCTTGGACAGTCCGGTAGAGCAACAGGGTGACGTCGGCGGCGAGTTCCCGGGGCTCGCCGGTCACCTGGATCGACGCGTTGTCCGGCAGCGAGCCGAACAACTCCGGCAGCGCCATCGGATCGCCGCGCAACGCGTGCACCGCCCGGCGCGTCTCGATCAAGCCGTCCTGAGCCAGCTGTCCAGCCTTACGCACACAAGCGGCGAGTTTTTCGTCCGGAGACGGCGACTCGGCCACCAGCCGCGCCACCGCCTGCAAATGCAGCGACAGCGCCGAGAGCGAATGCGCCTGGATGTCATGGACCTCCCTGACCAGCCGGGCGGGTTCCTCCAGCGTCGCGCCCCTGGCCACGGCTTCCCGCGTGAGCCGCGTCTGGTCCAGCAGGTCGCGGGCTTGCCGCACCTGCACCCGGTACTGCCGCCGGTTCAGCCCGAGCAGCACCACGACGGCCACCGCGAGCGCGTTCCCCGCCACGAGCCCGCCCGGCTGCCCGGCGAGATACCCGCCGGCGGTCGCTGCGACCCCCGCGACCGCAGCCACCGTGATGATCTCCGCCGGGCGGATCGCCGCCAGCGAGGACAACACCAGCAAGGACAGACATATCAACGACGGCCCGGTGAGACTTTGCTCCGCCACGGTGACGACCGCACCGAACAGGGCGGCCATCGAGAGCAGCACACCAGCCGCACGCGGCCAGCGAAGGTCCAGCAGCCCGAACGCCCACCCGCTCGCGGCGGAAGCCGCCAACGGCGCCCACTCCCACTCCGCGGCGGGCGTAGCGGTGACGAGGATCGCGGCGAAGGCGAACGGCGTGAGCAGCCGCATCACCACCAGCGACAGCCGACTCATCGCATTCCCTCCCCGGCCTTCTCGGCTGCTCAGCGTAGTCAGGCCCGCACCGGTTCCGCGTCGCGGACGGCTTCCAGCCGCCGGGACCGCCACAGCACCCCGCCGGCCCGCACCGCGACCATGGCCAGCGCCATCAGCACGAAGAACAGGCCCACGCCGTCCTCGTCCAGCTGCGTGCGGACCAGGAACTCGCCGACCTTCGCGGCGAACGGGCGCACGTTCTCCACCGCCCACACGAACACCAGCCGACCGGCCAGCACGGCGAGCCAGATCAGCAGGTACGGCCAGCCCGGCCAGGTCTGCACGCGCCCGGTGACCGGACTGCGCTCCACCCGGGTGGCGGCGATCAGCCCCGCGTCGGCGAGCGCTCCGACGACGGCCCCGGCCAGGCCGGCCACCAGATTCGGGCCGGCGAGCGCGATCCCGCCGGTGAAGTACAGGACTCCGATGACGGTGCACGAAACGAACGGCATGATGCCCATGACCAGGTTGTGCCTGCGGCGGCCCACCTGGGTGAAAAGAACGAGGGCGAGCAGGATCCCGCCCATGAGGAGAGCGTCGGTCATCGCGGCCTTCTTCTCGGGTCAGGCGGGCCGGAACACCCGCTTTCCCGACGCTAGGGCGCGGAACCCGCCGGATCGTCCAACCACCGGCCGATTCCGGGTGGACGTGACCTACACCCGGAATGCCGGAAAAGGGGCGCCCCGCCGGTACACTGTGGAGCGTCAGCGGCCGAAGTCGGCTGGGCGTACCCGAAAAAAGCCGTGGAGCCGGACGAACGATGATTCCCGCACTGCTGGTCCTCTCGGCCGCGGTCCTGATGCGCGCGCTCGCGGCCAAACAGCTCGACCGGTGGAACATCGCCGCGCCGGTGCTGATGGTGCTGTGCGGAGTCGCGACCGCGTCGTTCGCGAATCCCGGAAAACTGCTCGAGGTCTTCGACACCGAAATCGCGCAGCACGTCGCCGAGCTCATTCTCGCCATGCTGCTTTTCGTCGACGCCACCGAAGTCCGCGGCGGGCGGCTGTGGGGACACGCGCCCAGTCTCGTCGCGCGGGTGCTGTTCCTCGCGCTGCCGCTGAGTCTGGGGCTGGCCATGCTGGTCGGCTGGGCGTTCTTCCCGGGCCTGTCGTGGCCGCTGCTGCTGATCGTCGCGTGCATCGTCGTCCCGAGCGATTTCGCCGCCGCCGAACGCGTGGTGCGGGACAAGACCCTGACGCCGCAAGTGCGCAGCGTGCTGAATGTCGAAAGCGGCTACAACGACGGATTGGTCTCGCCGCTGTTCCTGTTCGCGCTTATTCTCGCGCGCACCGACAACACCGCGAACACCGCCGCGAAAGCGCTCGCGACCGCGTTGCCGTTCGCCCTCAAAGCACTTGTCGCCGGCGCGGTCATCGGCGCGGTGATCGGTTTCCTGCTGTTCCTCGCCGTCCGCTCCGGCTGGACTTCCGGGCAGGGGCGGCGCATCGCCATCCTCACTACTCCGCTGCTGACCTACGCGGCCACCGTCGCCATCGACGGCAACGGATTCGTCGCGTGTTTCGTCTCCGGGATCGCCTTCCGCTACGTCTACCGCGCCTTCGCCGCGCGGCACCTCCGCACCTCGGACACCTCCGCCCGCGAGCACTTCGCCCGGCCGTCCGAAGATCTGCGACTGCTCGAAGAGGTCACCGGGATCCTGACGATGGCGATGTGGTTCGTCGTCGGCGCGGCCGCGGTGGTCGTGGTGTCCTTCGGCGTGCCGTGGGAGCCGATCGTGTTCTGCCTCCTCGCGCTGACCGTCCTGCGGATCCTCCCGGTGATGCTGTCGCTGACGCGGACCCGGATGCCGCTGCGGGACCGGTTCCTCGTCGGCGCGCTCGGCCCGCGCGGCACGACGTCGGTCGTGTTCGGGCTGCTCGCGATCAACGGCCTGACCGGCGAGCAGAGCGACCTCGTGCTGACGCTGACGGTGGTCTGCGTCCTCGGCAGCGTAGCGCTGCACGGGCTCGGGTCGACGCCGCTCATCGCCCGGTTGATGGCCCCGCGAACGCACCGTCAGTCTCAGTAATATCTACGCACAGTAAACAGCGGCCAGATCGCGAATTCCTAGGTAACACCCAGGTTGTGCCGGAAAATCTCCCCCGAGCGGGGGGTCTATTGAATATTCACGTAGCGTTCCGTGACTGCCGGGAGAGTAAGGGGCAAGCGCGACGCACCGCGTCGCAGTTCCGCGCGGAGGACCCCCGCCCATGTCTGCACCCACGCTCGCCGAACCACGGGCCGGACGGCACCGTTCCGGCAGCGTGCGCGTCGTCGCCGTCATCCCCGCGCACGACGAAGAAGCACAGATCGCGCAGACCGTCGCCGCGCTGCGCGGGCAGGACCGGACAGTCGACGAGGTCTTCGTCGTCACCGACAACTGCACCGACGACACCACCGGAGCCGCTTCGGCCGCCGGAGCCCGGGTCCGGCCGTCCGAGAACAACACGCACAAGAAAGCCGGTGCGCTGAACCAGCTGCTCGCCTGGCTGCTGCCGTGCCTCGACGAGGACGACGTGATCCTTGTCCAGGATGCCGATTCCACTTTGGACCCTGAGTTCGTCAGCACCGCACTGCGCCATCTCGACCACGGTTACGGCGGCGTCGGCGGAGTCTTCCGCGGCGGGCCGGGCGGCGGGTTCGTCGGACACCTGCAGCGCAACGAGTACGCCCGCTACGCGCGCGACGTCCGACGCCTGCACGGAAAATGCTTGGTACTGACCGGAACCGCGGCGATGTTCCGGGTCCGCACCCTCCGCGAAGTCGCGAACGCACGGTTAGCCGGACAGCTGCCCGCGGGCGACGGCAGCGGCGGGATCTACGACACCACCGTGCTCACCGAGGACAACGAACTCACCTTCGCCCTGCTGCACCTCGGGCACCGGGTGATCTCGCCCAGCGCCTGCACGCTGGAAACCGAGGTCATGACCAGCTGGAGTGCATTGTGGACACAACGCTTGCGATGGAAGCGCGGCGCGGTGGAGAACTGTGTCCAATATGGACTCACTCGCGTCACCTGGCGGTATTGGGGCAGGCAGCTGCTGACCATCGCCGGAGTGCTGGTGAGCGGAATTTACCTGACCGCCCTCGCGGCGGCCGTTTACCGCGGCGGTCTGCACCTCAATCCGTGGTGGCTCGGCATCTCGGCGATTTTCGTGGTGGAACGGGTGGTGACCGTCCGGTACCGCGGCTGGCGCCGGATGCTGCTCGCCGCGTCGATGTACGAACTGGTGCTCGACTATTTCCTGCAGGCCTGCCATCTCAAGGCGTACGCGGACGCGCTCCTGCGCACCCGCAAGAACTGGTGAACACCGAGACGGAAAGAGAACCCCATGTACCAGAAAATCGGCGCGGCCTCGGCGGCCGGAGTGACCGGCGGACTCGCGTTCACCGGAGTGAACGCGCTGTGGCTGCTGCTGGCCGGATTCGCTTTGCTGGCAGCGGGAACCGCGTTGATGCGGATCCTGCCGAGGGTGCGCGAACACGGCCTGTGATCGCGCTACGCTGAGCGCTTCCGACGATCGGAGGCGCGCGTGCCGAACGAGATCGGCCTGCGCCCCGCGACGGCCGCGGACAGCGACTTCTGTTTCCAGGTGCACCGGGCCGCGTTAGGCGAGCACGTCGCCGCGATCTGGGGCTGGGACGAGGAAATCCAGCGCCGCTACCACGACCGCGCTTTCACCCCCGGCCAGTGGCAAGTGATCACTGTCGACGGAGCGGACGCGGGCCTGCTCGTGGTCGAGTACCGGCCGGCGGAGATCTTCCTCGGCCGGATCGAACTCGACCCCCGGCACCAGGGCAGCGGGATCGGCGGACGGCTGCTCCGGCGGCTGATCGGCGTCGCGGAGGAACGCGGCCAGCCGCTCGTGCTCGAAGTCCTCGCGGTCAACACCCGGGCGCACGCGTTCTACCTGCGGCACGGGTTCCGGGAGACCGGCGCAAACGAACGGAAAATCCTCCTGGCCCGAAGCCCGGGCCAGGAGGATTGACCGAATCCCGCCCTCAGCCCGCGTCCGTCACCGTTCCCGTCACGTCGACGTCCGGCCCGGACTCCTTCGGCTCGCCGGACACGTGCAGCAGAACGTGCTTGGCCGGATCGGCCCCGGCGTGCCGCAGGGTCGGGATCGTCAGCTCGCCGCTCGTCTCCCCCGCCGGAATCTGCACCACCACCGTCACCCCGGTCTCCGACAACGGCCGCGCCTTCTCCGGATCGACGCCGTGCTCGATCAGCCACTTCGGGTCGACGTCCGAGGTCATCAGCTCCGGCCCGGTCTTCGGCGCCTTGATCTCCCCCAGCACGCCGACCTCCGAATCGGCCACTGTGGACAGTCCGACCGGCCAGGTCAGCGTGCCGCCCTCGGCGGTCGACACGTCCGAGCGGCCGACGCTCGCTTTCGGGGCCGGGTCGTCGTTCTCGACGTTCAGCGAACCCTCCGCCCCGCCGATCACCGTGCCGCGCGTCGCCTTCACGTCGGCCAGCATCCGGTACGGCCAGCTCCACCGGGTGTTCCCGACGACCGTCGCGGGCAGGTCGAGGGTGTGCTGTCCCGGCGCGAGCGTGACCGCTTGATACGTCCACTTCTGCGACATCGGCGAGCTCGAATCGATCCGGAAGACCCGCACCGAACCGCCGCTGTCCCCGGTCACCGTGACCGGGATCTGGTACGTCTTCGAGCCGGAATCGCCTTCCTTGACCGTCATCGAACCGAGGTCGACGCGCGTCAGCGGGGCCGGAGCCGGGTCGGGCAGACCGGGCCGCCAGGCGTACGCGTCCAGCAGCCACGCCTCGCCGCCCGCTTTCCGCGGCGTCAGTTCCAGGCCGGCCATCTCCAGGTGCGGCGGCAGCGGGACCCGGACTTCCTGGCCCCAGAACGACTTCGTCCGTTCGGTCCCGGCCAGCCCGGCCACGGTCACCGCGCCCAGTTTCGTGCGCTTGCCCCGCGCATCGGTGACCGCGACGTCGAACGACTCGGCCGGAGCGTTCTCCGGCGCGATGACCCGCATCGCCAACGCCCGCGCACCGCTCGAAGAAACGGGGCTGGGCAACTGGATCTTCGCCGGGTCCCCGGCCGAGCGCACGTGCACGGCGGTCCGCGTCGGATCGGGGGCGTCCTCGAGTCCGACGAAATGCGGCGATTTGGAGACACCTGCGTTCGCGAGACACCGGTTGTCCGGGCCGACCTGCTGGCAGACGTCGCCGCCGGTGACCTTCGTCGACGAATCCGGGATCAGCACCAGAGTCCGCGCGCCGCCGAGCGCGTGCGTCAACACGTGCGCCGGATCGGCGGACGGCGCACGCACGCCCGAGCCGTCCAGCAACGGCTGCACCCGCAGATCGTGCTTCTGGAACAGCTGCGCCGCCGCGGCGACATAGGTCGCGCCGACGGCTCGCTGCTGCGCGTCCGTCAGCCGCGCGGGCACGCCGGGCGAGCAGTTCGGATCCGGCTCCGGGGAAGAGAAATCGTCCTGGGCCGGGGCCACCGCGACACCCGGAGTCCATTCGGCGTTGAAGAAGTTGTGGTTCGCCCCGGAGACGTACAGCGCGCTGTGCAAGGCGGTGTCCCGGCTGACGCCGCGAGCCGCGTCGATGTATTGCTGTCCTTGAAGATCCGAGACGTCGCCGTCGCACGAGGGCAGGAAGGTGACCGACGGGACGTCCGGCACCGGGTTGAGCCCGAACACGGTCGGCGCGATCAGCACGTTTCCGCGGATCTTCCACCGGACCGGCCCGGAGAACCCGGTGTCGCCCGGCGGCGGATACAAACTGTCCATCGCGGCGCGGTTGACGCCCTCGCCGCCCCGGGAATGCCCGACCAGCAACACATTCGACAGGTCCGCCGCCGGGGAATCGCGGACGATCCGCGGGGCGGCCGGGCGAGCGCTGCCGGACCAGTCCGCCCAGTGCGCCAGGTGCAGCCGGACCAGCGACGACCGGGCCCGCGCACCGCCGTCCCGCGCCGCGTGGTCGAGCGCGTTGATCGCGTCGGCCGACACGGACACCGTCACGAATCCCTGCGACGCCAGCAATTCCTGGGTCTGCAGGTAGCCGCGATAGCTCGGGATCGGCAGCGTCCCGGCCTTGCACGGCCAAGCCGTCGAGTAGTCGTCCGGATCGGCCGGGTTGTAGCAGGGCTGGTGCCTGCCGTGCAGGAACACCACCAGCGGCCGGTTCCCCGGCGCGTGTTCCGGCGCGACGACCAGGCCCTGCATCTCGATCGGCCCGTCCAGCCCCGGCAGCCGCACCGGGTCGAGCGAGTACTCGCCCTTGACCGTCGAGTACTGCCCGGGTTTACCGGGATCCACGGCATTGGCGGGCAACTCGGGCAGCGGCGCCGGGGCCGGTTGGTTCGCCGTCGCCTTGGGCGCCTCGGTCAGCGAACGCCCGCCGACGCGCGCCTCGAGCCCGCGCAGATCGCGGATCCCGCCGGACGGCAGCGAGAACGTCCGCAGATCCGCCCTCGGCTGGGCGCGGCCGAGCAGCTCGCCGCCGGACCAGAATTCCACCGCACCGTCGCCGAACAGCGGTTTCGGCGCGGTCCAGACCAGCTGGCCGTCGGCGACCCGCCATTCAGGCGACGCCGCCGGACCAGGGGCCGGACTCGCCGCCGCCGGCTGCGCCAGCGTGACCGCCATGACCGCGGCCGCCGCGATGGGGACGAATTTGCGCAGAAGGACCTTCACTGGGTGCTCCCTCCCCGATGATCTTTCCTTTCTACCGGGAGGGACGTCCGCCGTGCCAGGCCGGTTTTCAGGCCCGGCTCTCCGGCAGCGACCCCGTGCGCAGCCCGGCCACGACGATTTCGCCGAACGCGTCGCCGATCTGCCGGGGCGTCATCGCGCCGCGCGGGTCGAGCCAGGTGTGCGCCCACGCGGCCACGCCGATCACCGCGAACGCGAGCACCCGCGCGGTCGCGACCGGTTTGAACGCGCCGCTCTCGATCCCGCGCTCGACCACCTGCGTGACGAGCGCTTCGAACTCGTCGCGCTTGCGCTCGATCGAGGCGAACGTCGTGCTGGAGAGAAACCGGCGTTCCTGCTGGAAAATCGAGATCTCGGACCGGTAGACGCCGATCGGCTCGACCAGCACCTCGGTCATCACCCGGCGCAGCACCCGCTCCGGCGCGCCGCCCTCGGCGAGCACCTCGCGGATCCGCCGCAGCTGGAAATCCATGAACTGGTCGTGGATTTCGCGCAGCACGTCCTCTTTGGTCTCGAAATGGTAGTAGAAAGCGCCTTTGGTGAGCTTCGCGGTGTCGACGATTTTCCGCACCGACGTGGCGTGGAAACCGTCCTGTTCGAACAGCTCTAGCGCGGCGCCGACCAGCGCCCGCCGCGTGGCGTCCGGATCGCGCGGCGCCCGGGTCCGGCCCGTGGTCGGCTGGACAGCGGCCATCGGAGTCGCTCCTCACTGGCCGGGCTGGCCGCGGTTGCCGGGCCCAGAAGGTAACAAAGAATCCCGCCAGGACGGCGCGAAATCGGCAAGTCCGGCCCGGGCGCACCAGGGCAGAACTGCCGTCATCGCGCACCCGCACCAACCGGCTGACACGAACGGAGCAACGCGCACCGGCTTGCCGCGGACCGGGACGGCGAAAAGGCGGGGCGCAGGCTCTCCGGCCGACCTTGCCGCACCTGGCGGCACCGAAACCGACCTAGCGCTGGTCGTCACCGAGGTGCTGGCCCACCCCTTACGCCAATCCTCGCCCAGATCTGGAACCCTTGCTGGGCCAAGCGTTCAGGCCCGCATAGCCGTCTCCGCCCATTCCTCGAAGGAAGTCAGCGGAATCCCGAGTTCGCGCGCGAACTCGGGCCGCGCCGGCTGTCCGAGCTCGTTCAGCATCGTGTGCGAGAACCCCATCGGCGGCATGCCGGCGGCGAGCGCCTCTTCGACAGTCATGTCCGGCACCGCCAACGGCACCCCCAGCACGCGAGACAGAATCGGCGCGATCTCCGTCATCGGCCGATAGTCGCTCGCCAGCTCCAGTTCGACCCGGTCGAACCGCTCCGGCTCCGCGATGGCCGCGGCAGCCGCCCGGCCGATGTCCCGCACCGCCACCAGGGACAACCGAGTCTCCGGACGCAAGAGCGTCACCAGCCCGCCCTCGATCCCGCGCGGGAACACATACCGCGCGGACGGCAGGAAGTTCTCCATGAAGAACGCCGGTTTGAGCAGCGTCCAACGCCGGAATCCCGCCGCGCGGAGCCGATCCTGGAGCGCCGCCTTCGTACCCATCGCCGGCGCCATGAACGCCCAGCGCTCCTCGGCCAATTCCGGTGCTCCCGCCCCGCTCACCGAGGTGTGCACGAACTGCGGCACCCCCGCTTTCTCCGCTGCCTCAATAAGATTCACCCCTTGAGCCACCTCGCCCGCGAAGTCCGGCTCCGCCCCGCTCATGTCCGGCATCTGCACGCTGAACACCGCTCGCACGCCGTTGACCGCGGGCGCCAACCCGTCCCGATCATGCAAATCCCCGACGACGAGTTCGGCGCCCAGCGCCTCGACCGCCTTCGCCCGTTCCGACGCCGGATCCCGGACCAGCGCGCGAACCGGCACCCCCGCCGCCAGCAACTCGCGCGCGGTCGCGCCGCCCTGCTGTCCGGTCGCGCCGACGACCAGTACCGGTGCTTCCTCAACCATGACTCTCCCTGAGAACACTAAGTGGCGGACCCCGCCGTTTCATGTCCGCTACGATACGGCGGGGCCCGCCACTTAGCAAACCCGGAGGTCACGCCATGCCCGTCCAGCAACGCGCAGACGCGCGGCGCAACTACGCGCGGATTCTCGAAGTGGCCGAGGAGGAGGTCGCCGCGCACGGGGCGAACGCGTCGCTGGAGCAGATCGCGCGCACGGCCGGAGTCGGCTCCGCGACCGTGCGGCGGCACTTCCCCACCCGGCACGCGCTGCTGGAAGCGGTCTCGCAGGAACGGGTCGCCCTGCTGGCCGCCCGCGCGCAGGAGCTGGCCGGGGAAGCCGACAGCCGCCGCGCGCTCCTGGAATGGCTGGACGACGTGGTCAGCTACTGCGTGACCGCCCGCGGCCTCGCGGCGGCCCTGGCCTACGACACGCCAGATCCGGCGCACGGAAACTCCTGCTCGGCGACCCTGGAAGAGTCCGCGGCCCCGCTACTGGCCCGCGCGGCCCGCGACGGGGCCGTATCGCCGGAGGTGACCATCGGCGACCTGATCGCGTTGATCGTCGGCATCACCCTGACGACCGAACGCCACCCCGACCCGGCCGCCGAGGCGAGCCGCCTGTTCCGGATCGCGGTGGCGGGGATCAGCCCGCCGGGCTAGGCGCGCGCGACGCTCCGCACCCCGGCGAGCAGCAATTCCAGCCCGAAAGCGAACCGCTCCTCGAAGTCGAGCATCGACTCCATCGGCCCCGACTCCAGGTGCGCGTACTTCCGCGCCCCCAGCACCCCCCTCAGCACCTCGACCTCGTCCCCGGTCGCGCCCTGTTCCTCGAGCGTCTCCCCGAGCACGTAGCAGAACACCGCGCCGGTCGCCCAGATCGCCTGCTTCCGCGGCAGCCCGGAGGCCAGCAGGCAGCCCAGCAGAGTGTCCACATAGGTCAGATTGCTGCGTTTGGCCGCGTAGTTCCCGCCGACGATCCGCGCCCCGTCCCGATGCGCGAGCAGCGCCGTGCGCAATCCGGCGGCCAAGCTCCGCACCCGGCTCTCCCAGTCGCCGTCCTCGGCGGGCAGGTCCGAGACCGCGCCGGCGAGGATCGCCTCGGCCATTTCGTCGATCAGCGCGTCCTTGCCGTCGAACAGCCGGTAGATCGCGGGCAGGTGCAGCCCCATCCGGTCGGCCAGCTGGCGCATGGTGAGCGCCTCCAGCCCGCCCGCGTCGACCAGGTCCAGCGCCTCGGCCACCGCCCGCTCGGCCCGCGTCGCCGCGATTCCCGCCCGTTTCGCCTCGGTTGACATGTTAACGATGTTACCAATACGCTCGGCCAAACGGCAAGTAACAACGTTAACAAAAGGAGGGAAGCCGATGCCCCCGCACTCCGGAACCGCCGGGAAGCTGGACGTCGCCGTCCGGCAGCTGCGCTGGGAAGCCGACGGCGTCGTCTCGCTGGACCTTGCGGACCCGACCGGGAAACCGCTGCCGAGCTGGGAACCCGGCGCGCACCTCGACCTCGTGCTGCCGAACGGCCTCGAACGGCAGTACTCGCTCTGCGGTCCGCCCGGCGAACGCTCGCACTACCGGATCGGCGTCCGCCGGGAACGCGCGAGCCGAGGCGGTTCGGAATACGTGCACGCGTTTCTCCGACCCGGACAGCGCGTCTCGATCAAAGGCCTGCGGAACAATTTCGCCTTCCTCCCCGCCCCCTCGTACGTCTTCGTGGCGGGCGGGATCGGCATCACTCCGATCCTGCCGATGGTCCGCGCCGCGCAGGCCCAGGGCGCCGATTGGCGGCTGTACTTCGGCGGCCGCACCAGCGCGTCGATGCCGTTCCTCGACGAACTCCGCGGCTACGGCGAGCGCGTGCGCTGCCACTCCTCGGACACCACCGGCCGGATTCCGTTGGCCGAACTGGAAAAGCCCGTCGAGACGGGCGCGAAGGTCTACGCCTGCGGTCCGGCTTCGCTGCTGTCCGATTTGGACACCGCAGCGGCGAATTGGCCGGAGGACGCCTTGCGCCTGGAACGTTTCAAAGCGCCACCGGCCGCCCCGGCGGAAAACAAGCCGATCGAAGTGGAATGCGCGACCTCGAAGAAAACCGTGTCCGTCGCCGCTGACGAAAGCATTGTCAGCGCACTCGAAAAGGCGGGCATCCGGCCGGCGACCTCGTGCCGGTCCGGCATCTGCGGCTCCTGCGAGACCAAAGTGCTCGATGGCGTCCCCGACCACCGCGACGGCATCCTCTCTTCGAGCGAACAGGCAGCGGGCGACCGGATGTTCGTCTGCGTGTCGCGCGCCCGCACCCCACGGCTGGTCCTCGACCTGTGACGGGAGAAAGCATGACCACCGCGGCAGACGCCTACGCCCCGATCTCCATGGCGCGCGTCCGGGAGATCATCGGTTTCCCGGACCAGTTCATCGCCGAGAAAAAGGAACCGCACCTCGGCGAATTCGCCATGCGGTTCATCGCGCACAGCACGTTCTTCTGCGCCGCCACCTTCGGCGCCGACGGCCTGCCGGACGTCGGCCCGAAAGGCGACCCGCCCGGTTCGGTGCGGATCCTCGACCCGTGGACGCTCGCCATCCCCGACCGTCCGGGCAACAAACTCGCCGACACCTTCGAGAACATCACCGCCAACCCGTCGATCGGGCTGGTCTTCTTCGTGCCCGGCCTGCGCGAGGTGATGCGGGTCAACGGCGACGCCTTCGTCACCGACGACCCGGAACTGCTGAACATGCTCAGCGCGGACGGCAAACCCGCCGTGCTCGCGACGATCGTCCGCGTGCGCGAAGTGTTCGGGCAGTGCGGAAAAGCCGTCATCCGAGCGCGGTTGTGGGAGGGCGACACCCGAGGGCTCGCCGAAGCGGCGACCCTCGGCGGCGATTTCTACACGCTCTCCATCGCCGAGCAAGCGCAAAAGATGAACAACAGCCTGGGCGACCTCGTCGGCGGCGCCCTGTACGACGTGATCGACGACAAGTACCGGAACGAACTGTTCTAGAAACTCCGTTGCTCCCACCACGAAGCCCTGCCTAGTATCCCGATTCGTGCGATCCCGACCGTCTTTCCCCACCGACGCCGCCCTCGCCCGCACGCTCGCCGAGCATTGGCGGCCCGTCTCCGAGATCGCTTATCTGCCTTGGGGTTTCGGCGCGCACCACTGGCGCGCCGATACCCTGTTCGTCACGCTGGACCAGCTCGAACCCCGGCACACCGCGGCGTCTCTCGAAAGCACCTACGCGAGCGCCGCCGAACTGGCCGCCGCCGGGCTCGAGTTCGTCTGCGCGCCAGTACCCGCGCGATCCGGCCAGTTCACAGTGGACACCGGCGTCGGAGCGCTCAGCGTCACCCCGCTGCTGAACGGCCGCAGCCCCGCGGAATACGAGGTCGACAAACCGGCAATTCTCGCCGCGCTCGACGCCCTGCACCGCACCCCGCCACCCGCCGGACTGCGCCACTGGTCACCGCGGGTCGGCCCGGATTTCGCCGAGGAGCTGCGCTCCCGCACCGCCGAACCGTGGACGTCCGGCCCGATGGCCGAGCAAGCCCGCACCGCACTCGCTGCCCGCGCCGACGCGATCGACCGCTGGAACGACCGCTACCTGGAACTGGCCGCCGTCGCCGCCTCCCGCCGCGGCGCCTGGGTCCCGACCCACGGAGAACCGCACAACGACAACCAGGTGACGACCCCGGACGGCCTGCGCCTGGTCGACTGGGAAACCCTCGCCGTCGCCCCGCGCGAACGCGACTACGCCGACCTGCCCGGCACCGCGGGCCTGGACCCGGAGATGGTCGAACTGTTCGCCCTCGACTGGCGGCTGTCCGAACTGCGCGAATACGCGGACTGGTTTTCCGCGCCGCACACCGGGACCGAGGACGACGTCATCGCACTGGAAGGCTTGCACGAGGAGCTGGCGGCCTAGGTCGCCGGGTGCGGGTGACGACATCCGGTTGCCCGAGCCCCTTGGCGTCGACCCAGCCGCCGCTCTCGAGATGACCGGTGGCGGCCAGCCGGTCAAGCTGGCCAGGCGGCCAGTTCGTCCGGGCCGCCGGTCGCGGTGAACGCGAGGCTGGTCGGCTCGTCCGGCAACGTGAACAACTGGTTGTGCGACTCGTCGCCGCGCAGAGTCCGGCCGCCCAGGTGCACCCCGACGGTCAGCATGACAAGCCGCGCGTCCGGATCGGCCAGGTCAAGAGAAGCGACGTTCAGCCTCGCCGAGACCCCCGTCGTATTCGAACCACTCGTCCCCCGCGGTCATGCACCCAGCATAATGAACCGACCAGCCCGCTGGACGGCTAACTACCGAGCAATTCCGGCACAAAAATCTCCTCAACCGTCATCAACCGCTGAGACAACCCCTGCTCGAAGTGCCACCGCAAGAACGCCTCCACCGACCGCCGGTTCTTCTCAATCCCGCACGGCCACCACTCCTCCCCGAACAACCGGCGATTCTCGTCATACAACGCACTGAACCACGGCACCATCCCCGCCTCCCCCATATGATTGAAGATCCGCCCGCGCCGGTAATCCGCCATCGCGACCTCCGTCGCGTCGACAAACCCCCGATACAGTCGCTCCGCCAACCCCGGCTGTTCCGCCAGCAGATCCCGCCGCACGACCACCGTGTGCATGATCGGCCGAATTCCGGTACGCCGGTAATACTCCCGCTCCACGCTCACGTAATCCGGAAACAACTGCGCTACCTCCGGCGAATCCTCCCGAATCCCCCGCGGCGGATCCGCTGAGATAAACGCGTCGATCTCCCCGCTCTCCAGCATCGGCCCGAGCGCTTTCCCCGCCGGGGCCTGCCGCACCTCGACCTCCTCGGGATGCAGCCGCGGAACGAAGTCGAACCATTCCATCGGCCAGTCGAACCCGCCGATCACCCACCGGCTTTGTTCCGGAAGCACGCCGTATTCGTCGGACAGAATGCCTTTCGCCACCACCCCCGCGTCGTGCCCGTACGTCGCGAACTCGCCGATCGTCTTGCCGATCAAGTCCCGCGGCGACCGGATGCCGCTGCGAGCATTGACGTAGATCGCCGAGTGCCGGAACTGCCGGTTGGGGAACACCGGCAGCGCGACGAACGGCGGATCCGGCAGGTCCAAGGTGCGCAGGTAGAAGGTGAGGCCCAGTTCGGCGACGGCGAACTCGCGCCCCCGCACCATCCGTTCGAACAGGTCCGAGACGACGTCGGCGGTGTGCAGGGTCGCGTCGACGCCGTCGAAGCGGACCCGGCCGTCGAACAGCGGCCGGGTGTTGTCGTAGCGGTACAGGCCGAGGTCCAGCCGCAGGTCAGTCATCACTCATTCCTCTCTGTCCCGGCCAATACTAAACGCGTTTACTATCTGCGGGCAACCGCTACGATGCCTCCCGATGGACAAGGACGCGCTCGCCGAACTCTTCGCCACCGCCTCGCTCGGCGCCCCCGAGAACGCGGTGGGCTTCGTCATGTGGCGCGTCGTGCACCGCTACGTCCGCGAGGTCGACCAGGCACTCGCCCCGCTCGACCTGACGCACCTGCAGTTCCAGACGCTCGCGCTCGCCGCCTGGCTGAACCGCACCGGCGGCCCGGTCACCCAATCCGGGCTGGCGGCCTCCGGCGACATCCATCCCATGCAGGTGTCGCAGATCCTGAAAACGCTGGAACGCAAGGGATTCGTCGCCCGCGCGCGCAGTGCCGAGGACATCCGCGCCAAACGCGTCGAGGTGACCGACCCCGGAGGAGCCGCCCTGCGCGCCGCGCTGCCGCTCGTGATCGAGGTGCAGCACCGGATCTTCGGCGACGAGGGACTGCCCGGCGGAAATCTGCTGAACACCTTGCTGCGCCTGGACAATTCCTGACCGCAGTGGCGTCTCGGGGAGGGACGATGCCGGGAACTTTCACCGACCCAAAGGCGCAAGAACGCTACTTCGCCGCCTACGCGAAGGTCCTGCGGAAATGGCCGGTTCCCGCCGAGGAACTGGACATCGCGACAAAGTTCGGCCCCACGCGCGTCCGGCGCAGCGGCCCCAGGCACGGCACGCCGCTCGTCCTGCTGCACGGCATCATGGGCTCGTCGTTGTCGTGGTACCCGCACCTCGCCGAACTGGCCGCCCGCCACCCGGTCTACGCCATCGATTCGATCGGCGAACCAGGCCACTCGGTCGAGACCACCTCCGCACGCACCGACGACGACCTCGCCGAATGGCTCTCCGAAGTCCTCGCCGGCCTCAGCCAGGATAGGGTCTACCTCGCGGGCGTGTCGCGCGGCGGATTCCTGGCACTGAACCTCGCGACCCGTTCCTCCGGCCAGATCGCGGGCGTCATCGGCCTGGAACCGGCCGGATTCGCGGCGATCAGCGTCCCGAAATTCATCCTTTGGAGTTTCGAGGAGATCTTCCCGTGGCTGCTGCCCGCCGCGATCCAGCGCCGGATCGTCGCCGGTGATCCGGCCGTGCGGCAGACGTTGCGGCCCTTGCTGTTCGCCGGCTTCAAATACCAGCCGCAACTACCGCCGCAGCACGTCTTCACCGACGACGAACTCCGCGCGATCGAAGTCCCCGGCCAGCTTGTTCTCGGCGAACGCAGCCATATCCACCGCGCACGAGAGGTCGCCGCGCGCGTCGCGACCCTGAATCCCCGCATCCGCACGGAAATCGTGCCGGGAACCACGCACGCGCTGACGTTGCAGCAACCCGATCTCGTCACCGCGCGCGTGCTCGACTTCGTAGAAGCGGATCCGGGCTGACATCAGACCTGTCAGACCTGTCGCGCGGTAGCCATCGCGCGCTCGGTCTCCCAGAACGCGCGCATCGAGACGACCAAACCGTCCTCGTCGACCCGGTACACGAACACCCCGTCGGTGTCGACCCGGTAGCCGCCGGGCAGGTACGTCGTGATCGTGCCGACGTTCGCGACCTCCGAACCCGCCGCGTGCGAATCGCGGATCACGAACTCGAACCTCTCGACGTTCCCGATCGTCTTGTCCCAGAAGGCGGAAAGGCCCTCGCGCCCGTGGTGGCCCTTGCCCTCCTCGTCGAACATCGACGGGCCGACCGGGTCCTCGACGACCGCGTCCGGGGCGAACAGCGCGAGCCAGCCGTCCTTGTCCCCGGCGGTCGCGGCCGTCATCGACTTGAACGCCGCTTCCCGCGCGGGCGGCTGCTCGGCCGCGGGGTCCCAGCAGACCTCGACTCCCATGTCACTCCTCGATTTTCGCGATGATCTCGTCGCCGAACTTGCGGATCGCGTCGACCTTCGGGCCCAGCTCCGCGTCGAATCCGTGCCCCTCGAACACCCACGGCATGGTGATCGCGTCGGTGACGCCCGCCTCGGCCTGCTCGCGGAATCCGTCGAGCCCGAACCGGTCGACGCACACCGCCTGGAACTCGAACGGGTCGTCGGCGCGCCCGCGCTCGGCGAGCAGGCCCTTCAGCTTGCCGATGGTTTCGCGCAGCTGGTCGAGCGTCATCATCGCGGACGACCAGCCGTCCGCGACGCGCGCGGCCCGGCGCAGCGCGACGTCGGTGTGCCCGCCGATGTAGAACGGCACGCGCGACGGCGGCGCCGGGCTCATCTTGAGCTTGTCGAAGTCGAAGAACTCGCCGTGGAACTCGACCATGTCGCCGCTGAGGATCAGCCGCAGCACGTCGATCGCCTCGTCGAACCGTTTGCCGCGCCGCGCGTACGGCGCGCCGCACCATTCGAATTCCTCCGGCGACCAGCCGATCCCCAGCCCGAGGCCGAACCGTCCGCCGGTCAGCGCGGCGACCGAGTTGACCTGGCGGGCGAGCAGCACCGGATTGCGCGAGCCGAGTTTCAGCACCGAGGTGTAGAACCGGATCCGCTCGGTCACCGCGCCCATCGAGGCGGTCGCGACCAGCGGGTCGGCCCAGGGCGTGTTCTCGTCCCAGAACCGGCTGCCGTCGGGGGTGTAGGGATAGTCGGCGGACACTTTCTCGGAGTAGAAGAGCGAATCGGGCAGCACGATCGAGGAGAACCCGGCCTCCTCGGCGGCGCGGGCCAGCCCGCCCAGCTGGTCGAGCGGGCTCATCGCGATCGACAGGGAGAACCTCATGCCGCGGACTATAACGTGTTCTAATTTTGTCGGCCACCGCCCGATCGGAGGCGCCGCCGGGAACTCTCCGCGCACGGTCCGCGTTGTCCGTTTCAGGGACGGCTGCCCGGCCGTCGCGTCAGATCGAGACACGGAGTGACCCATGGGCACCGCGATCCTCTTGATCGTGCTGGTCGTCGTCATCGTCGGAGGCGGGTTGTACCTGTTCCGGAAGCAAGCCGCGACCAGACAGAGCCAGCTCGACGACGCGAAGGCCGACGCGCGCCGCCTCGTCGAGCGCCTCGGCGGCCAGGTCCTCAACATCACCGGCACCGACACCGCCTCCCAGCAGGCGATGGCCGACGCGAGCGAGCGCTACAACGCCGCCGGTTCGCAGCTGGAGCAGGCCAAGACGGTCGAACAGGCCCGGCTGGTGAAGGAAACCGCCGTCGAAGGCCTGTACTACGTGCGCGCCGCGCGCGTGGCGATGGGCATGGACCCCGGCCCGGCGCTGCCGGACGAGGCCGAACGCGAACGGGCGGGCAAGGTCACCGAACACCGCGAGGTGGACGTCGAAGGCCAGCACTACGCGGCCTCGCCCGACCCCGGCCAGGACACGCCGTACTACTACCCCGGCGGCCGCGTCGCGGGACGCCCGGTGCCGCAGGGCTGGTACAGCGAACCGTGGTGGAAGCCCGCGCTCGTCGCCGGCGCGTGGGGTCTCGGCTCGATGTTCCTGTTCAGCGCCATGTTCTCCGGCATGGGCGGCATCGCCAGCGCCTCGGCCTGGGAATCCGGCTACGACGCGGGCCAGGCGGACGCCCTGGACGCGGGCGGCATGGACGGAGGGTTCGACGGCGGAGGCTTTGACGGCGGCGGGTTCGACGGAAGCCAGGACTTCGGCGGAGGTTTTGACGGAGGCGGCTTCGACGGCGGCGGATTTGACGGCGGCGGAGGCTTCGACTTCTGACCTCTAGCCAGCGAGGGCCCCGCGGCGGTTGCTGCGGGGCCCTCGTCGTCTCCGCAACCGTTTTCGCCCACCCCGCCAGTGGGCCTGGTACGCGAGGCAGAGATCCGTGAGGGCCACCTTGAGGGAATCTGATTCCCTCAAGGTGGCCCTCCCGGACTTCTGCCGAACCTAGCTCAAGCAGGCTGGCAGGTAGGGCACCAATAAAGATTCCGCGCAGCCAATTCCTTCTGCGCCACCGGCGTCCCGCAAACCAAACACGGCATCCCGGCCCGCCGGTAGACGTAAACCTCGCCCCCGTGCCGGTCCTCCCGCGGCGCCCGCCCCATCGCCGCGGGCAGATGCTCCGGCGCGACAGTGTCGATCCGCCCGACCCGCACCCCGGCGCGCATCAGCGTCACCAGGTCCGCCCACATGTCGTCCCACAGTGCGCGGTCCAGCGCCCGCCCGGGAACCATCGGCGAAACCCCGTGCCGGAACAGCACTTCCGCGCGATAGACATTCCCGACGCCGGCCAGCACAGCCTGGTCCATCAGCAACGCCGCGATCGTCGTTCGGGACCGCGAGATCCGGTCCCACGCACGATCCGGCTTCGCGTCGCGGCGCAGCGGATCCGGGCCCAGCCGGGCCTTGATCGCGTCGACCCGCGCCGGGTCCAGCAGTTCGCACCGGGTCGGGCCGCGCAGGTCGGTCCAGTGGGTCTGGCCGACCAGCCGCATCCGTACCTGGCCGACCGGCGCGGGAGCGGGCAGCGGCGCTTCGCCGAACGTGCCGTACAGACCTAAGTGGACATGGACTGTCCCCAAAGGACCGTAGTGGTGGAACAGGTGTTTCCCGTACGCCTCAGCGGAAACGAGCACCTGCCCGTCGAGTTTCTCCGCCTCCGCGGCGAACCGGCCCTGCGGGCTGCTGAGGCCGACCGGTCCGCCGGCGTACCGGCGTTTGTGGAGACGGGCCAGCCGATGGAGCGTGTGCCCCTCGGGCATCAGGCCTCCGGCAAGGCGGGCGGGGTGCCGGTGCGCTCGTAGTCGAGCAGCTGCTGCACGCGCCGCGCGTGGCGCTCGGCCGGGTCCACCGGCGTGGCCAGGAACGCGTCGACGATCTCGGTCGCCTGCTCCTCGGTGTGCATCCGCGCGCCGACGCCCAGCACCTGGGCGTGGTTGTGCTCCCGGGTCAGCTGCGCGGTTTCGACGCTCCAGCCGAGCCCGGCGCGGATGCCGGGCACCTTGTTCGCGGCGATCTGCTCGCCGTTGCCGGACCCGCCGATGACGATTCCGAGGCTGCCCTCGTCGGCGGCCACGCGGCGCGCGGTTTCGACGCAGAACGCCGGGTAGTCGTCGGCCGCGTCGTAGACGAACGGACCGATGTCGGTCACCTCGTGCCCCTGTTCGCCGAGGTGGCGGACAAGGTGGTTCTTCAGCTCGAAACCGGCATGGTCGGATCCCAAGTAGACACGCACAGCGGGAGTGTGCCATCTCGCCGCGGACCCGGCATGCTCCGGGGGTGGACATCGCAGCGCAGCACGGCGCGGACGTCCGGCTCGAATGGGGCGGCGAAGGCGTCGGAATCCTCGGCCGGGAGTGCGCCGTGCTGATCGTCGTGGACGTGCTTTCCTTCAGCACCACAACGGATCTCGTCGTCAGCCGGGGCGGCCGGGTGCTGCCGGTGCGGTGGCGGGACGAACGCGGGATCGCCGAGGCGCGCGGGGCCGGGGCGGTGGTCGCGGGCGAAAAGGAATGGACGCTCCGGCCGTCCTCTGTGACGGAGATCCCCTCCGGCACGCTGCTCGCCCTCCCCTCCCCCAACGGCGCGACGCTCTGTGCGGCCGCGGCGAAAACCGGTGCGCACGTATTAGCCGGTTGCCTGCGGAATGCGTCGGCGACCGCGGCGAAAGCCGAGGAAATCGCCGAGGGACGACCGATCGGCGTCATTCCCGCGGGCGAGCGCTGGGGCGTCGACATGTTCGGGGAAGGCAGCGAGTTCGGCCCGCTGCGGCCGTGCGTCGAAGACCAGCTGGGCGCGGGCGCGATCATCGACGCGCTGACCGGCTCGCGGTCCGCCGAAGCCGCGATCGCGGCGGCTGCCTACGCGGCCACCGACGTGCCGGCCGCGCTGCGCAGCTGCACCTCCGGCCGGGAACTCGCCGCGACCGGCCACGGAAACGACGTAATCCTCGCCGCGCCGCACGACGTCAGCGATAGCGTGGCGGTTCTGTCGCACGGAATTTTGGAGGGGCGATGAGCTGGACCGAGGTGGCCGACGGGGTTTTCGCCCGCCGGTACGACGAACTGGACCTCACCACCGGCTTGGTGCTCGGCCAGGAGCAGTGCCTGGTGATCGACACCCGCGGCGACGTCGACCAGGGTGCCGAATTCGCCGCCGCGGTGCGCGAACTGACCGAGCTGCCGTGGTCGGTCGTCTACACGCACGCGCACTTCGACCACGCCTTCGGCACCACGCCGTTCCTGCCGTGCGACGTCTGGGCCCACCCCGGCTGCTTGCAGGCGATGCTGAAGAACGGCGAAGCGGACAAGCGAACCTGGACGGCTCACTACCGCGAAGAGGGCAAGCCGGAAATCGCCGACGCCATCGAGCGCACCGGGCTCATGCCGCCGGACCGCCTGGTGGCCGACCGCGCTGAACTCGACCTCGGCGGCCGCACCGTGACCCTCGTGCACCCCGGCCCCGCGCACACCGACCACGACCTGATGGTGCACGTGCCGGACGCCGACGTCGTCTTCGCCGGAGACGTCGTGGAACACGGTCCGCACGGCTTCACCGCGTACTCGTTCGGCCCCGACGACCAGCTCGATGCCTGGGCGGTCGCGATGGACGCAGTGCTCGCGCTCGAACCGCGCATCGTCGTGCCCGGGCACGGCGACCCGGTCGACGAAGCGTTCGTGCGCACGCACCGCGACGGGCTGCTGCGCCTGCACGAGCTGAAAACCGCCAAGACGCCGCTTGAAGAAGCGCTGAAAAGCTCGCCCTACCCGGAGGACGTCACCAAGGCCGCGCTGGGCTTCTAGCGGGTGTTCGCACCGGCGAGAAACCGGGGCGAACACCCGCTAGAAGACGTCAGTCGAAGTTCAGGTCGCCGGTCCGGGTGCGCTTCAGCTCGAAGAAGTCCGGGTAGCTCGCCAGCGCGACCGCGCCGTCGAACACCTTCAGCGCGTCCTCGCCCCGAGGGATCGACGACAGCACCGGACCGAAGAACGCGGTCCCGTTGACGTGGATGGTCGGCGTGCCGACGTCCATGCCGACCGGGTCCATGCCCTCGTGGTGGCTCTTGCGCAGCGCTTCGTCGTACTCGGTCGATTCGCCCGCTTCGGCGAGTTCGGCCGGGGCCCCGATCGCGGCCAGCGCCTCCTTGATGACGAGTTTGCGGTCCTCGTTGTGCTGGTTGTGGTAGCGGGTGCCGAACTCGGTGTAGAAGTCACGCACGGCTTCCTGGCCCGCGGTCTGCGCCAGCGCGGTGGCGACGCGGACCGGCGCCCAGCCCTCGCTCAGCAGCGCCTTGTACCGCTCGGGCAGGTCTTCGCGGCCTTCGTTCAGCACCGAAAGGCTCATCACCCGGAAGTTCAGCTCCAGCGCACGGTGCTTTTCGACCTCGAGGATCCACCGCGACGAGATCCACGCGAACGGGCAGATCGGGTCGAAGAAGAAGTCCACCTTCGTGGGCTGGGACGAGTCAGTCATTTTCACGGGCTCCTCGGCGAGGCTGCTCCCCGGCATTCGCCGGAGGACGGGGCAAACCCCCGCACTGCGAGGCAACGCGGGGAGACCTCCGCATTGTTCCCTGGTCGCCGGTTCCGGGCGCGTCATGATTGGATGCTGAACGTCGTGCCCACCGGAACCGAAGACCAGAGGTGCCCGTGCCCGCCCCCAACCTGACGCGTGACGAAGCCAAGCAGCGCTCCGGCCTGCTGGACGTGTCGTCCTACGACATCGAGCTGGACCTGACCGACGGCCACGGCCGTCCCGGGGAGAAGACCTTCCGCTCCACCACCACGGTGCGGTTCTCCAGCAGCCGTCCCGGCGAAGCGTCGTGGATCGACCTCGTCGCCGAAGGCGTCCGCTCCGCCGTGCTGAACGGCACTGAGCTCGACGTCAGCGGCTACGCCGAGGAAAAGGGCATCGCGCTGCCCGGCCTTGCCGCGGAGAACGAACTCGTCGTCACCGCCGACTGCCGCTACATGAACACCGGCGAGGGCCTGCACCGGTTCGTCGACCCGGTCGACGACGGCGTCTACCTCTACACCCAGTTCGAGACCGCCGACGCGAAGCGCATGTTCGCCTGCTTCGACCAGCCGGACCTCAAGTCCGTCTACCGGCTCGCGGTGCTCGCGCCGCGCGACTGGAAGGTCGTTTCCAACGCGCTGGCCGAAAGCGCCGAGGACACCGAGGACGGCGCGCGCCGCACCCAGTTCGCCACCTCCGAGCGGATTTCCACCTATCTGGTGGCGCTCGTCGCCGGCCCGTACGCGGAATGGACCGACGAGTTCCGCGACGAGCACCGCACCATCCCGCTCGGCATCTACTGCCGCGCGTCGCTCGCCGAGCACATGGACGCCGAGCGGCTGTTCGTCGAGACCAAGCAGGGTTTCGCCTTCTACCACGAGAAATTCGGCACCCCGTACCCGTTCTCCAAGTACGACCAGCTGTTCGTGCCGGAGTTCAACGCGGGTGCGATGGAGAACGCCGGCGCGGTCACCTTCCTCGAGGACTACGTCTTCCGCAGCCGCGTCACCCGCTACGCCTACGAGCGGCGCGCCGAGACGCTGCTGCACGAGATGGCACACATGTGGTTCGGCGACCTGGTCACCATGCGCTGGTGGGACGACCTGTGGCTGAACGAGTCGTTCGCGACCTTCGCGAGCGTGTTCGCCCAGGCCGAGGCGACCGAGTACAAGAACGCGTGGACCAGCTTCGCGAACATCGAGAAGTCCTGGGCCTACCGCCAGGACCAGCTGCCCTCGACGCACCCGATCGCGGCCGACATCGTCGACCTGCACGCGGTCGAGGTCAACTTCGACGGCATCACCTACGCCAAGGGCGCGAGCGTCCTCAAGCAGCTGGTGTCCTACGTCGGCATCGAGCACTTCCTCGACGGCCTCAAGGTGTACTTCGGCAAGCACGCGTGGGGCAACGCCACGCTCGCCGACCTGCTGGCGGCGCTGGAGGAGGCGTCCGGCCGCGACCTGTCGTGGTGGAGCGCGGAATGGCTGGAGACCACCGGCCTCAACTCGCTCAGCCCGCGCTACGAGATCGCTCCGGACGGCACTTTCGCGTCGTTCGCCGTCGTGCAGACCGGCGCGAAGCCGGGCGCCGGCGAGCTGCGCACGCACCGCGTCGCGGTCGGTGTGTACGACGAGGACGGCGACGGCAAGATCGTCCGCACCCGCCGCGTCGAGCTGGACGTCACCGGCGAGCGCACCGAGGTGCCGGACCTGGTCGGCCAGGCCGCGGGCAAACTTGTGCTGGTCAACGACGACGACCTGACCTACTGCCGGATGCGGCTGGACCCGACGTCGCTGACCACGCTGATCGACCGGATCGGCGACATCACCGACTCGCTGCCGCGCACGCTGTGCTGGTCGGCCGCGTGGGAGATGACGCGCGAGGCCGAGCTGAAGGCCCGCGACTTCGTCACCCTGGTGGCGCGCGGGATCCACGCCGAGAGCGAGGTCGGCGTGGTGCAGCGGCTGCTGCTGCAGGCGCAGACCGCGCTCAACTCCTACGCCGACCAGAAGTGGGCGGCTTCAGAGGGCTGGCCCGCGTTGAGCGGACGGTTGCTGGAGCTGGCTCGTACCGCGGAGGCTGGGTCGGATCATCAGCTGGCGTTCGTGAACTCGCTGGCCGGCGGGGTGTTGAGCGACGACATCCTGGCTGAGATCGCCGGGTGGCTCGACGGGTCCGCGCCGTTGGCCGGGCTGACTGTGGACACGGATCTGCGGTGGCGGTTGCTGCAGGCGCTGGTCGCGCATGGCAAGGCTGGTGCGGACGAGATCAACGCCGAGCAGGAGCGGGACGACACCGCTGCTGGGCGGCGGCACGCTGAGCGGTCCCGGGCGCTGCAGCCTACGGCTGAGGCTAAGGCTGATACTTGGCAGCGGGCTATTTACGACGACGAGATTCCCAACGCGGTTAGCGACGCGTTGATTTCCGGGTTCTCGCACCCGGGGCAGAAGCATTTGCTCGGGGAGTACATCGAGCGGTACTTCGAGGTCATCGATGACGTGTGGGCTCGGCGGTCCAGCGAGCGGGCACAGCCTACGGCGATCGGGCTGTATCCGTCTTGGGCGGTTGAGGCGGCTACGGTGAACGCTTCGGACGAGTGGCTTGCCGGGGAGCATCCTGCTGCGTTGCGGCGGCTCGTTTCCGAGGGGCGGGCGGGGATTGTGCGGGCGTTGGCTGCTCGGGATTTTGATAGCCAGGGTTGATTGTTTCGGGGTGTTTTGACGGGGGCTATTGGCTGCGGTTTGCTTGTGGTCAGTGGTTGCGTGGGGGCACCCCGAAGCTGATTGTGACTACGGACGGCGGGTGCTTGTCAAGGCGGGAAAGATGCCTTGACAAGCACCCGCCGTCCGCGTTTTTGGCTTCGCATCGGGGTGCGGGGGTGGTGTGGGTGCCTGGCGGGTTGGGTATTTCGGCGGCGGTTCGCGGTGGGGTGGGGCTAGCGCCCCACGGTGACGTTGGGTGCCTGCGATGGCGTTCGGTGCATCTGACGCACCGAATGTGGTGTCCGGTGCGCATCCCGGCGGGGGTGCCGTGGGCGAGTGTCGTGAAGGAGCCCCTCCCGGACTTGCGCGGATCGTGAGGGGGGCTGAGGGAATCAGAGTTCCTCGGGGTGGCCGCACGGTGTCGGGCCCGGGGACGTAAAAGAGCCGGTACGCCTTGGCGTACCGGCTCTGTGGGTGTTCGGGGTTAGTGCTTCGGGGCGGGGCCCGCCTGGTCGCTCAGCATGCGCAGGGCGTTGACCAGGCCGCCGGTCAGGTCCCCTTCCTTGAAGGAGGCCACCATGCTCGCCACGGCCAGGTTCGCGCCGCGGTCGGGCAGGCGGGAGTGGGCGCGCTCGCCGGTGACGATCTCGATCGCGCGCTGCGCGGGCGAAACGCCCAGCAGGACCGCGTTCGAGGGGTCGTCGGTGGAGGCGTGCAGCTTTTCCGCGCCGGCGCGGGTGTCCTCGCCCAGGTCGCCCAGGTAGATGCTGAAGCCGAGGCCGGTTTCGCGGGTCGCGAAGGTCAGGGCCTCGTCCAGGCGCGCGAGCTGCTGCACCGTGAACGGGCTCGTCGGGGCCGCGGGCTCGTACATCTTCGCCGCGGACAGGCGGCCGCTGTTGGTGATGACCTCGCCGAAGGCCAGGTCCTTCTCCGCGACCGCGGTCTGGGTCAGTTCACCACTTGCCACGAGCGCCTCCTGCGGCCGTCGAAGCGCCCGCGGGCGCCGCATTCACGTCAACCGCCGGGCCGTGGCCGGCTCCTACGCCGTCCGGGTTGGCGGTCCACCACATAGCGGGGTACTCCCACGGCTGCCCCGGCCGGTACCGCGGCGTCCCCGAGAACTTCTTCCGCAAGGTCGCGGCGCCGACCACGAAGTAAATGGCCCCGGGGATGACCGCGTAGACCAGGATCGTCTCGACAACGTTCACGCCGGTGAGCGTATCGGATGCCTTCCGGAGCCACCGCGCGACACCGCGAGCCGGCGCTACCGTTCGTCGCCGCCGAGGCGCCGTCCGCCGCTTGGCCCGCCGCCGCTGGAACGTTGGGGCGAAAGACTGCGGGCCGAAAGATGGCAACTCGCCGTACAGGCGGCCGTACCGGGCGATACCGGCTTGTCCGAACCTTGAAATCCTCGTAGCTTTTTCACCTGTACGGGCCTTGCGCCCACCTCCCCAGCCCCAGCCCGTCACGCACCGGTCCCAGGAGGACACCTCATGCAGAGCGTCCAGACCCCCGCTCAGGCGATCACCGAGACCATTTCGTCACCCAGCGAGACCGAATTCGTGCCCGGAACGCGGGTCACGTCCGGCACCAGGGTTACGCGCAGCACTCGGGCCGCCCGCGGAACCCGGGTCGCCGCGGGCACTCGCGTGACAATGGGTACCCGGGTCACCATGGGAACTCGAGTCACCAGGGGAACCCGCGTCACCCGCGGGACCCGGGTCACGATGGGCACGCGCGTCACGGCGGGCACTCGCGTCACGATGGGCACCCGCGTCACGATGGGCACCCGCGTCACGATGGGCACCCGCGTCACGCGCGGAACCCGCGTCACCAGGGGCACTCGCGTCACGGCGGGAACCCGCGTCACCTGCGGCACGCGCGTCACGATGGGCACCCGGGTCACGATGGGCACGCGCGTCGCCTGCCAGGCCGACTACAGCCTCGCCGCCTGAGCGCAGAGCAGCACAGGCAGCACAAGCAAGCACTGCCAGGCTCCGCCCAGCACCGGATCAGAGACGTCGAGCGCGATCCATCGGCTCGCCCCGGCCGCCGCACCGGCAGCCGGGGTGCCGGCGTGTCCGGGAAACTAGGCCGCCGACCCGAGATACGGCCGCCACAGCGGATCGGCCTCTTTGGAATGCGCCAGCAGCCGCCAGTGCGGGCCGTGCGGGGCGCGCGGCACCACGCGCAGCCGCCAGCCGATCTCCGACAGGAGGCGGTCGGCCTTGCGGTGGTTGCACTTCGCACAGCAGGCGACGCAGTTGGTCCAGCTGTGCGGACCGCCCTTGCTGCGCGGGACGACGTGGTCGATCGTCTCGGCGCGCCCGCCGCAGTAGGCGCAGCGGTGCCGGTCCCGGTGCATCAGCCCGGCCCGGGTGAGCGGCACCTGCGCCCGGTAGGGCACCCGCACGTACGTGCTGAGCCGGATCACCGAGGGCACGGGCAGCGACACCGTCGCGGCGTGCAGTTCCACGCCGCCCGGGTCGCCGTGCACGACCTCCGCCTTGCCGCACATGACGAGCACCACCGCGCGCCGCATGGGCACTGCGGTCAGCGGCTCGAAAGTGGCGTTGAGCAGGAGGACCCGGCGCCGCCCCCACGCCGGGGCGACCGGATCGCGGGCTCTACGCTGTCCGGGCGGACGGGATGCTCCCCCTGGACGGGTCCCCGGCCCGGACGGGACGGAGCCGCCGGATGCGGACCCTCCCGGGCAGGCACGCAGGATCGCCTCCGGCGGCAGCTCGGCCATGGCTTGGCCGGCGCCGCCGAGGGGGACGGGTTGTCGGTCTGGCACTCGACCACCTCCACCGGTGCAGGCATAGTCGACCACACATCAGGGCCCCGGCGCACGCGTGTTCTGTGACGTGTCACATACCCGCGACCCGCCGGTCACCCCGCGGCCGCCTGCGCGCCGCCGGGACAACGAAGAGCGAAAGGACAATCTCCGCCAGTGAATGCCGTGCTCAGCGCCCCACCCGCCTGCATCTCCGAGACCGGGACGTGGTGCGCCCAGGTCTATTCGGTCACGCACAACGAGTGGCTCGCCGCGTCGGCGGGCTGGCTCCTCACGAAGCCGCTGAAGATCGTCCTGATCCTGGTCGTCGCCTTCCTGGTGCGCTTTCTCACCAAGCGGCTGATCGAGCGGGTCACGACGCTTCCGGCCTCGGGCAGCGGCGGCAAGATCCCCTCGCTGCTGAGACCGCTTCGCGAACGCGCGCCGGAGATGCTCGGCACCGCGGTGACCGAGCGGCGCAGGCAGCGCGCCAAGACGATCGGCTCGGTGCTGAAGTCGGGGTCCACGTTCCTGATCTACGGCCTCGCGTTCATCCTCGTGCTGGGCGAGCTGGGCATCGACCTGGCCCCGATCATCGCGTCCGCCGGGATCGTCGGCGTCGCGCTCGGGTTCGGCGCGCAGAACCTGGTCAAGGACTTCCTTTCCGGGATGTTCATGATGATCGAGGACCAGTACGGCGTCGGCGACGTCGTGGACATCGGCGAAGCGACCGGCACCGTCGAGGCGGTCGGCCTGCGGATCACCACGCTGCGCGACCTGAAGGGCACCGTCTGGTACGTCCGCAACGGCGAGGTGCTGCGCGTCGGCAACTCCAGCCAGGGCTTCGCCTACGCCGTGGTGGACGTCCCGCTGAGCTACTCCGCGGACGTCGACAAGGCCACCGAGGTGCTCAGCGGCGCGGCCACGAAGGCGGTCGAAAGCGAAGCGCTGTCGGTGAACGTGCTGGAGCCGCCGGAGCTGCTCGGCGTCGAACAGGTCACGCCGGAGGGAATCGTGTTGCGGCTGACGGTCAAGGTGCGACCGGGCAAGCAGTGGGCGGTGCAGCGGAAGCTGCGCGGGCAGCTGCTCGGCGCGCTCGAGGAGGCCGGTTTCGAACCGCCGCTCGGCCGGTTGCTCTCGTCGATGCAGGACAAACAGTCGGGCGCGCAGCGCGGCTGAGGCAGGGCAAGATGGAGGGGTGTCGACTGTGAGCGAGCCGGAACCGGCGAACCTGTACGAGGCGGTGGGCGGCGAACCGACCTTCCGCCGGATCATCAAGCGGTTCTACGAGGAAGTGGCCCGCGACGAGGTCCTGCGCCCGCTCTACCCGGAGGAGGACCTCGGCCCGGCGGAGGAGCGGTTCCGGCTGTTCCTCATCCAGTACTGGGGCGGTCCGCACACCTACTCCGACCAGCGCGGCCACCCCCGGCTGCGGATGCGGCACGCGCCGTTCAAGATCGGCCCGATCGAACGCGACGCGTGGCTGCGCTGCATCCGGATCGCGATCGACGAGGAGAACCTTCCCGAGCCCTACCTCAGCCAGCTGTGGGCGTACCTGGAAATGGCCGCGCACAGCATGATGAACAGCTTCGTCTGATGAGACGCGAGGTCGCGGGACGGCGGCCGGACCGCCTTCCGCGGCCCGCGTGGTGGTCGGACGCGGTGTTCTACGAGATCTACGTGCGGTCGTTCGCCGATTCGGGCGAGGACGGCATCGGCGACCTCGAGGGCATCCGCAGCAAGCTCGGCTACTTGGAGCTGCTGGGCGTCGACGCGCTGTGGCTGACGCCGTTCTACCCCTCCCCGATGGCCGACCACGGCTACGACGTGGCGGATCCGCGCGGCGTCGACCCGATGTTCGGCACCCTCGGCGATTTCGACGTGCTGCTCACCGAGGCGCACCGGCGCGGCATCCGGGTCACCGTGGACGTGGTGCCCAACCACACGAGCAACCAGCACGCGTGGTTCAAATCCGCGCTGGCCGCCGGGCCGGGCAGCCCGGAGCGGGAGCGCTACCACTTCCGCGACGGCCGCGGGCCCGGCGGTGCCGAGCCGCCCAACAACTGGGTCAGCGTGTTCGGCGGGCCGGCGTGGACCCGGGTGCCGGACGGCCAGTGGTACCTGCACCTGTTCGCCCCGCAGCAGCCCGACCTGAACTGGGCCAATCCGGACGTCCGCGCCGACCTCGAACGCACCCTGCGGTTTTGGCTGGACCGGGGCGTCGACGGGTTCCGGATCGACGTCGCGCACGGGATGGCCAAGCCCGCCGGGCTGCCCGACATGGACCCGGACACGCCCGCGCACGGCGGCGGCGAGGGCGGCGATCCGCGTTTCGACGACGACGGCGTGCACGAGGTGCACCAGCTGATCCGCAAGGTGCTCGACGAGTACCCGGACGCGATGGCCGTCGGCGAGATCTGGGTGCAGGACGAGAAGCGCCTGGCGCGCTACCTGCGGCCGGACGAACTTCATCTGGCGTTCAACTTCCGCCTGGTGCTGACGCATTTCGACGCGGACGCGATGCGCACGTCGATCGAGCGTTCGCTGGCGGTGCCGCGCGCGGCGGGCGCCCCGGCGACCTGGACGCTGTCCAATCACGACGTCTGGCGCGCGGCGAGCCGCTACGGCGGCGGGGCGGCCGGTGTCCGCCGGGCCCGCGCGATGGCGCTGGTGGAACTCGCCCTGCCCGGCGCGGTCTACCTGTACCAGGGCGAAGAGCTGGGCCTGCCGAACGCCGACCTGCCGCTGGAGGCGATGACCGACCCGCGCGCCCGTTCACAGGGCCCGGAGTTCAGCCGCGACGGCGAGCGCGTGCCGCTGCCCTGGGAGGGCACGCTCCCGCCCTACGGGTTTTCGCGCACGGCACAGACCTGGCTGCCGATGCCCGCGGACTGGGCTGCGCTGACTGTGGAACGGCAGATCGAAGAGCCGGAGTCGACGCTGTCGTTGTACCGGCGCGCGGTGGAGCTGCGGAAACACCATCCGGCGTTCCGGGGCGGCGACGAGCTGCAGTGGTTCGGCGCGCCCGCGGGCTGTTTCGCGTTCCGCCGCGGCCGGGGCGGCCTGATCTGCGCGCTGAACACCTCGGCCAGCTCGATCGCCCTGCCGCCGGGAGAGGTGCTGCTGACCAGCAGTCCGCTGGTCGACGGGAGGCTCGCGCCGGATTCGGCGGCCTGGCTCGGCTAGCCCGGGCCCGAGTCCCGTTTGCTGGTGGGCGGCGCGACCGTGCCGCCCACCAGGAGCGGGTCAGACTCGAGCGCCCGCCTCCAGGCCGAGCATGTCGAGCAATCCCCGCAGGTCGTCGACGTCGTGCGCGTGTCCGGCGACGGTGCGGGCGGCGTGTTCCTGCTGGACGCGCAGGTCTTGTTCGGCGGAGACCCGGGCACGGGCGAATTCACTGGTTTCGGCGGACAGCGGACGTCGTTCCGAGCGCATGTCGCTCCTCGTCGAGGTGGAAGGGGCCACCGGCGGCGCCGCGGGGGCGGGTCCGCCGGGGACGACGCCGGCTCGAACGCCGGCGCACGGTGAGACTTCTCGACGCTGCTGACGCTACTCCCCGCCCCCGACCTGCCCGCGAGCCCGTCCCCTCCGCGCGCCGCGGCGTCCACAGTGGACCCGCGGAGCGACAGCTCTGGTGGGACCGGCCCGGGCGTGCTTTACTGGTTGCGGTCGTGTTTTGTGTTCGTGCGGTGGGTACGTCCCGCAGCCACGCTCGCAAGATGTAGCGGGCGTGGTGTTTCTCTTTTCGGAAGGCACACCATCGGTCGCCGGCCCGGATGCCGAGGTGGCATCTGCTGTTTAGTCCGATGGAGATCGTTTTTATGACGCAAGGCACCGTGAAGTGGTTCAACGCCGAAAAGGGCTTCGGGTTCATCAGCCCGGACGACGGCAGCGCCGACGTGTTCGTGCACTACTCGGAGATCCAGGGCAACGGGTTCCGCAGCCTTGAGGAAAACGCGCGCGTGGAGTTCGAGGTCGGCCAGGGCCAGAAGGGCCCGCAGGCCACCGGCGTCCGCGCCATCTGAGTTCCGCTGGTGTTTCCCCTGGTGCGGAAGCCTTTCCGCACCAGGGGACCCTCGCCGGAGCGGGCTTTTCCGCCCCCGGCAGCCGATTCTCGTCGGCATCCCCTGGTGCGCCGGTGAATTTTCCCGGCGGCACAAGATCTTTCGCGTCCCGGGAACCCGGACGCGAGATCACCCGTTGACCAGAGCAGGCCGCGACTGGCCCTGAGGCCCTCCCCTGCCTGGTCGGTTCGCATGCCCGGCTCCTCGCCCTCGGCGGCTCCCCCTTCCGCCCGGGCTCCCGCCGCGGCACCGGCCTCGGCCCCCGCAGAGCGCGGCGGCCGGACCAGCTCGAGTAGGAGCGTTACCGATCGTCACCCAGAGCACCGTCCAGCGTCCCCCGAAGTCGCCCCAGCCCATCCTCGCCGGCCGCAAAAGCGGCACCGAGGCATTCCTGGTGAAGCTCTTCGCCGTCGTCCCCCTCGTCGCGGTCGCCGCCGCGGTGCCGCTGGCCTGGGGCTGGGGCCTCAGCTGGCTGGACATCGGCCTCGCCGCCGCGTTCTACTGCGTCAGCGGCCTCGGCATCACCGTCGGTTTCCACCGGTACTTCACCCACGGCGCGTTCCGCGCCCGCCGCGGCCTGCGGATCGCGCTCGCCGTCGCGGGCAGCATGGCCATGCAGGGACCGGTGATCGACTGGGTCGCCGACCACCGCCGCCACCACGCCTACTCCGACCGCGACGGCGACCCGCATTCGCCGTGGCGCTTCGGCACCTCGCCCGCCGCGCTCGCGAAGGGCTTCTGGCACGCGCACATGGGCTGGCTGTTCGGCCGCGACCGGACCAACCCGCGCCGGTTCGCCCCGGACCTGCTCGACGACACCGACCTGCGGACGATCGACCGGCTCTTCCCGGTGCTGACCGTCGCGACGCTGCTGCTGCCCGCGCTCCTGGGCGGGCTGATCACGATGACCTGGTGGGGCGCGCTGACCGCGTTCTTCTGGGCCGGGCTGGTCCGGGTCGCCGTGCTGCACCACGTGACCTGGTCGGTCAACTCGCTGTGCCACCTGATCGGCGAGCGCCCGTTCGAGGCGCGCGACCGTTCGGCGAACTTCTGGCCGCTGGCGATCGCGTCCTTCGGCGAGTCCTGGCACAACTCCCACCACGCCGACCCGACCGGTGCCCGGCACGGCGTCGGCCGCGGCCAGCTGGACATCTCCGCGCGGCTGATCTGGATGTTCGAGAAGTTCCGCTGGGCCTCGCACGTCCGCTGGCCCCGCGCCGATCGGCTCGCCCGCAAACTCAAGGCCGCCTGAGGGTTCAGGCCCTGCGGACCCGCTCCCCGAGCCGGGTCCGCAGGTCGCCATGACTGGACACCACCAGCACCGGCTTCGAAGCACGCCACCGTTCAGCGAGCGTTTGGCCTCCCGCGCCCTTCAGCGAGCCCACAACTCCGCCGCGGCGTCGGCCGCGGACAGCTCGACTGATCCGGATGTTCCCAAACTCCGCTCGCCCCGCGCCAAGCAAACTCAAGGCCGCCTGAGGAAAGTCAGGCCCTTCGGACCCGCTCCTCGAGCCGGGTCCGCAGGTCGCCGTGGCTGGACACCGCCAGCACCGGCCCCGGAGTCCCGGCCTTCTCGGCCGAACTCAACACCTCCGCGACGAACCGCCGCACCCGCTCGGGCGCGGGCGTCACGTCGCCGCCCAGCTGCGCCACCGGCTGCGGGGACTCGGCGGGCGTCGTCTCCACCGCCACCGACCAGCCCTGCCGCATGGTCCACAGCAGCATCAGATCCCGGCCGGGGAAACGCGGGGACCGGCCGCTCAGCGCGACGTACGCGGTGATCGTGTCGGTGACCTCGCACGACGTGCACTCCACCGACACCCCGACCGCGGCAGCGACCTCGCGCACATACGCGGCCAATGCCTGCCGCAGCACCTGCGGATCGTCGGCGGTGGGCAGGGACATCGGGCGTTCCGGACCGGACAGGAGCATGGGTCTCCTCTTCCGCCGCCGCCTCCGTTTCGCGCGGAAGGCGAACCGGGGTCGTCGAATCGCGCGAAGGCCGGCGGTCGCGATGATCGGGGTCGCACCGGATCGGGCATCCGGCGACTGGATCGGACTCCGACTCTACCCGCTGGGACAACCCCGCAGCCGAGATCAACCCGTCTGGCCGCCGCCGAAGTCGCTCGATTGGCCGCCGCCGTCGGCGGAATCCGCGATCGACGTGGCGATCCGCCCGGCGAACAGTCCCGTTAGGACAGACGGCGCGACACGCCCGCCGCCAAGCTCACCCCGACTGGCCGCCGAAGTCGCCGCCGTCCGCCGACTCCGCGATCGACGTGGCCACCCACGCGGCGAACAACCCCGCCTGGACATACGGCGCGGCCTCGCCCACCGCGCGCACCACCGACCGGGCACGCCCTGGCCCGGGTCCGGCTTCCGGCGCGGGATCCTCGACAGCGTCCGCGGGCCGGTCGGTGCGCCACGGCGTCTCCTCGGCCCGGACCTCGGCGAGGAAGTCCGCGGTCGGGTCGCCGTCGGGTTCGGTCATCCGTTCACGATGACACTCCCAGACGGCTCCCGCCAGCCTCAGAACAACAACGGCAGCAACGCTTGACGCCGCTTCAGCACCGCGCCGTAACGCGCGTCGAGGCGCAGCCACGAGTCGGTGGCGGTCACGCGGACCACGTCGCCGTCGATCGACGAATCGAACAAACCCATGCCGGACAACGCGAACAGGCATCGCATCTGGACCTTGACCTCGAGGTCTCCCCCGGTGACGGTGAGCACCGCCTGGTCCATCAGCGACGCGGGCGGCGTGCCGTGCGGCCCGGCGTTGTCGCGGGCGAGCGCGACGCCGCGGTCAGCCAGCTCCGACACCACGCCGACCGGCAATTCGTCGACCTTCTGCCAGCGGTCGGACACCGGCAGTTCCGCGTGCCACAGCAGATCTCGCGCCGGACCCGGGTCCATCACCTCGCCGCCCGCGACGGCGAGCGCCGCGAGCAGTTCGTTGCCGGACACCGTGACGTCCGCCGGGGTCACTGTCCCCGCGACCGCGCGGGTCGCGAGGACCTCGAACGGCGTGGCCGTCCACGCCTCGACCACGTCGTCGCCCCGGCGGCGCAGCCGGACGGCGGTCGTGCCGTCCAGCCGCACCGCGCGGGCGACGAACGCGCTGAGCGTCTCCCGGTCGTCCGGATCGGGAATCCGCAGCTCAGGCATCGGCCAGCACCCGCTTGAGGAATTCGGATTCCTCGTCGCTGAGCCGGCGCGGCCGGAGGTTGACCGTGTCGTACGGGGCCAGCACGGTCTCCGCGGTGACCGCGACCGGATCGGTCGCGTCCGGGCCGGTCCGCACGACGTACCCGAGCGTCACCGTCGAGGCCTTCAGCTCGGTGAGCGTGATCTCCACGCGCACCGAGCGGCCGGGCGCCGCGACGATCGGCGCGCGGTAGTGCACGCCGAGCTTCACGACCACGACACCCTTGGGCAGCTCGGTGAGCCCCGCGCGCTCGGCTTCGCCGAACAGCACGGGCACCCGGGCCTCTTCGAGCAGCGTCACCACGTTCGCGTGGTTGACGTGCCCGTACACGTCCATGTCCGACCATCGCGGCTGGACGTGGGAAACGTATGTCACCGCACCGTGCTCCGGATCTGGCGCGCGGCCACGGACAGCGTCGCGAGGTCGAGCCGCCCGGAACGGGTGATCTCGTCCAGCGCCACGCGCGCCCGCGAAAGCCGCGACGCGTTGGCCTTCTCCCATTGCTCGATCTGCTCGTCGACGGACAGGTCCTGGTCGCTGTGCCGCAGTGCGTCGAGCGCGATCGCGCGCAGCGAACCGTACACGTCGTCGCGCAGCGAGAGCCGGGCGAGGGCGTGCCAGCGGTTGCCGCGTTCCAGAGCGCTGATCTCGGTGAGCATCTTGTCGATGTCCAGGTGGTCCGACAGCGCGTAGTACAGCTCGGCGGTGTCCGCCGGGGTGTGCGTCGCGTCGAGCCCGACCTGCTGCTCGGCCAGCTCCGCCACCTCGACCACGTCGAGCAGGCCGTAGCTGTGCAGCAGCAGCGCCACCCGGCGGGCGAGATCGGCGGGCACGCCTTCGGAGACCATCGCGGCCGCGTCCTGCTCCACCGACTCCAGTTCGCGCCCGCGCAGCAGCTCGCCCAGCTTCGGGCCGAGTTCCGCGAGCACCGGGCCGAACCGGTTGATCTCGGCCAGCGGCGCGAGCGGCTGCGGGCGGTTGGTGAGGAACCAGCGCGCGGCCCGGTCGAGCAGCCGCCGCGTCTCCAGCACCATCCGGTCCGCGATCGCGGTCGGCACCACGTTGTCCAGCGCGTCGATCTCGGCCCACAGCTTCGGCAGGTCGTAGACGTGCGTCACCACCGCGTACGCCCGCACCGCGTCGGTGGCGGTCGCGTTCATCTCCTCCATCAGCCGGTAGACGAACGAGATGCCGCCGCCGTCGACCAGCTCGTTGGTGATCAGCGTGGTGATGATCTGGCGGCGCAGCGGGTGCTGGGCGATCGCCGCGGCGAAGGGTTCGCGCAGCGGGGCCGGGAAGTACTCCGGCAGCCTGCGCGTGAACACCTCGGATTCGGGCAGGTCGGAGGCGAGCAGCTCGTCCTTGAGGTCGAGCTTCACGTGCGCGAGCAGCGTCGCCAGCTCCGGCGACGTCAGGCCCTCGCCCGCCTTCTCCAGCGCGCGGAACTGCGACGGGGTCGGCAGCGCCTCCAGCTTGCGGTCGAACGCGCCCTTCGCGACCAGCGCGGACACCTGCCGCGCGTGCACCGACACCATCGGCCCGGCGTGCGCCCGGCTGACGCCGAGCACCGCGTTCTGCCGGTAGTTGTCCGCGAGCACGAGCGAGCCGACCTCGTCGGTCATCTCGCCGAGCAGTTCGTTGCGCCGCGCGTGCTGCAGTTCGCCGCCCGCCACCAGGTGGTCGAGCAGGATCTTGATGTTGACCTCGTGGTCGGAGCAGTCGACGCCGGCCGAGTTGTCGAGCGCGTCGGTGTTGATCTTGCCGCCGCCGCGGGCGAATTCGATCCGGCCGAGCTGGGTCAGGCCCAGGTTGCCGCCCTCGCCGACCACCTGCACGCGCAGCTGGTTGCCGTTGACGCGGATCGCGTCGTTGGCCTTGTCGCCCGCCGCGGCCTGGCTTTCGCTCTCCGCCTTGACGTAGGTGCCGATGCCGCCGTTCCACAGCAGTTCGACCGGGGCCAGCAGGATCGCCTGGATCAGGTCCATCGGCGCGAGCTTCGTGACGCCCTCGTCGAGCCCGAGCGCCGCGCGGACCTGCGGGGTGATCGGGATGGTCTTGGCCGAACGCGGGTAGATCCCGCCGCCCTCGCTGATCAGCGAGCGGTCGTAGTCGTCCCACGAGCTGCGCGGCAGGTCGAACAGCCGCTTCCGTTCCTCGTAGGAGGACGCGGCGTCCGGGTTCGGGTCGAGGAAGACGTGCATGTGGTTGAACGCCGCGACCAGCCGGATGTGCTGGGACAGCAGCATCCCGTTGCCGAAGACGTCGCCCATCATGTCGCCGATGCCGACGACGGTGAAGTCCTCGGTCTGGGTGTCCTTGCCCAGCTCGCGGAAGTGCCGCTTCACGCTCTCCCACGCGCCCTTGGCGGTGATGCCCATGGCCTTGTGGTCGTAGCCGACCGAACCGCCGGAGGCGAACGCGTCGCCGAGCCAGAAGCCGTACCGCGCCGAGACCTCGTTGGCGATGTCGGAGAACTTCGCGGTGCCCTTGTCCGCCGCGACGACCAGGTAGCTGTCGTCGGCGTCGTGGCGCACCACGTTCGGCGCGGGCACGGTTTCGCCTTCGACGCGGTTGTCGGTGAGGTCCAGCAGGCCGGAGATGAACATCCGGTAGCAGGAAATGCCCTCGGTGAGCTGGGCGTCGCGGTCCACCCCGGCGTCGCCGGTCGGGCGCGGCGGACGCTTCACCACGAAGCCGCCCTTCGCGCCGACCGGCACGATCACCGCGTTCTTCACCGCCTGCGCCTTGACCAGGCCCAGGATCTCGGTGCGGAAGTCCTCTTGGCGGTCCGACCAGCGCAGGCCGCCGCGGGCGACCTCGCCGAAGCGCAGGTGCACGCCCTCGACGCGCGGCGAGTACACGAAGATCTCGTACTTCGGGTGCGGCTCGGGCAGCTCCGGCACGCCGCTCGGGTCGAGCTTGAGCGCCAGGTACGGCCGCGGGTTCCCGTCGGCGTCGCGCACGTGGTAATTCGTGCGCAGCGTCGCGTTGATGACCGCGAGCAGCCGGCGCAGGATCCGGTCCTCGTCGAGGCTGGTGACCTCGTCGACCATCGCGGAGATCTCGGCGGTCAGCGATTCCGCGTGCGTCTTGCGGTCCACATCGGACAGTTGCGGATCGCAGCGGGTTTCGAAGAGCCGCAACAGTTTCGTCGCGACCTCGGTGTGCTTGACGACCGTGTTCTGGATGTAGGCCTGGGAGAACGGGCTGCGTGCCTGCTGCAGGTACCGCGAGTAGGCCCGCAGCACCGCGGCCTGGCGCCAGGTGAGCCCGGCGCGCAGCACGAGCGCGTTGAGCCCGTCGACCTCCGCCTCGCCCTGCCACGCCGCGCGGAACGCGTCCTGGAACCGCTCGCGCACCGCGATCCCGGCCGCCTCGTCGGCTTCTTCGAGGCCCTTCTTGTCGACGTGCAGGCCGAAGTCGTAGATCCAGCTGGCCCCGCCGTCCTCGCGGAACAGCTCGTACGGCCGCTCGTCCACCACCTCGACGCCCATCGCCTGCAGCACCGGCAGCACCTTGGACAGGGTGACGCCCTCGCCGCGCAGGTAGAGCTTGAACCGCCGCTCGCCGGGTTCGGCGTCCGCGGGCAGGTAGAACGACAGCGCGAGGTCGCCCTCTTTTTCGAGAGTGTCGAGCTTGCCCAGGTCGGCCAGCGCGTCCTCGGCGGTGAAATCTTCCTTGTACGCCTCGGGGAACACCGCGCCGAAGCGCTGCCCGCGGTCGACCGCGGACTCCTCGCCCGTCATCCCGGTCGGGCTGCCGTCGCCGACCCGCTCGCGGCGTTCGGCGATGATCGCCTCGACCAGCCGGTCGTCCCAGCTGCGCACGACGGTGTTGAGCCGTTCCTGGATCCGCAGCGTGTCCGGTTCGACCGCGTTCGTCGGGTCGGTGTGCACCATGAAGTGCACCTGCGCGAGCAGCGTCTCGCCGACGCGCGCGCTGTACTCCAGCTGCGTGCCTTCGAGTTCTTCCAGCAGCACTTCCTGCATCGCCAGCCGCGAACGCGTCGTGTAGCGGTCGCGCGGCAGGTAGACCAGGCAGGAGTAGAAGCGGCCGTACGGGTCGCGGCGCAGGAACAGCCGCAGCCGGCGGCGGTCGGACAGGGTGATCGCGCCGGTGGTGGTGTAGAAGAGCGAATCGGTGTCCGCGGAGAACAGGTCCGCGCGCGGCCAGTTCTGCAGGACTTCCAGCATCCGCTGGCCGGAGAACGACTCCATCGGGAACCCGGCGCGGTGGATGACCTCGCGCACGCGCTGGCCGACGACCGGGATGTCGAGCACGTTCTCGTGCAGCGCGGTGGTGGTGAACATGCCGAGGAACCGGTGCTCGCCGGTGACCTTGCCGTGCTCGTCGAAGGTCTTCACGCCGACGTAATACGGGTAAACCGGACGGTGCACCGTGCTCGGCGCGCTGGCCTGGGTGAGCACGAGCAGCGACGGCGCGAGCGCGTCGACCGAGCTGTCCGGGCCCGCGGTGAGGCTGCGCGCGGCGAGGCTGTCCTGGCGCAGCACGCCGAGGCCGGAGGCGAGAACCGCGCGCAGGGCGGGCTCGTCGCTGTCCGGCTGCGGGCTGTCGACCAGCTCGTACTTGCGGTAGCCCAAGAAGGTGAAGTGTCCGTCGGCGAGCCAGCGCAGCAGGCGCGCACCCTCGACTACCTCGTCGCCCGGCAGCTTCGGCGGGTGCTGCTCCAGCGTTTCCGCGAGCGAGCAGGCGGTCTGCGCCATCTTCTCGGCGTCCTCGACCACCTCGCGCACGTCGCCGAGCACCGACGTCAGCCGGTTGTCCAGCTCGCGCGCTCGCTGCGGGTCGGTGACGAGGTCGATCTCCACCAGCATCCAGGACTCCGCGGACGCGCCGGCGGGCGGATCGGCCGGGTCGGCGTCGAGGTGCAGGCCCTCCAGCTCGCCGGTCAGGCCGCGGCTCACCACGACGATCGGGTGCACGATGCGCTGCACCTGCACGCCGTCGCGGGCGAACTCCGCGGTGACGCTGTCCACGAGGTAGGGCATGTCGTCGGTGACGACCTGCACGACGGTCGCGTCGCGCGTCCAGCCGTCCTCGGCGGTGGTCGGGTTCAGCAGGCGGACCGCCGGGCGTCCGGGCATGCGCTGCTTCGCCAGCTGCAGGTGCGAACGCACCGCGCCGACGAGCGCGACCGGATCGTCGCCGACGATCTCGTCGGCCGGGATGTGCCGGTAGTACAAGCGGATCAGGTCCGCGATCTCCGGCGCCTGCGCCGCGGCGGTGTCGATCAGCTCGTCCCGGATCTGTTCCGGGCTGGCCGTGCGGCGGGCGGCGCCGGCTTCGGTGCCGACATCGGGCGGGGACGAGACTCCCGTCGAGCTCATTGAGCAACTCTCCAGTGTGCGAGACCGAGATGCGTCCGTCACCACAACGTGCCGGACTTCCTTCACCCTAATCCGCCCTCGACCGCCCCCGTGCGCGGCGGGGAAAGACTTAAGGTTCGTTTCCGGGGTCCCCGGCGGCGCGCTCGCCCGGGATCGGTTCAGCTACCGGCGGGTTCGGTTCGGGCGGCTGCCGGCAAAAGGCTTGGCACGAGGCCGGAGCGCGGGTTTCCGGGACACGGCGGCTGCTTCGGGATCGGTTCAGCTCCGGTATCGCCCGCGGCGGGAACGGAAAAGGTTGCGTCCCTCCCCTGCGAGAATTCCCACCCGGACGGGCTAATTCTTCCGTTGCGGAGGACGGAGCGGGGTGGGCTGGGAGGAGCAGACGGGTCTCCGGGACGGGGCGGGCCCGGAGTGCGCGCGGCTCGGCGGGGGCGGGTGGGTTGTGCTGCATAATCTCGGCGCGTTGGGTCGGTGGCTCGGAAACCTTTGGGCTCCTTGCGAAATCGCGGAGGTGACCTGGGCTTCGAGCACCTCGTTCGCTCCGGTACGGAACGGCGGCGAATCAACCGCTCCACGGCGGCAAATCGACGGCACGTTCCATGTCGGCGATCGACCGCACGCTTCACGTCGGCGATCGACCGCACGCTCCACGGCGGCAGATCGACCGCATGCTCCGCAGCAGTGCCGCAATGCCCGCCGCACGCTCCACGGCGTCGCCGCGATCCCCACCGCACACTCCACGGCACCACCGCAATGCCCGCGCACACACCGCAGCACCGCCGCGATCCCCACCGCACACACCGCAGCACCACCGCAATGCCCGCGCACACACCGCAGCACCACCGCACACTCCACGGCACCACCACAATCCCCGCCGCACACACCGCAGCACCGCCGCGATCCCCACCGCACGCTCTACGACACCGTCGCAATGCCCGCCACGACAACCTGCGGGAATTCTTCGCGCCGAGGCGGATCACTCGGCCACCCCGCCGTCCGCGAACCCGCGCGACAGCGCAATCCCCTGTCCCGCCGGGGAATCAGCCCGGCCAAGCCAGCGCTCGCGCCCTGCTTGCCCTGCGGCGCAAGAACTTTCAGTCGCCGTTGTTGTGGCGACGGTCCGCGGTCGCGCGGCCGTTGATCGGCTTCGGCTCGTCGTTCGGGCCGAGGCGTTTCACCAGCGCCGCCGCGCTCGCCGTCCCTGCCTGGTGCTCGGCGAGGGCGCGGGCGAGCAGTTCCGCGAGCCCGGCGTCCGGCGGCGGTTCGTCCTCCGCGATGGCTCGCGCGTAGCCCTCCGGGAACGGCTGTTCGGACGGGGTCCACGCGTCGATGTCGGACAGCGGGTCCAGCGCCGGCGGCATCCGCAGCCGGGGCAGCCAGGACTCCTCGGCCGGCTCCGGTTCCTCCGGCCGCGGCGCGGGGGCCAGCTCCGGCTTGTCCTGCGTCGCGGTTTCCGGTTCCGCCGCGGCGGATTCGGGACGTCCGGGCTCGTCGGCCCGGCGGCGTCCCCCGCCCCCGCCGGTCGCGGTGATGCCCAGCCGGTCCAGCACGGACTTCGCGGCGACCGAGCCGTGTTCGGCGTCGTGCCGGGTCTTGCGTCCGCGCGAATCGCGGCGCGCGGCCTCCTCCTGCGCCCACTCCGCGCTTTCCCACAACGGCGCGGCTGCCTCTTCCGCGGGAGCCGGGGCGAGCGGAAGCTCCGGCAGGATGTCCGACAGGTCCGGCATCCGCAGGGAGAACCTCGGCTCCTCCTTCGCCGCCTCCTCGGCCGGGGCCTGCGCTTCTTCGGCCGCGCGGCGAGGAGATTGCTCCCTCGCCCACGGCGTTTTCGTGTCGTCAGCGGCCCGCAACGGACGGACCGACGCGTCCTCGGACCGCGGCGTCTCTTCCCGGCGCGCCGCCGGTGGCTTCTCCGCTGCCCGAGACGTGTCCGCGCGGCGAACCGGCGCATCGTCCGCGGCCCGCGCCGCGTGCTCGGCGGCCCGAGACGGCCGCTGCGACGTCTCGGCCTGACGACCCCGCGCGTCCGTCCCAGCCGCGCTCTCCGCTCGCTGCGCCGCGTCCGTCCGGCGCACCGGCACGTCCTCCGACGCCCGCGCAGCACGCGAGCCAGCCGTCTCCGCCTGGCGACCCGACACGTCGTCCGACACCCGCGCAGCCCGCGAACCAGCAGTCTCCGCCCGGCGACCCGACACGTCCTCCGATACCCGTGCAGCCCGCGAACCAGCAGTCTCCGCCCGGCGACCCGACACGTCCTCCGACACCCGCGCAACACGCGAGCCAGCCGTCTCCACCCGGCGACCCGACGTATCCCCAGCCCGCGAAGTCTCCGCCCGCGCAGCTGGCTCGTCGGCAACCGCCCGCACCGGAACGTCCTCGGCCGCCCGTTTCCGCGGCGCGGGCGTTTCCGCGCCCTTCCGCCCGAACGGCCGCGCCCACCCCGGCAGCACCGGCGACTTGCGGTCCTCCGCCCGCCGCCGTCCGCCAGTCCGCGGAGCCTCCTCGGCCGGTTCCCGGATCGCCGGCAGCACCGACGTCTGCTCGACCTCGGTCTCCGCCGCGGCTCGCCGGAACGACCACGCCGGCTTCTTCTCCGCCGCCTCGACCCAGGCCGAAGCCGAAACCGGCTCGGCGGGCACCTCGATCTGCGCCGGAACGACCGGCAGCGGAGCCGCCACCGGATCCGGCCGCGCGGCGGGGACATCGCGGATCGCCGGCATCACCGAGGTCTCCTCGGCCGCTACCCGCGGCTCGACCTCCATCGACACCGGACGCCCGTCGCGCGGGGCGGAGGCGGCGAGGACGTCGTCGAGATCCATCGACGCCACCGATTCCGCGCCCAGTTCGCCCGCGATCAGCCCGCACGCCTGGCGCCGGGCCCTCGCGTGCACGTGTTCCGCGGCCCGCGCCCGGTGCAGGCACCCGATGGCCTCTTCCGCGCTGCCGAACCGTTCCTCGATCTGCGCAAGCTCCAGCCACAACCGTGCGGTGACCGCCGCGAGCCCGTGCCGGTCGGTGGCCGCGACGGCCTCCCCCACCAGCTCGGCAGCGGCGTCCCCGGCACCGGAGGGCAGGTGGATGCGGGTCGCGACCGCCAGCCGCAGCCAGGCCGCGGGCGCGACTCCGGCCGCGCGGACCGGTTCCCGCAGCACGGGTTCGGCGATGTCGTAGGCCATATCGGCGTCGCCGCGGTCGAGCAGCGTGCTCACCAGCTGCAGCACGAGCCGGATCCGGACGAGACCGCCGTCGTCGCCGGGACGGTCCATCTTCTCCAGGAACCCGAGCCCGGTGCGCGCGGCGTCCGCGGCCGCGGTGAGGTCGCCGTGCCGGCGCCGATGCGCCGCGGTTCCGTTGCGCAGCAAGGCCCGCATGAGGAGCCGGTCGTCCGCGTCGAGCGAATCGTCGGCCACCAGCAGCCGGTCCGCCTCGACGAGCACCCGGTCCAGCTCCGCCTTCCGGCCGAACTGGGCGAGGCATCCGACGAGGTGGCACAACGCTTCCGCGCGCAGCGACGGCGGCACGTCCTCCGACAGCACCGGCCGCAGCGCGGCCAGCCCCATCAACGGGACGCCGAGGCTGCGCGCGCACACGGCGAGGTCGACGCGCAACCGCGCCGCCGTCGTCGCGTATCCGGCGTGTTCAGCCGCGCGCAGAGCCGCGACCGCGCGGCCGACCGTGGACGTCCGGGCCCCGATCCGCACACGAGCGGACACCACAAGCGCTTCCGCCCGGATCCAGTGCCCGTCCGTGCCCGCCGTCTCCGCGAGCGCGGCCGAGCGTTCGCCGAGAACCAGCGACAGCTCGGGCGCCCGGAAGCGCAGCGATTCCGCCCGGTCGATGAGCCGACCGAGGTCGGCGAGGGTCCCGCCACTGGCAACGGCGGGCCGCCCGTCCGCGGTCGCGGACGGGCTGGGCCGGTTGTGCCTGCTGGTTTCCACTCGGGACCCCCGCGCCGGTCAGTCGCGCTTCAACTTGCGGTGGGTGACCCGGTGCGGACGAGCCGCTTCGGCACCGAGGCGCTCGACCTTGTTCTTCTCGTAGCCCTCGAAGTTGCCCTCGAACCAGAACCACTTCGCGGGGTCCTCGTCGGTGCCTTCCCAGGCGAGGATGTGCGTCGCGACCCGGTCGAGGAACCACCGGTCGTGGGAGATCACGACCGCGCAGCCGGGGAACTGCTCGAGCGCGTTCTCCAGCGAGCCCAGCGTTTCGACGTCCAGGTCGTTCGTCGGCTCGTCCAGCAGGATCAGGTTCCCGCCCTCTTTGAGGGTCAGCGCGAGGTTGAGCCGGTTGCGCTCGCCGCCGGACAGCACGCCGGCCGGCTTCTGCTGGTCCGGGCCCTTGAAGCCGAACGCGCTCACGTAAGCGCGCGAGGGCATTTCGGTCTGCCCGACGTGGATGTAGTCGAGCTTGTCGGACACGACCTCCCACACGGTCTTCTTCGGGTCGATCCCGCCGCGGCTCTGGTCCACATAGGACAGTTTGACCGTCTCGCCGATCTTGACCGAGCCGCCGTCCGGCTCCTCGAGCCCGACGATGGTCTTGAACAGCGTCGTCTTGCCGACGCCGTTCGGGCCGATCACGCCGACGATGCCGTTGCGCGGCAGGTCGAACGACAGCCCGTCGATGAGGACGCGGTCGTCGAAGCCCTTGCGCAGCTTCTCGACCTCGACCACGACGCTGCCCAGGCGCGGGCCCGGCGGGATCTGGATCTCCTCGAAGTCGAGCTTGCGGTGCTTGTCCGCCTCCGCGGCCATCTCCTCGTAGCGGTCGAGCCGCGAACGGGACTTGGTCTGGCGGGCCTTGGCGTTGGACCGCACCCATTCCAGCTCGCTCTTGAGCCGCTTGGCCAGCTTGGCGTCCTTCTTGCCCTGGACCTCGAGCCGCTCGCGCTTCTTCTCCAGGTAGGTGGAGTAGTTGCCCTCGTAGCCGACGACGCGGCCGCGGTCGAGCTCCATGATCCACTCGGCGACGTTGTCCAGGAAGTACCGGTCGTGGGTGACGGCGAGGACGGCACCCTTGTAGTTGGAGAGGAACTGCTCCAGCCACAGCACGCTTTCGGCGTCCAGGTGGTTGGTGGGTTCGTCGAGCAGCAGCAGGTCGGGCGCGGAGAGAAGCAGCTTGCAGAGCGCGACGCGGCGGCGCTCGCCGCCGGAGAGGTGGGTGACCGGCTCGTCCGCGGGCGGGCAGCGCAGCGCGTCCATGGCCTGCTCGACGGTCGCGTCGAGTTCCCAGGCGTCGGCGTGGTCCAGCTCCTCCTGGAGCTGGCCCATCTCCTCCATCAGCGCGTCGCTGTAGTCGGTCGCCATCAGCTCGGCGATCTCGTTGTAGCGATCGAGCTTCCGCTTGGTCTCGCCGAGGCCCTCCTCGACGTTCTGCCGAACGGTCTTCGCCTCGTTCAGCTCCGGCTCCTGCATGAGGATGCCGACGGTCGCGCCCGGCTGCAGGAAAGCCTCGCCGTTGCTGGCCTGCTCGATCCCCGCCATGATCTTGAGAACGGTCGACTTGCCGGCGCCGTTCGGGCCCACGACGCCGATCTTGGCTCCGGGGTAGAACGCGGTGCTCACGTCGTCGAGGATCACCTTGTCCCCGACGGTCTTGCGCACCTTCTTCATGGTGTAGATGAACTCGGCCATGCCATCGATCGTAGAGTGGCTCCTCCGGCGGCCTGACGGCGGTCACCACCGTGCTACCGAGGGTCAGGTCGAGGTCACTCCGGTGACATCATTCCGGCGGGGTCATTCCGCCCGTTTGCCGTCGGCGAGGTTCTTCAGCATCGCGTTGTAGGCAGCGAGTTCCTCGCCGCCGGTGTTCTCCTCGCGCCGGTCGCGCCGCTTCGCCTCGCGCTCGTCCTGGCGCGCCCACTGCACCAGCAGCGCGATCAGCACGAGCAGCACCGGCACCTCGCCCGAAGCCCACGCGATGCCGCCGCCGAGCCGCTGATCGGTCAGCAGGTCGCCGACCCACGGCAGCTTCAGCGAGGTGTAGAACTCGCGGCCGATCACGGTCTGCATGTTCATCAGGATCACGCCGAAGAACGCGTGGAACGGCATCGCGCCGAACATCATCCCGAGCTTGCCGACCGGCGGGAGCCGCCGCGGCGCGGGGTCGACGCCGATCACCGGCCAGTAGAAGACGTAGCCGACGAGCAGGAAGTGCGCGTTCATCGCCAGGTGCGCCCAGTGGTAGTTGAGCGCGTTGTCGAAGAGGCCGGAGAAGTACAGCCCGTAGAACGACCCGACGAACAGCAGCAGCGCGACGATCGGGTTCGTCAGGAACCGCGACACCGGCGAGTGCACGGCGGCCAGCAGCCACTCGCGCGGTCCCGGCGGGGCGTCGCGGCCGGCCGGGGACAGCGCGCGCAGGGCGAGCGTGACCGGACCGCCCAGCACCAGCAGCACCGGTGCGACCATCGACATCAGCATGTGGGTGCCCATGTGCACGCTGAACATCGCGGGCGCGTACCGGCCGATGCCCGACGACGTGGCCAGCAGGATCACCACGCACCCGGCGAGCCACGCCACGGTCCGGCCGACCGGCCACGCGTCGCCGCGTTTGCGCAGCCGCCGCACACCGGCGAGGTAGAGACCGGCGAGAACGATCGCGAGGGTGCCGTAGACGAGGTCGAACCGCCAGTCGGTGAGCAGCCGCCAGAACGTCGGCGGGCCCTGGAGGTCGTAGCCGATGAGGAGTTCGACGGTGCCCGGCTGGGTGACCGCGTCCGGCGGCGGTGGCGTGCGGGCGAGGCCGGACGCGATGCCGATGGTGACGAACATGATCAGCACCTCGACCGCGGCGAGCCGGAGCAGCTGGCTGCCGCCCAGCTCGCCGACGAGGTTCGCGACGCCGCGGCTGCGCTGTTGCTGGCCGAAGACGCCGAGCAGCAGCAGCGCGACGATCTTGGCGACGACGAGCAGGCCGTAGTCGGTGGTGAACAGGTCGCCGAGGTTGATCCGGACCAGCGCGTTGACGATGCCGGACACCGCCATCACGACCCAGCAGACCAGGGCGAGCTTGGAGAACCGCTGCGCGGCGAGGCTGAGGTTCTTGCCGCGGCGCCAGCCGAGCGCGAGCACGGCCAGCAGGCCGCCGACCCACAGCGCGGCCGCGACGAGGTGGTACAGCAGGCTGTTCGTGGCCAGGTCGTGCGAGCCGCCGCTGGCCGAGTGCCCGGTGACCGCGACCGGGACGAGCCCGGCGACGGACAGGAAGAACAGCACCGCCGTCCAGCCCCAGCTGAGCACCAGTCGGCAGCCGAGTGCGAGCAGGATCGCGATCAGCGCCGTCCACAGCCACGCCTTGGGCTGTTCGATCGCGCTGATGAGGCTCAGCAGGGTGTCCGGGGAAAGGACGTCGCCGAACGGCTTGCCCGCGCTGTCCGCGGCGGTGAAGGCGACCGACAGGATCGAAGCCGCGAACCACACCCACGCGGCGATCCCGGCGGTGCGGACCGCGGCGTACCCCTCGGGCGCGAGCGTCCCGGATTTCTGTGGCGGCACGAGGAAAGCGGCCAGCAGCAACGCGCCGACGCAGACGACCGACGACGCCTCGGCGAGCACGCGGACCACCGTGACGCCGTACCGGGTGACGAGCCCGGGGTCCGGCAACCCGGCGATGACGTAGCCCGCGCCGCCGGTGAGCGCGACGAGCCCGACCGCGACGACGGCGCCGAGCACGACTCCGACCGAAAGCAGCGGGAGCACGCTCGTCTTGCGGCCGCGGTTCGGGGCGGGTTTCGTCACAGGTTCCGAGCTCACGCTACGAGACTAGGCCGGTCGCGCGCGGCCCGGCACCGGGGTGGGTTTCGCACCGGATCGCTCGCTTGCGGTGTTTGCGCTGGTCGAGCCGGGTTGCCGGGCGGAACCCGGGGCGTGGCAAGGCTTTCCTCTATGCTCCGCCGATGACCAGCAGCCGTCGCCGCCGCCCGACGCTGGACGACGTCGCGGAGGCGGTCGGGGTGTCGCGCGCCACTGTGTCCAACGCCTACAACCGGCCTGACCAGCTGTCCGCGCAGTTGCGGGAGCAGATTCTGCGCGCGGCGGGTGAACTCGGTTACCCCGGCCCGAACCCCACCGCCCGCAGCCTCGCCACGAGCCGCACCGGCGCGATCGCTTTCCTGCTCGATTCGTCGCTCTCGGCGGCCTTCTCCGATCCCGCGCTGTCGATCACCCTGGACGCGCTCGCGAAAACCGTGGAACCCACCGGCAACGCGCTGCTGCTGTTGCCCGGCCACGAAGCCCAGGAAGGCCCGCCGGCCTCGCGAGTCCTGGCCGCACAAGCGGATATCGCCGTGGCGTACTCGCTCGCCGACGGCACTCCCGCGCTGGAAGCCGTGCGGGCACGGGGTTTGCCGCTGGTGGTCATCGACCAGCCGCCGCTTCCGGAAACGGCCCGGGTCGGCTGCGACGACCGCGGCGGCGCGTCGTTGGCCGCGCGCCATTTAGTGGAGCTGGGACACCGGCGGTTCGGAATCCTGGCCGCACCACGCCTTTCCGGCGACGCCTCCACCAGCACCTTCCACGGCACCCGGGAACGCCTCGCGGGGTACCTCGACACGCTGGCCTCCGCCGGAATCACCGACATCTCCGTCACTGAGGCCCCCTGGCTATCCGCCTCGACCGCCCGCGCCGCCGCCACCGACTTGCTCACCGCTTCGGTGCGTCCGACGGCCCTGCTCTGCATGTCCGACCAACTCGCCTTCGCCGCGATCGCCGCCGCTCACCGGCTGGGCCTGCGCGTCCCCGCCGATGTGTCGATTGTCGGCTTCGACGACACCCCGCAGGCCGCGTGGTCTGAACCACCTCTCACCACCGTCCGCCAGGACCTGGCAGGCAAGGGCCGCGTCGCCGGGGAACTGGTGATGGCTCTCCTCGCCGCTTCCCCGGTCCCGCCGCCGGTCGAACTCCCGGTGTCGCTGGCAGTCCGCGAAAGCACCTCGGCGATTTAGCAAGACCGCTCGGCGATCTGTGGACAACTAGGTCTCTTCCGGGTGAAGGGAAACTACTTGTCCACAGACGTAGGAATGCGGGCAGACAAACCGCACGGAACCCGCCAAAGTGGAGAGCACACCCGGTTTCCCGGGATGCCCGCCGGCCCTTCGCCGGCACCGCTTTCGATTGAGGGTGAGTTCCCGCTATGTTCCGTCGCCTGCTGCCGTCCCTGCCGTTCCCGGGCCGCCGCTCCCGGCCCGCCGCCGCCCCGTCCCGCCTGCCCGCGGTGTTGCTGCTGGTCACCGCCGGTCTCCTGACCGGTTCCGGGCTGGCCCAAGCCGCTCCCGCCGCTCCCCCGTCCCCCGCCTGCGACGCGGGAGAGTTCTGCCTGTGGGACACCGAAACCTATTCCGGCGGGGCACAGAGTTATGACCTGCGCACGGCAAATCCGGGTGATTGCATTCCCCTGCCCGAGGGATTCCAAGGGCATTCCTTCGCCAACCGGATGACCCGCGACGTCACGATCTACCAAGGAGAAGACTGTTCCACCGAGGGCGATTTCATCACCTATCCGGGCGGCGGCACGTACGTTCCGCAGTCCCCGTTCGCGGTGCGTGCCCTGAAAGTGTGGGAATAACCCGAGACCGGGCCAGGCGAACAAGGCGAGCTCCAGGCCGAGTCGACTCGCAGCCGAACTTCGCCGGCCCGGGGGCCGCACCCCCGAGCGGCCCCCGGCCCGTGGGCGCGCAGCCCGGAAGACCCGCGCCCACGGGCCCCTGACCCCTCGCCTCCCGCTCCCGGCCCCGACCTGGGGGCGGGAGGCGAGGCCTGGGTCCTGCTGGGTCCCGCCTGCGTTCTGCTGTGGTTCGCGGGCTCCGCTGCCACTTACAGCAAACCGGCACCCATCCCGGTCCCGCCGCGATCCGTGCGCTCCGCCGCCACTTACAGCAGACCGGAACCCGGGTGGATCCTGCCGTTGTTCGCACGCTCCGCTGCCGCTCACAACAGTTTGGAAACCACCTTGATCCTGCAGCGATCCGTGCGCTCTGCTGCCACCTACAGCAAACCGGCACCGCCCCGGTCCCGCCGCGGCCCGCGCACTCCGCTGCCACTTACAGCAAACGAGCACCCGTTTAGGTCCTGCCGCGGTCCGCGCATTCAGCTGCCGCTCACAGCAGACCGGCACCCGCCTGAGTCCTGCCGCGATCTGCACACTCCCCTGCCGCTCACAGCAGACCGGCACCGCCCGGCACCAGGTTCGAATACAGGTCTGCCACCGATCCCACGAGGCCACACCGCTTGCCGAACCACACTCGCGGGTGGTCCCGCCCCATCGCCGACCTGACACCCCGGAGCCTGGCCACAACCGCCGAAGCGCCCAATCGTCGCTGCCCCGGACCAGGGCCTTACATCACAAGATCGCCACATTCTGCCCAGCCCCGAAGCCCCGGGACCCAGCCCCGCCCGCTGCCGAGCCCAGGAGATCCAGGTGCCCAAGCTGCACAAACCACTGCCCGCCCGCCGCCCCAGGCCATTCCGTCGAGCAGTGCGTACCGGAACCGTCGCGCGCTGTGGCATTCCGCCCCGGCGAGCCGCAAATCCGACGAACGGGGGCTGAAACGATTCGACGGTGTCGAACGATCGAGAGATTGGCGATGACTAAGCTGCCCATGCTGGAGGTCAGCAGCTGTCAGCCACCCGGGCCCTCGTAGCTCAGCTGGATAGAGCAAGAGCCTTCTAATCTCTAGGTCGCAGGTTCGAGTCCTGCCGGGGGCACAAACGGCCTGGTCAGGGGTATCCCTGACCAGGCACAGCTCATACCCGGGTGGTCGAACCCCCAACAAACCCACATGTTTGGCGGACGCACCGCCCGTCTCGCCGCGAGGCCGCCGCCCGCGTCAGCGTCTCTGCCCGTCGCCCCGAGCGCTCGCCGCCGCACGGCTTCAGTTCCCGCGATCACGACGTCTCAACCAGGCCGAAACGCATTCGTGATCTTGCCCTCAGCCAGCCTTGCCCACGCCAGGGAACGTCCATGCTCGATCAACCCCGCTCCAGCCGGCTGTCGCGGAACGGAGCCGCCCGAGCTCTCTTCGAGGAAGCCCGCCGGGCCGGACTCGTCCAACGACACCTCCGCAAACTCCATCATCTCGCCCGGCACCCGCGCTCACCGACAGCAAACACGCCGCAACTAACCGCGACTGAACCTGCTGTCGAGGTGCCAACGCACCACAACCCGCCGACCCGAGCACACCAACGAAAGCGTCCGCCGTCACAGCAACTCACGCTCGGCATCGACCTCGCCCGCCGGCCGACAACACCGCCACCGCCGTCCACAGAGGCCACCGCATGCGACGAAGCCGCCTAGCCACCGATCAGACGAAGCCGGTTCGCTTCCAATCCGGGCATGGTTCCGACCCCTGACACCAAGAATCTGCGGCGACGACAGCTACGGCGAGGGAGAGGAAAGACCGAGCCGCGAATCGGTCTCGCCGCAGCCTGTCATACGACCGTCGGTCACCTCGTCGCGAACAGCGTCCTGGTTAGGATGAAAATCGGGTTCGTCCACGCACGACACATCCAACTCATTCACGAAGGGTGCCAAAACCTGAAAAACGGCGAGGTTCCCCGCACCCGGACACCGCTTCACCGGTTGGCTGAGCGGCAAGAGCCTACGTCATGCTCCACCGCGAAAGGCCATGACTTTGCGAACCTCGTAACCATCGACATTAATCTCCCGCTGAGACGAACTGGCTCTTCTTCGAGACCATGGAGCCATTCGCACCCGAGGTAGAGCACACCGACCCGACTATTATCCGCGGCGGCTATTGGGCAGGCTTGGTGGCCGTGACCGCCCGGCATGGCGGGAACATGCCGGGGAGCAGGCCGCTTCGTTCGACGTCGGCCATGCCTGCCTCGACGGCCAGCCGCGCGTACTGGGCGGTGCCGGCGAAGTCGATGAGCAGCAACCTCCCGCCGGGACGCAGCACCCGAAAAGCCTCGGAGACGCATTCGGCGCGGCGGCGGTCGGGATGCAGGTTGTGGACCGAGAGGCAACCGGTGACGAGGTCGAAGGAATCCGCGGGGAAGGGGAGCTTGGTCATGTCGCCGTCGATCAGTTCGACCTTGTCGGCAACACCGGCTCTCACGGCGTTTTCCAAGCAAGTCTTGCGATTCGATCCGGCCTGGTCCCGGGTGCGCCAGAGGTCGATGCCAGTGGCTTTGCCGGTGGCGAGCCGGGCGGCGGCGCCGATGAGCAGGAGACCGCTGCCGCACCCGAGATCGAGGACCCCTTCGTCGCCGCGCAGGGAAAGCCGGTCGAGCTGCTGTTCGCGCGCCTGATGCTTCCCGCGCAGCGAGCTGTGGAGCATCAGTGCCGCTGTGCCTGCGCCTCCGACAATGAGCAGGATGCCGAACCAGGCGAAATCGAAGACCCCGGCCAGGGAAAGTGCGGTAATCGCAATGCCGACGGCGCCGAGAGCCGCGTTGGCGAGGATTACCGGCGGGGCATCGATTCCGAAGTAGGGTCGTGCTTGTTGCGAGGACACCATGGTGTGCGGGACTCCGTAGGTCGTTTTATGACACCGGCGATCGCCGCAGCTTAGCCACGGGTCGCTTTCGCCGCTTCAGGGAAATTCCCCTAGGGGAGCCGGCCGACCCACACGGCGTCGAACCAGGAAGCGGTTTTCATGTGCAGATTGGCGGAGTGTCCAGCCCATTACTGCGTTCTCCCTGGCTCATCGCACCGGTAATGGTCGCAGGAAGCGCGTTAGGGGCGATGTGGGCGGTCCAGGCGATGAATCTGCGCCAACGCGCGACCAGCCCTGGCCAACGAGCCCAAGTCTTGGGCGTTTTCCGGGCCCTGACTTACGGAGCGACGCCGCTCGGGAGCCTCGCCGCCGCCACTTTCCACGACGACGTCAACAGTCAGATCCTGCTTGGCACAGCAGCGGTTCTCACTGCGGCCACCATCGTCCTTGTCCCCACCCGCGAAAGCCTGGCTGTGCACGGCACGCCGCGCCGCATCGTGAGATCGATGCGGCGCGGAAGCACGCGCCCGGAAGATCCCGGTGCTGCGCGTCATCCAGATTGATCCGCTGCGGGTCAGGCGCCGGAGACAGCCACCACGCCGGTCATGGTGCCCACGTAGGCATGGTCACCGGACAGGGTGGGAGAGGCGAAATGCGGGACGGTGCCCAGATTGATCTGGGCCTTTACCGTGCCGTCGGCCGGTGCCAGTGCGTACAGGTCGCCGGTGTTGTAGTCCACCACCCACACCGCGCCGCCGCCCACGGTCGGGGAGCCGTTCGCGGAGACCGCGGCACGCCAGACCACAGTGGGGGTGCCGTTCGCGTCGACGCGCACTGCGGCCGGGCCGTCGGTGCAGGGCAGGTACGCGGTGTCTCCGCTGGTCGCGCTGCCGCCGAAGGACTGGCAGATGTCGGCCTGGGCCAGTTGCCCGCCGATGCCGCCGAGCTGGTCGTGGCGCAGCACGTACGCGGTTCCCCGTTTGCCGACCGCGATCACGTGATCGCCGAGCAGGGTCGGGCTGGACGACCCGAGATCGAGGTCCTGTGCGTTGTCGTCGGCCCAGGTGTCCGGGGCGAACAGGTCCACTCGCTGCAGGGAGGGCGACAGGGCCAGCACGGAATCGCTGTCGTCGTAGGCCATGGTGGATTCGCCGTTGCCCACCGAATAGAGCAGCCGCTGTCCGTCGACGACGCCGCCGCCCGGGGCCCAGATCCCGGCTTCCCTGGTGGTCGGCACGGCGTAGCTGATCGGGTCGGTTCCGGCGGTGGTCACCGACGCCACCGAGCCGATGTAGTTGGCGCAGTCGCCGGCCAGTCCGCCGTAAGGCACATACACCCGGCCGTCGAACAGGGTCAGCGCCGCTCGCTGCTGGTGAGCCACCGGGTCGCCTTTCGGCGGCTCCAGCGGCGTGCGCACCTCCACCGCACCGGTGTTCGCGTTCACCCCGACCAGCACGTGCTGCCCGCCGGTGAGTTCGGCCAGTGCGTAAACCCGCGACGTGGCCTGGTCGTACACCATGGTGCTGGTGATGCCGAGCGGGTCGATGTTCCCGCACGGCAGCTCGGACCGGCGGGCAGGCTCGCCGATGTGGGCGGACCAGCGGGTCGCGCCGGTGGCCGGGTCGAGCGCGTACACGGTGTTGTTCTCCGTGGCGGCCAGGATCTGGCCGCCGACCACCAGCGGCTGACCGTACACCGCACCGTCCAAAGTAGACTGCCAGGCCGTGCCTAGCGTGCCGAGCGGGGCGAGATCGGCGGCGTCGCCGGTGCGCGCGTTGTCGCGGTGATAGGTCGGCCAGTCGCTCGCGGCGGTTCGCTGGAGATGACCGGCGGCTGACGCCGGTATCGGAGAGCCGATGATCAGCACGGCGGCTGCGCTCGCGATCGCCGCGCGGAAGCCAGATTCGTTCATCACGCACCACTTCCCGAAGAGGGGGCCGATGACTCCACTGGCACCGCAGTATCCCGCGCGGCTCCCGCGCGCGACAGCGTCGAGCGACGCGGGCCGTCCAGGCTAACCGGCAAGGCCGTTCGCCCCGAACCGCCGTTTCACCTGTGCCTCGACCACGACAGAACAATCCCGGGCGTCGCGCGCGGAACGCGTGCCGGGCTTCACCGTTCGCGTTCGGGCAGCGATCGGCCCCTTCCCGGCAATCCGCCCAGCGCGGACGCTCCCGACTCCGGCCGACGCCTCGCCTTTATGCGGCGCCCATTCCGAGGACGGAGCCCAGCTCCCGGAGGAGCCGCGCCACCGGACGCGGCCGGATCTGTTGCTGCACCACGGTTCCCAGCAACCAGGACAGCAGCGCGTGAGTCGCGTCCTCGGGGTCGTCGACCGGCAGTCGCGCGATGAGTTCCCCGAACAGGGCACCCATCTCGTCCAGCGTGGCGGCGGCCGCCGCCGGGCTCGAGGTCCCCGGCGTGCTGACGACGGGCTTGCCCGGCAGGCCCTGGCCCGAATGCGCTCTGCTGCGCTTCGGCACCGTGCTGCGGCCGGGCGAGGATCACGCCGCTCCGCGCGTCGTCGAGGCCGCCGGGCCCGGCTGGGCCAGCATCGTCCACGCCGTCTGGGAAAGCGATCCGGCCGCGGTCGACGAACTGCCCGGCGGGCAGCGCTGGCGCGCCGAGATCGAGGCCGCCCGGCCGGAGCCGGAACGGCACCTCGACGTCCATCAGGGTCATCTGACCACGTTGACCGCCCGGGACCGCCGCTTGGCCGCCGCCGCGGGCCCGGCGCTGCTCACCCCGGGCTGGACCGGCACCCCGGCTCAGCTGCGGGACAAGGCGGACCAAGCGGCGGCGGCCGGGGTGACAGAGATCGTTTACGTCCCCGCCTGGCCCGACGTGACGGGGGAACTAGCCGCGTACGCCGAGGCGCTGCTCTCGCCGTGAACCGCCAGGGGCGGCAGGTCCGGCCTGGCTGTCGGCGTGCGCCGCCGAAGCGTCGTCCCACGGGTACGCCCGTCGACCGGGATACGGAGATTTCCTTGCGAGACAGGGCCTGCCGTCTCAGCCAGCGCTTGCTTGCCTTGGCCGAGGCCGCCGCGCACCGCCCGTCGGAGTGGAGCCGCTCGCAGCCGAACGGTGCACAAGCGGGGCAAGCAGGTCCGTTCAGGGACCTTTGGCCGCTAGTCCGGCCGGTGCGACCGTGCCAAACTGGGCGACTATGGCCGCGGACCGCGAATTCCCGCTGAACCGAGATCTTTTTCGAAATGACGATCAAAGCTCTCGAAAAGGGACGGATCAATGACAAGTCCGCGAAAACGTTCGATGACGCTGGCGGCGGCAACGGCCGCCCTGTTCGTCTTCACCGGCGGCGTCGCGGGAGCCGGCCCGGCGGCGACCTATCGGGGCGCGTGGGCGGGAGCGTTCGGCGCCAAGACGAACTGCGACGCCTCGAGCGCGAACCGGAACGACCCGCCGGATCTTCTGACCTATCCCTGCGAATACCACACCAACGACCCGCGCGGCCCGAGCGGCGGCGGACAGGCCGGCTGGTATTACTACTACCGCTACCGGATCGGCTGAACCGCGAAACCGGCACCGTTCCCAGGCGCGGCCGGAGCGTGAGCGCACCCCGGAATGGGTCCTGACCGCCGAGGCGGGATTCATGGCCTTCCGTCCGGATTTCCCCGCAGTCCGCGGCATCTCCCTGGCGCACCAACGAAACCCGCCGACTAGGAGGAATCCCGTGCCGACAAGCCGCCCGCTGAGAACCCTGGCGAGAACGATCACGGTGCTCGCCGCCGGAGTGCTGCTTCCGCTGCCTGCGACGCACCTGCCCGCGAAACCGTTGTCCGCCAACGCGGCCTCGGCCAAGGACCAGACACAGATCGGGCCGCCGGTTCGGCCGCACGGAACTGCCACGGTCACCAACTTCACCTCGCGGAACTGGTCGGGCCACTTCACCACCAACGCGGCCCACACGACCGATTTCCGGTCGGTGCACGCGCGCTGGATCCAGCCCAGGATCACCTGCCCGGCGGCCAAGGACGCCTGGGTCGTCTCCTGGGTGGGCATGGACGGCTGGTGGAACGACGTGGTCGAGCAAGGCGGTTCCTCGGCACGCTGTGTGAACGGCATCGCGCAGTACGCGCTCTGGTGGGAGATGTTCCCGCACAACGACATCCAGATCGCGAACCCGATCAAACCGGGAGACCTGATCGACGCCGCCGTCACCTATGAAACCGCGGCCAAGAAGTTCCGCATCGTCGTCAAGGACCAGTCGACCGGGCAGACGTTGATCCAAGTCCAGCCCTGCTATCCGGAGATGGGCGGCTGTCCCCGGGTCAACGCCGAGGTGATCACCGAGACCCCGCTCGGCGGAAACGCCGGCGACGGAGTGTTCTTCCTGCCCAACTACGGTGCTGTGAGATACGACCAGGTTTCCGTGACCGATACCGGCGGGCACGTCGGCGCCCTCGACAACGCCCATTGGGACCTGGGACATGTCAACCAAGCAAGCCCGACGAGCGGTGTCCTCAAGCAGACCGCGTCCGCTCTCGGACCGCACGGCGCGTCCTTCAGCACGGTATGGGTCCACGAGTAGCGAAGGGTGGCGGGCTCCCCCGCGCTCGTCCGGTCATGGTGACCGCGTCACCGTGACACCGGAACGAGGCTCGGCAACAATCGTTTCCGCCGACGTCGGATGGACGGAAAATCCAACCCTTTCCTCGATTTCTCTTGTGCGGACACGAGAAAGGCGGCGAGATGCGAAAAAACGTTGTCCTGCCCGTGGTGGCCGCGAGCGTCGCCGCGCTGGCGATGAGCCTGCCGTCCCTGCCCGCGTCCGCGGTTCAGAAGCGCCCTTGCGGACCGCCGGCGGCGACCAAGGGGCACGGCACGAAGGGCACCCCGTTCACGCTCAAGTCGATGTACGACGACGACGGCCCGCAGGAGGGAGTGGCGGTCGTCGGCGAGGAGTTCGAGATCATGACCCAGGTTTCCGGGCAGGTCTGGGACATCGCCTTCGCCTGCAACCGGAAACCGTTCTTCACCGAGAAGGACACCTCGAAGCCGGGCGGGATCCGGGAGGTCCGCATGACGCGGTACCTCGGCGGGAAATCGCACCTGGCGGCACACGCGAAGAACGAGAAGACCGGGGAGGTCGTCGACGGAGCCGTCGACCTTCCGGTCGCACCGCCGGGTTGCGGCGACGCCGGCAGTCAAGTTCACCGCTGATCGCACGGTTCGGCGGCGTGCTGGCTGCCCAGACCGCCGCCCGGCCCGAAACCCGCCGGCGTCGGCGCCCGATGGCGTGTCACGGCGGTGAAAACCGATCTGCGAAATCGCGTCCGCCAGTATCCGTATTATCTGCGCGAGGACCCCATCATGCCCCTTCGATCCTCTTTTCTCCCTGTTCTCGCCGCGCTGGCCGTCGCCTTCGCCCCCACGGCATCGGCCGCGGCGACGTGGCGGGTCGTGCCCAGCGCCGATCGCGCCGGGCAAGCCGAAGATTTCCTGGCGGCGTCCTCCGCCATGGCGGCCGACGACGTCTGGGTGGTCGGGCACGACGCCGGTGCCCAGACCGGCGGCCTGGACCGCACTCTCGCCGAGCACTGGAACGGCGGCAGCCGGCAGATCGTCGCCAGCCCGAACCCGAACGGCGACTCCGACCTGCTGGGCGTGGCGGCGCTGACCCGCACCGACGTATGGGCGGTCGGGCTGTCCCGTCCCACGCCCCACACCCTGGTCCCGCTCGTCGAGCACTTCGACGGCAGAGCCTGGTCCGTCGTGCCCGCGCCGAGCCCCAATCCGGACCCACCCCACCGGGTCCGGCCAGTTCACGGAACTCACCGCGGTATCCGCGATCTCGGCGACGGACGTGTGGGCCACCGGCTGGTTCACCGACAAACTCGGCCGCATCGTGCCGTTGTTCGAGCACTGGAACGGAACCTCGTGGCGCATCGTGGCTCCTCCGGCGCAAAGCTCGAACGCGCGGCTGCTGCCCCGGGCCATCTCGGCCCGCGCCGCCCATGACGTCTGGGTCGTCGGCACCGACAACACCTCGACCCAGACAGTGCGCACCTTCTCCATGCATTGGAACGGCAGCGTCTGGTCCGTCGTGCCCACGGTCAACCCGATCCCCGGAGCGTCGAACGCGCTGTCCGGGGTCGTGGCATCGCGCCGGACAACGTGTGGGCGGTCGGAGACGGCGGTGCGACGGGCATTCGTGGACGAACGCCTTGCCCGCCAACGCGAAACTGCCCAGCAGGCTGTTCCGTCCGACACAGCCTTGGCAGGCGTGTCGACGGTCGCGGGCGATGCGTGGGCGGTCGGCACTCAAGGCGCGCCGACCGGGTCGTGCTGCATCCGGACCCTGGTGCTTCGGACCACGATGGCCTGACCGCGCCGAAGCGGTGCCGCCGGTCGAATCCGGCGGCACCGCTTGTGGTCAGACCAGCAGAACCCGGCGTCCGCGGGTATGTCCGGCCTGGCTGTCCGCGTGCGCGGCCGAGGCTTCGGCCAGCGGGTACGACTTCTCGACCGGGATGTGGAGTTTTCCTTGCGAGATAAGGTCCATCGTCTCGGCCAGCGCTTCCTTCATGTCGCCGCCGACGCCCGCGAAGCGGATTCCCAGCATCGGGGCCTCCAGGTCGGCGATGGTGAGCACCTTCTCCGGATCCCCGGTCAGGTCCAGCAAACCGCGGATGACTCCGGCGCCGTTGAGGTCCACCGCAGCGTCCACCTGGCCCAGCTGGCGCACCCGGTCGACCCAGCCCTCGCCGTAGGTGGTCGCGATGGCGCCCAGGCTTCGCACGTAGTCCTGGTTCGCGGGGCTGGCCGTGCCGATCACCTTGATCCCCCGGTCGCGGGCGATCTGCAGCACCGCCGAACCGACTCCGCCCGCGGCGCCGCTCACCAGCAACGTCTGTCCAGTTTGGACACCGACCAGGCGGATGACGCGGAGCGCGGTCTCGACCACCGACGGGTACCCGGCTGCTTCGGCGAAGGTCAGCCCGGAAGGCAAACGCGCCCAGGAATTCAGCACCGCGAACTCGGCGTAGGTGTTCGAACCGCGGCCCAGCACCAGGTCTCCCACCGCGACATCGGTGACGCCCTCGCCGATCTCGTCGACCACGCCGGCGGCGTCTTGGCCGACGCCGGAGGGCAGTTCGATCGGGCGGATCCGCTGGAACTGGCCCTCCCGGGTGCGCCAATCGTGCGGGTTCACGCCCGCCGCTCGCACGGCGACGCGGATCTGGCCGGGGCCGGCGTGGGGTTCGGGCACTTCTGCCAGGTCAAGGACTTCGGGACCGCCGTATGCGGCGAAGCGCACTGCTTTCATGCCGCCACGTTAACAATAACGGTTAGTGTTTTGCAACGGTTAGTGTTACGGTCGGCCCCACCGAGCCAGCTCCTCTCCGAACGGGAGTAACCGTGTATCCACCCCGCATCGACGCCGGTGTCGAGATGAAGACCCGCGACGGCGTCGCCCTTGTCGGCGATCTGTACCGCCCGGCCACGGACGGTCGCTGGCCGGTGCTGCTGCACCGCACTCCGTATGACCGCACGGGCGTTTTCCGCGTTTCGGGACTCGTCGCCGATCCGGTGTGGCTGGCCCGGCAGGGCTTCGCGGTGCTGGTGCAGGACAGCCGCGGGCGATTCGGGTCCGGCGGCGAGTTCGACTTCATCACGCAGGAGTACAACGACTCCTCCGACGCGATCGACTGGGCCGCGGAGCAACCCTGGAGCGACGGCAACGTCGGGATTTACGGCTCGTCCTACCTGGGCATGACCGTGCTGCAAGCGGTCGCTGCCCGGAATCCGCGACTCAAAGCGGCGGTCGGGATGATCGGGACCGCTGACATGCGGCATACCGCGCGTCCGGGCGGCCTGTTCGAGCTGGGCTTTCTGACCCTGTACGCGCTCGGGATGGTTCAGGAAGGTCTGGACCACACCTCGGTGAGCGCGGCCGAACGGGAACGGGTGCGCGAACTGCTGGACGAGGCCTTCGCCGATCGTCGTGCCGCGGTGAGCCAGTTGCCGTTGACCGGCCTTGCCCCGCTCGACGACCACCGGGTCGCGCCGTTCTGGACGGATTGGCTGCGGTCGCCGCACGATCCGTTCTGGGACCGGCCGACGTTGCTCACCGAGCCCGAGCGGGTCGACATCCCGTTCCTGCAGATCGCCGGGTATCGAGACTTCACGAGTCCTACGCAGTTCCGGCTCGCGAACCGGTTGGCTGGCAACGAAAAAGCCAGCCTGATCGCTGGACCGTGGACTCACGCGGGCACCTACAGCGCGCTCGGCGACGTCGGTGCGCGGGTGTTGCCGAACACGGCGGCCGGGGTGCCGACGTGGAGTCCGGTGCTCGCCGCGTTCTTCGACCGGCATCTGCGCGGCGGAGACGGCTCGGATTACCCTTCCGCGGCACAGTATCTGTCCGAGCGGGTCAGCTATTTCGTCGGTGGGTCGAATGCGTGGGCGAGCGCATCCGCGTGGCCGCCTGCGTCGGCCATCGAAGAATGGGCGCTCTCTTCGGACGGTCTGCTAACCCGGGAGGGAGACGACGGATCCGACACGTTCACTGCCGATCCGCGCGATCCGTTTCCCACGCATGGCGGGGTGATCGCGTTCGAGGGCGATCCGGCCGCGGCACCGGGCGGCATTCAGGATCAGCGTGCGGTCGACGGGCGCGAAGACGTGCTCCGCTACACGAGCGTCCCATTGACCGAGGACGTGACGATCGCCGGGCAAGCCGAACTGATCGCTTACGTCACCAGCACCGCGCCGGATGCCGACATCTGCGTCACTTTGGTGGACATCGAGCCCGACGGTTTCGCGCTCAACGTCGCCGAGGGCGCGCAGCGAGCCCGTTATCGCAACGGCGGCGACACTGACTGGCTCGATACCGAAGAACCCAGCCGCATAACGGTCGCGCTGCACGACGTCGCGCATCGATTCGAACGCGGGCACCGCATTCGGGTGCAGATCGCCGGGTTCAGTTTTCCGCGCTTCAGCCGCAATCTGCACACTCGCACGGTGCCGGAGTTCGACACTCTGGACGAGGCGGTCGTCGCGCAGCACACCTTGCACCACAACGAAAATTACCCGTCCGCGCTGCGCCTTCCGGTGCTCGGCGCCTAAGCGACCAGGAGAATTCCATGTCCGAGATCGTGGTTATCGCCCGCCTCAAGGCCAAGCCGGGCCAGGAAAAAGAAATGCTCGCGCTGTTTTCCGAACTGGTTCCCGAAGTGCTGCGCGATGAACCTGACACGCTGCGCTACGCCTTTTACGTCGAACAGGACCCGTCGCGGGTGACGGTGGTCGAGAAGTACCCCTCGCGTGCCGCTCTCGACGCGCACAACACCGGTGTGCTGACCAAGTACCTGCTGCGACTGCTCGAATTGCTCGACGGGGCACCGGAAACGGTCGAGCTGCGACCGGCGGAGCTGGCGGTCGCGGTCAGTGCGGACGACGCCGCCCGGCTAAGCCTTTAGCGCCGTCATCCGACTGCCTCGCGGTCGCCTGGCAATTGAGCGAGCGCCCCGGACGGATCAGCTCCGTCCGGGGCACTCATCCAGCATTCCTTACGCGGCAGCGAAAGCTTGCTCCAGCCGCGGCAGGTAGTCCACCAGATCCTGTCCCCAGCATCCGGCCGTGTGCTTGCCCTGGCAGTTCGGGCCCCAGGTCTTGCCGTTGCCGTAATTCACGGCGTAGTAAGGATGTCCGGCCTTGTCGAGGGCTGCCTTCAGGTTCTGCTGGGCGGCCTCGGTGACCGACTCGGCGAACGCCGGTTCGTCGACGAGGATGACGAGCGGGTTGCCGTTGCCGGAGCCGGTGTAGAGCGAAACGCCGACCGTGGCGAGTTTCCCGGCGTTCACGACCGGGCCGTGGGACAGCGCGGCGGACATGTCGCCCGCCTCGTTGAGCGGCCCGAAGGCGGAGTCGGTCGGCACTGCCGGGCCGAATCCGCTGCCGCCGGTGGACTCACCGGAGCCGGACGTGCCCGACATCGCGAAACCGACGTTGGACAACGTGCCCCGGATCGCCATGCGGACCCAGTACAGGTTGAAGTCGATCGCGCCGGACAGCGAAACAGTCTGGCTGAACAACCCGGGACGGTCCTCGGCGTAGTGCAGCGCGCCGAAGCCGCCCATCGACAGCCCGCCGATCGCCCGGCCGGGCTTGGCCGCGATAGTGCGGAAGTTGGCGTCGATGAACGGGATCACCTGGTTGAGATGGAAGGTTTCCCAGTTCTGCGCCCCGGCCGCGGTGTCCTGGCGGACCCAGTCGGTGTACCAGCCGCGGAGCCCGCCGTCCGGGATCACCGTGATCATCTTCTGGCTGGCCAGCATCGCGGGGTAGGCCAGGTACGGGTTGCTCGGATCGTCGCCGACGCCGTGCAGGAAGTAGAACACCGGATAGCGCTTGGCGGTGTCGGTGTAATAGCTGCTCGGGACGATGACGCGGATGTGGTGCTGTCCGGCGACCGCCGGAGTCGTCACGGTGAGGACGAAGTTGGTCGCGGTGCCTTGAGCGGTCCCGACTTGGGTGAGGCCGTAACCGTCGGTCAGGGTTGGCAGGGCAGGAGTGTCGGCGTGGGCGGCGGGGCCGGTCAAGGCGACGGCCAGCATCGCCGCGGCAACGGACACCAGGGCGCGCGTACGCGTAAACAAGGGTCTCATAGTCACTTTCTCGGTAGCGGGGTCACGGGTTCTGGGTCACGTGGAAACCGGCGCCGTAGGCGCCGGGGTGCGCGGCGTCGCGGGCGCGCAGGTCGGCGAGGATGTTCGCCGAGCTGGTGTAGACGTACTGCGGGACGCCCAAAATGATCGCCTTGGTGATGCCCGCCCACGGGCCGGACGCCTGGAAGTTGTTGCCCTGTCCGGGGTATTCGGTGCCGGGCACGTGCCAGATCGCCGGGCCGCCGGAGTCGTTCGCCTGGTGCTTGGCCCAGGACTGGTAGACGCCGTTGGAGTTGTTCGTGATCCGGCCGTACCAGACGCCGAGCTGACCCGAGACCACGAGTTCGTTGTTGTTGTTCAGCGCGGCCCCGAGGAGGCGTTCGTTGTTCAGCGGCGGGTTCAGCGCGTTCGGGCTGGGCTGCCCGTCCGGGGCCTCCATCTCGCCGGTCTGCTTCAGGTACGGCCCTTGCGAGGAGGGCGTCACCGTCGGCAGCAGCTCGATGATCATGTAGTCCTTGGTCGGGTGGCCCGTCATCGAGCCCTCGCGGTTCTTGAAGTACCGCACGTAGCCGATCGGGCCGAACCCGGTGTCGTTGCGGTCGTAGACCGGCTGGATGTTCTCCGGGATGTCGCGGTCGGAGTAATGCTGCCCGGGACCGTCCATCAGGCAGTGCCCCGCCGAGACCGCGATCTTCCGGTCGTACTTGTCCGTGCCGACCGCTCCGATCGTGCAGAAATGGTCGGGAGTGCTGAGGTTGAACAGGATCTGCATCGAGTTGAAGACCCGTTTGGCGGGTTCGGCCGAGGCGCTGGCCGCGCCGGCGACCATCAGGACGACCGCCGCGATCGCGGCGAGGAAACTTCGGGTGCGCACGCACGCTCCTTGATTCGTAGGGTTCACTGCCTGCTGCCGCAGAGAGCGGAGTCGATCACTTCCAGCGGCGAGGGCCGGATGCTCGTCTCCTCGAGAGCATTGGTCATCATCGAGGCATACCGGCCGTCGTCGGTCGCCGCGGTCCACGAGGTGTAGCCGGACACCGCGAGGCCGTTGTGGAACCACGCTTCCCCGCCGCAGGACAGCGTGAAGGCCTGCAGTCCGAGACCCACGCCGACGTAGCTCGGGTCGTGCACCGGCACCTGGATCGTGCGGCGCATCTCGGCCAGCGCCGCCGGGGAGACGACCTTTCCGTCGAGCAGCGCGCGGTAGAACGCCGACAGGTCGGCCAGCGTCGAGACGACCGCCCCGGCCGAGCTTTCGATCGACGGTTCGGAGATGACCGGACCCGAGGTCGTCTCGGTCCAGAAGAAGAACGGGCCCGCCCGGACCCCGCGGTACCCGGGGAGGTACGGCGCGGGCAGGGAGCGGTCGCCCGCGCGCGGGAAACTGGTCTGGGCCAGTCCGAGCCGGTCGACGATCCGGGCGGTGATCGCGTCGCCGACGGACATCCCGGTGGCCTGCTCGATCAAGAGGCCGTTGATCAGGTAGCCCAGGTTGGAGTACAGCACGCCGGCGCCGGGCTCGGACGCGGGCGGGAAGTTGCTCAGCGCGACCTGGACGAGGTCGCGCAGGCCGATGCTGCCGTCCGGTTTGAGGAACCCGGCGGCTTTCTGGGCCCAGGTCATCACATTCGGGGCGGGGATTCCGGCGGTGTGCTGGAGGAGCTGGCGGACGGTGATCCGGTTGCCGTCGTAGCCGTTGCCGTCGACGAGACCGGGCAGGTACCGCTCGATCGGCGCGTCGAGCACGACCTTGCCCTCGTCGACCAGCTGCATGACGACCGCGGCGGTGAAGGTCTTGGTCTGGCTGGCGATGCGGAAGTGCTCGTTCGGCCCCAGGGGACGCGCGGGTCCGGTGATCGTCGCGCTGCCCGTGGACAGGTGCCACGACCCGGACGCGTTGCCCGCGTAGACGGCCGCGCCCGGTCCGGCGTGGGACTGGTAGCCGTCGAGGACAGCCTGGGTGTCGGCGTGGGCGCCGGCCGCGGACGCCGGAGCGGCCAGCGCTGCCGCGACAGCGGCGCTGGCCAGTATCGAAGCTGTCCGTCTCAGTGTGCGCACAACTCTCCTCTGTTCAAAGGTTTCGGGGCTACCTGGACTGGTACCGGCAGACGGCCACCGCCACCAAGATCAGCAGCAGCACGCCCACCAGCACCAGGCATCCGACCCCGCCGCCGGCCGACCGGCGGCGCTCCGCCTGCCCCCTTGGCGGAACGCCGGGATGGCACCGGGCGTAGTGCCGCGCGCACTGCTCGGCACTCTCCGGCTGAGTGAGCCAGGGCGTCCGATAGCCGCATTCGCCGCACCAGTACCGGTGATCGGCGGCCATACCCGGTTTCCTTCCGTCGTCCGGCGAAGTGACTCCGGCTCGGGGTCCGGTGCCGATCATGGTGGGGTTCGCGCAGGTCATCGCACCAGAGCACAAGCCGGTCAGGCATGACCGGTCAGCGCGGTAAGCTCGTTTCGGGTAGGCGGACGCAGAGTGAGGGGTCTCCGCGGTGACGAGCCGGGCCGGCGTTCTGCTGCGGGAGATGCGGCGCCACGCCGGGTTGACGCAAGAGCAGCTGGCGGAGCGCTCCGAGGTCAGCGTCAGCACCATCCGGCGGCTGGAGAACGGCAAACCCATCGATCCACGGATGGGCACCGTGAAGCTGTTGGCCGACACGCTGGGAAGCACCACGGCCGAGCGTCGCGCGCTGCTGGCCGAGTTCGGCGTCTCCCCCGCGCCCGAGGAGAACGGGCCTCCGCGAATCCGGAGCGCCCTTTCCGAGGCCGCCGACCAATTCGCGCAGGTGGTCGCTTCCCGCTGGCAGCGCGAGGAAGAGCAACGCCGGGTCCGCGATCCTTTCCCGCTGCCGGTCCGCTGGCGGCCGGCGTCCGAGCGGCTTGCCGATCGCTGGGACAACATCCGCGGCGTCCCGCCAGGCGGTGCGACGGAACCGCTGAAGCTGGACGGAGAACTGGACGACATCGCGGAGGTCTACCGGCGGATCCCGTCCGGCAGGCTGGTGGTGCTGGGCCGGGCCGGTTCCGGGAAGACGATCCTGACGCTGCGGTTCGTGCTGGGCCGCCTCCGGACGCGCGCCGCCGCCGAACCGGTGCCGGCGATCTTCAACCTCAGCGTGTGGGACCCGACGGCCGCCACGCTGCGGGACTGGCTGATCGAACGGCTTCCCCAGGACTACCCCGACTATCCGGGCCTGACCCCTTCCCTGGCCGCCGAGCTGGTCGAAACCGGGTGCATCCTCCCGGTTCTGGACGGGTTCGACGAGATCGCCGCCGGGTTGCACGCTGCCGCGCTGGCCGCGCTCAGCGCCACCGCACTGCCGTTTCTGCTGACCAGCCGTCCCGGCGAATACGCGACAGCGGTCGCCGCGACCGACGTGCCGACTTCGGCCGCGGGCGTGGAACTGCTCGACCTCACCCCGGCGGACGTCGCCAACTACCTTCCCCGAACGACCGGGCGCGACGGAAAGCTGTGGGCACCGGTGCTCGCCGAACTGCGCGACTATCCGGACGGAACCCTGGCCACCGCGCTGAAAACGCCGTTGATGGTGGTGCTCGCGCGGACCGTCTACAGCGACGTCCCCGGCCGGGACCCGGCGGTTTTGCTGGACGCCGCCCGGTTCCCGACCTCGGACGCCCTCGAAGACCACCTGCTCGCCAGCTTCGTGCCCACCGTGTACCGGCACCGGCCCTCGCACGTGGCGCGGCCGCTTCGCAGCTGGGATCCCGAACGAGCCCAGCGCTGGCTGGGTTATCTCGCCCAGCACGTCGGCCAGCTCGACGACCACGATCTGGCCTGGTGGCAGCTGGGCGGTTCGCTGCGCCGGTCGTCGCGGATCCTCGCCGTCGTACTGGCTTCGACGCTGGCCATCGCCGTGCTGAACTGGCTGGTCTTCGTTCCGCTGGACCTCATCGGCCACGGGAGCGCGTTCACCTTCCGAGCCGGCCTGATGGACGGGCTCCTGATCGGGCCGATGGTCGGCCTGGCCTTCGGGCTGGTCCACGGCCTCGTGGTCGTGTGCCGAGGGAGAACCGTCGAACCGTCCCGCGCGCAGATCCGGTTGCGGGGACGGCATCGGACCGGCCGTCAGTTCGTCCGGGCTTACACCACGAGGTTCGGCGCCGCCCTGCTCGGCGGGTTCGTGATCGGGCTCGGATACGGCCCGGTCAACACGGCTTTGCACGGGCTGCTCTTCGGATTCCCGCCGGACGGCAGGTCGCTGGTCGAGAAAATGCTGGTGCCGACGCTCGTCTACGGACTTGTCTTCGGGCTCGCCGCCGGGCTCGTGTTCGGGCTGCTGGCCTCGCTGGAGATCCCGCTGGACGTCGGCTCGGCCGCCACCCCGCTCGGCCTGCTGGCCACGAACCGCACGACCGCGTTGCGCCAGTTGCTGATTCTCGTGCCGGCAGTCGCTCTCTCCATCGCTTTCGGCGGGTGGCTGCTGGTCGAACTTCTCCAAGGCCCGCTGGGGCCGCTCCGCTGGCCGCTGTCGTCGGGCCTGCTCATCGGAGCTGTCGGCGGCCTTGGTGGCGGGCTTTCTTATGTGCTGGCGTTCACGGCTTGGGGACAGTGGGTGCTGCTGGCGCGGATCTGGCTGCCGCTGACCGGCCGGTTGCCCTGGGCGGTGACGGAGTTCCTCGACGACGCGTACCGGCGCGGGGTGTTAAGGCAGGCGGGGGCGGTGTATCAGTTTCGCCATGCGCGGCTTCAGGATCATCTCAGTCGCGCGTACCGTGCGCGCGCCTGATCCGGCATGCTGGGCGGCATGGGCGACGAGGGGTGGAGAGGCTTCGGCTGGCAAAGCTGGACGGATCTCGGCAAGGTGCGGGAGCGGCTGGAAGCAGGAGCCGACCCGAACGTCGGTTTCCTCTACGACCCTCCGCTGCACGCCGCGGCCGAGAACGGTTCCGCGGAGGTCGTGGCCGAACTGGCGCAGCGGGTGAACGACGTGGACGCGATGTCGTACGGCCGGACCGCGCTGTGGCGAGCGGTGGCCGCGCACCGGCCGGACAACGCCCGCGCACTGGTCGCCGCGGGCGCGGATCCGTTGCTGGAGATGATGTCGGGCTGGTCACCGGCCCGGCTGAGCCGCACGAGCGCCACGCCGGAGTTGCCCGGCTCGGGAATTTCGCTGACGCAGGAGGAGATCACGATCGTGGACGAAAGCCGGCGCCTGATCGCCGCGGTCGGCGATCCGTACGTCGAGGGGCTGGGCATCGCCTGCGTCGCGGGCGTCGACGTCGCCGAGGCGGTGCGCAGGCTCGGCGCCGAGATCGTCGAGGGCGACTACGACGAGATGATGGACAGGTGGCGGGACGACCTCTTCGACCCCGCTGTCGTCCACACCATGTGGGCCACGGACGTGCCCGGCGGGTGCGTGCTCGCGCAGCCGTGGGGATACGCGCCGCAGATGCCGGGCGTCACCAAGGCGTTGTCGGCGGGGACGACCTGCTACGGCATGTACGCCAACCCCAAGAGCGGCAACCAGGGCAGCATCCTCCGCGACGGCGAGATCATCGGCTGGGACTTGCACCCCGGCGGCGAGCCGGACGAAGAGGGCGACGTGCTGCTGTCCTGTCTGTACGAGGGCCACGCACTCGCCTACTGCTTCGCTTACGCGGGGCTGCGGCCCGTCGACAACCGATCGGTCACCGGGCCGCCCGACGCTTGGATCCGGCTGCCTGACCGCGATTACTGGTAAGAGTCCGGACGCCGATCCCGCCACGGTGCCGCGGCTTCCGCCTGCGCCGCGACCCGCAGCAACAAGTCGTCCCGGCCGGGAGCGGCGACAAGCTGCACCCCGATCGGCAGCCCTTCGGGATTCGTGTGCGGGGGAAGGGAAATCGCGGGCTGTCCGGTGAAGTCGGCGAACGGGGTGAAAGGCGCGAACCGCTGGCTCCGGCGCAACGGGGCCAGCGGATCCGCCGGATCGGAACCGAGCGCGCCGGACGGCGGCGGCGGTTCGGCCAGCGTCGGCGTGAGCAGCAGGTCGTGTTCCTCCTACCAGTCCGCCAGCCCGCCACGGAACGCGCGAACCCGCTGACGCCCTCGATCGCGGCCTGCCGATCCGCTTCGGTCACCTCGGCGCCCAGCACGCCGAGAGCCCAGTTGAGCGGTTCGACGTCCGCTTCGGCGACCTCGTGGCCCAGCTGGCGCCCGAGTTCGCCAAGGACCGCGGCCATGCCCGAGGTACAGCCAGCTCGCGGAGCAAATCCCACACCGAACTCGCGTCCCGCCCGCTCGTCCGCGAGGGCTTGAGGCCGACCAGTCCGCAGCAGGACGCCGGAACGCGGAGGGATCCCGCCGCGTCGGTGCCGTGCGCGGAAGCCACCATGCCCGCAGCGACCGCGGCCGCGGTGCCACCACTGGATCCCGCCGGGCGAAAGCGTGGTGTCCCAAGGGTTCCGGGTGTTTCCCCACGCGGCGGACTCCGCGCTCGGCACAGTGCCGAACTCGCTGCTCGCAGTCCGTCCGCGCAAAACGTGCCGCCGGGCCCGCGTGGCCGGAGTACCGCAGCGGGACCGCGCCGAGGACCGGGTCGAGCTGTTCGATCCGCTCGATCGCGGCCTCGACGAGTTCGCCGGGCTTCACCTCCCCCGATGCGACGAGCCCGGCCTGAGCGGTCACGTCGAGCCAACGGGTCCGTTCGGCCAGTGGAGTCACCTCGCCTTTCTAGCTCGGTCAGTACAGCCGTCCCTCCTGGCCCCATCACGTGCCTCTGGAGGTCAGCTCGTGCCGTCGGCCGCCGCCCGAACCGGAGGCCGAACAGTCCGCACCCGCACCGCGCTGCCCGCGCAGGCCACCACTGCCATGCCGCCCAGGATGGTCTGCCAGGTCAGTTCCTCGCCCAGGAATACCGCTGCCCACATCAGATTCAGCACCGGCTGCACCAACTGCACCTGGCTGACCTGAGTCATCGGCCCCAAGCCCAGCCCCCGGTACCACGCGAAGAAGCCCAGATACATGCTCACCACCGCCAAATAGGCGAAAGCGGCCCACTCGCCGACTGTCGCATGTGGAGGTTGCCTCGCGATCGATACGGCGGTCAACGCGACCATCAACGGAGAAGCGACCACCAGCGCCCAGGAAACGGTTTGCCAGGCACCCAATTCCCGCGCGAGCAAACCGCCCTCCGCGTAGCCGATCGCGGCGGCCAGTACCGCGCCGAAGAAAAGCGCGTCCGACCACTGCAGTCCGCTGAGACCGCCGCCTTGCAGGACAGCGAAGCCGATCGCGGCGACGGCGCCGACCGCGGCCAGCGCCCAGAAAGTCGCGGGTGGACGTTCGCGGGTGCGGAGGACCGCTACTACCGCCGTCGCCGCGGGGAGCAGCGCGATGACGACGGCGCCGTGGCTGGCGGAAGCCGTGGTGAGGGCGTACGAGGTCAGCAGCGGGAAGCCGATCACCACGCCGCCCGCGACGACTGCGAGGCGGAACCATTGGGCACCGCGCGGGAGACGCTGCTTGGTGACGATCAGCGCGACGGTCGCGAGCACCGCGGCGACCACTGCGCGCGCGGAACCGATGAACATCGCCGAGAGTCCGCCGTTTTCCACTGCGAGCCGGGTGAACGGCATCGTGAACGAGAACGCCACGACACCGAGCAGTCCCCACCAGAGACCGGCCCGGGGTAGCGCCGGTGCCACCGGGAGAGTAGCGCTATCCTTCAGTTTCATGTCCGACGATAGCAGCTCCCGGATCGCTTCGACACTGCGCGAATGGATCAGCACCGCACCGGCCGGAGCGAAGCTGCCGTCGTCGCGGGAGCTGGTCGCGCGGTATTCGGCCAGTCCGGTGACTGTCCAGAAAGCACTGCGCAGCCTGTCTTCCCAAGGGCTGGTGGAGAGTCTGCCGGGCGTCGGCACGTTCGTCCGCGCCGCGCCGGCCACCGGGTCCGGCGACTACGGCTGGCAGACCGCCGCACTCGGCAGCCCGGGGCACGGGCTGCTCAAACAGCCCGCGTCGCTGCAGCCGGCTTCCACTAACTCAGTAGCGCTTCATTCCGGCTATCCCGACCCCGAACTGCTGCCGGAGCGTCTCGTCCGGAGTGCGTTCTCCCGGGCCGCCCGCACGGCCGCGCTGGTCGGACGGCCACCGACCGCGGGCGTCCCCGAACTGCAGGCCTGGTTCGCCGCGGAACTCCGCGCGGTGACGCCGGCCGGGATCGTCCCGGTCACGCCTCGGGACGTCGTGATCACCCCGGGCAGCCAGAGCGGCCTGGTCACCGCGTTCCGCGCGCTGGTCGGGCCGGGACAGCCGCTGCTGCTGGAATCCCCGACGTACTGGGGAGCGATCCTCGCGGCGACGAAAGCGGGAGTAGCGGTGGTGCCGGTGCCGAGCGGGCCGAACGGACCGGATCCCGACGTGCTGGCCAGGACGTTCGAGCAGACCGGCGCGCGAGCCTTCTACGCGCAGCCCAGTTTCGCCAGCCCGACCGGCGCGCTGTGGCATCCCGACCTGGCCAGCCGCGTCCTCGACACCGTCCGCCAGCACGGCGCGTTCCTGATCGAGGACGATTCCGCGCACGATTTCGGCATCACCGCGGAACCGCAACTGCTCGCCGGACGCGACGACGACGGCCACGTGGTCTACCTCCGCTCCCTCACCAAGAGCGTCTCCCCCGCGATCCGCGTCGCCGCGCTGATCGCCCGCGGCCCGGCGCGCGACCGGATTCTCGTCGACACGCTGGCGGAGTCGATGTACGTCAGCACGGTGCTGCAGACCGTCGCGCTCGACGTCGTGACCCAGCCCGCGTGGCGCACCCACCTGCGCCGGGTCCGGCACCAGCTCAAGACCCGCCGGGACCTGCTGCTCACCGGACTCCGCGAACACGCGCCCGCGGTGCAGGTGGAATCCGTGCCGCAAGGCGGGCTGAACCTCTGGGCGCGGCTGCCCGGGACGGTCGACCTGGCGCACGTGGTCCGCGACTGCGAATCCGCCGGCGTGGTCATCGGCTCCGGCGACGAATGGTTTCCCGCCGAACCGACCGGGCGCTTCATCCGGCTCAACTACGCCGGGCCGAATCCCGGTGCGTTCGCCGACGCGGCGAGGGTGATCCAGGAAGCGGTCGCGGCGAACGTCTAGTTTTCCGCGCGCAGGGCTGCTTTTTGCACTTCCCGGACGGCGTCAGCGGCAGACTGGGCCGGAGCACGATCTGGCGCGGGACCTTGTAGTCAGCCAGCTTTCCGGCGCAGAACTCCTTCAGTGCCGCTTCGGTGACCGTCGAATCCTGTGCTGGGACAACGTAATACCGGCCGATCTCCCCCAGCACCGGGTCCGGGACGCCGACCCCTGCCGCCATCAGCACCCCGGGATGCGCGGCGAGGACGTTCTCCACCTCGACCGGATAGATGTTGAATCCGCCTTGGACGAACATGTCCTTGGCGCGGCCGTGCAATGTCAGGTATCCGTCCTCGTCCGCCCGCGCCATGTCGCCGGTGTGCAGCCAGCCGTCCGCGTCCACCGCCGCCGAGGTTTCCGTCGGCAGATTGTGATAGCCAGCCATGATCGACGGTGTGCGGAACACCAGCTCGCCAGTTTCGCCGACTGGCAGCGTTTCTCCGGACGGGGAGGCGATTTTCACTTCCACCCCGGGGAAAGGAACGCCGATCGAGCGTTCGGTCGCCTCCGTGCTGGCACCCCACGGCGTCATCACGACAGCGCCGGAAACCTCGCTCAACCCGTACAGATTCATCACTGTCGCCTTCGGGAACGCGGCCGTAAGACGTTGCAGCAGAGCAGGTTCCGCGTTCGCGCCACCGGTGACCACTACGCGAATCGCGGAAGTGTCGACGCCGGCGAAACGGTCGTGATTCAGCAGCAGTGTGTGCATCGTCGGCACACCGACCCACATCGTCAGGCCGGCGGTCCGGAACAGCTCGGCGGCGGCGCCTGCGTCGAAGGACGGCAACAACACCGACCGGCTGCCGGCGACCAACGCGGACAAGACGCAGCAGGTGATACCGCTGACGTGATTCAGCGGAACGGCCACCGGCAGCACATCGGCGGGGCTCAATTGGAGGTGATCGGCTTCCGCGGCGGCCGCCGCCAGCTGGCCGCGCTGGGTCAGCGTCGCGCCTTTGGGACGGCCGGTGGTGCCGGAGGTGTAGATGATCATCACCGGGTCGTCCGCTTCGACCGCCGCCGAAGCAGCGGCCAAGGCGTCGGTGTCCGGCTCCGCCGAACCCAGCTCGGCAAACGTCACGAAGGAGACCCCGGGCAGTTCGAGTTTTCCCAGCAGGGCAAGGAAATCAACGTCGCCCGCCGACGGTTCGGTGACCACGAGCCGCGCACCGGAATCGGCGAGAATGTGCGCGAATTCGGTTTCCCGGTATCGCGGGCTCAGCCCGGCCACCGCCGCGCCGATCTTCGCGGCGGCGAAGTACACCGCCAGCCATTCCGGCGTTGTGCGCCCGTTGACCGCGATCCGGTCGCCGCGCCGCACGCCCCGCCGCAGGAAGTCGGCGGCGATCCGGTCCGACCACGCGTCCATCTCGGAAAACCGGAGGTCGCGCGGACCGGCGGTCCAGCCGACGGCGTCCGCGGGGGCGGCGCGGAGCAGGTCGTGAATACGCGTCATCGCTCGTCCTCACTGGGTCAGGTGGACGGCGAGGAAGCCGAGCTGATCCGCGACGACCTTTTCGACCACAGGCGGATGGTAGACCGTGAAGTGATCCGCGTCGTAGTGCTTCAGCACGGCGCGCGGCGCGTCGACGGCCACCGCCTCGGCGATCGACGGGTCGATGAGGTTCTCCCGGTCGCAAGCGCAGATCAGCAGCGGACATCGGACGCGCGAGGCCTGCGCGGCGGCGTTGTAGAACGCCATGTCCAACCCGGACGCGGCGGTGATCCGGTTGTCGAACCGGCTGCCGTCCGGCGTGACCGATTCCCAGCCTTCCAGCGCGCCGGGCTGGTTGACGAAGGCGAGTTCGCCCGGGCGGCCGACCAGCGGAACGTACCGGCGCGGCAGGCGCGACGCGGACCGCAGCAGGTCGGAGACGATCGGCCCGGTGAAGCGCGCGAGGTGCCGCGGACCGGCCCGCGCGACGACGGCCCGGCCGCTGAACACCGGACATTGCACGACCGCCGCGGCCAGCGACGGATGCCTCGCCGCGGCGGCGAGCACGTGGCTGGCGCCGAACGACGTTCCCCACAAGGCGATCCGGCCGGCGTCGATCTCCGGCCGCGTGCGGGCGAACGCCAGCGCCGCGTCGACGTCCTCGGCGTACCGCCGCCGGCTGACCAGCTGCCGGGGTTCGCCGCCGGACTCGCCGAGGTGCCGGAAATCGAACGCCAGCACGGCGAAACCCGCTGCGGAGAACCAGGTTTCGTACTGGCCGAGCATCATCCCGTGCGTCGCGCCGCCGCCGTGCACGAGCACGATCGCCGGATGCGGGCCCGGTCCGTCCGGGAGCGTCAACCAGGCCGCGCACTGGTCGCGGCCGGAACGGAAACTGGTGCGCATGCCGCCTCCATGAAGTACGTTGTACGTGAACCCAGCTAAACACGTACCTTGTACTTAATCAAGGAGAACCTTGCCCGCACCTCGGAAGTTCACGCGCGAACGGCTGCAGGCCGCCGCGCTCGCACTGGTCGACGCCGCCGGACTGGACGGCCTGACGATGCGCAGCCTCGCGACCGGATTGGGCACCGGGCCGATGACGATCTACAACTACGTCGACGGCCGCGACGGGCTGGAGCAGCTGGTCACCGAGGCGGTGATGGCAGAGGCGACCTGGCCGGATCCGTCCGGCGACTGGCGCGCCGACGTGCACGCCGTCGCCGAGGGAATGTGGCGGGCGGTGCGAGCGCATCCGCACGCCATCCCGCTGATCCTGACCCGCCGCAGCTTCGACCTCGCGACGCTCCGACCGGCCGAAGCGCTGGTGCGGGCACTGGCCCGCGGCGGACGGTCCGGAGCGGAACTGCTGGTCGCGTTCCGCACGGTTTCCGCTTTCGTCACCGGCTTCGCGCAGGCCGAACTGGCGGGTCCGCTGTCGCGCGACGCGGACGTCGCCGAGACCACCGACCGGATCGCGGAACTGCGTCAAGACCAGTTCGCCGGGCTCCTCGAAATCGCCGAAGCCGCCGCGGCGAGCGACCCGGAGACCGAGTTCGCCGCCGGGATGAGCGTCGTTCTCGCCGGACTGCGAGAAAAAACCCGGTGACCGCCCGCCGCGGCCACCGGGTTTCGTCGACGCTCAAGACAGGTGATGCACGTCCTGCAGCCCGTACACCGGCGTCTCAAGACCCTCGAACCGCGCCTTCAGCTGCAGCGCCAGATACAGCGAATAATGCCGGGACTGGTGCAGATTCCCGCCGTGGAACCACAATCCCTCCTGCTGGGTGGGCTTCCACATGTTGCGCTGCTCGCCCTCCCACGGGCCCGGGTCCTTGGTCGTTTCCGAGCCGAGTCCCCAGCATTTGCCGACCCGGTCCGCGGTTTCCTGCCCGACCAGGTCGGCGACCCAGCCGTTCATCGAGCCGTAGCCGGTCGCGTAGACGACCACGTCGGCCTCCAGCTCGGTGCCGTCCGACAGCACCACCGAATTCGCGGTCAGGCGGTCGACCTGGCCGTGTGCGAGCTTGACGCTGCCATTGGCGACGAGTTCCGAAGCGCCGACGTCGATGTAGTAGCCGGAGCCGCGGCGCAGGTACTTCATGAACAGGCCGGAACCGTCGTCGCCCCAGTCGTGTTTGAAGCCCGCCGCCTCGAGCCGGGCGTAGAAGTCCGCGTCGCGTTCGCGGATCGCTTGGTACACCGGGATCTGGAACTCCGGCATGATCCGGTACGGGATCGACGCGAAGATCAGGTCGGCCTTCTCGGTGGTGACGCCCGCGGCGAGCGCGCGCTCCGAGTACAGGTCGCCGAGGCCGAGGTCCATCAGCGAATCCGACTTCACGATGTGCGTGGACGAGCGCTGCACCATCGTCACGTCCGCGCCGTGCTCCCACAGCGCCGCGCAGATGTCGTGCGCCGAGTTGTTCGAACCGACGACGACCGCCTTCTTGCCCGCGTACGCGTCCGGTCCGGGGTGCTGCGACGAATGGTGCTGGTCGCCCTCGAACTCGTCCATTCCGGGAAACGACGGCAGATTCGGCTTGCCCGACATGCCGGTCGCGAAGACCACGTGCCGCGGGGCCAGGACGACCTGTTCACCGTCGCGATCCACCGTGACATGCCACTGCTTCGCGTTGTCATCCCAGACCGCGGAGGTGACCGCCGAACGCGTCCAGTACGGCACCTCCATCAGGCGCGTGTACATCTCCAGCCAGTCCGCGATCTTGTCCTTCGGCGCGAACACCGGCCAGTTCTCCGGGAACGGCAGATAGGGCAGGTGGTCGTACCAGACGGGGTCGTGCAGGCAGAGGTTCTTGTACCGCTTGCGCCACGAATCGCCGGGCCGGTCGTTGCGCTCCACCACCAGCGCGGGCACGCCGAGCTGGCGCAGCCGGGCGCCGAGCGCGATCCCGCCCTGCCCGCCGCCGATCACGACGACGTAGGGCTGCTGGTCGTAGCCCAGCGTTTCCTGCTCCTCGGCCCGCTTCTCCGCCCACGACCGACGGCCGCGGACCACACCGTGCTCGACGCCCTTGGGCCGCCGTTCCCGCTGCGACTCCTCGAATCCCTTCAGCTCGCGCAGGCTGGTGAGCAGCGTCCACGCGCCCTCTTCCTTCAGCCGCAGATGCCCTTTCGCGCGTCCGGCGGAGGTCTCGAACTCGATCCACGCCTCGGTGACGCCGCCGGCTTCGGTGGCCGGTTCGGAGGTGCGGAACCCGCTCGGGTCAGTCGTTTCCAGACAGCCGCCGAGCAGCCCGGCGACCCCGTCGCGGCCCTCGACGGTCTTGAGGTTCCAGGTGAACGAAACCAAGTCGCGCCAGTAGGAATCGACGGCGAACAACGCCGCGGCGGCCTCGACGTCGCGGGCGGTCAGCGCGGCCTCGAACCGGGCCAGCCAGTCCTCGACCCGGGCCTGCGGCGTACTCGCCTCCGCGATCCGGTCGACTGTCTGTGTCATCGCTACTCCTCGGACGTCGCTGTCGTGGTGTAGCGCCGATCACACTCCTGTCGCGAAGGGCGCGGCAAGGGTTGCAGCGAGTTGCACGCGCCGGGTCGTGGCGGCATCGGCGCAGGTCACCTATGCTGGGCCGCTGACGCGATGGTGCGGGAGGTGACTGTGGTGGTGCACAGTGCGGTGCCTCCGGGCCGCAACCTGCCCACCCACGCCCGCGATCTCGTCCGGATGCACGAAGCCGTCATCGGCGGCAGCCGTCCGGTCGTGCCGCCGCGGCCGCTCGTCTCGCGCTCCTGGTCCCGAGTGCTGAGCCTCGGCCTCACCGCCGACGGGATGAACGCCCGCGATTCGGTGCCCGGCGACGAGGTCGAACGCCGCAGGCACGGCTCGCCGCTGCGGCACGTCATCGAAGACCTCCGCCAGGTCGTCGGCGCGACCTCCGATTCGGCGCACATGCTCCTGGTGGTCACCGACGCCGACGGCATCATCCTGTGGCGCGAAGGCTCGTCCGCCGTCCGGCGCAAAGCGGACACGCTGGGCTTCACCGAGGGTTCCGAATGGACCGAATCCCGCGTCGGCACCAACGCGATCGGCACCGCGCTCGCCGAAGCCGCGCCCATCGAACTGCTCGCCGGCGAACACTTCGAGCAGAACCAGCACCCGTGGTACTGCACCGCCTCGCCCATCCACGACCCGCGCACCGGCGAACTGCTCGGCGTGATCGACATCAGCGGCCCCGCCCTGACTCTGCATCCCGCGATCGGGGCCCTCGTCGAAACCGGCAAGCGGCTAGCCGAATCCGAACTGTGGCGCACGCACCGTCAACGCCTCGAACGACTGCGCCAAATGGCTGAACCTGTCCTGTCTTCCGGCCCCGCGCTGGTCGTGGACGAGGACGGCTGGGTCGCGCACAGCGTCGGCGTCTCCGCGGGCGAACGCATCGCCGCCCCCAAAGCCGGCCAGGTAGTCGCCGTCCCCGGCCTGGGCGCCTGCCTCCCCGAACCCATCGCCGACGGCTGGCTAGTCCGCCCCGCCAGCACCGCCCGCGCCGTCCGGCTCGACCTGGACCTCACGCCCGCTCCCCTGCTCAGCCTCCAAGCCGGCGACACCGGCTGGCGCCGCCCGATCACGAAACGCCACGCGGAAATCCTGGTCCGCTTGGAGAAGGCCGGCCGCGACGGCCTGTCCGCGGTCGCGCTGAGCCACGCCCTCTACGGCGACGCCGAGCATCTGGTCACCGTCCGCGCCGAGGTGTCCCGCCTGCGCCGCCTGTTGGGCGCCATCGTCGACACCCGCCCCTACCGGCTGGCCGAAGGCGTGCGCATGACTGTCCACGCAGGACAGTGACCAGCGCGGTCCCCGAAACCGGGCCCCCTGTGCGACGTCGCCGGGGCGTCCGCTAATGTTTACGACACGTTGCACAGCAGCAAGCGCGATTAGCTCAGCGGGAGAGCGCTTCCCTGACACGGAAGAGGTCACTGGTTCAATCCCAGTATCGCGCACTCCAGTCCACCCCAGGCTGGTGCGTTGCACAACGGGCGATTAGCTCAGGGGGAGAGCGCTTCGTTCACACCGAAGAGGTCACTGGTTCGATCCCAGTATCGCCCACCATCTGTTTCTCCGCGAACGGCCTGCCGATTGTCTTTACCGGCAGGCCGTTCGTGTTTTTCGGGAGCGCACCCGCAGCACCTGGTCCTCGATGCCGACGGTTTCGGCGGCCAGTGGGTGCCGTCCAGGCTTCGATCCGCAAGCACTGTTTCACCGAATCCGGCTTGGTCCCGATCGATACGATCGGCCTGAACTCCCAGCAGATCCCGTAGCGCGAGGACTCCGCCAAGCCCTTCGTCTTCCTCTTGAGGTGACCCGTGTCCGCTGTGTTCGTCATCGATCCGCGCGGCAAGCGCGACCTAGGGTTTCTCGACTGGAACCCTTCCCGCGGCATGCTTCTGCGCGTTCTCGGGTTCATCGCAGGCGAGGTCGAGGATCAGGCGCTGGCCGCGGACCTGCGCGAGTTCGCGGCCGGGGGTTACGCGTTCCTCGCTCTGAGCAGCTACAGCGCGGAGCAGGGCGCCGAGATCATGAAGGTGATCCGGGAGAAGCTGCCGGCCGCGGTCGAAGAGTGGTATCCGGGCCACGAGGGCGTCCGCCAGCACATCGCGGAGCTAGTCGAACTGGTCGAGGAAGCCGAAGCCGCTCCCTCGGCGTGACCGAAACCGGCGGGGGTTTCCCGTCAAAAGCCGGACGCCGTGCGGGTTGCCGTTGCCCGCGGCGCGCAGTTCGATCAGGCCGGACAGCTCCTTGGACTCCGCCCAGCCGCCGCTGCGTCCAGTCGCTCGCCGCGGCCAGGTCGGCGGCGTCCGGGACCCGGCCGTTTTCGGTCTCCAGCCACAATTCCCCATCCCGCACCCGCTGCCGGACGAACTCGCGGTCCTTCGCCGACGCGGGCCGGTCCGCCTCCGCGACGATCCCCGCCGCCAGCCACGACGGTCAGTCCGGCGGCCTCGAACAACGCGGTCAACTCGGCTCGCGAAATGTCACCTCGCGCGTCCTTTCGCGGCCGCTTTCGCTCCCGGCGCACCACGGACAGTGCCGGGACAATCACCAGATCCGCCGTCGCCAAGATCACCAAAAATCCGGCCCGGGCCACGACAAGCCGCCCCCGGACGGAGTATTCACCCGCGCGCCAGATCCGGGACACTCAGCTCGTTCATGCTCTGCTCCGGGCGAGCGGCGGCCGGTAAATCCGGGCGACCGCTGTCTCGCCGCGAACACGTGGAGGACGCAACATGGCGGGTACGAGTCGCCGGAATTTTCTCGGCATGGCGGGCGCTTCGCTGGCCGGCGCGGCGGCCGGAGGGCTGCTGCCCGGGTCTATCGGGAAGGCGCTCGCGGTCGAACCGGCCCGCCGGTCGGGCACTATCGAGGACGTTGAGCACGTCGTCGTGCTGATGCAGGAGAACCGGTCCTTCGACCACTACTTCGGCACCATGCGCGGCGTGCGCGGCTACGGCGACCCCCGGCCGCACCTGCTGCCCAACGGACGGCCGGTCTTCTACCAGCCGCCGGCGAAGGAGCGCACCTCCCGCTACAACGGCCGCGGCCTTCCCGACGACGCCGAGTACGTGCTGCCGTTCCCGCTCGACGCCCTGCGCACCAGCGAGCACATCGCCGGCACCGACCACAGCTGGGGCAGCGGCGAGCCGCTCTGGAACGGCGGGCGCTACGACGGCTGGGTGAACGAGAAGCAGGACGTGTTCACCATGTGCTACCAGCAGCGTTCCGAGCTGCCCTACCACTACGCGCTGGCCGAGGCGTTCACCATCTGCGACGCCTACCACTGCTCGGTCCCCGCCGACACCGCGCCGAACCGGATCATGCTCTGGTCGGGCACCATCGACACGCAGAACCGGCTCGGCACCAAGCCGAACGGCCCCGGCCTGGACGAGCGGGCGGACACCAACGGCTACACCTGGACCACCTACCCCGAGCGGCTGCAGAAGGCCGGCGTCACCTGGAAGCTCTACCAGGGCGGCAGCGGCATCCCCGGCGAGCCGACGGACAACTACACGGACAACTCGCTCGAGTTCTTCGCGCAGTACCACCGCCGGGAAGGCGCGTCCGGACCGCTGGTCGACCAGGGCGTCTCGACGCACACGCTCAAGGAGTTCCGCGCCGACGTGCAGGCCGGGACGCTGCCGCAGGTCACCTGGATCGTCCCGCCGTACAAGTACAGCGAGCACGCCGCCGCGTCCGCCAGCGACGGCGCGTACTACCTGAACCTCGTCCTCGACGCGCTGGTCTCGAACCCCGAGGTGTGGAGCAAGACCGTCTTCTTCGTCAACTACGACGAGAACGACGGCCTGTTCGACCACGTCGTCCCGCCGATGCCGCCGCTGCTGAACCGGCCGGGCACGGACGGCCTGGTGTCGCGGTCGCTCTCGGCCAGCCTCGCCGACGAGTTCCTCGACTTCGACAAGCTGCGCCCGAGCACCGGAACCGGCCCGAGCGGCCACCGGCTGGCCGGCAAGCACCCGGCCGGGCTGGGCTCGCGGGTGCCGATGTTCGTCGTGTCGCCGTGGTCGCGCGGCGGCTGGGTCTGCTCGGAGACCTTCGACCACACCTCGGTGCTGCGCTTCCTCGAAGCCCGTTTCGGCGTGGCGGAGCCGAACATCAGCGCGTGGCGCCGTTCCGTCTCCGGCGACCTCACCTCGGCGTTCGATTTCTCGCGCCCGCAAACGAAGCCGGTCGTGACGCCCACGCCCGCTCCGCTGCCGAGCAAGAACCAGCCGTTCTCGGTGAAGCTGCCGCAGGCGATGCCGAAGCAGGAGCCGGGCGTGCGCCCCGCGCGGGCGCTGCCGTACCGGTTCACCACCGGGGTCTCCGGCAAGCGCGACGGTCGCTCGATTTCGGTGCAGTTCATCAACAACGGCACCGTGGGCGCGCACTTCTACGCCTACGCGCACGGCGATTCCCCGCGCCGCTACACGGTCGCCGCGCACGACACCGTCAGCGACATCTGGGAAGGCGCGCCGGGCACCGACGAGCACGGCAACTACGACCTTCGCGTGACCGGCGCGAACGGTTACCTCGCGCAGTTCACCGGCACCACCGCGGACACCACTGAGCCCGAGGTTTCGGTGTCCACGAACAATTACGGCGCCCCGCTGCTCACGCTGACCGTCACGAACCCGGGCCGCCAGCGCCGGAAACTCAAGCTGCGCAACGACTACAGCCCCGGCTCCGCCCGGACGATCGTGCTCGGCCCCGGCGAAACCCGGCGGGTGCCGTGCGAAACGGCGTCCGCGTTCGGCTGGTTCGACCTCTCGCTGACCGATCCGGCCGCGCCGGGCTACCTGCGCCGGTTCGCCGGGCACAACGAGACCGGCCGTCCCAGCTTCAGCGACCCCGGTCCTCGCCGCTGAATCCCGCGACGCCGCCGCCCGATCGCCTTCCCGGCGGTCGGGCGGCGGCGTTTCCGGCGCACCGCGCCGGTGTTCGACTGGCTACCGGTCCCCACCTGAACACCGCTCCCGCCGCGGATTCCCGGCCGGGGCCCGTCCGGCAGGCACCCGCTCGCTCAGCACAGCCGTCGCCGCGGCGCCATTTCCGGAACCGTCCCGCCGATTCCTGACGATTTCCGCGAAAACACCGGCGGAAAACCGCTGCTGCCGACCAGCGGGAACCGGCCGCCGGCGTTCAAGATCGTTTGACGCGCCAAACGAACCGCTGCTACGCTGGAAACTCAATGGGGATCCACACCGCGTGAAATGCTGCGGAATGACTGCGCGTTGAATCACTCGGGTATTCACGCGCTCAGTTATCTGCCGCTCCCATAATCGCGCGATTTTCACGCCAGTCAGCTTACCCGGATTTCGGCAGGCAGTTTCCGAGACGGATAGTGCGCCACTTGGGGGCAAGGATATGGCCGGACACAAGCACGCCCGGGACAGCGCGGAACCGGAGCGGCCCGCGCAGGCGGACCGGCTCATCGGAGCCGAGGTCGTCGCCGTTCCCGTCGCTTCGCTGCGGACAGCCCTGTCGCCGAGAGCCGAGGGAGAAGACGAGAGCCACGTCCGGCTGCTGGCCCAGTCCGCGGGACGGCTGCCGCCGATCGTCGTGCACCGCGACACCATGCACGTCATCGACGGGATGCACCGGCTGCGCGTGGCGATCGGGCGCGGCGCGACCCACGTGCCGGCGCGCTTCTACGAAGGCGACGAGCGCGACGCTTTCGTTCTCGCCGTGCGGCTGAACACCCAGCACGGCCTGCCGCTGTCGCTGCCCGACCGGCTCGCCGCCGCCGCGCGCATCATGCGGTCGCATCCGGAGTGGTCGGACCGGCTGATCGCGTCGATGACCGGGCTGACGCACAAGACCGTGCGGCGCGTCCGGCACCGGCCAGGGGCCGACGTGCCGCGGCCGGATTTCCGGCGCGGCCAGGACGGCCGGATCCGGCCGATCAACCCGGCCGCGGGCAGGCGGCTCGCGGCCAGGCTGATCGCCGAACGCCCGCAGTCCTCGCTGCGCGAGATCTCCCGGGCGGCGGGCATCGCGGTCGCGACGGTCCGCGACGTCCGCGACCGGCTGCGGGCCGGGGCCGATCCGGTGCCCGCGCGGCATTCCCCGGAGCCGGAGCCGCCGGGCCCGGGTCCCGGCGCGGGGCGGCCTGGGTGCCCGGCGCCGCAGGCCGACCCGCGCGCGGCACTTCACGACCTGCGCCAGGATCCGTCGCTGCGGTTCAGCGAAACCGGCCGGGCGGTGCTGCGGCTGCTGGAGGCCGGGTCGCTCGATCCGGCGCACTGGGCGCGGCTGCGCGCCTCCGTGCCGCCGCATCGCGCCGACCTCGTCGCCGAAGTCGCCCGCAGCTGCGCGGAAGCGTACGCGCAATTCGCGCGGCAATTGGAAACGTCCGTCCGCCCGGCCATGTGAATCCGGCCGGGCCAGCACGACCAGCACGTTCTTTTTCGCCAACCGTGGATGGGAAAGTTGTGTCTTTGCTAGCCGAGGCTTCCCGCGTCTCCCAGCGCGAGGTCCAGTTCGGTGACGTCCGCTACGACTTCTGCACCGGGCACGGTTCCGGTTCGCTGCGGGCTTTCGCGCGCAGGCTGGCGGAACTGAACGCCGACCGGTTCGTGATCGTCGCCGACACCGGGCTCTCCGAATCCCAGATCGGGCAGGTGCGCCGTCTGGTCGGCGACGTCGCCCCGGCCGACGTCCTGCCCGCCGACGCCGAGGAGCCCGCCAAATCCCTCGCCGTCGCCGATTCCCTCGCCGAGCGGATGTTCCGGGCCGGGGTGACCCGCAAGTCCGTGATCGTCGCGATGGGCGGCGGGCTGGTGGGCAACCTCTCCGGGCTGCTGGCCGCGCTCGTGTTCCGCGGCATCCGGCTGGTGCACCTGCCGACCACGCTGCTGAACATGTCGGATTCGGTGCTGTCGCTGAAACAGGCGGTCAACTCGACCGTCGGCAAGAACCACCTCGGCGCCTTCCACGCGCCGTCGCTGGTGTGGAACCACCTCGACTTCCTGACGACGCTGCCCGCGGACGAGATCCGGTCGGCGCTGTGCGAAATGGTCAAGAACGTCCTGTGCGTCGTGCCCGAGCGCTACGACGAGGTCGCCGCCCGCCTCCGCCCGGACGGCCGCTACCCGATGGCCGACCTCGCCTGGTTCATCGACCTGTGCGTGGACGCGAAAACCCTGGTCATGCGCGACGATCCGCGCGAGGAAGGCGAGGGGCTCGTCCTGGAATACGGCCACACCGTCGGCCACGCCGCCGAATTGGTCACCCACGGCGGCCTGCGGCACGGGTACGGCGTCGGGCTCGGCATGCTCGCCGCCGCCCGCATTTCGCGCGAACTGGGCCTGCTCGACCGCGCCGACGAGGCAGCGCACCTGAACCTGCTCAAGCGGGCCGGAGCCCCGACCGTGCTGCCCGCCGACGCCCCGGTGGACGCGGTGTTCGACGCCGTGCGGCTGGACAACAAGCGCGGCTACGTGAAACCGGCGGCCGGGATGCGCGACCTGATCCTGTTGTCCGGCCTCGGCCGTCCGCACCGCACGGACGGCACGCTCATCACGCAGGTGCCCGGCGAGACCGTCCGGGCGGGCATCGAATCCATCGCAACTGCCGGAAGGTGATCTGATGGGCATGACCAGCCGCGGCCCCGCCGCGCCGTACGGACTGATCGTCAACGACACCAGCGGCGCCGCCACCACGTACCACCAGGTCGGCGGCGACGGGGTCTGCCAGTGGAAGACGCTGTTCAACGGCGGGCACCTCGCCGGGAGCTGGAACATCGTCGAGCACCTCACGATCGAACCGGGCGGGTCGGTGGGCGAGCACGTCCACGACCGCACCGAGGAGATCTACTACATCCTCAGCGGCGAGGCCGAGATGCGGATGAACGGCGAGCCGTTCATCGTCCGCGCGGGCGACCTCATCACGACGCCGATCGGCGCGGCGCACGCGATCGCGAACCGGTCCGGCGAGGACATGCAGTTCTTCGTCACGGAGGTCTTCCCCCAGCCGGGCCCGGCCGCCGAGCCCGCCCGGATGTCCTTGCCCGGGGCGGGAACGGCGATCGACCTTCGCCCGTATTTCACCGGGGACTGGCGGAATTTCACCCTGATCGAGGTACCGGAAGGCGGCACCGCGAAACGGGAAGCGCCCGCGGAGAACACACAGGTGCTGTATCTCGTGGACGGCACCGCGGAGTTCGAAGTGGACGGTCGCCGCTACCCCGGCGGGCCCGGCCGCTGTTTCGCGATGCAGCCGGGAATGGACTGGCGGGTCACCGCCCGCGGTCCGCTGACCTTGATCAGCACGGAGGTGGCGGCCGGATGAAGTTCGCACTCGCCGACCAGGTCGTCCTGATCACCGGCGCGGCAGGCGGAATCGGCGCCGCCACCGCATTGGCCTTCGCCGACGAGGGCGCGCGGGTGGGCCTGACCGACCGCGACGGCGCGGGGTTGGCCGAGGTGGCCGAATCCGTCCGCGAGCGCGGAGCCAAGGCCGCGGTCCAGGTCGCCGATCTCTCGACCGCGGAAGGGGTTTCGGCCGCGGTCGACGGGCTGCTCGGCGAGTTCGGCGCACCGGCCGACGTCCTCGTCAACAACGTCGGGCAGGGCGTGGCCAAGTCCTTCGACGAGCTGACCGACGAGGACTTCCGGCACACGTTCGAAATCAATTTCCTCAGCGCGGTCAGGGCGATCCGCGCCGTGCTGCCCGGCATGCGCGAGCAGGGACGCGGCAGCATCGTCACCGTCTCCTCGGACCTGGCCCGCCAGCCGGAGACGGCGCTGATCGACTACCAGGTCTCGAAAACAGCCCTGGTCGGCCTGACCAAAAGCCTCGCGTTGGCCGAGGGACCGGCGATCCGGGTGAACGCGGTCGCGCCGGGTCCGGTGTGGACTCCGCTGTGGACCCGTCCGGGCGGGCTCGCCGACAGCATGGCGGCCTTGCACGGCCTCGACCCCGAACCGGCCGTGGAATACGAGATGAGCAGGCGGCAGCTTCCGCTCGGCCGGATGGGCCAGCCGCACGAGGTGGCCTCGGTGATCGCGTTCCTGGCGTCGGCGGCCGCGTCGTTCGTCACCGGCAGCGTCTGGGGCGTGGACGGCGGCACGATCCGCGGCATGCACTGAATCACGGCCAGGCACCGGTTCCCGCGGGAACCGGTGCCTGTTCGTTCAGCTGGCGTCGGAAAGCTCCACCCGCAGCGTGTTCTCCAGCTTCTCGGCGACGTCGAACAGGCCCTCGGAGGTCGGGCTGGTGATGAACGACCGCCACAGACTGCTGAACCCGCCCATCCGCCAATCCGGCGTGCTGCCGACGGGATAACGCAGCGAAAGGTCCCGCACGCCCTCGATGGCGCGGGCCTCGGCCTCGCCGTGGATCGCGCGCACCACCACGTCCCGCTGCGGCGAGACCGGCGTCAGGAACAGCGAATGGCAGTCGAAGCTCAGCGTCGCCTCGGGTTTGCCGCCCAGCGCCATCCGGCCGAGGTCGGCGATCACGTCGTAGCCCGCGGTCAGCTCGAGCATGCGCGGCACCGGCCCGCCGAGCCTGCCGTTGACCTCGATCACCCGCGGCCCGTCCTCGGTGAGCTTGAATTCGATGTGCGTCGCGCCGTGCCGGAGGTCGAGGGCGCGGATCGCGTCGGCGGCGGCCTCGCGCAGCACGTCCTGCCGTTCGGTGTCCAAAATGGACGGAAGCAGGTCGCCGGTCTCGCGAAACGGCGGCGCCAGCGGGTATTTGTCGGTGACGGCCAGATGGGTGATCTCGCCGTCGCAGACCAGGGATTCGACGCTGGCGTGGTCGCCGTAGCGCTCGTCCCGGTGCCAGCGCTGCCCGATCAGCAGGCTTTCCACCATCAGCACCGGTTCCCGGCCGTACATCCGGGGATCGGCCCGGTAGTGCCGGTCCGCCTCGGCCACCGCGCCGGCCAGCACCTCCGGCGAGTCGACGAGCATCGTCGAGATGCTGCCGACGCCCACGATCGGCTTGAGCACCGCGGGCAGCCCGACCTCGGCCAGCGCGGCGGCCGGGTCCTCGCCCGGCCGGAGCACCGCCATCCGCGGCCCCGGCAGGCCCGCTTCGAGCAGCGCGGCCCGTTGCAAATCCTTGCGCTGCACCAGAGACGCCGCGCGCGCCGAGTGGTACGGCAGGCCGAGGCGTTCGGCCGCCACGGCCACCTGGTGCAGCAGGTGCTCGTTCTGCGCGAACACCCCGTCCGGCCGCCAGGTCTGGGCGATCTTCGCGATCGCCTCAGTCACCTGGTCCGGCCGATCGACCTGCACGACTTCGACGTCGGCGCCCCGTTTGGCCAGTTCGCGTTCTTTCTGCGCCGCGTGTTCGGGAAACGGCGGCGGCACATACAGCACTTTCAGTTCGGCCAGCGGCGCCAGCGACCGCAGGTATTCGTGCGGCGAGACGCCGCCCATCCCGTCCACCACGAGAAGCCGTGGCAAGCCCATCGCGTTCCCCCTGATCCGGTGAAAAACCTTGCAGGTCAACGTCATGCGAGCGGCTGGGCGACGAACGCGCCAGCGTGTGCCATGATGCCAGAGGGATCGTCGGACGGGGACCGGCAAGAGCGGGGAATCCGGATCAGCATGGGGAATCGACCACGGCGGCGGACATGAGCCGCGCCGCGCGGCTGTGGATCGCGGCGACCGGGGCGGACGTGTACTCCGACGGGCCGCGGCGCCGGCTGGCGACCGCGTCGTTCGTCGACTCGCTCGGCACCGGCCTGTGGCTGCCGTCGATCGTGCTGTTCTTCACGCGCAGCGCCGGTCTCGGCGCCACTGTCGTCGGCCTGGGCCTGACCTGCGCGGGGATCACCTCGATCGCGGTCACGCCGCTGGTCGGCCACGTGCTCGACCGGCGCCACCCCCGGCTCGTCCTGGTCCTGTCCTACGCGATCCGGGCGGCGGTGTTCCTCGGCTACCCGTTCGTGCACTCCCCCGCGCTGTTCGTCCCGCTGGTGTGCCTCGCGCAGGCGGCGGCGCAGGCGGGCCGGTCGGCGCGCACGATGGTCGTCGCGGGCCTGGCCGACGAGCAGGACCGGATCCGCATGCTGGCCGGGCTCGCCGCGATCCGCGGCACCGCCGTCGGTCTCGGCAGTCTCGGCGCCACGGCGGCCATCGTCGCCGACACCCGCGCCGCGTATCTCGCGATCGTGCTCGTCAACGCGGCGTCCTACGCGGTGGCCGGCCTGCTCGTCCGGACCTTGCCCGCGGTCCGGCCGGAACACCGCGCCGAAAAGAAGGCCGGACGCGCGAAACTGGTGCGGGACCGGCGTTTCCTCGCTCTTGCCGGGCTCAACGCCGTGTTCCTCGCCGGCGATTCGGCGCTGCTGGTGGGAGTTCCGCTCTGGATCACGACCCGCACCTCCGCGCCGGCCGCGCTCACCGGGCTGCTGTTCACGCTGAACACCGTGCTGGTCGTGCTGCTGCAGGTCGGCCTCGGGAAGATGGCCAAAACCCTTCGCGGGGCGGGAAAGGCGTATCTGTTCAGCGGGGCGGGCCTGCTGCTCGGCAGTGCGGCGTTCGTGCTCGCGGCCCTCGACGGGACCGCGCTCGCGATCGGGTGCATGATCGCCGGGGTGATCGGGCTTTCGCTCGCCGAGGTCTTCAGCTCGGCGGCGGGCTGGAGCGTGCCGCTCGCGCTGGCCCCGGACGGCAGGCGCGGGCAGTACCTGTCCGCCTACGCCGTCGGCGAAGGCGTCATGACCTTCGCCGGTCCGGCCGCGATCACGTTCATCGTGCTCGACGGAGGCGGGCTGGGCTGGCTCGGTTTCGGCGTCGCGGCAGCGGCGGCCGGGGCGGCGGCGCAGTGGCTGTGCCGGGTCCGCGCCGCCGATCCGGAGGCTCAGGACATCCGCGGATAGGGTTCGAACGGCATCGACAGCACGTAGTCCAGGTTCGCCAGGACTTTCTCGAACGCCTGCGCGTACCGGTCCATCAGCTCCGGCTCCTGCACGTACAACGGCCGCCACATCGTGCCGAGGCTCAACCCGGTGTCGCAGATCCGCGAAGCGACCGGAAACGCCTCCGGCGTCCACGGCCGGGTCGGCTCGTCCTCCGTCGCCTGCCGCCAGACCTGCGTGCGACGGCGGAACGCCGCCTGGGCGGGCACCGGTTGCGGCTGCCACATGCTGACTTCGACGCCCTCCGCGTGCAGCGCCCGCATGATCCGGTCGCGCAGATCGCGCGGGTCGCCGTCGAAGCCCAGTTCGGCCGGGCGCAGCAGCACTTGGTACTTCCAGTACGAGCAGCCGCGATCGGCGTGCACGAACGGCAATTCGAGGCCTGGCAACCCTTTCAGGCCGTCGTTCAGTCTCGCCGCGTTCTCCCGCGCCCGTTCGTTGTGCGCGTCGAGCCGGCGAAGCTGGCTGCGGGCCAGCGCGCACACCATTTCCTGGCCGCGGTAGTTCCAGCCGAGGCCGTGCGACCAGTACCGGCGCGGCGCGTCCGCGGGAACGTCCTCGCCGTACAGGACGAGCCGGCGCGCCACGTGGTAGCGCTCCTCGTCGTCGGTGGTGAACAGCCCGCCCTCGCCGGCGGGCAGATTCTTCGAATGATTGACGCTCGCGCCGGAGGTTTCGCTCAGCGAGCCGGTCGTTTCGCCCCGGTACCGGATGCCGTGCGCCTGCGAGTTGTCCTCCACGACCGGCACCCCGCGGCGAGCCCCGATCTCTCGCAGCTCCGCCATGTCGGCCGGCTGGCCGTGTGCGTGCACGGCCATGATCGCCTGCGTCCGGTCCGTGATCAGCGCCTCGACCTTGGTGGAGTCCAGGTTGAACGTACGCGGGTCGACGTCGCAGAACACCGGCTCGGCGCCCTGGTGGATCGCCGCGAACGCCGACGCGACGAAGGTGTACGCGGGCACGATGACCTCGCCGCCCGGCTCAACCCCGGCCGCGGCCAGTGCGGCGTGCAGCGACGAAGTGCCCGCGTTGGTCGCCAGGCAGTAGCGCGCGCCGGTGTAGGCGGCGTATTCCTCTTCCAGCGCCCGGATTTCCGGCGCGTTCGGCCCGGCGAGCACGCCGCGGTCGAGCACCGCCGCGACCGCTGCCTTGTCGGCCTCGGTGATTTCCGGCCACGGCTGGTGCTCGCCGGGCCCGATGAGCGCTTCGCCGCCGCTGACGGCAAGTCCGGGCATCAGAACCACTCGGCCCGGCGGTGGACGTCGAACGGCACGTAGTCCGGACGTTCGGCGTGCGGGACCGGCAGCACCGGGTCGCCCAGCTCGCGAGAGGGCAGGAACACCGTGCCGTAGCCGAGGCAGTGCACCTCGTCGCGCTGGTTGCGGCCGGTGATCTCGATGGCAGCGGCCGCGTACTGGACGCCGGCTTTCTCCGCGACGTACTTGCGGAGCACCGTGCCTCGGTAGCTCACCGCGTCCCCGTAGAACACCGGTTTGCGCATCGAGGTGTACATCCGGTGCGCGAACGCGAAATCCCCGGCCCAGTCGGTGAGCAGCCGGATCGGCATCTGCGCGCGCTGGATGCCGAAGTCGAAGGGCATCGGCTCGCATCGGTACGGCGAAAGGAACCGGTCCTCGTGCTCGTCCCACGGGCAGTACGGCCAGCCGGTCACCGGATGTGTGCGGGCGAAATCGGGGTTGTCCAGACCACGCCGGTAGGCGGGCCGGAACGCCCGCACCATCCGGGTCCCGTCGAACGCCGAGAGCAGGCCGTGGTCCATCGCCTGGTAGGTCAGCTCGTCCCGCATGCTGTAGGGCGGCTGCACCAGTTCGGGCAGTTCGTCGCCTTCGGCGACCTCCTCCCAGTACCGGCGCCGCGCACCGAGGCGGCTCCGGCTGTCCAGCGCCGTGCGGATCCGGTCGATCTCCGCGGCCGAGTATTCGTGCGGCTTCCGGTCGTAGAACAGCCTTTCCCGCAGGCGTTCGACCGGCATCACGCGGGTCGCGCCCATCTCCTCCACCGACATGTGGACCAGCCGCCCGTACGCCTTGCCCAGCAGCGCACCGGAATTCGACCAGTAGAAGGTCTCCGAATGGTGCGAGATCGCCTTGGACTGCCTGCTCCGGCTGACGACCAGTTCCCGGGGAGTCTTGGACGAGGAGAACCGCATGCCCGGACGCAGCACGTCGTAGAACTCCCAGGCCACGCCGGACAGGAAGTTCGCCACCGGATAACCCTCCGGCCGCTGCGCCCCGTGGTCGCCGGGGTAGCGCACGTGGATCAGCATCGGACCGGGCGCGATCTGCGTGCCGTGCCGGGAGGCTTCGGCGTAGGCCGGGTCGGTGTAGAGCGGGTTGTCGTCGCCGATCGCGCCCGCGTACCGGCGGATCAGGTCCGGGGTCAGCATCAGCGCGCTCGGCACCGGAACCGCGGTGCGGTCGTACGGCCCGGCGGGCGGCGGCAGGTCCTCCGGGCTCTCGCGGTCCAGCAGGTCCCGGCTGCGGTCGATGAACTCGAGCACCGCTTCCTCGTGGCTCTGCATCACGCCTCCCCTGGTGCGACGACGGCGAGCCCGCCGCGGACCGGCAGCCGCACCGGTTTGCCGGGTTCGGGCAGGAGCACCACGGCGTCCGCGGTGACCACGGGTTCGTCCAGCTGATTACGTCCGGATACCCGCAGAGTGACCGCGTGGCACCGGTTTCCGGCCTCGTCGACAGCGAGGAACCGGTTCACCGCGGTTCCGGCGAAGCGCAGCACGTCGCCGTACCGGAAGCTCTGGTGGAGGCGCGCGCTGACTTGCCGGAGGAAGCCGTCGTCGCCCATCCAGTGGGTCGCGTATTGGCTGGCCAGCGAGAACACCAGACCGGCCGGGGCGGGCGGACCCTCGGGGTCGGTGGCCAGCGAATCGAGCCCGGTCTCGGTGCGGTCCCAGACCGGCCAGCCGGTGACCGGATGCGTGCCCCGGCGGCCGACGAGCCGGGAAACGTCCTGGTACACCAGGTTTCCCGCGCGCACCGGACGACCCTCGGCGAAGGTCCAGACCATCAGGTCGGCGAGCGTCAGCGGGCCCTTCACCAGTACCGGGAAGGTGTCGCCGACCGCGACGTCGCGCCAGAACCGCGGCACCGTGCCCCGGGGCGGCCGCTCGTCGTCCAGTTCCTGCTTGATCCGGTCGATCTCGGCCGGCGAATACCGTGCGATCGGCCGGATCTCCCGGCCTTCGCGCGGAACCAGCTCGACCTCGGCCCAGCCGCGGGCGATCTCCGCGCCGTCCCGCTGATAGTCCACTGTGGACGAAACGGTGGCCTTCGCCCCGTCGCGGACGGCTCCGGTGATCCGCATCCGGCCGGTCAGGTCGCGATCACCGAGCCGGAGAACGTCGTCCCACACCACGGTCAGCGCGGCCAGCTCCGCGGAAAGCTTGTGCGGCACGGTGTCCGCGGCGCCCGCCGAACCGGGCATGCGCACCGCGAGCAGGAACGCGGGCGGCGCGAGCATCGAGTGACACGCCGAACCCGCGCCGTATTCCGGGTCGGTGTACAGCGGGTTCTCGTCGCCGAGCGCCTCGGCGAACCGGGTGACGTTGAGCCAGCTGGCGACGTCCACGCCGGGCTCGACGTCCGGGGCCAGGAAACCGACCAGGCCGAGACTCGCCTCGACCACCCGGTCGAGGCCGTCCGCTCCCGCCGTCGCGCGCGGGTCCGGCGCCACCTGGGTCATCCCTGCTCTCCTTCCGGCCCGGCCTCGAGCACAGCCGCCAGCGCCGCGTAGTCGGTCTTGCCGGAACCAGTGCGCGGCAAGCTGTCGATGTCCCGCACCCGGATGAATTTCGCCGGCACCCCGATCAGCTCGCGGGCGTGCCGGGACAGCTCGCCGCCCGGCGCGCCGCCCGCCCTGGCGAGCACCAGCTGCCCGCCGACCTCCATCGCGGCGACGGGTCCGTGCGGGGCCAGCAGCGTCTCGAGCTCGTCCAGGTTCACCCGCTGCCCGGCGAGTTTCGCGATGCGGCGCTTCCGGCCGGTGATCGCGTAGAAGCCCTCGTCGTCGACCTCCGCGAGATCTCCGGTGGCCAGCACGCCCTGGTTGACGTCCCCGGCGTCGAGGTCCGCGCGCCCCTGCGCGTAGCCCAGCATCACGTTCGGTCCCCGGCAGATCAGTTCTCCGTCCGGCGCGAGCGACAGCACGGCGCCGGGCACCGGCAGGCCGACGCGGTCCGGCTTGTCCAGGACGCGTTCGGGCGGCAGGCAGGCGATCCGGGCGGTGGCCTCGGTCTGCCCGTACATCACGCAAAGCCTGCCGCCCCGGTCCGCGGCCAACCGGCCGAAGCGCAACACCTGCTCGGCCGCCATCCGGCCGCCGGCTTGGGTCAGCGTCCGCAGGTCCGGCAGGGGGATCTTCTCGAACCCGATGCGCGCCAGCATGGTGTACAGGTACGGCACCCCGGCCAGCGACGTGCATCTGTTGTCCCGCATGACTTCCCAGAACTTCGGCCGCATCGGGCTCGCGCCGGGGAAGACGACCGTCGCGCCGGACAGGAGATGGGAGTTCAGCACCGACAGGCCGTAGGAGTAGTGCAGCGGAAGGCTTTGCACCGCCCGTTCGCCCGCGTCGATGCCCAGCGCCGCGACGATCTGCGCAGCATTGGCGTCGACGTTGTCCTGGCTCAGCCGCACGTACTTCGGCGTGCCGGTGCTGCCCGAGGTGCCCAGCAGCACGGCCAGCGGCTCGGCCACCGGCAGGACCGAGGCGGACCGCCGCTCGACCTGGTCGCCGTCGAGCACGAACTCCGCTTGATACGCCGCGAGCAGCCGATCGAGTACCGCCCGGTCGGCGGAGGCGTCGAGCATCAGCACCGCGTGGCCCGCGGCCAGTGCGGCGAGATAGTTGATCGCGGTCTCCGGGTCGGTCCGGCAGACACAGCCGACCACGGATTTGCTCCCGGCGAGAGTGTCCGCTTTGGACAGTACGGCCGCGGCGGCTTCGGCGTAGCTGTGCGAACGCCCCGAGGGCGCGTCGACGAAGGCCGTTCCCGGCGGCGGGTTGTCCAGCCAGGACAACAGTTTCGCCGTCACGGCTCGACGATCTTGAGCACCGCCGCGGCCGACGCGTAGCTGTCGATCGCCAGCACGTCGTCCTCGCCCAGCGAGACGGAGAACGCGTCTTCCAGCGCGGTGACCAGGGACATGTGCCCGAGCGAGTCCCAATGCGGGTGCTCGCCGAAGGCCAGCGCCGTCACGTCGGCGTCGGCGGGCAGGTCGAGTCCGGCCCGGAAAGCTTCGGTCAGCCGGTCGTCGAAGGTCGCGGAATCCGGCAACGCCATCGGAGACTCCCCCAGGGGTCGAGCGTTCGCGTCGGTCCAGCCGAACGTAAGCGGGCGCGCCGAGAACCGTCAAGGAAGGTGTGCAACCGGGGCTCCGGCCCGGATGAACACTCCCTCAGCGGCCGTAGAACTCCAGCACCGCCCGGATGACGCGGCCGGTCTCGGCGTCGCTCAGCCCCGGCCAGACGGGGAGCGCCAGGTTGCGGTCGCAGACCGCCTGCGCGTTCGGGAACCGGCCCGCTCCCGCGAACCGGGCGAACGCGTCCTGGTACGGCAGCGGCACCGGGTAGTAGACGTGCGTGCCGATTCCCCGCTGCCGCAAGTGTTCCGCCAGTTCGTCCCGCCGATCGGTCAGCAGCGCGTAGACATGGCAGAACTTCCCTGGTCCGGGCGCCGCGGAAGGCAGCGTGACCCCGTTCTCGGCCAACGGCGCGAAGGCGGCGTCATACCGCGCGGCGATCTCTGTCTTGCGCCGCAACCGATCCGGGAACGCGGCGTGCCGCCGCAAGAGGAAATGTGCGGTCAGCTCGTCCATGCCGTGGTACCGACGCGCTTCCCGGCAGCGCGCGGCGATCTCGTCGTCGTCGGTGACCACGGCCCCGCTTTCGCCGATCCCGCCCCACGGTTTGAACTGCGCGTGCGAGAAAACGCCCGCGGCACCCCACCGTCCGACCGGGCGGCCGTTCCACGTCGCGCCGTAGGCGACCGCGGCGTCTTCGACCAACCGGAGACCACGGTCGGCGGCAATCGCTTGCAAGGCCGGAAGATCGGCCATCGTGCAGAAAATGTGCGCGGGCACGATCGCGACCGTCCTCGCCGTCACCGCGGCCTCGGCAGCCACCGGGTCGAGCACGAGCGTCCGCGGATCGACGTCGGCGAACACCGGCACCGCGCCCCGTTCGGCGAGCATCCCGGCGATCGGCTGGCATCCGAAAGCGGGCACGACGACCTCGTCCCCCGGTTCGATGCCGACGCCGACCACCGCCGCGTCCAGCGCGCCCGAGCCGGATCCGCACGCGATGACGTGCCGTGCGCCGACGTCCTGGCTGATCGTGCGCTCCAGCTCCGCGACCTCCGGGCCGGAACCGAACCGCTGGGAAGGGTCCGTGCCGATCCGCCACACCGCGTCCAGGGCCGCCGCGCGTTCGGCTTCGAACGCCTTAGGCGGGAAGAAGGGCAAGGTCCTCATGCCGTGCCCCGTTCGCAGAACTCGGTGACAGCGGCGCACACATAGCCGACTTCGACGCCGGGATAAACCGGCAAGGCGAGCGCCGCCGGAGCCCGCTCCGGTGCCTCCGTTTGGACGCCAGCCCTGGTCAGATGCGCGGCCAAGGAGTCTCGCCGGTCCGTCCGCAGCGGATAAGCGGGCCAGCTCCGGTTGTCCGGAAGGCGGAGCCCGGAAAGCCCGGTCAGGCGCGCGGTGTATTCGGCGGCGATCTCCCGCCGTTGAGCCAAAGCGTCGGCCAGCGACGGCAGCCGCGCCAGCAGCACCGCTGCCTGCACCTCGTCCATTTTGCTGTTCGTACCGGTCATCGCGGCCGGGCTGGACACCTGCGCGGCGCGCGCGGCGACCTCGCTGGTCCGCCCGTGGTGACGCAGCATCAGGCACCGCTCCGCGAGTTCGCGATCGTCGGTGACGACCATCCCGGCGTCGCCGAGCGCACCCAACGGGTCGCCGGGACCGAAAGACAACGCGCCCGCGACGCCGATCCGGTCCGCTTCGGCTCCTGCCGACGCTTCTACCAGCGGCAGACCTGCGTCGGCGGCGACCTTCCCTAGCTCGGACGGCTGCCCGTAGAAATGCACTTCCAGCACCGCCTTCGCGCGATCCGACCGCCACGATTCCTGCTCAGCACCAGCGAAGACGGGCGTTGCCTGTGCCCGGCGGACCGCTGCGACCACAGACGGCGGAGCGTACGAAGGAACGAGCACTTCGTCGCCGTCGCCCGCCCCGACCGCGCGCAGGATCAGGTACAGCGCGTCCGTTCCGCTGTTCACTCCGACGGCGTACCTCGTTCCGGTGTACTTCGCGATCGCCGCCTCGAGTTCGCGGGTCAGCGCGCCGTTGGCGAACTTGTCGTTGTCGAACGCGCGGTTGATCTGGCCGCGGATCCTCGGCCAGTCAGCACGGAAAACGCTCCGGCCGTCGAACCACGGCACCCGCCACCGGACCGCGTTCGGAGAATCTGCAGACAGCATCCAGTGCCTCCCCGGTAACGGCTTCACTTGAGCACGGGGCCGCCGCCGCGGGCAACGGCACAGTCGCCCGCTTGCTTCATCGATTCAGCTGCGCCACTCTCGCCCCATGCGGATCGGCATGCTCGCCGGCGACCTCGACTGCCCCGGATCGAACGCGGTGGTCCGGGCCTTCGCTCGCAAAGGCATTCAGGTGTACGGCTGGGAAATCGTCGGCATCCGGGACGGGTGGGCCGGATTGCGGGAGAACCGCACCGTGCCGATCGAACCTCGCGAGATCGACGAGACCTTGACCCGCGACCGTCCGCTGCTCGGCTCGTCGCACGGCCCGGTCAAACCGGGCGATTCGCTGCACGGCCTCGACGCGCTGGTCGTGCTCGGCGGCGAGGACGCCGTTGCGGGAGCGGCGAAACTCGCCGCCGAGAACGTCCAGGTCGTCGTCGTTCCGGCGACGATCCGCAACGACATCGCGGCGACCGACACGACGTTCGGCTTCGACACCGCGGTGCAGATCGCCGCCGACGCGCTCGACCGGTGCCGCACGACGGCCGAATCGCACGAGCGCGCGCTGGTAGTCGAGGTCGCCGGCCGGGATTCCGGCTGGCTCGCCCTGCACGCCGGGCTCGCCGGCGGCGCGGACGTGATCGCCGGCCCGGAGCACCCGTTCGACCTGGACCGGGTGCTGGCCCGGGTGACGCGCCGGTTCGAACGCGGCCGGGCGCCGATCGTCGTGATCGCCGAAGGCGCGCTCCCGCAAGGATCCCCGGTGCCCGGCGGCGTCGCGACTTGGCTGTCCGAGGAGATCTCGCGGCACACCGGCAAGGAGGCCCGCGCGGTCGCGGTGAGCCAGGAAGTCGGACGGCCGACCGCGGCCGACCGGGAACTGGGCACCCGATTCGGCCTGCGCGCGGCGGACGCGGTGCACGCGGGCGAGTCCGGAGTCATGGTCGCGCTGCGCGGCACCGATCTCGGCACCGTCCCGTTGGCCGTGGCAGCCGGACGGAAGACAGTTCCTCCCGAGCGTTACCTCGAAGTCGAAGCTCTGCTCGCCTGAATCGTCTGCCCACTGTGGACGCGCCAGGCTAAAGTCCGGCCATGAAGCGCGCATCGGTGGCCGAGGGACTCGACCTCTACCTGCCCGTGTCCACGACCCGGCCCGCGCACGCGCTCGAAACCGCCCTGCGCGCCGCGGTCGTCGACGGCCGCCTTGCGGTGGGCACCCGGCTGCCCGCCTCGCGCGCGCTCGCGACCGACCTCGGCATCGCCCGCAGCACCGTCTCCGAGGTTTACTCCCGCCTCGCCGCCGAAGGCTGGCTGGAAAGCCGCGTCGGAGCGGGGACCTGGATCGCTGGCTTTCCCCGCCAGTCGCAACCGGTTGCCGCGCAACGACAATCGCCACCGGAGTACGAGCTTCGCGGCGGTCTCGCCGATGCTGGCGACTTCCCGCGCAGCCAATGGAGCGCGCAAACCCGGCGAGCGCTGTCGGAAATGCCGGTCTCGGCATTCGCCTACGCGCCACCAGAAGGGGCGACCGAACTCCGAGACACTCTCGCCGGTTACCTCGCCCGGACTCGCGGCGTGGCGGTCACCGCGGCGGAAGTCCTGATCGGCAGCGGCTTCGGCGACCTGCTTTCGTTGACCTGCCGGAGCATTCGCGCCCGCGGCGGAAAGCGGATCGCCGTCGAGGAGTTCGGGCACGAACGGCACCGGCGCGTCATCGCCGAGGCCGGGCTGGAGATCGTCCCGATCCCGGTCGACTCGGACGGCGCCGACCTCACCGGAGCCAAGGCGGACGCGGCCTTCCTCACCCCGGCCCACCAATTCCCCACCGGAGTGCCGCTTTCCCCGGAACGCCGCCGGGCCGCGGTCGAATGGGCGAACGCCCGCGACGCGCTGATCCTGGAGGACGACTACGACGGCGAGTTCCGCTACGACCGCCGCAGCATCGGCGCGCTCCAAGCCCTCGCGCCGGACCGGGTCGTGTACCTGGGTACGTCGAGCAAGGCCCTCGCCCCCGCCGTCGGCGTCGCGTGGGCGGTGGCCCCGCCGGAGCTTCTCCCCGAACTGCTCCGGCAGCGGAATCTCAGCGGCGTCACTCCCAGCGGACTGCACCAGCAGGTCCTCGCCCGTTTCCTCGATTCCCACGAGTACGACCGCGCCGTCCGCCGGCGCCGGGCCACCTTCCGGACCCGCCGCGAGCTGTTCGCCCGACTGCTCGCCGAACGCGTCCCCGAGCTGCGGCCCGGCGGTCTCGCCGCGGGTCTCCAATGCCTGGTCGAACTGCCGGACGCCACCGCGGAAGAACGCACCCTCGCCGCCGCGCGCCAGTTCGGCGTCGCCCTCGAAGGACTGGCCGACTACCGCGCGCCCGGCGGCGACCCGGACCGCGCCGGGGTCGTCATCGGCTACGGCGCGGTGTCGTCCGCCCGGGCCTCGCGCGCCCTCGCGCTGGCTGCCGACGCGCTGGCGAATGGACTGAGTTTCTAGCGCCGGATTGGCCGGGAACCCAGTCCATTCGCGGCCTAATCTAGGTCCATGACAACGACGAACCCCACTCTGGTCCCGATCCCCCAGCGCCTCGATTTCGACGCTCTGGCCCCGATTTTCTCCCGTGCGATGAGCACTTTGGACGACGCCGCGACCCAGCAGCTCGACCACGCCGGCATCGATCCGGGCCTGCGCGAACTGGTCCGCCTCCGGGCCTCCCAGATCAACGGCTGCGCGTACTGCGTCGACATGCACTCGCGGGCCGCGCGCAAGGAAGGCGTCACGGCTCAGCGGGTCGACGCGCTCGCCGTCTGGGCGGAATCCGGCCTGTTCACCGCGGCCGAGCGGGCCGCGTTCGCGCTCACCGAGGACGTCACGCGGCTCTCGGAGACCCACGTGCCCGAGCCGACCGTTTCCGAAGCCGTCGCGGCGTTCGGCGAAGAAGGCGCGGCCGCGTTGATCGCGCTCATCACCGCGATCAACATGTGGAACACGGTCGGCGTGTCGACCCGCTGCTGGTCGGTCAGCCCGGCATGAACACCGCGCGCACGGCGATCCGGCGGCTCGCCACCGCACAAGCCCTGACCTCGGCGGGCGACGGAGCGGTACTGGCCGTCTCCGCCGTCCACTTCACCACCCGGGTCGGCCTGCCGGCGGGAATCGTGGCGCTCGGGCTGTCGCTCGGCGCCGCGACGAGCCTGACCACCACCGTTCCGTTCGGGACGCTGCTGGACCGGATCGGCGCCCGCCGGGCACTGGCCGCGGCGACCGTCGCCGCGGTCGCGGGCCTGCTGCTGTTCGCCGTCGCGCACACTGTTCCGCTGTACATCGCCGCGTGCGCGCTCTTCGCCTGCGGGCAGAGCGCGCTCGCGGCGGGCCGTCAAGCCGTCGTCGCGACCGTCGTGGCTCCCGAAGGCCGCGTCCGAGCCCGCGCCTTGCTGCACACCGCCGTCAACATCGGTATCGGCGCGGGCTCCGGACTGGGCGCGCTCGTCCTTGCCGCGGGCACCAACGCGGTCACCGTTTTTGTTGTCGACGCTGGATTGTTCGTCTTCGCCACCGCGCTGTACCTGCACGCCGGGCCAGACGCACCAACCGAACGCCAGGCGGGCTGGCCAGCCTTGCGCGACCGTCGCTACGTCACCCTGACGCTGCTGGCCGCGATCACCCAGCTGACCATGCCGATCCTCAGCGTCACCCTTCCACTGTGGATAGTCATGCGCAGCTCCGCTCCACAATGGACTTCCGCAGTCGTGCTGCTGGCCAACACCATCCTCGTCGTACTCCTCCAGCTGCCGATCAGCCGACAGGTCCGCGACGCCCGCACCGCCCGCCGATCCCTTGCAGTCGCCGGAATCTTCCTGATCGCCGCCTGTTCCGTCTTCGGCTCGCTCGGAGCTTCCGCGCACCCGGTGGTCCTGGCGCTAGTGGGCGCACTCCTGCTCACCATCGCCGAAACGACTGCCTCCGCCGGTGCCTGGCACCTCGCGTTCAGCCTCGCCCCCGAAGGACATCAGGGCCAATACCAAGCGCTGTTCGCCACCAGCACCGCACTCGCCCGCATCACCGGACCGATCGTGCTGGTCCCGCTGGTGCTGACGTTCGGCTTCCTCGGCTGGACGCTCGCCGGGCTCGGGATGCTGGCCGCGGCCGCCGCGCTGGCGGCCATGGCCGCGCCTCAGCGGAAAGCGGACTGCCCGGTGATCGCCTGACCGACCACCAGCGTGTGCATCTCCACGGTGCCCTCGTAGGTGAGCACGGATTCGAGGTTGTTCATGTGCCGGATCACCGGGTACTCCAGCGAAATCCCGTTCGCGCCGAGGATCGTGCGCGCGGTGCGGCAGATCTCGATCGCCTCGCGGACATTGTTCAGCTTGCCGAGGCTGACCTGCTCCGGCCGCAGCACCCCGGCGTCCTTGCGCCGTCCCAAGTGGATCGCGAGCAGCAACGCCTTCGTGTACTCAAGCGTCATGTCGACAAGTTTCTGCTGCGTCAGCTGGAACGCGGAGATCGGCTTCCCGAACTGGACGCGGTCCTCGGCGTAGGACATCGCAGCCTGCAAACAGGAACGCGCCGCGCCGACCGAGCCCCAGACAATGCCGAAGCGGGCTTCGTTGAGGCAGCTCAACGGTCCCTTCAGTCCGGTGACCTCCGGCAGCACGGCGTCCGCGGGCAGCCGCACGCCATCGAGAACGAGTTCGCTCGTGATCGAAGCGCGCAGCGAAAGCTTGTGCTTGATCTCCGGCGCCGAGAACCCTGGGGTGTCCGTGGGCACCACGAAGCCGCGCACGCCCTTGTCCGTCTGCGCCCACACCACGGCGACGTCGGCGACGCTTCCGTTGGTAATCCACATCTTCCGGCCGTCGAGGATCCAGTCGTCGCCGTCGCGGCGCGCGCGGGTGCGCATGCTGGCCGGGTCCGAGCCGGCGTCCGGTTCGGTCAGCCCGAAGCAGCCGATCGCCTCGCCCGCCGCCATCGACGGCAGCCACTGCTGCTTCTGCTCCTCCGAACCCCACTTCCAGATCGCGAACATCGCCAGCGAACCCTGCACCGACACCAGCGAGCGGATGCCCGAATCGCTCGCCTCCAGTTCGAGGCAGGCCAGGCCGTACTCGGTCGCCGACATCCCCGCGCAGCCGTAGCCCTCCAGGTGCATGCCGAGCACCCCGAGCGACCCCAGGTCCTTGGCGAGGCCGCGGACGTCGGGCAGTTCGCCGCGCTCGAACCAGTCGCCGACGTACGGGTCGATCCGCTCGGCGCAGACCCGGCGGACCGCGGCCGCGATCGCCTTCTCGTCTTCGGTGAACAGGTCGCCGAGTCCGGCGGGGTCGCGCGGATCCAGCGGCGGCGGGGACTTCGTGGCGCTCATTTCTTCTCCTCTGCGAGCCAGCGGCGAATCTCGTCGCTGTGCTGCCCCAGCCGGGGCGGGGCGGAATAACGGGCGACCGGCGTGTCCGAATAGCCGATCGGATGCCGGACCTGGGGCGGCGAATCGCCGACCGGCACGGTGGGAGCGAGACCGAGCGACTCCGCGAGCTTGAACCCGTCCGCGAGATCGCCGACCGGACCGGCCGGCACGCCGACCTCGGTCAGACGCGCGGCCCACGAAACCACTGTGTCGGTAGCGAGCTGCCGTTCGAGCGCGGCTCTCAGCTCCGGACGATTGCGGACGCGTTCGGCATTCGTCGCGAACCGCTCGTCGTCGGCCAGCTCCGGAACGCCCAGCACCTCGGCGAGACGGCGGAACTGCCCGTCGTTGCCGCAGGCGAGCGCGAGCACGTCGTCCTGGCAGCGCAACGTTTCGTACGGCGCGATCGACGGATGCGAGTTGCCCATCCGGCGCGGCGCGCGTCCGGTCGTGAGATACGAGGAAGCCTGGTTGGCCATCGAACCGAGCAAACTGGACAGCAGATTCACCTCGACCCGCTGCCCCCGCCCGGTCTTCTCGCGGGCCCGCAACGCGGCGAGAATGCCGATGGCGGCGTCCTTCGCGGCGAGCACGTCGACCAGCGCGACGCCGACCTTCGCCGGTTCGCCGTCCTCCGCGCCGGTGACGCTCATCAGGCCGCCCATCGCCTGCACGAGGAAGTCGTAACCGGGCAGATCCGCGTCGCCGCCGAAGCCGGAAACCGAGCAGTACACGATGCCGGGGTTACCCACGCGGACGGATTCGTAGTCGAGCCCGCGCCGGCCCAGCGCGCCGGACCGGAAGTTCTCCACGAGCACGTCGGCGCGGCCGGCGAGTTCGCGCGCCAGCACCAGGTCGTCCGGGTCGCCGAGATCGAGGACCACGGACTTCTTGGACCGGTTCGCGCATTCGAAATAGGAGCTGGAGTGCGCCGTCCACGGCGGCCCCCAGCCGCGGGTGTCGTCCCCGGAACCGGGCCGCTCGACCTTGATCACCGTCGCCCCGAGGTCGGCCAGGTTCACGCACGCCAGCGGACCGGCCAGCACCCGGCTGAAATCCGCGACGACGACACCGTCCAGTGGCATGCTCACGAGCGCACCTCCTCGCTACGCATACTGGCATCAAAATACGTATTTACGCAACCTGCAGGTCCGGGTAGAGTTCCCGATCACCCGAGGAGAGAAAGCACCGATGCCGACGCACCCCACGCCGGACGGCCGCCCGAGGCCGCACCACCGGATGATCGACCGGGTGTCGACCATCCTGGAGCGGGCCGCGCGCTCCCGGAACGGGGTCACGCTCACCGAGTTCGCCCGCGAGCTCGACGCGCCGATGAGCTCGATCCAGGGCCTGGTCAACGGCCTCGTCGCGACCGGCTACCTCGACGAGCACGACCGCCGCTACTCCCTCGGCCCGGCTCCGTTCCTGCTCATCCGGCTGGTCGGCCGCCCCACTGTCACCACGGTGTCGCACGAGGATCTCGAAGCGCTGCACGCGGAAACCGGGATGACCGCGGTGCTGGCGATCATGGTGGGCAGCGACCTTTATTACGTCGACTACGCCTCGCACGACCCGCGCTACGCCTACCTCGCCGAAGGTTTCGTGCGCCGCTCGCCGATCCGCACGTCGACCGGCTGGATTTTGCTGGCAGCGATGGAAAACCGCGATCTGTGGCCGCAGATCGGCGCACTGCCGCCCGCGGATGCCGAACTGGTCGAGCGCTTTCTCCAGGACCTGACCCGGATTCAAGCCGAGGGGCTGGTCGCCGCGCCGAGCGCATCGACCGAGGCGGACGGCGTGTCGGTCGCTGTCGTGGAGGACGGCCGGACCGTCGCCGCGGTCGGGATCATGGGCAGCCACACCGAAGTGGCCGAGCGCAAAGCCGAGCTGATCGACGTGCTGACCCGGCATCGGCGCGAATGGCAGAAGCGGCCCTAGCCAGTGCTGCCGTGCACGAGCCCGGTCCCGCCTCGTGCGCGGCAATCGCGGTTCTAACCGGGATCGACACTCGCGAGAGCCGCCACCACACCCCCTGCCGGATCCAGCTCTTTCTCCAGCTCGCCCAGCTTCGCCGTCGCCCGCTGATGCGCACTCCGTCCGCGCGGCGCGAGATACACCCGGACCCGCCGCCGGTCCTCCGCGTCCACCTCGCGATACGCGGCCGCGGTGGTGACCAGCCGGTCGACCACCCGGGTCAGCGTCGGCCCGGTGACCAGCGTGTGCCCGGCCAGTTCGGTCATCGTGAGCCCGTCGCCCGCGGCGAGCGCGTCGAGCACCAGCCAGCCGTCGAGGGTCAGCCCCTCCTTCTTGAGCAGCGGCTCGATCCGCAGCGTGACCGCGCGTGCGGTGCGGGTGAGGGCGCGGATCAACGACGCCTCGGCCGCCTGTGCCTGCCTCATCCGCCCGCCCTCGTTCCCGCCCTTGCGCAAATGCCTCCGCATTGTAAGACTTCCAAATGGAAGCAAGTCAACCGGCGAAGAAGCCCGGAGCCGGCATGGGACTCGGAGTCGCCAGCCGCGCGAGCGCGTTGCGCGTCGCGCTGGTCGTCCCGCTGCGGGGACCGGCGGGGCTTTTCGGGCCCTCGTGCGAGGCGATCAGCGAACTCGCGGTCCGGGAGCTCAACGACGCGGGCGGGATCCTCGGCCGCGAGGTGACGCTGGAAGTCGTCGACGGCGGCGCTCCGCCCGTCCAGGTCGCGGCTGCCGTGCGCCGCTTGGTCGACGCGGGCGAGATCGACGCGGTCACCGGTTGGCATATCTCCTCGGTGCGCAACGCACTCGCGCCGGTCCTCGCCGACCGCGTGCCGTATGTGTACACGTCGCTCTATGAAGGCGGCGAAAGCCGTTCTGGCATCTACTGTTCCGGCGAAGTCCCGCGCGTGCAGATCCAGCCCGCGTTGCGGTGGCTGCGCGACAACTGCGGCGCGCGCAGCTGGTTCGTGGCGGGTGACGATTACGTGTGGCCGCGCGGTTCCGCGGACGCGATCCGGCGCTATGCAAGGGAACTCGATCTCCGGATCGCCGGAGAAGCCTTCGTCGGACTGGGTTCCGGCGACATGGCACGGCTCGTCCGCCGCGTCGAAACGTCGGCGTGCGACGGCGTTCTCATGCTGTTCGTCGGACAGGACGCGGTCCGGTTCAACCGCCGGTTCGCCGCGCGCGGCCTCCACGAGCAGATGCTGCGCTTCAGCCCGCTGATGGAAGAAAACATGCTGCTCGCCAGCGGAGCCGAGGCGACCCGCAACCTCTTCGCGTCCGCCGCGTACTTCCGCTCCCTCGTCACCGCGGACGCGATGGACCTGCTCGGCCGCTACGTCCACCTGCACGGTCCGGCCGCGCCGCCGCTCAACAACGCGGCCGAATCCTGTTACGAGGGCTTGCACACGCTCGCCGAACTCGCCCGCCGCGCGGGCACTCCGGACCTGCGCGCGCTGAACGCCGCCATCGACGGCGTCGCCTACGACGGACCGCGCGGCACGGTGGAATTCCACGGCCAGCAAGCCGCCCAGCACGTGCACCTCGCCGCCGCGCGCGGCTGCGACTTCGATCCGATCACCCGGCTCTGACCCGGTTCGTTCCGGTCTTGACGGCCGCCGTCCGCCCATTTATTTTCACTTGACAGTATTTCATCTGGTACCAACTGAGGAGCGTGCGATGAACAACGTCGGCCTGCTCTACGTCGGGGCGGTACTGCTGGTCAACGGGCTGATGCTGCTCGGGCGCGTGCCCGCGCGGTCGGCCGCCGCGCTGAACCTGTTCGTGGGCGGGCTGCAGTGCGTGACGCCGACGGTGCTGATCGTCCAGGCGCACGGGGATTCCGAAGCGATCCTCGGCGCGTCCGGGCTGTTCCTGTTCGGCTTCACCTATCTGTACGTCGGGATCGCCAACCTCGCCGGGCTCGAACCCGAGGGCATCGGCTGGTTCTCGCTGTTCGTCGCGGGCGCCGCGATCGTGTACGCCGGCTTGGCGTTCTGGCGGCAGCACGATCCGGTGTTCGGCGTCATCTGGCTTTCCTGGGCTCTGCTGTGGGGCCTGTTCTTCCTCGTGCTCGGGCTCGGCCGCGAGGAGCTGACCCGGTTCACCGGCTGGGCAGCCGTCCTGTTGAGCCAGCCGACCTGCACGCTGCCCGCGTTCCTCGCGCTCACCGGCGGCTACCGCTCCACGACGGCCGCCGCGCTCGTCGCGGCGGCGGTCGCCGTCCTGCTCGTCGCCCTCGCCGCGGTGCTCGGGTTCCGCGGCCGGCCCCGCTCCGTCCACGACCGCGCCGCCGCCGCGGCCGGAACGTCCACCCCAAAGGAGAAATCCCATGCGACACGGTGACATTTCCTCGAGCCCGGACACGGTCGGCGTCGCGGTCGTGAACTACAAGATGCCGCGGCTGCATTCGAAGGCCGAGGTGCTGGACAACGCGCGCAAGATCGCCGACATGGTGGTCGGCATGAAGAGCGGCCTGCCCGGAATGGACCTCGTCGTGTTCCCCGAATACTCGACGCAGGGGATCATGTACGACGAGCAGGAAATGTACGAAACCGCCGCGACCGTCCCCGGCGAGGAGACCGCGATCTTCTCCGCCGCCTGCCGCGAGGCCGACACCTGGGGCGTCTTCTCGATCACCGGCGAACAGCACGAGGACCACCCGGACAAGCCGCCGTACAACACTTTGGTGCTGATCGACAACCACGGCGAGATCGTGCAGAAGTACCGGAAAATCCTGCCGTGGTGCCCGATCGAAGGCTGGTACCCGGGCGACACCACGTACGTCACGGACGGCCCGAAGGGCCTCAAGATCTCGCTGATCATCTGCGACGACGGCAATTACCCGGAAATCTGGCGGGACTGCGCGATGAAGGGCGCCGAGCTGATCGTCCGCTGCCAGGGCTACATGTACCCGGCGAAGGACCAGCAGGTGCTGATGGCGAAAGCCATGGCCTGGGCCAACAACTGCTACGTCGCCGTCGCCAACGCGGCCGGATTCGACGGCGTGTACTCGTATTTCGGACACTCCTCGATCATCGGTTTCGACGGCCGGACGCTCGGCGAAACCGGCGAGGAGGAGTACGGCATCCAATTCGCCCAGCTGTCGCTCTCGGCGATCCGGGACGCCCGCGAGTACGACCAGTCGCAGAACCACTTGTTCAAGCTGCTGCACCGGGGTTACTCCGGCGTGCACGCGGCCGGTGACGGCGACAAGGGTCTCGCGGACTGCCCGTTCGAGTTCTACCGCACGTGGGTCACCGACGCGCAGAAGGCGCAGGAGAACGTCGAAGCCATCACGCGCGGCACCATCGGCGTCGCCGAATGCCCGGTCGGCGAACTGCCGGTCGAAAAGACCAAACAGGCCTGATTTTCGGCTGGCTGCCGGGTTTCGGTTCAGGGAAGGACACCATGCCGTTCATCACCGACAGGTACCACGACCAGAACCGGAACCGGCAGCCAGCCGCCCCGGCTCCCGTTGTGTCCACACCGGACGCTCCGGACGAGCTAACCGAACGCCTGCGCGGCCGGGTCCTGGGCCAAGACCCCGCCATCGAGGCCGTCGTCCGGGCGATCACCCTGGCCCGCGCGGGCGCGACCGAACCGGACCGTCCACCCGCGACAGTCCTGCTCCTGGGCCCTACCGGCGTCGGCAAAACCGAACTGGTCCGCCAGGTAGCCGCCGCCCTGCGCTCCGGCCCGGACGACCTGTGCCGGGTGGACATGAACTCTCTCGCCCAGGAGCACTACGCGGCCTCCTTCAACGGCGCCCCGCCCGGATACGCGGGAAGCAAAGAAGCCTTCACCGTCTTCGACCGATCCACTGTGGAGGGTGATCCCTACACTCCCGGAATCGTCCTCTTCGACGAGGTGGAAAAGGCCCACCCCACCGTCCTCCGCGCCCTGCTAGGCGTATTGGACAACGGAATCCTGCGCCTGGCGAACGGGCAGGAGAAGATCTCCTTCCGCAACAGCTACGTCTTCCTCACCTCGAACCTGGGCTCGAAAGAACTGGCCCGCCGCCGGGGTTCCCGCTGGCGCGCGCTCCTGGACCGCGCCCACACCCGCCGAACCGTCGTCGACAAAGCCCTGCAGTCGTTCTTCGATCCGGAATTCCTGAACCGCATCGACGAAACGGTGATCTTCGACGAACTGGACCGCACCACCATCGAACAAGTCGCCCGCCTGGAAACCGACCTGCTGCGCACCAGACTCCGCCGCCGCGGCGTCGATCTGCACGTGGACGAATCCGCCATCCGCCTCCTAGCCGACCAGGGCTTCGATCCGATATACGGCGCCCGCGGCCTGCGCCGGACCCTGCGCACCCACCTGGCCGCCCCGGTAGCCGCCGAAATCATGCGAGCACGCCCCACCGGCACCGCCCCGCTCCGCGTCACCGCGACCGCCGCAGCCGAGACCATCCACGCGACCGCCACCGATCCGGAGTCTTGACGCCGCGCGACCGCCTCTCTAAGTTCTCCGGACATAGGACGTCGGACATCCCATGTCCGGAGCGAGAGGCGGTCCCCCCGGTGCTCCCGAGAACAATCACGCTTGCGCTCGCCGCAACGCTCTTGAGCTTCGCTCCGCCCGCGCACGCCAGCACGAGCGGCGGCTGCACGTCGTCGACCCCGTTCGTCTCAGGTACGGAGGGCTACCACACCTTCCGCATCCCCGCCGTAGTCCGCGCGGCGAACGGCTCAGTGATCGCCTTCGCCGAAGGCCGCCGCGACTCCCCCGGCGACTCCGGCGCGATCCACACCGTCGCCAAAACGTCCCGAGACGGCGGCTGCACCTGGGACAACCTGCGCGTAGTAGACAGCAACGGCGAAGCCACCGCCGGAAACCCGACCCCGGTTCTGGCCCGCAACGGAGACCTGGTGCTGCTGACTGTCCACAACGGACCCGTCAGCGAAAAAGCCATCATGTCCGGCACGGTTTCCCCGCAAGACACTCGCCGGGTTTTCGTCCAGCGCAGCCCCGACAACGGCCGCACCTGGACCCCAGCCCGCGACATCACCGCCACCACGAAACTGCCGACCTGGCGCTGGTACGCCGCCGCCCCCGGCCACGCGACGCTCCTCAAACACGGCCGCTACGCAGGCCGAATCATCGTGCCCGCCAACCACTCCAGCGCACCCGCGCCCGGTTCCGCCGACGCAGGAACCGAAGCCAAGTACTACGGCGGCCACGACCTCTACAGCGACGACAACGGCCGCACCTGGCACATCGGCTTCACCGACGACCCCACCGACGGCGTCATCGCCCCGAACGAAACCACCGCCACTGAATTGCCGGACGGCACGGTGTATTTCTCCAGCCGCAACCAGGGTTCCGCCGCAGAACACCGCCTAGCCGCCTACAGCACCGACGGCGGCCGCACCCTCACTCGTCCCTACCAAGTGCAACCAACCCTGTCCGGCCCGAAGGTGGAAGGCAGCGTCCTGCAAACCACCAAGCACCGGGTACTCCTCTACTCGGGCCCCTCCGACCCCGCCCTTCGCCGCACAATGCAACTCCGGACCAGCTCCGACCGCGGCAAAACCTGGCACCCGTCGACAGTTCTCGCCGACGCCCCCGCCGGCTACTCCGACCTGGTGCAACCAGACCGTTCCACCGTCGGCGTCCTGTTCGAAACCGGCGACACCAGCGCGTACGAAAAGATCGAATTCCAGCGCTTGCCCCTTTGACGACGTCCGCCCCCCGGTAAAATCGCGCACATGACGGACCCGTGGCTACGCCGCTTCCACCCCGCCGACGACGCCCCCGCCCGTTTGGTGTGCCTGCCGCACGCGGGCGGCGCGGCTCCGTTCTTCCATCCGCTGTCGAAGGCGCTGGCCCCAGCCGTCGATGTCCTGGCGGTGCAATACCCCGGCCGCCAAGACCGCATGGCCGAACCCGCCCTCCGCACCATCGAGGAGTTGGCGGACGGCGTCACCCAAGCCCTACTGGCGTGGCTGGACCTCCCGATAGTCCTGTTCGGCCACAGCATGGGCGCGACGCTCGCCTACGAGGTAGGCCTCCGTTTGGAGGAACGGGGCACACCCCCGGAAGCAGTAGTGATCTCCGGCCGCCGAGCCCCGTCCCGCCTGGTGAACGAACAAGTCCACCTCCAAGACGACGACGGCCTGCTGTCCGAGATCGAAGGCCTGGCAGGCACTGATCCGAAGGTGCTGCGAGACCCGGAACTGCGAGAACTGTTCCTGCCGGCCCTGCGAGCGGACTACACAGCCGTCGAAACGTACCGCCCGAGCGCGGGCCCGCTCGCCGCGCCCATCCACGCCCACACCGGAGACGCCGACCCGCACGCCCCCGTCGAGGACGTCCAAGCCTGGTCGTCGCACACCCGAGGAGACTTCACCCTGACCACCTACCCAGGCGGCCATTTCTACCTGGTGGACCACGCTCCCGCGATCACGGACGCCTTGCTGAAGCTGACGACGAGCGGTTTCTAGCCCTCTGCCGAGGGGCTCGTCGGCCGCCTTCTTCTGCGGGTGCTCGTCGGCCTCCTCTTCCGCGGCTGCTCGCCTTCTTCCGCGGCTGCTCGTCGGCCCCTTTCTTCTGCGGGGCTCGTCGGCCTCCTTTTCCGCGGCGGTTCCTCGGCCTGCGCTTGCCCCGCCGCCGCACCCGAGCCGGTTCTTCGCCCCTTCTCCCCGCCCCGAACGCCCGCCGCCAGTGCAGTTCACCAATGTCGGCCTCTGCGACCCGCCCGCCACTCGATCCGAGCAGTCTCTTCGCCCCTCGTCGGTGTCGGACACCGTCCCCAGCATCCGGCCCTCCCCGCCACCTGCTTCTGAAACGTCTGCCCGCCGATCAGCCCACCCGCGTGCTGTCCACGGCCCTCCGTCACACTCCCGCCGCTGAACGACCAGCGCCTCTCCACCCCTCCGCCGCTCGACCCACCGCGAGCCGCAAGAGGCCCACCCCCGCACTCCCGCCGCTAACCATCAACACCTCTCCTACGTCGACCAGCCCACCGCCAGCCGCACGAGGCCGTCCCCACACTCTGGCTGCCAACCATCAGCCTCACTCCCCCGCCACTCGACCCACCGCGAACCGCACGCGCTCTCCGCCAACACCCCTGCTGCCATCAGCACCGCTCCTCCGCCCACCCCCGTCGCACTCCCGCCCCGCACCAACCAAGCCCGAGCGACTGCCACTCCACCTCCCCCTCCGCCCGAGACGCCGCCCCGCCAGCTGGCCCCTTCGCCGCCCCGTAAGCTGCCGATCATGGAATTGCGCAGGATGTTCGCCGGTTTGGGCCGCAGCAAGGCATTCGCGGCGTTCGGCCAAGCGATGATGCCCGCGGACCGCCTGCTACTCCGCATCAGCGGCGGCCGCCTGGGCGTAGGCGCGGCAGTCGGGCTGCGCACCCTCCTGCTCACCACCATCGGCCGCACCACCGGCGAACCGCGCCAGGTCCCGCTGCTGTACGTCGAACGCTCCGGCGGATTCGTCGTGATCGGCTCCAACTGGGGCGGCGAACACCACCCCGCGTGGACGGCGAACCTCCTGGCCCATCCCGACGCGACGGTCTCCGTCCACGGCCGCACCTTGCCGGTGCGAGGCCGCCTCCTGAAAGACGCCGAACGCCAGGAAATGTGGGACGCCGTCGCCTCCTACTGGCCCGCCTACGACCGCTACGCCGAGCGCGCCGCCCACCGCGAAATCCGGGTATTCCTCCTGGAACGCACAAACCCAGCCGCCTGACCGAACTCGCTGCGCTTACCCGAGCGCCTGACAGTCCGCTCTCCGGTTGGCCCGACCCGCCTACCCTTCCCGTGGAAGGAACTTCGCCGCCTTTGCCTGGAGGTACCGGCGTTCCGGCATGCTGCTCGTCCGTTTCGCCGCGCGCAGATAGTGTTCGTGCGCGCCCGCGGTATCGCCGGCGAGTTCGAGCAGATGCGCACGGACCGCGTCGAGCCGGTGGCCCTGTTTCAGTCGCGCGTCGTCCTCGAGAGTGGCCAGCAGCGCCAGCGCTTTCTCCGGTCCGTGAACCATCGCGACCGCGATCGCCCGGTTGAGCGTCGTCACTGGGCCGGGCGAGAGCTGTTCGAGCAGGCCGTACAACTCCAGGATCTGGGCCCAGTCAGTGGAATCCGCACCCGCGGCTTGGTCGTGCAGCGCCGCGATGGCGGCTTGCACCTGGTACGGCCCCACCGGACCTTGCCCCAGCACCCGGTTCACCAGCTCCAGGCCCTCGACGATCAACGGCACCGTCCACTGTCGACGGTCCTGTTCAGCGAGCGGCGTCAACGCTCCGTCCGGCCCGGTGCGCGCGGGCCGTCGCGCGTCGGTGAGCAGCATGAGCGCCAGCAGTCCGGCGACCTCGCCGTCGTCCGGCAGCAACGCGCGCACGGCGCGGGTCAGCCGGATCGCTTCCTCGGACAATTCGGCCCGGTGCAGATCCTCGCCCGACGTCGCCGTGTATCCCTCGTTGAAAATCAGGTACAGCACGTGCAGCACGACCTGCAGCCGAGCCGGCCAGTCCTCAGCGGACGGAGGCGCGAAGGTCGAACCGGCCGCCGCGACGCTTTCCTTCGCCCGCGTGATCCGGCGCGCCATGGTGCCTTCCGGCACGAGGAACGCGCGCGCGATCTCGGCCGTCGTCAACCCACCGACCGCTCGGAGCGTCAGCGCGACCTGCGAACTGGGCGTGACCGCCGGATGGCAGCACAGGAACAGCAACGTCAACGTGTCGTCCTGTTCCGGCGGCTGCTCGTCCTCCGGCCCGGGCACGACCGCGGTCAGCGCGACGTCCTGCACCGCAACGGTTTCTTCGCGTCGCCGCCGCGCGCTCTCGCTGCGCCACAGGTCGGTCAGCCGCCGGGTGGCGACTGTGAGCAGCCAGGCGCGCGGATTGTCGGGCACCTCGCCTGTCGACCATTGCTCGACCGCCGCGACCAGCGCCTCCTGCACCGCGTCCTCGCACGCCTCGAACTGCCCGTACCGCCGCACGAGCGTCCCGAGCACCTGCGGCACGAGCGGCCGGAGCAGCTCGCCGACGTCCGTCATCAGCCGAGGTCGGGCTGTGTTTCCGCGTCAGCGAAGAACACGACGGGCCGGACCTCGATGCCGAGCCCGTCGATCCCCGCGTCGGGAATCATCGCGGCGACTTCCAGCGCCCGGTCGCGGCTCTCGCATTCGACCAGGTAGAACCCGGCGAGGAACTCCTTCGACTCCGCGAACGGACCGTCGGTGACCGCAGGCACCCCGCCGCGCACCCGCACGACTGCACTGTCCTCCGGCCCGCCGAGCGCCTGCGTGTTGATCATCTCGCCGGACGCGCGGATCTTGGCGACGAAGTCCGCGTGCCCGTCCATCACCTCCTGGCGGGTTTCCTCGCTCAGCTGTTCCCATACTTCGGGGTTCATGTGCATCGTCAGCAGGAACTTCACGTCGTTCTCCCCCACAGCAGGTCCAGGCGCACCAACCTAGCGGAGCCGCGCGGCGATCCCGTCCAGCAGACATTCGAGACCCAGCTCGAACTGCGCGTCCTCGGCCGCTGTCTGGGCAACCTTTCGCACGTCAGCAGCGGCTTCCGCTCCCGCCGACCGACCCGTTCCATCCGCCCCGGCAGCCCCGGCCCGACCCGGCCCAGCAGTCCCAACCGCCGCGCCAGCCCCAGCCCGACTCACACCGGCGGCCCTAGCCCGATCTGCCCCGGCGCTTCCAGCCCGACCCGGCCCGGTAGCCCCAGCCCCGGCGACCGCCTCACCAGACCCAGCCGATTCGGGACGGCTCCCGCCCCCTCGACCAGCTCCAGCCCCGCCCCGGTGAACCCCGGCCGCCCGATCAGAGCCAGTCACCTCGCGGCCCGCCTCAGCCATCTCGCGACTCGCCTCCGGCACCTGCCCAGGCCCGACGGCCTCCGCACCCGGCCCAGCGTCCGGCCCACCGGCACCGGCCACCCGGCCAGGCTCGTCCGCTTCCGCGCCCGTTCCCGCACCACCGGCACCCTCAGCGCCAACCTCGGCCGCCTCGCCGTCCGCGTCGTGCCGCTCGGCCAGAAAGCTCTCCAGCACCCGCACGAGCAACGGATACGGTCCGTCCTCCGACACGGCGTCACCGAACCAGGCCCGCGCCTGCCGCTGCACGTCCACCACGTCGACGAACGCGTTGCGCTGCCACATCGCCCGCTCTTCCGCCCACTGCAGGGCCTGCCCGGTGACATATCCGTCGAGCAACCGCGCGTACCCGAGTGCCGACGAGAGGTCCTGCCCCAGCCGGTCGAACGTCGCCAGCACGAACTCGGTCCGCCGGCTCGCGTTCGGACCCGCCGGAGGCCGCTGGTGCACGAGCCGCGCGTACCACGGATGCCGCTTCGTCATCGTCCACGTGTCGACCGCGACAGCCGTCAGCTCGCCCCGCCAGTCCTCGCCCGGGACCTCCGGGGTGTGCACCTCGCTGTTCGCCAGGTCCAGCATGAGGTCCACCAGACCGTCTTTGCTGTGCACGTAGCGGTACAGCGACATCGGAGTGGACGCGCCCAGCTCCTTCGCCACTGCCCGCATCGTGAGTGCCTCCGCGCCACCGTGGTCGGCCAGGCGCACGGCCGCGTGGACGATGTCGACTCGTCCGAGGCCCCATCCGCGTTCCGGCGGCTCAGGCAACAGCCAAATCGGCGGTGTCGGCCCTTGATCTCCCATTCATCTCCCTGTCTCCAGCCCGCTTGCGTACATAGTACATCGTCATGTACAACGTACACAAGATGTACGACGTACACGACCCTGGGGGTTGCGAAATGACTGCACGAATTCCTGTACTGATCTGCGGCGGAGGGATCGCCGGACTCACCGCGGCGCTACTGCTTCACCGCGAGGGGGTGGCACCGGTGCTGGTGGAGAAGCACGCCGGCACGTCCCCGCAGCCGAAAGCACGCCGGTTCAATCCGCGCAGCACGGAGGTGTTCCGCCTACTCGGCCTCATCGACGAGATCGAGCGGGCCAGCGCACCGCTCGCGTCGTTCACCGGGATGCTCTCCGGCACGACGCTGGCCGACGCGACCTGGCCGGAGGTCACCGACACTTTGCGCGAACGGCTGAACCAGCACGCGAAAATGCCCGACCTCAGTCCCGCGCCGAGCGTGCTGTGCCCGCAGGACGTGCTGGAACCAGTGCTGCGGCAGGCCGCTGTGGAGCGCGGCGTGTCAGTCCGGTTCGGCACCGAACTGGTGTCGTTCGAGCAGGACGACGCCGGGATCACCGCCGAACTGCGCCCAGCCGGCGGCGCGCCGTACCAGGTCAGCGCCGACTATCTGGTCGCTGCGGACGGCGCGCGCAGTCCGATCCGCACCGCGCTGGGCATTCCGCGCAGCGGGCACGGGCACCTGGCCGACAATCTCGACGTCTGTTTCCGCGCCGATCTCGCCGAGCTCGTCCGGGACAAGCCGTTCAACCTGTGCCGGATCGAAAACCCAGCCGCTTCCGGCGCTTTCGTGTCGGTCAACGGCACCGACCGGTGGCTCTTCTCCACCTCTGACTTCCCCGGCTCGGAATCCCTGGGAGAGGAGGGCTGGCGCGAGTTGCTGCGCACCGTCGTCGGCGTGCCGGACCTCGAGGTCGAGGTGCTGAGCCTGATGCGCTGGGAGTCGGGGATGTACGTGGCCGACCAGTTCTCCTCCGGCCGGGTCTTCCTGGCGGGCGACGCCGCGCACGCGATGCCGCCGATGGCCGCCGCGGGTGCGAATACCGCGATCGCAGACGTCGCCAACCTCGCCTGGAAGCTCGCCGCGGTACTGGCCGGCACAGCGACGCCCGCCCTGCTCGACACCTACCACGCCGAGCGATACCCGATCGGGTACGCGACGGCGGAGTTCTCGAGCATGACCAGCGGCCATCTCGGCACCATGATCGCCACGATCACCAGCGAGGACGCGCCGCGCATCGACCCGCTCGCCGCGCTGTTCGGCGTGCAGTACGAACACGGTGCCTTCGTGCCGGACGGACGCGGTCCCGCACCGGAAGACCGGTACGGCCCAGCCGGCCGTCCAGGTACCCGAGTTCCCCACGCTTGGCTCGACGCCACGACGTCCACAGTGGACTTGGCAGGCCCCGGCCTCGCCTTGCTCACCGGCCCGGACAACGTCCGCTGGAAAGCCGAAGCCGACCGCCTGGGCCTTCGCCTCGTTCCGATATCGGACGAGGGGTGGCTGGCCGAGACGGAACTGCCTGCCGACGGCGCACTGCTGCTGCGGCCGGACGCTGTCGTCGGTTGGCATTCCACGTCGGAGGTCCCGCTCGCCGATGCCCTGTCCCGCCTGCTCAACGCCCCCGCGGAGGCCACCGTGCGATCACTTCGACGGCGCCCGGTTTCGCCCGCCCCGTGCGCCTGATCTGCCACGCATTCGACATAAGAGAGGAGCACTGATCGGACACATCTGAAAGCGCGGACCCCCTGTGCCGGTCTCTGCCAGCCCGCTTCGGCATCGATCGGCCGCTATCCGCCGCTGTCCCTCCAGGTTGAGCCGCGCCACCGTGCCAGCCCGCACCCACCCGCGGCCCGAGCCTGAAGGACACTGCATCCGCTGATGACAGCGACAGCGAGGCATGGCTGCGGACCGCGCCAACGGGAAGCCGGAGAGCCATGGCCGGGGCCGGGGCTGAGGTCGGGCCGGGCCGGGGCCGGGGCTGAGAAAGAGCGCCCGCGCGGCGACGATCCCTGCGCTTCACGCCAGACGCGTCACCGGATCGCGCCGATCACCGCCGAGGCGGTCGCCATCGAGATTTTCGCGACCACGACCGCGACGTCTCGAACCGCGATAACTATCCACAACCTGCATTAGGAGGACGTTCGCCAGCAAACCGCGCGACCGGTCCGCTGCCACTCCGCTGTCGGCACTTCCGGCGGCCTGCACCAGGGTGCGCTCGCATCCGCAGCGGCCCTGAGCAGACGGCAGTTGACGGCAGTCGGGTCAAGCGACCCCCGCTGCAACGTCGCCGGAAATGTTCCGAGCCGACAGCAGACGGTTCGAGCCGCCGTCGTCCGCAGCCGTCGCTTCGCGCGGCCCATCTCCGCAGCCGCCGTCTCAAGGACCGTCACGTCAAGAAGTTGTCATGAGCAGCCGTCGAGCCGAGCAATCCGCGTCAACAGCGTTCGCGCCGAGTGGCGCAAAACCACCGTCCGCGCAACACCCGAATCAGGATCCGATCAAGAACCCGTCAGGAGGCAAGAAACCGATGACGACCCCGCTCACTCGAACCGGGACGGGTCTCCCGCCCCGTGCCGCACGACCTCCGCCTCTCCGGAGGAGAAGTCGATCACCGTGGTGGGTTCCACGCCGCAGTCGCCGGAGTCGATCACGGCGTCCAGGACGTGGTCGAGTTCTTCCTTGATCTCCCAGCCCTGGGTGAGGGGCTCGCCGGAATCGGGCAGCAGCAGCGTGCTCGACAGGATCGGCTCGCCCAGTTCGCCGAGCAGTTCCTGGGTCACCACGTGGTCGGGGATCCGCACGCCGACGGTCTTCTTCTTGGCGTGCAGCAGCCGCCGCGGGACTTCCTTCGTCGCCGGGAGGATGAACGTGTACGGGCCGGGCGTGCTGGCCTTGATGGCGCGGAACACCGCGTTGTCGATGTGCACGAACTGGCCGAGCTGGGCGAAGTCCTGGCAGACGAGCGTGAAGTGGTGCCGGTGGTCGAGCTTGCGGATGGTGCGGATCCGTTCCATCCCCTGCTGGTTGCCGATGCGGCAGCCGAGCGCGAAGCACGAGTCGGTCGGGTAGGCGATGAGCCCGTCGTCGCGCAGCAGGTCGACGACCTGGGCGAGGGCGCGGCGCTGCGGGTTCTGCGGGTGCACGTCGAAGTAACGGGCCATTGCCCGAGCTTAGGCGTGCCCGCCGGGCCGGGCGCGCGGGCTCTCCGCGGGCCGGGCACAGTGACGGGCGAGGAGGTACGTCCGTGCATGCTCTCTGGTCCACCGGCGAACAGTGGGAACTGCTGCCGCCGGTGCTGCTCGCCCTGCTGCTGAGCACGGTGATCGGCATCGAGCGCGAGGTCGGCAACAAACAAGCCGGCCTGCGCACGCACACGCTGGTCGGCGTCGGGTCGGCGGTCTTCATGCTGGTGTCGAAATACGGCTTCGCCGATTTGCTCGGCATCGAGCACGTCGCGCTCGACCCGTCGCGGATCGCCGCGCAGATCGTGTCCGGCATCGGGTTCGTCGGCGGCGGGCTGATCTTCGTGCGCCGCGACGCGGTGCGCGGCCTCACGACCGCCGCGACCGTCTGGCTCGCCGCGGCCGTCGGAGTCGCGTGCGGTGCCGGGCTGCCGGTGCTGGCCGTCGCGACGACCGCCGGGCTCGTGGTGATCACTCGCGGATTCCCGCGGCTTTCCCGGTTCGTCGCGCGCCATCGGCGGCAGCCGCCGATCCTCCGGTTGAGTTATGCGGACGGGCACGGCGTGCTGCGAGCCGTGCTCGCCACTTGCACCGATCGGGGCTGGGCCGTCCACCGGGTGGCGGTCGACCGCGAAACAGTTTCCGAAGAGGGACAACGGATCGCGGTCGTCACGTTGCTGTTGCAGGGGCGCGGCGATCTTCCCGAACTCACCGCGGAACTGGCCGAATTGCCCGGCGTGCGAAGCACCGCGACGGGCACCGAGGACCCGCTCGAAGATTGACCCGCCCCGGACTCACACGGATCGCCGGACTTCAGGCACACTGGAGGCAGTGCGGAAACCCCGGTGCGGCAAGAAAAACGAGCGCCGAGGAGAAACCATCCAAATGGGAGGTGAGAGCATGGCCCCCGGCGGTGGCGAGGATCTGATGTCCGTCCGGCCGTCCTTCGACTCGGCTTGGCGCGGCTATCAGCGCGGCCAGGTCGAAGAATTCGTCACGTGGGTCGAGGCGGAATTCCGGCGCCTGGCCGCAGAACGCGACGCCGCGGCACAACAGGCCGCCGAACTCGCCGAGCGCAATCGCGAACTGCGCGCGACGGTCGACCGGATCAGCCGCACCCCCATCGAGCCGGACGCATTGCAGGAACGCTCCCGCCGCATGGTCGAGCTGACGCGCGAGGAAGCCGCGGAGATCACCGCGCGGGCAGAGGACACCGCCGCGCGGATCATCGCCGACGCCAAGGCGGAAGCCGTCCGCCTCACCGAAAAGGAACGCGCGCTCGTCGAAGCCGTTTCCGCGGACCGCGTGCAGCAACGGCGAGAACACGAAGATCTGCTGCGCCGCGCAGTCGAAGAACGCAAAGCTGCCGACGAAGCGGCAGCGAAAGAACGCCGACGGCTCGAAGAACACCTCACGCGCACGTTGGCCGACCGTCGCACCGACGCACTCCGCGAAATTGCCGACCGCACCGCCACCGCCCGCGCCGAGGCCGACGCGCACGTCGGCCAAGCCACCGACCACGCCGCCCGAGTCGTCGCCGACGCCGAACAACGGGTCGCCGAACTCGCCGCTGTCCAGCAGCGGGTGAAGGCCGCACTGCGCGGTGCCCGCGAACTGCTGGCCACCGCGAACGCCGACCTCGCCCCGGACGGCACCCCCGTGCCGAACCAACGACGGACCTCCGCGCTCACCGAAGTCACCGAGGCCGCCCCGACTGGCTGAACACCAGCCCTGGCTGCCCGCAGAGGCCCGCTCGGCGGGCAGCCGTCACCAGCGCCACCTCGCGCCGAACCGGTGCCCAAACACCGCCGCGCTTATCGAAGTCCCTGGGTGAACCCCACCCGGTCGAGCACCAGCCCTGGCTGCCTGCGGGGGCCGATCGGCGGGCAGCCATCGCAAGCGACGAACCCGCATCCCCACGCCTCCGCGCTTATCGAAGATCACCCAGGTGATCCCCGGTCGAACGCCAGCCGTGGCTGCCTGCGGGGCCCGATCGGCGGGCAGCCATCGCAAGCGACGAACCCGCATCCCGACACCTCCGCGCTTATCGAAACTACCCAGGTGATCCCCGGTCGAACGCCAGCCGTGGACCCGCCGTCGGCGCTCGACGGATGGCCACCATGAGCCGCGACCTTGTGCGCGACCAGTGCCGCCGCACGAATCGCGTGGTCCTGCGCAACGCCATCCGCCGCGAGAACAAGCCCGAAGGACTGTCCCTGATGCATAAACTCGCCCGATTGTCCGCGCTCATCTCGGCCACCCCCGCTGGCTAAGCACCGGCCCGGGCAAGCCGGGGTGGGCGTGCTCGGCGGTTGGTCGCTGCGATGGGACGGCTCCTCTGTGCAGAACCAACGACGCGTACCACCGCGTCGCCGACGTCACTGAGATCACCCCACCGGCTGAGCGCTGACCTCGGGATACGCTGGGCAGACATACAAACCGTGGCCACAGCACATGCCGCGCCAAGGCACGCCCGCACTCCGGTGCCGAGCCGATGCCGCACACCGACGCTTGTCGGAGTCACTGCGGTCACCACCTCTGGCTGAACACCGGCCCCGGATACGCCGGGTGGGTATACTCAGGGGTGAACCAACGGGGATGCCGAGAAAAGGGACGATGTGCGATGACCGGCTACGGCAGTGAACGAGAGGCCTACCTCAAGCGCCTTCGCCGGATCGAGGGCCAGATCCGCGGCCTGCAGCGGATGGTCGAGGAAGACAAGTACTGCATCGACATCCTGACCCAGGTGTCCGCGGCGACGAAGGCGTTGCAGTCCTTCTCGCTGGAGCTGCTCGACGAGCACTTGGCGACCTGCGTCGTCCAGGCCGCGGCGGCGGGCGGGGAGGAAGCGGACCTGAAGGTGCGCGAAGCCTCCGACGCGATCGCCCGGCTGGTGCGTTCCTGACGTAACTCGCGGCTCGTTCCGCAGCGCGTGAGTGCCGGTAGTCCGGCGTTACGGTCTTGCCGTGAGGCCGCGTCCAAGCCCTCCGCTGCGGGCGGAGGGAAGCAGGTCTGAAGTCCGGGTCTCCCGGCGCGATTTGCCCGCTTGATGCGTTCCTGACGCAAGGCCCAGTTGGTTCCCGGCGCGCGGCTGTCGGTAAACCCGGTGCTCAGCGCACGAGCAGTCCGGTGTTCCCAGCGCCTCACCAAGTCCGAGGCAAAGGGTGCCGCTTTGGCCAGATCAGCGCCCGGCAATCCGTAACTGTCAAAGCTCAGCAACCAGCGATCCGTAACGCTCAAAGCTCAGCAGCCAGCGATCCGCAGCTGCCGAAGCGCAGTACCCAGCGAACGCGAAAACGGGCCAGCAGCGGGAAATCCCGCCACTGGCCCGTTCCCAGAACGAATCACGCCGCCCGGAACCGTCGCAAGCGGAGGCTGTTCGACACCACGAACACCGACGAGAACGCCATCGCGGCGCCCGCGATCATCGGGTTGAGCAGGCCGAACGCCGCCAGCGGCAGTGCCGCGACGTTGTAGGCGAACGCCCAGAACAGGTTTCCCTTGATCGTGCCGAGCGTGCGGCGAGCGAGGCGGATCGCGTCGACCGCTGCGCGCAGGTCGCCTCGGACCAGGGTCAGGTCGCCGGCTTCGATCGCCGCGTCCGTTCCGGTGCCCATGGCCAGTCCGAGGTCGGCTTGGGCGAGCGCGGCGGCGTCGTTGACACCGTCACCGACCATGGCCACCACCCGACCTTCGGCCTGCAGTCGCTTGATCACGGCGACCTTCTCCTCGGGCAGTACCTCGGCCACGACCTCAGTGATGCCCGCGGCGTCCGCGATCGCCCGCGCGGCACCAGCGTTGTCGCCGGTCAGCAGGACTGGACGCAGCCCTAGCGCCTGAAGTTCGGCAACGGCTTGTGCTGACGTCGGCTTGATCGTGTCCGCGACCACCAGCACGCCTCGTGCCACGCCGTCCCAGGCGACGAATACCGCCGTCGCGCCTTGCTCTTCCGCTGCGGCCTTGGCCTGGGTGAGCCGGTCGTCGACCTTGACGCTCCAGTCCGCAAGGAACGCCGCTCGGCCGGCGAGGACAGCCGCACCCTCCACGAGGCCGGAGACGCCGAGGCCCTCGGTGTTCCGGAACTCCGTCGCGGACGGGAGATCACCGACCCGTTCGCGAGCACCGTCTGCGATCGCTTTCGCGATCGGGTGCTCCGAAGCGTGCTCGACCGCCCCCGCATAACGCAGCAGTTCGCGCTCCGTGACGCCTTCCCCGACGTGGACGTCCACCAGGCTCATTCGCCCGGTCGTGACGGTCCCGGTCTTGTCGAGCACCACGGTGTCGACGCGGCGAGTGGACTCGAGCACCTCCGGACCCTTGATCAGAATCCCGAGCTGCGCGCCGCGACCGGTGCCGACCAGCAGCGCGGTCGGTGTCGCGAGCCCCAGTGCGCAGGGGCAGGCGATGATCAGCACCGCGACCGCGGCGGTGAACGCCTCGGCGACGTTTCCGCTGGTCAGCAGCCAGGCGATCAGCGTTGCCAGCGCCAGTACCAAGACGATGGGCACGAACACCGCCGAGACGCGGTCGGCCAGTCGCTGCACCGCGGCCTTGCCGTTCTGCGCTTCTTCGACGAGCCGGGCCATCTGCGCGAGCTGCGTGTTCGCGCCGACCCGGGTGGCGCGCACGGCGATCCGGCCGCCGACATTCACCGTCGCTCCGGTCACCCCGTCACCCACCGCGACCTCGACCGGCACGGATTCCCCGGTGATCATGCTGACGTCGACTGCCGAGCCACCGTCGGTAACCACTCCGTCGGTCGCGATCTTCTCGCCGGGCCGCACCACGAACGTGTCCCCGACCCGCAGCTGTTCGACCGGGATCCGCTGCTCGCGACCGTCGCGCAGGACCGTCACGTCCTTCGCACCGAGTTCGAGCAGGGCCCGGAGCGCAGCGCCGGAGCGACGCTTGGACCTCGCCTCGAAATAGCGGCCGGCGAGGATGAACGTGGTGACTCCCGCCGCGACCTCGAGGTAGATGTTGTCGGTCCCGGATCTCCCGGACACGCTGAACTCGAAGCCGTGCCGCAGGCCGGGCATCCCGGCCATACCGAAGAACAGCGCGTACAGCGACCACAGCGTGGCGGCCGAGACGCCGAGCGAGATCAGCGTGTCCATCGTCGCCGCACCGTGCCGGAGGTTGGTCCACGCGGCGCGGTGGAACGGCCACGCACCCCAGACCACGACCGGCGCGGCGAGCGTCAGCGACAGCCACTGCCAGTTCGTGAACTGCAGCACGGGGACCATCGCCAGCACGATCACCGGCACCGTGAGGATCGCCGAGTAGAGGAGCCGGTCGCGCAGCGGCCGTGTCTCGTCCTGCTCGGGTTCTTCCGGCTTCTCCGGTTGCGGCGCCTGCGCGGTGTAGCCGGTCGCTTCGACGACACCCACCAGGTCGTCGACCGAAACGGTGGAGGGGTATTCGACGTGCGCCTTCTCGGTCGCGTAGTTCACGCTCGCACTGACGCCCTCGACCTTGTTGAGCTTCCGCTCGACCCGAGCAGCGCACGACGCGCAGGTCATCCCGCCGATGGCGAGTTCGACCGACTGCACGGGGGCTGGTGTCGTGGTGCTCATCTCACTCCTTTTTACGCGACGACCTGGTAGCCGGCTTCAGCGACGGCAGCCTCGACGGCTTCGCGCGAAAGCGGCTCCGAACTGGTGACCTTCACGGCGCCGGTGGTGAGGTCGACGTCGACCGTCTGCACGCCGGTCAGGCCGCCTACCTCCTCTTTCACCGATCCGACGCAGTGCCCGCAGGTCATGCCCTCAACGGTGTAAGTCGCTTCGGTCATCGCCACACTCCCTATCGTGCTCTTCACTGATGACTCCTTTATACCCCTAGGGGGTAGCGGCATGCCAGTGGACCCTCTGGTGAACCCGGTTACCCGCCGGGAGAGACTGCAAGGATGCGGAAGATCTACGCGATCGGGATCGGCGCCGGCGACCCGGAACACCTCACGGTGCAGGCAATCGACCGGCTCAATCGTGTCGACGTGTTCTTCGTGCTCGACAAGGGCAGCGCGAAAGCCGACCTGGTGCAGCTGCGCCAGGAGATCCTGGAGCGGTTCGTGAATCGGCCGGGGTATCGCGTGGTGAACGCGAAGGACCCGGACCGCGACCGGACGCCCGCCGACTACCGCACCGCGGTCGCCGACTGGCACCAGCTCCGCACCGACGTCTACGAGCAGCTGATCCGCGATGAACTGGCTGACGGCGAGACCGGCGCGTTTCTCGTCTGGGGCGATCCAGCGCTGTACGACAGCACCATCGCGTTGATCGAGGCCGTCCTGGCGCGCGGGAATGTGGCGTTCGACTACGAGGTCGTGCCGGGGATCAGCAGTATTTCCGCGCTGGTCGCACGGCATCGGACGACGATGAACCAGATCGGCCGCGCGGTGCAGCTCACGACGGGTCGCCGGCTGGCGGACGGCTGGCCGAGTGACACTGATGACGTCTTCGTGCTGCTCGACGCGCACACCACGTTCGATCAGTATGCGGGCCAGGGATTGTGGATCTATTGGGGCGCGTACGTCGGGACGCCGGACGAGATTTTGCTGTCCGGTCCGCTGGATGACGAGCTGGCGGCGAAGATCCGGAAGACGCGGGCCGCGGCACGGGAGCGGCACGGGTGGATCATGGACACGTACCTGCTGCGCCGGCCGGAGTGACGCTGGCGGGCCTTCGTTTCGGCCTGCCGTTTTCGAGCATGAAAAAAAGGGGCGGGACTCCGGGAAAACCTTTTCAGGTTCTCGACCGGGGTCCCGCCCCTTCTTCTCATGTTGAGTTCGGCGGTGTCCTACTCTCCCACAACCCTTCGGTTGCAGTACCATCGGCGCAGTCAGGCTTAGCTTCCGGGTTCGGAATG